>JAHHHS010000039.1 GCA_019359215.1 Nostoc indistinguendum CM1-VF10 | reverse complement strand
CTCGGCATTTTTTTGTGACTTTTTTGCTGATTCTCAATCAATTGTAGCGATCGCTTGGCCCTGTCCAGTTGAGCAAATTCATATCTAGCAATCTTTTTGGGCTTTCCTATCCGTCTAACTCACGTTCCGTTAACGATGATGGCGATTTCTGTACTGTCGAACTCTATATCAACTAGTACTGCTGCTTCTTGCGGCCCAAATTGTCGCAGTTGCTCACGAATAGTCCGAATTAGAGCAAAGCTATTAATTTCTAAAACATCGATTTGTAATCCTGCCTGCTCGAATGTGCTTATATAGGTATCTGTTATCTCCTTGCGGGTGGCAACAAGGAGTACGTGTACTTTTTCAATGCCATCTTCATCTACAAAGTACCCAAGTTTCTGATAATCTACATCAGCCTCTTCACGAGGATAGGGTAAATACAAACCTGCTTCATGGTTCAGCACCATTTCTCGCAGTTCTTTATCATCTAACTCTGCTGGTACTGGTATTATCCGAACGATGGAATCTCGCCCTGGTACACCAGTAGCAACGCGAGAAGTTTTGATTTTGCTCTCAGCTAGCGCCTGTTGGATTAATTGCGCCATTGCTGCGGGGCCGGTGATTTGACCATCGATAACTACGCCTTCTGGAACTGGTACCGATGTAAAGGTTTCTAGTTTTAAGCCTTGACGTTGCTTGCGTAGCTGAACTACATTGACCCCTTCGGGAGCAAGTTCAATGCCGACCCCCTTATTCGATTTGCCAAACAGACTATTGAAGCTTTTTACCACAGTTGTGCCCGCTGGACTGCTAAATTGAAAATTTAAATGATACTAAGAAATGGACTTGGTGCTTAGGTAATTTATTTAACCTTTAATCTCGACAATTCTGATCTAAGCTTTTCACACTGAGCAAGCGTAAAAATACTGGGAAAATGATTCAATTAAGAAAATTTAAACAACTTGTTGCTTTTGTACTGCTTGGCCTATTAACCAGTTGGGTTGTAAGCTGCGGCATAGGTAATGTCAGTACAGATACAAAACAGGCTACTTCCGGTACGGCAACTGTTGAGTTTTGGACCATGCAACTCCAACCTCAATTTACCGATTACTTCAAAAGCCTAATTGCGAATTTTGAATCGCAAAACCCAGGTATAAAGGTTAACTGGGTTGATGTACCTTGGGCGGCGATGGAGAACAAAATTTTAACAGCTGTCTCAGCAAAAACGCCACCTGATGTAGTTAACCTCAATCCGGGTTTTGCTTCCCAACTTGCGGGACGAAATGCCTGGTTAGATTTAGATACAAAAGTCCCAAACGATGTACGTTCCTCCTATCTACCGAATATCTGGAAAGCAAGCACGCTCAATGGCAACAGTTTTGGGATTCCCTGGTATCTCACCACACGGCTAACCATTTATAACACTGATTTATTAAAACAGGCAGGTATCAATAAAACACCCACAACCTACGCAGAATTAGCACAAGCAGCGCAACAAATTAAAGATAAGACTGGCAAATATGCGTTTTTTGTGACTTTCGTACCACAAGATTCTGGTGAAGTGTTGGAATCTTTCGTGCAAATGGGAGTCACCCTAGTAGATGCTGAGGGAAAAGCGGCGTTTAATTCAGCACAAGGTAAGGCAGCGTTTCAGTATTGGGTAGACTTGTATAAAAAAGGGCTGCTTCCTAAAGAAGCTTTGACCCAAGGACATCGCCACGCGATCGATTTATACCAATCTGGAGAGACGGCGTTTCTAGCCTCTGGACCAGAGCTTCTGAAAACGATCGCTAATAATGCCCCGAAAATTGCTCAAGATTCAGCGATCGCACCTCAACTCACTGGTGACACAGGTAAGAAGAATGTCGCGGTGATGAACATGGTTATTCCCCGCGATAGCAAACAACCAGATGGCGCTGTGAAATTTGCTTTATTTGTTACCAATGACGAAAATCAGTTAGCCTTTGCTAAAGCTGCAAATGTCCTACCTTCTACAGTCAAAGCATTATCTGATAGTTACTTTAAAGATGTTCCAGCTAATGCTTCAACAGTAGAAAAAGCGCGGGTTATCACTGCTCAACAACTACAACAGGCAGAAATATTAATCCCTACTTTGAAGGATTCTAACAAACTGCAAAAGGCAATTTATGAGAACTTGCAAGCAGCAATGTTAGACCAGAAGACTGTAGATAAAGCTGTAGAAGATGCGGAGCAAGAGTGGAACAATAGATAAATTCGTAATTCGTAATTCGTAATTATGATTTACGAATTATATTGGTGGTTGATAAAAAATCGCCTACTAGATAGAGGGAACCACATACAACAATTAAATCGTTTGTGGTAGCGGTTGAGGTTGCGGCTTCTAGTGCTGTGAATAAATCTGGATGGATTTGGCGATCGCTTAATTTGGGACAGAGGCTGTAAGCTAGGTTTGCTAGGTAGTCTAAATCAGCAGAAGTTCTACCTGGCCAAGATTCTGTTGGTATTGGTACTAAAAAAAGGCGATCGCCTGGCCGCAGCAGGGCAGCAAAAATATCAGCATGATCCTTATCGGAAAACATTCCGATAACCCAATTGACTGGCTCATGCTCATGGTTAACTGCGTCTAAGCTATCGACATACTGGCGAAGAACTTGAGCAGCTGCGGTATTATGAGCGCCATCAAGTAATAATTTATGGTTTTTCCAAGTAACCCATTGCATCCGCCCTGGCCATTTAGTTTTTGCCATACCGTTAGTTATGGCTTCTTCAGAAATCTGCCAACCCTGTTGTTGGAGAATTTCTAAAGCAGCTAAAGCTAAAGCTGAATTTGCTAATTGAATTTGCCCTGCTAATGGCAAAGGGTATTTAATTAAGTTTGAATTTTGAATATTTTGATATTCTGCCCATCCTGTAGCGATTTGACGGGCGGGTTGAGGCGTAAAAATCGGGCATTGTAATTCTAAAGCACGCGATCGCACAACTTCTTCTGCATCCAGTGGCAATGCGCCAACTACAACAGGACATTCAGGCTTAAGGATACCTGCTTTTTCTCTAGCAATATCAGCGACGGTAGGGCCGAGTTGTTGCCAGTGTTCCCGGCTGATGGAAGTGATGATCGTAACCAAGGGTTCTAAGCAAACATTTGTCGCATCTAAGCGCCCTCCTAGTCCGACTTCTACCACAGCCACATCGACTTGTTGCTGGGCAAAATATAACCAAGCAGCTGCGGTAATTACTTCAAACTGAGTCGGGTTACCATACTTCTTCGATAAGGCTTGATCCCCCCTAGCCCCCGTTTTTAAGGGTGGAACATAGCCCCCCTTTTTAAGGGGGGTTGGGGGGATTTCCTCATCATCAGCACCAATAACCGCTTGCACTTTTTCTAATAATTGGCTCAATTCCTCAGAGGATATTGGCTGTTCATTCAGACAAATACGTTCCGTCCAGTCCACTAAATGGGGGGAAGTGTAGCGTCCTGTCCGATAACCAGCCTCAGTGAGTACCGAGGAAAGATAGGCACAAACCGAACCTTTGCCATTTGTGCCAGCAACGTGAATTACCGGGATTTGGTGATGGGGATTGCCGAGATTTGCCAATAGGTTGGCAATGCGATCGAGTCCCAGATGGACACCAAAGCGTTGTAGGGGTTGTATTACAGAATCGATATCCAAGGAAAGGGAAAGGGGAGTGGGGGCAAGGTGCAGGGGGCAGGGGGAGCAGGGGAAGAAGAACCATTATGTATGATTCACCCATGCTCCATGCCTAATGCCTCATTAATCGTTATACAGCAATTCTCGGCCCTTGCAAGGTACAAGAATCCCACCCCCAGCCCCCTCTCGAAGAGCGGGAGGGGGCTATGATGATTAGGAAATGCTATAAAACCGACTGTCTCTGTAAATAGAAACAGCCGATTCAAGATTGATGATATTAAATCGAATTTAAGCTTCTCTATCCAAAAAGCCTTGAATTTGTCTTAAAGCCGCAGCACCAATATTAAACACTGCCCAGCTAGCAGCAATGACAACTGGTGCTAAAACAATCGCTATACGGTAATCGATATCCATATCTAGAACCCCTCTCTTAAGTAGAAATTAAAGTTTTGTCAACTGCTCTCATTTTTATTTTTAGCTGAAGTGGGCAATTTTTCCAACTAGATATGTAAAGAATGTTTAAATTATGGAGCATTGGGCATTGAAAAGAGGCAGAGGGGCAGGGTGCGGGGGGTAGGAGGGGAAAATTCTCCCTTGCTCCCCATCCCCCATTCCCCAGTGCCTAAGACTTCTTAAACCCGATATCAGTACCTTTCCCAGCATGAACTAAAGCTAACTTTTGGTAACGTTGGGCGTGTTCAATCAGTTCTGCGGCTTCAGCCTCTGTTACTTGCCGTAACGCTTTACCAGGAATGCCAACAACTAGGGATAAGGCAGGTACATCTTTGGTTACGACTGCACCAGCGCCAATAATGCTACCAGCACCTACTCGTACCCCATCTAAAATTACTGCGCCAATGCCAATCAAACTTCCACGCTCAATGTAAGCAGAATGTATCACAGCGCGATGCCCTACGGTAACATAATCTTCTAAAATTGTCGGAAAACCAGGATCGCCATGTAAAATTGCACCATCCTGAATATTTGTGCATTCGCCAATTTCAATCCGTTCTACATCTCCTCTAACCACTGCTCCATACCAAATGCTCACCCCTGCTGCTATATTTACCGAACCTATAACAACGGCATTGGCTGCGATAAACGCAGCTTGAGAAAAATCGACAGATGGCCAGTAAGAAGCGGTAGACACGATAGAATATGAATATGGTACCCAGGAACACTGGAGAAACTCCAACCTTTGAGGCTGGTTGCACAACTAGGATATCACAGCGTCAAACCTCTACAGTGAGGAAAACACTAGTGAACAATGTTCCTGGCGCAACTACGTGTCTGTGCAGCAACGAGCAAGTAACCCAAAGTGGTGGAGCTAAGGTGTATAATAAAATACACTAGTGCTAGTGAAGACAAAATTATGTTTGTACGCACTTCATGATGAATCCAGCCTTGCAGTACCCAATGTTTGGGCCTGAAATACAGTGTCCCCATTGTCGCCAGACTATTCCGGCGCTGACATTAACAGATACCTATTTGTGTTCGCGTCATGGCGCGTTTGAAGCTAATCCTAAAAATGGAGAGTTAATCCATTTGCAATCGGGGCGTCATTGGCGAAGGTGGAATAATGAATGGTATAGACAGCATACTCATCCCGATGGTATTCGGTTTGAAATTCACGAAGCATTAGACAAGCTCTATACCCAAGGCTATCGAGCAACAAGAGTGATTATTGCTCGACGCTATCAGGAATTAATGAGCGGCTACTTAGAACGAAGCACGCCTTGGCGTTCTGGACAACCAGAAGCTACTGCTACGCGTTTGTATGGCTTACCCGTGGAATTTAGCCCTGATACCTCAGAAGATGCCTGTTGGGAAGTGATTAATTTTGACTTGGAAAAAGAGCCTGGCGTCCCTGTACGCTACCCCTATTTCAGGTTGTTTGAGTAATGGTCATTGGTCATTAGTCATTTGTCATTAGTGAATAACAAAGGACAAATGACTAATGACTAAGGACTAAGGATAAATTATGCACCACGCTTCTATTCGGACTGCGAATATTCATCGAGCGATCGCTTTCTACGAACATTTAGGGTTTACAATCTCAGAACGCTTTACTACAGGTTACACCCTAGCTTGCTGGATGGAAGGATTGGGCGGCAGAATTGAACTGATCCAAATTCCCGAACCAAAACCAGCCCCAGATGCGTTTGCTGATGAGCATTATGTGGGCTACTATCATCTCTCGTTCGATTTAACAGAGATTACACCAGATTTACCTAGCTGGTTGACAAATTTACAAGAACGTGTTTCGCTAACTGCTGAAAGTCAAACCGAAGAATTACAACCGTTGAAGGTACTTTTAGAACCGACACAACAGCAAATAGGCGATCACATTTACGAAGTGGCTTTCATCGCCGATACCGATGGCTTACCTCTGGAATTTATTCGGGTTTTAGCAAAACTCCCATAATTTAGCTTTTTTATTATCTTTATTGCTAAATATATTGTTTTTCTGTATTGTTACCGAGGCAACAAATTTTTTTGCCAGATTAAACTAATACCACTCTTCAAAACAATTATGTAGCTTAAGTTACAGAATAATTGCCAAATATATGTATCGAGCTTCCAGATTTTATAAATATCCTGTGCCGTTATTACTTTTAAGCTTATGGCTATTAGCAGTTTTTTTATTGAGCGATCAAACTGTTTATAGCCAATATGCAACTATATCTAACAAAGAAAAATATCCATCAATCTTGTTAGCAAAAAGAATAATGCCCTCAACACTGACAGAAAATGTCCGCAAGACAGTGCTGGAGAATGGTCTAACTATCTTGACAAAGGAAGTGCATACTGCGCCAGTAGTGACGGTGCAGGCGTGGTACAAGGTTGGCTCACGCAACGAAGAACCGGGCGTGAATGGCATTGCCCACCAGTTGGAACACATGATGTTTAAAGGTACAAAAAATCGTCCAATTCAATTTGGACGTTTGTTTAGTGCTTTAGGTAGTGATTCCAATGCTTTTACTAGCTATGACCAAACTGCATATTACGGTACTGTAGAACGAAACAAGCTGAAAGCGCTCTTAATGCTGGAAGCAGACAGAATGCAAAATTCCCAGATTGAGCCAGAACAACTAGCGAGTGAAAAACGAGTAGTAATTTCCGAGTTGCAGGGTTACGAAAATAGTCCAGAATATCGCCTCAACCGTGCTGTAATGCAGGCGGTGTTTCCTAATCACGCTTATGGGTTGCCTGTAGGTGGTACCAAAGCTGATGTTGAGAAATTTGAAGTTGAGCAGGTACAGAAATATTACCGCAATTTTTACAGTCCCGATAATGCTGTCTTAGTAATTGTTGGAGATTTTCAAACTGCAAATACCCTGGAAATAGTTAAAGAAGTATTTGGCAAACTACCCAGGAGGCAGGGGGCAGGGGGCAGGGGGCAGGGGGCAGGAGTTAGTACTTATTCTCCCTCATCCCCCTTATCTTCCTCGTCTCCTATAGTGTTGCGAGAACCGGGAGCAGGGAGGCTTTTGCAGGCGGTGTATCCGCTACCAGATGTAAACCAACCAGATGTGCCTGCGCTGGATGTGATGGATTACATCTTGACAGAAGGACGGAATTCTAGACTTTATCAGGTATTGGTGGAATCAGGTTTAGCTAGTGAATTAACAGCATCGGTTACCAGTTTACGGGAATCTGGCTGGTATGAGATGTTCATAACGGCTGATTCTAAACAAGATTTGAAAAAAATTGACTCAGTGTTGAGTAGTGCGATCGCTAATGTAGCAAAAAAAGGCGTGACATTAGAGGAAGTTGAACGAGCCAAAACCCAATTAACAGCAGATGTAATTTTGAGTAACCGTGATATCACTTCTCAAGGAATGCAATTGGGCAATGATGAGACAACTGCTGGTGATTATCGTTATACAGACCGCTATTTGGCTGCTGTTCGTCTGGTGAAGCCGGCAGATGTCGTTGCTGTCATCAACAAATACCTCACCAAAGAAACCCGGACAGTAGGCTTTTTTGAACCTACTCAGAAGCGAATAGCAGAGATTGGCGACAAACCAGACTCAGCTCAAACAACAGAGAGTTTCTCTACTGTAGCTCCCATGCTTCTGTCTGAAGTAGTGAAGTACTTACCGCCTGTGGATTTAGCTACAGATGCAATCGCACAAGTATTACCACAGCAATTTAAATTTACTAATGGACTGCGGTTATTACTGTTACCCGATCATAGTACTCCCACTGTTACCTTGAGTGGTCACATTCAAGCCGGAAAGGAATTTGATTTAGATGAGCAAGGTGGACTGGCTGCTTTTGTGGCAGAGAATTTGCTAAATGGTACTAAGAGCAAAGATGTATTAACTATTGCCAAAGTTTTAGCAGAACGAGGGGCGAGTTTAGACTTTGAAGCCTACCGTGAAGGTGTGCGGATTGAAGGTGATAGTTTAGCAAAGGATTTGCCGATACTCCTTGAGATATTGGCAGATGTTGTTAAAAATAGTACCTTTCCAGTCAAAGAGTTGGAATTGTATCGTCAACAAGCTTTAACTGATGTACAACTCGAATTAGATGAGCCATCAGAAGTAGCTAGAAGAATATTTGTTCAGTCAATTTACCCGAAAAAACATCCCTTACATACTTTTCCCACAGAGGAGAGTTTACAGAAGATTCAGCGTCAGGATGTGATTGATTTCAAAACCAAACATTATCGTCCCGACACGACAGTGCTAGCGTTAGTGGGAGATTTTGATCTGGACAAAGTGCGATCGCTCATTCAAAATCAGTTTGGTAACTGGGAAGTTAGCGGCCAAGCACCAACATTAAAATATCCCACGGTGCCAATGCCGGAGAAAATAGTCAGTGTCAACCCAGTTTTATCAGGTAAAGCCCAAGCCGTTACCTATATGGGTTACACAACTATTAACCGTTATGATCCTCGGTTTCACGCAGCCTTAGTATTGAACCAGATTTTGGGAGGCGATACCCTATCTAGTAGACTGGGTGCAGAAGTGCGCGATCGCCAAGGCTTAACCTATGGAATTTATAGCACCTTCCAAGCCGGGAAGAATGCAGGCACATTTTTGATAGAAATGCAAACTAGTCCTGAAGATAGCAGAAAAGCGATCGCTAGCACCCGCCAAATGCTACAGCAAATCCATCAACAAGGCGTTACCCCACTGGAAGTAGAAACAGCTAAACGCACCCTCATCAGCAACTACAACGTTTCCTTGGCAAACCCAGAGGAATTAACAGATAGAATTCTGATGAATGAGGTGTACGGACTCGATAAAGGAGAATTGCACTCCTTCACTGACAAAATCCAGAAAGTCACCCTTACCCAAGTTAATCAAGCGGCTCGTGAGTTACTCCACCCAGATCAAATTGTAGTTGTTACTGCTGGGCCATCTGTGTTAGCAGAGAAAAGCATTAAGTAGAGATGGGCACTGGGGATGGATAATATAAAGAATGGGTAAAGTGGTTTTTCCCGCTACCTATTAATTAATTTTTCCTGCTCATCAGCACTGCCTTTTGAGAAATAGTGATGAAAATTTACAATCATTTTTACAAAATTGTAATTAATTTTTTTACTTACTTAACTTATTATTGGATGCAAATATTACGGCGGGAATACGTGATATTAACGTTATTCTTCAGCCTAAATTTTATCGCTGCTACTCAGCAATGGCGGCTAATTTGTCTAGTGATTTGCTCAAACAACCAGCCACAGAAATTACAGTTAGCTTGGGTAATTCGGCTAACGAACTCAAGTTTGAGCCAAATCATTTGGAATTCGAGGCTGGCAAACGCTATCAACTACGGCTTACTAATCCCAGCCAATTGAAGCACTATTTTACTGCTAAAGATTTTGCCGATGGCATCTGGACACAAAAAGTCCAAGCAGGCAAAGTAGAAATCAAAGGAGCCATTCATGAATTGGAACTCAAGCCGGGTGGTGAGGCAGAATGGGTATTTGTGCCCCTAAAATCTGGCACTTATGGCTTACGTTGTCCAATACCGGGACATACAGAAGCAGGTATGACTGGATAAATTGCCATCAAGAATTAAAAATTATTCGACTCAGTATTTGGTAGCGTTCTAATCTTTCAATTAAAGATAATTGAGCAAAGTTCCATAATGTGCAGCGAAAAATAAGTTAGGGCGATTTTGGTTCAAGTCCAACACATCAGGAATAGGCGAATGTGTTATTATATATACGTTAGCGACTAAACTGGAAGAACCCCTATCAGGGATTAAAATAACTTAAATTATAGATATTATTTCTCAAGTAATCTAGAGAAAGCATTAATACTTCAGCGCCAGAGCCACCAGTAATTATTAATTTCCCATGAACATATTCAGTAACTTACTTTCTCAAGCGACTCAGCCTGCACCTGCGAAAAAACAACGCCGAGGGATTGAAATTAAATCGCCGCGTGAAATTGAAATCATGCGGCAATCATCAGCAATTGTGGCAACTGTCCTAAAAGAAATTTCCGAGCTAGTGAAGCCAGGAATGACCACGGCTGATTTGGATGCTTATGCAGAAAAACGCATCCGCGAAATGGGTGCAACACCGAGTTTTAAAGGATATCATGGGTTTCCAGGTTCTATCTGCTCCAGCATTAACAATGAAGCAGTGCATGGCATTCCTAGTCCTAAGAAAGTGATTCGGGTGGGAGATGTATTAAAAGTAGATACGGGTGCTTATTACCAAGGCTTTCATGGTGATTCTTGCATTTCAATTGCTGTCGGTGAAGTGACGCAAGAAGCTGCTAAATTAATTCGCGTAGCAGAAGAAGCTTTATATAAGGGAATTGAACAAGTTAAGGCTGGTGTATACTTACTTGACCTAGCTGGAGCAATTGAAGATCATGTGAAATCTAACGGCTTTAGTATAGTCGAAGAATTCACTGGACACGGTGTTGGGCGTAACCTGCACGAAGAACCTTCAGTATTCAACTATCGTACCCGCGAGATGCCAAATGTTAAACTCCGTGCGGGGATGACGCTGGCTATTGAGCCAATTTTAAATGCGGGTTCTAGACACACCCGGACATTAGCTGACCGTTGGACAGCAGTGACTGTGGATAATTCTTTATCGGCTCAGTTTGAGCATACAGTGTTGGTAACAGAGACTGGTTATGAGATTTTGACTGACCGTTCTAAGCTGTAATTGTTAAGTAATTATCTGTTGTTGAGAAGACATATAACGGTTCTCGGTTGAGTGAGGTAGAAGAACCCCACCCCCAACCCCCTCCCCGCAAGCGAGGAGGGGGCTATGATGTGTGATGTACCTTATGTGATTAGAAAAGGACTTCGTAAAAGTTGTCGGGGATCTAATTTATTACTGCTATATTTATCTGATAGCAGCATAGTTAGTTTTATAACTAGGAAGCATTTCTTTAGCTTGTATATAGACAGACGTACTTTTTGGAATCGCTTCTAATAAATTGATTGCCTGTTGCCATTTATCTTTCGCTTGTTGTTGAATTAGTAGCGAATCAGGTGGGTTTTGTACAAATAAATTAGCTTCTATTGCTAACTTTTGGGCTGATTCTAAGTTTGCTAAAGCTTGCTTTTCAATTAAGATTCTTTGACTGATAGATTTATAGTTAATCCGATAGTAAGCTAATTTTTCCTCTGCTCGATCAGAAACCGATGTTTCATGAGGAATACTATCTAACAAGTTTATTGCCTGATGGCATTTGGTTTCTGCTTGTTGCCAGGTTTTTAGAAGATGCGGTGGACTTTGAACTAGAGAAGCAGCCTCCATACCGAGTTTTTGAGCAGATTTAAAATTAGCGAACGCGCTTCTTTCTTGAGTTGAATTTAGATGCTCTCTAATTTTCCAACTACCAAAACCTAAGATTAATATACTTGAGGCTATGATCAAAGCCGAACGCACTATTTTTTGTGTCGAAAATTTTGGTACTATTTCTAACTGCTGGCTAATAATTGGTTCTTGACTAATTTTCTGTCCAATCTTTTTTAAGGCTTCTTCTGCCTGTTCCCTTAAAGTGTCAGACTGAATAATTAAAGCATGAATTTGTTCTTGAAAAAAATCACGATCATTAAGAATATCTGTCAACTCTTGAAATTTACCATCACTTGATATAATTAATTCGTGGTTATCATCTAACCACTCTAAAGCAAAGCCAGATTTACCATAGAAAGCAGACGCTCCTAATAAAATATTTAATAAGCTACGGCTATTTTTAATGGTATTAAAAATATAATTTAACTTTTGCTGTAACTGTAAGAGTTCATTTTGAGAATTAGTTATTTTTGGCTCTTCCGTAGATGTTATGCTGAACTTTAAAGCAAAATTCGGAATTTACCTTTAATAGCAAGGCTTTTGGGTAGTTTTAGCCTTGATTTTATTCCAAAGGCTCAAAATCACAGGTTAAAAGCTATCTTTCTTGCCCAGCAAGGAATCTGAGCTATTTTATAAGCGTTTTTAGCATAACAAGTAATGAAGAACCTTATTTTTTGAATCTGACGCTCTAAAATTTGAGAATCTTCAAAGACTAAGTTAATTTGTAAGCTTTCAGCAATCATTTGAAATTTGGCGTATAGGCTAAGATGATTAATATCAGAATTTAGTTTATTGACCAACTTAACATCACTGAGAATATCAGTAGCTATTGCCTGTAAAAAATAACCCCATTCAATCCAGTCATCAATTTTTGATTTTAGTTCAGTTAGTGAAATTTTAGTTTCTGAGTTGCCAAATTTTTTTGCGATCGCTGGATGTACGAATCCAACACTAGGTATGAGCAAACTAGCTACTGTATCTATTCGAGGCAGTGTAGTGATCGCAGAACTTTTGATGTTCTGAAATTGAAATTCCTGAGCAATTAATTTTTGAATATTTCGTAGTTGTTCCTGAGCATTATTGATCAGGACAACTTGTTCCGTGATTTCATTGGAATCACCAATAGTCAGTTTTAGACTCTGAATCACTGTTGGCAATTCACTAACAAGTATTTCTAAGTTAGCCATAAATACCTCTTAGGGATTTGTCGAAGGTTTTTGCAAAACAATTAAAATCGCTTGAGTAAGAACGTAACCACGCCTGTTGCATCTGAGCATCCTAGTTGAGTGACAAATGCCAGGAGCCATAAAATATATAGTTCCCAGAAATCCTGCTAAAGTAACAATTTAGGTTAAAAATCCCAGAGAAAGCCAAAACTACCCATTCACTAACTTATGAATGAAGTTGATTTAGCATTTACCCCAGCACTAGAGTTGGCGCAGTTAATTCATCGCCGGGAAGTATCACCGCTAGAGTTAGTGGAAATATATTTAGAACGGATTGGGCAGTTGAATCCCCAATTAGGAAGTTATTTTACGGTGACGGCAGAATTAGCGATCGCAGATGCCAAAGCTAAAACAGAATTATTGACAACTACCTCAGAATTACCACCATTTTTTGGGGTGCCGATTTCCATTAAAGACCTAAATGCTGTAGTAGGTGTTACCTGTACTTATGGAAATCCAGCGTTACTAAACAATATTCCTAACTATGATGATGGGGTTGTAGCAAGGCTTAAGCAAGCTGGATTTACTATTCTCGGTAAAACAGCCACTTCTGAATTAGGTTCATTACCTTACAGTGAACCTACGGGTTTTCCCCCGGCTAGAAATCCGTGGAATCTAGAATACACCCCTGGCGGTTCCAGTGGTGGCGCGGCGGCGGCGGTAGCAGCAGGATTGTGTGCGATCGCTCAGGGTTCTGATGGTGGTGGCTCAATTCGGGGGCCTGCGGCTTGTTGTGGTTTGGTGGGGCTCAAACCATCCAGGGGCAGGGTGAGTAAAGCACCCGTAGGCGAACGCCTCGCTGGAATTGCCGCCAACGGGCCGATCGCCCGGACTGTGGCTGATGCTGCCGCCCTTTTGGATACCATATCTGGCTATGTTACAGGCGATCCTTACTGGTTGCCAGATCCTGAACCATCATTTCTCGCCGCCACTCAGACAAAACTCGGTGCTTTGCGAATTGCCTTTGACATTAACATTCCTCCTTTGGGAGAAGCTGATGCCAACTGTCAGCAAGGTGTTCGGCAAACAGTCCAGTTATTAGAACAACTTGGCCACCACGTTGAACAGAAATGCCCAGATTTTAGTGGTTTAGTTGAATCATTTCAAATCGTTTGGCAAGCTGGAGTAGCTGCGTCAGGGCTTCCAGTTGAAGCTTTACAACCATTGAATGGCTGGCTATTTGCCCGCACAGGTTCTGTTGCTCAATACCTGCAAGCAGTTTCTCAAATGCAGATTGTGGCACGGCAAATTGTAGCTTTTTTCGATACCGTGGATGTGCTGGTATTGCCAGTTTATCTACATTCACCTATCCGCGTTGGGGAATGGGCTTCGCTGAGTCCAGAAGAGATATTCCAAAACATTATTGAGTGGGTTGCCCCTTGTCCGCCTGCAAATGCAACTGGACAACCTGCGATCGCAATTCCTGTAGGTTTTGATAGTAATGGTTTGCCCATCAGTGTGCAGCTAATTGGTAAGCCTGCTGCTGAAGCCACACTGATCAGCCTAGCAGCGCAATTAGAAGCAGCTAACCCTTGGATTCATCATCGTCCGGCCTTTGCAATATAGGGCTAATCATGCAGGCATCCCTAGAACAACTTTCGCAAATTACTGTGTTTGCAGGTTTAGAAACAGCAGACAAAGTAAGTTTGCAGCCTTACACTCAAGTGCAACGCCATCGCAAAGGAGAGATTATTCTGCATGAGGGCGATCACTTACCAGCAAAACTCTATGCTGTTGTCAGTGGAGCAATTCAAGTTACCAAAACAGCAATGACGGGGAAAGAAACAATTCTTCGCGCCCTAGCTGCTGGGGAAATTTTTGCGGCTCCTGCTTTATTAGGAAATGGGATTTCCCCGGCAACTGTGACTGCTGAATCTGATTGTGAGATTCTCACTGTAGAGCGAGATGCTTTATTAAAAGCTATTGGACAAAATCCTGAAATCGCATTACGAATGCTGATGGTTTTTAACAGTCGGATTCAGCAATTACATGAAATAGTCCACGGATTGGTTTCTGAAAGAGCTATTGTTCGCCTTGCCAGATTAATTCAATATTTTGCTGCTGAATCGGGAACTGAATCTACTTCACAAGGCGAGTGTTTAAAAGTAAAATTATCTTATTACCGCATGGCTCGCAGTAGCGGCATTACTTACGAAGAATGTGTGCGGTTAATTAAAAGTCTCAAGCCAGTAATTGCCTATCGTCGGGGTGGAACGATTATTATACTTGATGCTGAGAAATTGGATGCGATCGCTTCTGGAGATATAGATTAAGCTGATGCGCGCCTAAATTATATAAACATTCTTTACGGTCGTTGACTGTTGACGGTTAACGGTTAAAGGTTATCAGTCATCAGTCAGATTTAGGAGGATCGCACGGCGTTTGTAAGGGACTTCATAACTCTTCAACATTGGTAACTAATCCCAACAAATATTAACCATGCCCTACCCCCCTACTTCCCTGTTACCTTCGCAATATCGGTTTTTACTAGGTACTTTTTCCTACTTTTGGGGTAGTTTTTAGTGAAACAAGTACCCTAAAACTACAAAAAATCCTGAAATCTATATAAATTAATGGTTTCATCTATCCACATCAGGCTACAACACCTTAGAATGATTCATTGAAAAGTCGAGCCGATGGGATGTACAGCCGTTTTGAGTAAAAATACTCCCAAAGGATGATTTTTGTATTTCCGCGAACAAAGATTTCAGTACAGATGCGCCAGGGTGCATCCGTAAAGAATCTCAAGTAAACCTTCAGGAGTTTGACATGAACAAAGGTGAATTAGTTGATGCCGTAGCTGAAAAAGCTAGTGTTACCAAAAAACAAGCGGATGCAGTCTTAACTGCCGCTTTGGAAACGATTATTGAAGCGGTTTCCTCTGGTGATAAGGTAACGTTAGTGGGATTTGGCTCATTTGAATCACGGGAACGCAAAGCCCGTGAAGGCCGCAACCCGAAAACAAATGAAAAAATGGAAATTCCCGCGACAAGAGTTCCTGCCTTCTCGGCAGGGAAACTGTTTAGAGAAAAGGTAGCACCCCCAAAAGCATAGGTTCTGTCTTCGGGAACCCTTTTTTAATGCGGCAACCTGCACACGGGGGAAATTTAGCCTGGGCAGCAGCACTGGCTGGCTGTCCCCCTGATGCTATTCTGGATTTTTCTGCTAGCATCAGCCCGTTGGGACCTCCAAACAGCGCGATCGCTGCTATTAAGTCCCAACTTGGTAATCTTAAGCACTATCCAGACCCAAACTATAGTGAACTGAGACTAGCTCTCAGTCACTTCCATCAACTGCCGCCTGAGTGGATTCTGCCGGGTAACGGCTCCGCAGAATTACTAACTTTAGTAGGTAGAGAATTAGCTCAATTAGCCGCGACGATTTTAATCACTCCAGCCTTTGGTGACTATTACCGAACCTTGGCTGCATATAACGCTAATGTGCTGGAGTGTTTCCTGATTGGTTCTAAGCAACGAATGCTGGATGCTGAGTTAAAAGCTTTGCTCAGTATCCAGCACTCAAAGCTTGGTAATACTGACTGCGGGTTATTGCTGAACAATCCCCACAACCCAACCGGAAAAATATTTTCACGGGACTCTATTTTGCCCTACCTAGAGCAATTTGCTCTGGTAGTGGTGGATGAAGCATTTATGGATTTTGTGCCGCCCAATGATGAACAAAGCCTGATTCCGGTGGTACAGGAATATGCAAATTTAGTAATATTGCGATCGCTGACCAAATTTTACAGTCTTCCTGGACTGCGATTAGGATATGCAATCGCACACCCCGACTGCCTAACTAAATGGCAGCTATGGCGTGACCCTTGGCCCGTAAACACGCTAGCGGCGGCGGCGGCAATTGCGGCACTCCAGGATACAGAGTTTCAGCAGCAAACCTGGGCATGGCTACCACCTGCACGAAACCAACTCTTTCAGGGTTTGGCTGAAATACCAGGATTACAACCCCAAGTAAGTGCTGCTAACTTTTTACTGGTTGAGTCTCAAGGGTCTACTTTGCAGTTACAGCAACAATTACTCAAGCATCACCAGATTTTAATCCGCGATTGCCTTAGTTTTAAAGAACTAGGCGATCGCTTTTTCCGGGTTGCTGTACGTGAAGAGTCTGATAACCAACGCTTACTAACAGCGTTAAACTCAGTGCTGAGTGGGGAGTAGGGAGCAGAGGAGGCAGGGGGAGATGAGGGGAACAAGGGGGACAAGGGGACAAAAGGTGAGAACTTGAAACAAGTCTTTCCCCTTGTCCCCAATTCTCCTTGTCCCCAAGTCCTCTTGCCCGATGCCCAATGACAAATGACAAATGACAAATGACTATTGACTACGATGTTGTAATTATTGGCAGCAGTCTTGCTGGATACTACGCTGCTCTTGCTGCAACCCAACTACGTGCTACAGTTGCCCTGGTGGAACCCAAAGTAGACTACGGATTTACTCATCACCATGCTCTTACCGAAATCGGTAAACTGGGGCAGAAGTTGAATGATGCCGCTAGTTTTGGTATTCATGCCACACACACGGGTACCTCAGAAGAATGCCACATATCTATGGCATGGCAAGAAGCCATGCTGTATGCTCAATGCGTCGCCTCAAATCTCAAAGAACAGCATTCGCCAGGCATCCTAGCTGCACTGGGGGTAGATGTCATTGTTGGCAGTGGTCAATTTCAATCTTCACCCCAACTGGCTTTTGCCGTTAACAATCGCCTACTACGCGCCCGTACCTATTTGCTAGCTAGTGGTTCACGTCCAGAAATTCCAGAAATTGAAGGATTGGAAATTACTGGCTACCTAACCCTCTCTAATATTTGGCAATCTTTGCAGGGGCCGATATTACCCAAAAATTGGGTCATTATCGGCGGAATTCCCCAAAGCATTGAAATCGCTCAAACTTTAGCACGGTTTGGTTGTAGTGTGACGCTTGTAGTCAAGCATCCTTATGTTTTACCCAATATTGACCCTGAGATAGGCATATTGCTTCAAGCACAGTTGGAAGTCGAGGGTGTACGCGTCCTCACCGATAAACGAGTAACTCAGGTAAGGCTAATTGAGGGTAAAAAGTGGATTCAAGCAGGAGAGAAAGCCATTGAAACTGATGAAATTTTAGTGGCGACTGGACAACAGCCGAATCTTGAATCCCTAAATTTGGCAACGGTAGGTGTGAAATGGCATCGGCGTAGCTTAGTAATGAATGATAAGCTGCAAACCACTAACCACCGTATTTACGCCTGTGGTGATGTAATTGGTGGTTACGACTTTGCCAATATCGCTAATTATGAAGCAAAAATTGCCCTGAACAATGCGCTTTTTTTTCCCAGATTAAAAGTAGATTATCGCTCCATTCCTTGGGCAATATTTTCTGTGCCGATGGTGGCGCAAGTAGGTTTGACAGAGGCACAGGCAAAACGCCTATTTAATCGAGACGAAATTTTAGTTTTACGACATTATTTTAAAACGGTGGCAGCAGCCCAACTCCGAGGCGAAACCACTGGTATGTGTAAATTAATTGTGCTACGTAATGGCAAAATTTTAGGAGCTTCGATATGCGGGGCAGAAGCTGGAGAGTTGATTAATTTGATTGCCTTAGCACTGTCCCAAAAAATTAAAGTCAAAGATTTAGCAAATCTATCTCCTGTATATCCGAGTTTCTCAGAAATTCTGGAACAAACAGCAAGAGAGTGGAGTAAGGAGAGGTTAAATAGCAATATTGCTTTGCAAGAGTTTTTAGAAGGCTTCTTCCATTTTCGTCGCAATTGGAATTTGTGAGTTAGGATTCGCTTCTCTACGAGACGCTCCGCGAATGCGTCTAAGTTAAAAAAATTGACTTTGACAAAGGATTTTAACCTTAACTGACATATTGTATTATATACTACGTGGAAATTAAAAACAGTCATGTCTAAGAATGATAAGTATCAAAAACAGTCGTAGTTGCTTGACACTTGTTTTGAGTGCAGGATTTATCTTTGTTGAAAATCCAATAGTACTAGCACAATCAAACCAAGAACCGTTGAGCCAAAGACAGATATTACCAATTTCAGCTACAGCGAATCTTGCAGGTCAAACCTTTAATTTAGAGGTTGCTCAAACTCGAGAACAACAGGCAATAGGTTTGATGAACAGAACTTTTTTACCTGAGAATCAGGGAATGCTCTTTCCTCAAGATGCACCATCAGCCGTAGCTTTTTGGATGAGGAATACACTTATTCCATTAGATATGATTTTTGTCTACCAATCAACAGTGATAGAAATTGCACAGAATGTACAACCATGCATGACAGAGTATTGCCCACTTTATTTTCCAGCAGTAGACGTTAATCAGATAATTGCTAATAATGTTACTGTTGACGATTTTTTTGTATCTAAATCAAAACCAGTAGGAATTAATTATGAGGGTTTTGAAATACCGCAGAACATTTCTTTTTTACTAGTTGACTCAGTAATTGAGGTGAAAGGGGGGCGGACAGGTGAATTGGGATTACGCAAAGGTGCACGGGTTATCGTTTCACAAGTACCTGAACCTTCTTCATATCTGAGTATATTAATCTTTTCTGCATTCAGCGTTTTACGGATGAAACATAAATACTGGAAGAAAAAAACTACCCATGCTACAATCAACCCCCAATTAGAAACGTGAAGAAATTCTAAGGGATTCGTTAAAGACCGATTAGTACCGCAAGGCGGAAGTCAAAAGTCAAAAGTTTTGTATATCAAGGCTTTTGCAAATTTTAAAATGGTAGCTTGATTTCCTCGGCGCTTTACTAGGTTTATGCCCTGCTTTTGTAAAGTCAGCTGTGCCACAAAGTAAACTATCAGTTCGCGGACTAATTGAAATTTTCAGTTCAAAGCGGCTCTGCCGCTAATCAGGAGGCGGACCCTCTTCGTAGGTATTACCAGTCGGAGACTGGGAATGAGGTGATTGGAGTCACTTAAAATCCCTGCATGATAATCCAAACTACCCCCGCAGCTACTAGAGGCACGCTGAGGTTATCCGTACCGTGGGGTGAGACTGCCTCTGCTAGGGTGGCGAAAGCAGCAGTTATTACCGTAGTGAACAAAGCCCATGCCAAACTAAAAGGTTTTGCTAAGGGACTTAGTGACGAGCCAGGTAGCAGCAACAGCACCAAGAAAATAGCTACTGTACTCGCCACAAACATTGCTGCTGAACCTTCCCAAGAACGCACAGAATTTCCCACTTGGTATTTATGCTGCCCGAAGCGTCTACCAATTAATGCTGCTAGTGCATCTCCCCAGGTCATCGTCATTATCCCAGCAACAGCGATCGCAACGCTATCTACTGGCCCATCTGGTCGCCACAGTAGCCCGAAAAGCAGGGTCACTGAGATAGCGAAATAAACCGTACCAGGGGAGCTATCCTGAGTATCCATTGCGCCAATGAATCGGTAGCGATAGAACAGGTAGTTGAGTCCGATAAAGGTAGCAAAAGGTATAATTCCGATTTCCCACCGATTAAATAGCAGCAAAACACCGAAAACCCACATCCCTGCACCAACATGGATCACTTTGCGGGTCAAATCCGGCTTCACGTCAAAAAGCCTACGCAGTCCCTCGCCAATAACGAGCAGACTAATAGCGTAAACATAAGAAATTGCAAGCCCGATAAAATCATTTGTCATTTGTCATTTATCAATAATTCTTCTTCCCCTGCTCCCTGCCCCTGCTCCTTCACTTAGTCCGATCGCTATTTCGTCTCAAGTTTTTTTCTATTAACGAAACACTACCAATACCTTGAAGAATACCACGACCGATTAAACCTAAACCACGACCAATTATTTGGGTAAGAATAAAAACTATACCGCTACCTGCAAAAGCTAATAGTGATTTTAAACGCGGTGCGATCGCATCACTAAATTCTAAAAATAATGTCACGACTAAAGGAATATTAGAAAGTCTTACTAACTCCTGATTTCGAGGAGCATAAACTGAACTATTGGCAATACCACGAGGCGCAATTACAAATAGATCATAACGGCTTTCAAAAACTGCTTTTGGCTCATTTATATAATTTTTTAACCTATATTTCCACGATAAATCATTTCTAAACCGTTCAATATCTCTTGTGGAAATAAACTGGCGTCCATATAAGTTTTGCTTAATCACTTCTACATCTGCTAAAGAATTTAACAGTGGTTGCACTACCCCATTCGCTACCTGAATTAACAAGTTTTCTAAAATCATTAATGCTTGATACTTCGCTTCAGCGCTCATTACCGGATAGGAGGTGTTATCAATGTTCAATTCTGTTTGAAATAGTAGATAAGAATACAATTCAGAAACTAGCGGAATGTTATTGAGAATATCTCTCTGCACAACTTTGGTATTTTGCAGCAATAAATTAATAATTTCTATATTTTGATTTCCTATTTGTATTCGAGAGAACCTTCCAAAAAAATCTGTAATTGCTGATTGCCATAAATCGTGCAGTAAGTTAAGTTTCACCTCATATAATTGATTTATCTCGATTTCAGAAGCACGCAGTTCATCTAACTGTTTAGCCAATTTTTGCAGGATAAGATAAAGTAATTCCCGTTTTTTCTCTTCACGAAAGATGTCAATTTCTAAAGGGACATCTGTGACATTTTGTAAAGTAAATTGAAGTTTAGTAATGCAAGATGCAAATAAGGCAGATTGTAGCGCTCCTGGACTAAGTAAAGGTGACACCATTTGCCTTTGCTGAATGGCACTACTCAACGAAGAAGGCAGGGGCGGGTTATCAGCAACCGGAATATCTTCCTCTTGCCTTTCTTGTGATGAAACCAACAACCGATTTAACAACCAACGAGCCGCTAGCAGTTCTCGCCTCTTTCCAGCTAGAACTGCCCGATCTAATACTGGTAATCCGGGAACTTGTAATTGTGCTGTTACTGCGGCTAGGGTAGTATTGATGTAACCAATTCCTGACAAACGTAAATTATTTCGTAATTTAGAAAAAGGGAGTGGGGAGTGGAGAGTGGGGAGTGGGGAATTAGGAGTTGTGATTGTTTCTATCTCCCGAAACCAATAGGAACCACCATCTGCAACTTCTTGCATAGCGACGACTAACTCAGTAAGTGGTGTGCCTTTGGGACAATAGCCATTTACACCAACAGATTTTGCAGCCAATAGCAATCCTTGTTCTTGAATAGAACTGAGGAGCAAAATTGGCAAGTTAGGGTACAAAGCTCTGAGTTGCCGACAGAATTGTAAACCTAGCTGCTGACTGGTGGTGGAGCGACCATTACCGAATTCTAAAACAACCAAATTTACCTGTTTAGGGTCTTCTTGGGCAATTTCTGCTAAAATCTGCAAGGCAGCAGTGTCAGTTTCAACTACTCCTGTTACTTCTAGACTAGGAATTGCTTCTAGAGCTACCCGTAATCCCAAACGAAAAATCGGGTCTTGGTCGATTAACAATAATTTGAGATGGCGATCGCTCATAGTTTACTCGATTAGACAAGCACTGTTTTTTGCCAATCAGAAAACAGCTTTGATACAAAACTTTGTCTTCCCTATTGTCACCTGTTTTGGCAAACTGAATAAATCGATCATAATTGCCTTATGCAGCCGTCACTGTGTAATTAAATGAACTTGAGTATTCGGCACTGGTTGGCAGAACGCTATCTCGCAATCAATCAAATCAAAGGATTTTCGGAGGGGCAATTGGCAGGTATTGCCTACCGAATTGTTCAGGATATGGAAGTCAAAAGCCTCATGCCTTTTGATATCTGTACTTTGGTAGAGGTTTTAGAACTGCCTTTAGGAATTGTTTGGGAAGAAATCAGTGTCATTTCCCAGGTGACAGAAAACCTCTTGCGTAGTCTCAGCCAAAAAAAACCATTAAAACGTAACGAAGGCACATGGCTAGCGTTCCAAATTGCCTACCTGCAAGCTTTGCAAGCAATTATAGAGCAGGAAGCAAGGCTGCAAAGACCGTGGCTAGATCGGGCAAGTATACCAATCCAAGCACAAATACCTAAAGAGGATGTGGGTAAACTTACCCTCCAAGACTCACAACTGCAAGGATTACTAAAAACTCTCAGCCCAGGTAAATTGACTGACACTCAAGCGGAGCAAGCACTGTCTCTGGTTGCAGATTCTTTACTGGTGCAACAAATAAATAATGCTGCCATAGCTTGGTTAGTTGCCAACGGTGCAGAGGAACCTGAAGCTAAACTCTTAACAGAACGTTTGGTCAACTCACTTCCTGGTAACTTACTGGTAGTCGTTACTGAGAATGCTGCCTCTTTAGCCCAACTACAAAAATTTTTCCGTTTGGGGATTTCGTTATCTCCCAGTTTGATTGCTCCAGAAGTTGGTTCTACAGTCGCTGAGAAAATTGACTTGCACCGAGAACACTACCGTGCAAGTTTGATTAAAAACCTGAGTATGCCTTTACTTACAGAATCATTTTCCCTTAAGGATATCTATGTTGCACAAAAAGGCTTACCAATAGAGGAAAGTATTTCTGAGCAGGATAAAAAAACTGTTAAACCAGTTGATTTAAAAACATGGGCGCAGCAACAGCTAGCTGATTTAGAAACCATTGCTGTCATTGAGTCGGAACCTGGCTATGGAAAAACGAGTTTTTGCCAACTCTGGGCAGCACAGATAGCACAAGAGTTTTACCCTGTTTGGATGCCTATAGTAATTAGGTTACGGGATGTAAAATATAGCAAAACTTTAATCGAAACCCTAAATTCTGCTTTTCCTATTAATCTTTCAACTTGGTTAGAGCAAGAAAATCTCCCTTGTCTGTTGCTGCTCGATGGTTTGGATGAACTGCCCCCTTCTGCTCATGGTATAAGGGCAAAAGCAATTTTTATTCAGCAATTACTGAACTTTCAGTCTCAGCATAGACACAAAATTGTGTTAACGAGCCGGTCAACAACATTACAGGAAATCGCCCCAGAGATACCCTTACCATTGAAGCGAATTATCATTCAGCCCTTGGATGTCGAGGAACTCAAACAATGGTTTCAACAGTGGGCAAAGGTTCAATCGTTGGCGATCGCTCAAAATTTCTTTACATTCTTAAAACAGGCAGGCTTATTTACCAGTCAATCAAAGTTAACAGAATTATCTGCCCTCGTCCGTCAACCCCTAATGCTGCATTTATTGGGCATTTTACACCGCGACGGACTGCTAGATGATAAGGTATTGCAATTAGCTGCTAATACCCCAAAGTCTTTTCTGTTATGGGAAATTTATCATCGCCTGAGCCGATGGTTGTTGGGCTATCCACTAACTGGCGGGATCAAAACGATGCTACTGCGCTCAGGATCGGCTCATATCCACCGGACTCCAGAAGCGATTGCTAATTTACTCGCTAATCGTCGTCCCCAAGATTTACTTGAGCAGATGCAAGCGATCGCTCTAAAAATTCTACACTCACAACGTCATCAAATTAATTTGGCTGAGAAACTTAACACTTTGCCAGGGTTTTACTTTAAAATTCAAGATTTAGAAAGCTCACGTAGAGGTGCACAGGCAAGGCAGCGCGTTGCGGAGGTTCCCACGCCACTTGCTTCTCCTGTCAAGAACGCTGCGCGTAGCTTGTTTCCCCGCAGGGGTACAAGTCGGCAAAGCCGCCCAACGCACGTTGTAGTGACTGCCGCACAAAGTAGTCTAATTGAGTTTTCTCATGTCAAGTTAGGAGAATTTCTTTGTGCTAAAGCTGTGACTGCTGAGTTGAAATTATTAACTCAGTACCAAAATGAGGCTTATGGCACACTCACCTTTGTGCTTGATTCTCCTAATAGCGTTGCCCAGCATCTCTACAATCTACTGGGTTATGGGATACTTAGCCAAGAAATTGAAGAACTGGCGATCGCAATTTTGCGCCGCGAGCAAAAGCACAAGTTTTCCTTTGAGGTTTTGTCTCAACGGCTTTTGTCTTTCTGGCGTGCTTACTGTCAAGGCTATTGGTTGGATGAAGGAATAGCTCACCAAGCTTTGACTCATTTTCACGCACTGCAAAACCCAGTGAATGTTGAGCAAGTGAATGCTGCGGTGGGACTGAATGTATTTATATTGCTTTGTGCTTGCTACCGAGAAACAAAAATTCCTTTTTGGCCTTGTGGCAATCCACTCAATTTAACAGAATTCAATCCAGAGGCTTTAAATGCGCTAATTGCTAGAACAACCCTTTTGCATAAAAATACCTTCACAACCCGAATTAAGTCTCTGGCTGGACTCAATTTATCGGGAGCCTCTTTGTGGCAAGTAATGTTAACTGGGGTAAATCTTGAGCAGACAAACTTATCCAATGCGGAGTTAATCGGAGCGAATTTGGCTGGAGCCAACCTCCAACAGGCGAACCTCGCAGGTGCAAACCTCCAACAAGCTAATCTCGCAGGAGCAAACCTCCAACAGGCTAACCTTACAGGCGCAAACCTCCAACAAGCTAACCTGATGGGGACAAATCTTAATTCAGCCGATCTTACCAACGCCTGCTTATTGGATGCAATTCTCATTGAGGCTGACAAAAAATTAGCTGCTGATAATGGTGCCTTGTTCTCTAAAGAATCGTTTCAAGGACTGAAACATTTGCGATCGCAGCAACCCTTCTTAAATACCGTCCAAATTACGGCAAACACAGATAATAATTGGAACAAACTCCCCGCAAACGGACTAATTGAAAGCTCTGAAGGCACAATTGCACCAGTAGATATATATGATGATGTCGATGATGAGACAGTTTTTGGCAATAACCTTATTGATGATAATAATGATTATTAGGTTTTATTAGCTAGGAAAGCTGTCAATTTTAGATTTTAAATTTATTATTTAATCCAAAATCTAAAATTGAATGACTCCTAACTTCCATCAGCTTTCTTGCGGGTTGCGGTAGCCAACAAAGTTAATACTGTAGTCAGTAATCCGTACTCCTGTTTGTTCTTCAATTTTGCGGATCAAATCTTCTGGAAGTTCCACATGAACATCAAGAATTTGATTTGTATCTATACAGTTGACATGACTGTGAGAGTCACTGATATTGCCGTACAAACGCCCATCACAGCGTTCAATACACTCAATGATACCCTGACTGGATAATGCTTCTAAATTTTGATAAACAGAGGTATGACCGATATCTTTACCTTGTTGATTCAAGCGATCATAAATCTCTCTAGCAGAAAGATGTTCATTTGCTTGCCAAAGTAATTCTAGAATAAAACGACGCTGGCGGCTGACGCGCATACCCAGGATTTGACAGCGATCTAGCGCATCTTCTAGGGAACGAATTGGTTTTGTAGAAATTGTTTGTTTTGGCATATTACAGCTTGTTAACTGTTGAGGTGAGGGAATTTTCCCATTTCAATGTTTATTGCTTATTTAATATATGCAATGATATTGCACACAGCTTTTTCTCCCTGTACTTGTGTTTTGGCTTTTGATGCTGCGGAAGTTACAGGTTGCGATAATGATTTTTTTGCTTATTGATGGCTACTTTGTCAGACCTTAATCTAAAACAAACTCATTACAACTTTAACTTAAAATTGCTGTAAATGTCCACTTTGGGGCAGGCGAGACGCACACCCAGAAGATTAGATAATTTATTTGTTGGAAGTACCTAAAAAGTAAGTATTAAATACAAGTTGAGGGAGAATTGGTATCACTAAATACTAATTGCTTTGTGAAGAAGACTTTGTGCTAGTAAAGGTCAATGTAGCGTCAAGCCCTGAAAGCTGCTACTGTATATTCTCGATCCTACAGTTGAGCATCAAGAAAGTGGCTGCTGAATCAAAGACAATTGCGATCGCACTGAATAATGACTTCATTAACAATCTGGATCTATCGCCTGCGTCTACGGTGATTGAACAACTGCTGCAAGATGGGGTCGCATCCCATGAACAGCAGCTACGCTTTGATATCAATTATGAACTCAAACCTGACGATCCACGGGAACTCTCAGAAATTCCAGAGGTGCGGCTGTGGTTTGTGCGCCTAGATGCCAAATACCCTTGGTTACCATTTTTACTAGATTGGAAAGCTGGAGAATTTGCTCGTTATGCCGCCATGCTAGTACCACACCAGTTCAGTTCCAAAGAAGGCATTCAGTATAATCCTGAAGCCTTAGAAATATTTTTGATGCACAAAATCTTTATTTTAGGTGATTGGCTCAAACAGCAGGATATCCCCAGTCTCTCGCGGCTGAAGTCTATGGCCCAAATGCTGGGTTATGAATTAGAGGATGCTTTTTTTGAGATATTTTAACAAAAAAGAATTCAGGATGAATTCTGTGCTACCGAGGGATAGAATAGCATCTCCTAGAGAGGGTATTGACTCTGAATTGTAATACCAATTCAAAATAATGTTTGCGACACATCAATTATTTGTAAGGGCACAACAATGTTGTGCCCCTACCCATATGTCGCATTCTTTTTTCAAATTGGTATAACTTCTGGCTTCTTCTTTAAATACTGAAATAACCGCAAAATCTAGCTGTCACGGCCAGGTTTTGCGGTCATTCAACAAACGCATAACTACATTGGATATCCAATAAGCTGATTGCAGAAATTGGGACAAACTGCTGGTTTAGCCACCCCAGATTTTCTCTAAAACTGCGTTTGGTGAAATATCCGCCGTTTTTCCCGTAGGGGATTCAATAGCCAAAAACTTATCGTTTTTCGGCAACAACCTAGCTGGATTGGTGGGGCCAAATAGGGCAATGGTATAAGTTTGGACTGCAACACTCAGTTGTAGTGCCGCACTATCAGTAGCCAACATCAGATTTGCCCCGGCAATTATAGCAGTTACCTTGCCAATATCATCTGGGGCAGTCACCTTGATATCTGGAGAAGACCCCAGAAGCGATCGCACAAACTGCTCATCGTCAATTCCCTTAATCACCACCACAGGCAGATCCGGCTGCTTGTCTTGGAAGTTTTGAATAATTTGGTGCCACTTCTCGACAGGGTAAATTTTATCCAGTTCTTTAGCCTGGGATAACTGGCCAGAACCGCCATGAATCAAGATATAGCCTGTTTCATGTATCCCTAAGCGTTTTTGTTCATTTTGTGCCCACTCAATATCTGGTTTTGGCACATTTACAGCTAACTCTGGAACAGGGGTTTTTATGCTTAATGGTTGCAGCAAATCGTGATATACTGCCGCCGCATACTGGGATGGTTTGAATGGGACAGCGTTGGTAAGAAAAACCGCCCCTTTGCCTTGGTAGCCAATGCGTGTGGTGATTCCTGTCAACCAGAGTATCAGACCCACCAACCAATTTTGCTTAACAGCAATGGCAATATCGTATTCGCGATCGCGAATTGTGCCCACCAGGTTACCCCAATCTGCCAGACTATTACGGTCTTGAAAATCAAAGGTCAGTACCTCGTGAACTGACTTGCTCACTCGGTAGGCAGCCTTTGACCGGGGTTCAACAACGACATCTATCTGAGCGTTAGGATAATTACGCTTCAGGTCATCTAGAGTCGGAAAGAAGAGAATTTGGTCGCCAATTCCGCCAGGTACAAGGGCTACTACTCGCATAATATTTATTGACGCTTACTCGCTCCCTATTTTAGGGGAAAATATATAGCTTAAAGATTGAGGAATTCTGTGTATTTACTAATTCCATCTGCGGGAATCGGAAAAAGAATGGGGAGTAACCGCAATAAACTCCTGCTGCTCGTGCGATCGCAACCAATTATTGCTTGGACTCTATTAGCCGCAGAAGCCGCGAATACCATCAGTTGGATCGGGATTATTTCTCAGCCTACTGATTGGCCAGACTTCAAAGCAATTCTCGCCGATCTCAAGCTAACTAAACCAGTGGAATTGATCACAGGTGGTTCCACCCGCCAGGAATCTGTTTACAACGGCTTGCAGGCGCTACCAGTGACCGCAGAACAAGTATTGATTCATGATGGGGCCAGATGCCTTGTCACACCAGATTTATTTAACTCTTGTGCCGAGGCCATTCGCCACTGTCCTGGTTTAATTGCAGGTGTACCTGTCAAAGACACCATCAAAGTTGTCGATGAACAAGGCATAATTCAAAAAACACCCGACAGACGACAATTATGGGCAGCACAAACTCCCCAAGGATTTGATGTCAAGTTGTTGAAACAGTGCCACGCTGAAGGTGTCCGTCAAGGCTGGGAAGTAACTGACGACGCTGCCTTATTTGAAAGGTGTGGTATTGAAGTGCGAATTGTCGAGGGAGAAGAGACAAATTTAAAAGTGACTACTCCACAAGATTTAGCGATCGCAGAATTTATTCTTACAACTAGAGGCTTTTGAGAAAGTGGGGAGCAGGGGGCGCAGTGGTGGAATAAATAATGCCTAACGCCCAATTCTCAATTTGAGAGTTTTAAACAATATTTTGACAATTTACGATATAATGCCACACACTTGTTGATTGTTAGTTGTCATGTACTAATGACCAATGACAAATGACCAATGACAAATGACAAATAACTAAATGATTACAGCCACAGCGACGAAGATAGAAGCAATTCTGTATTTAAAGGGTAAACCCTTGTCGCTCGGCGAAATTGCCGAGTATGCCGCGTGCGATCGCGCTGCTGTCAAGGAAGGGATAATTGAACTAATGGACAACTATGCCCACCGAGATAGTGCCTTAGAGGTAATAGAAACCCCAGATGGTTACAGTTTGCAACTACGGTCTGATTTTCATGACTTAGTGCAAACGATGATACCAGTAGAATTGGGTGTAGGTGCATTGCGGACTTTGGCCGCGATCGCCCTTAATAGTCCTATACTCCAGAGCGACTTGATTAATCTACGCGGTTCAGGAGTATATCAACACGTTCCGGAACTCGTCGAACTTGGTTTCATCCGAAAGCGCCGAGACAGCGATTCTCGCTCCTATTCACTCCAAGTAACCCCAAAATTTCATCAGTATTTCCAAATTGAACAACTCCCGCAAATACTTTCCAATAGCCAAAAGGAAGAACAACTAGAACTAGAACTAGAACTAAAGGGAGTGGGGAGTGGGAACTAGGGGAGGAAGCCCGGAGCAAGGGAGAGAAAAAAAATTACTCTTTCCCCCCTGCTCCCTGCTCTCTGCCCCTTGTACCGAATGCCCAATGACTTATACCTATGGTGAATGCATTACCCTTGTACTATGGTTTAGAGTAGAGTTAGCAATTAAGCTAAATAAAACTGCCAATGGTGTTTAATCCTGACTTTTTGAATGACAACTCTGAGGAACACCCTAATCAACTTCTTTCCGACCACTCTGAGCAATACCCCAATCAGTTACTCAAATATTTACAGCATCAGTCTCCTGATGTTTTAGCGAGGATTGCTCAGTCTGCCAGCCCCGAAATTAAACAAATCATCTCGCAAAATGTCCAAGGGCTTGTGGGAATGCTGCCGGCTGAAAGTTTCAACGTGCAAATCACAACAGATCGGGAGAACTTAGCTGGGCTTCTAGCGTCGGCCATGATGACAGGGTATTTTCTGCGCCAGATGGAGCAAAGAATGCAGTTAGAGCATTTATCTAATGGTCAATAATCAATAGTCACTAGTCATAGATTCTTGGACTATTGATCAAATAATTACTAATTTGTAATACTCGCCTCCGGCGAGAAGCAAGCTACGTAATTCGTAATTAAGAAGGTACAAGCTAGCACCAAAATATCTGAATTTGGTGGTTAATAAGACAGTGGAGAGTTAAAGCTTCCACTACGCAGCGTAAAGCCTTCTCTTCTCCCTATAGCCCTTTGGGCATCCTACGGCAGGCGCTAACGTCTCCTTTTGGGAGAAGAAAAGACGCTATGTAACGGCATAGCATCTCTAAAAGTTGCTATGCCGTTACCCATTTAAGTTGAACATTTACATGAAGCCCGATGACCGATGACCGATGACTGATGACTGATGACTGATAACCGTCAACAGTTAACAGTTAACAGTTAACGACCGTAAAGAGTGTTTATACTTTTTTAGCGCGCATCAGCTTACATATAACTTGCTTCTCCTTAGGAGTACGCTTATAGCGAGTCTGCAAAATTCTTGTAACTCCGAATTACGAATTAATTAGTTACGAATTATTCTGCCTACTTCCTTTCAGGATAAGCTCCTGATTGTACTTTGAAGGTTTGAATTTTACCGTTGCGGTTGACTTCGATAGCTATTATGTCCCCAACTTGGCTAGACTCTATCAGCTTCTGAACTTGGGCTGAGGTTTTGACTGCTTTTCCATTAACTTTTTGAATCACGTCCCCAGGAAGCAGCCCTCCACGCTTGGCTGGGGAATCATCTGTGACTCCTTTAATCACAATCCCGGCTTCCTGCTCAATGTTCAGTTGGTTTTCTTGATTAATCTGCTGTTTTTTGATGGGAGAAAGGTCTGCCATTTCAATACCCAAGAAGGGATGTTCCACACGCCCTTTAGTAAAAAGTTGATTGGCTATGCGGGCGGCAGTTTCAATGGGAATGGCGAAACCAAGCCCTTGAGCATCGGCGCGGATGGCAGTGTTAACACCAATCACTTCGCCTTGGGCGTTTAACAAGGGGCCACCAGAATTACCAGGGTTAATTGCGGCATCAGTTTGAATAAAGCTGACTCGCTTATCGGGGACACCGACTTGAGTGCTGGTGCGATCTGTAGCGCTAATGATGCCAATAGTGACAGTATTATCTAAACCCAGAGGATTGCCAATAGCGATCGCCCATTGTCCTGGGATTAAGTTTTGCGAATTGCCCAGTTTCACAGTCGGTAAATTATCAGCTTTTATTTTCACCACTGCGACATCTGTCACCGAGTCAACTCCTACCACTTTCCCCTCTAAACTCCGACCATCCTTGAGGGTGACTTGTACTGTATCTGTATCTGCTACCACATGAGCGTTAGTGAGTAATTCTCCATCTTCGCTCAAAATAAATCCCGATCCTGTACCGCGCTCAATGCGTTCTTGGGGAATTGGTTGCTCATCCTCTCCAAAGAATCGTCGTAAGAGGGGATTTTTCAAAGCCTCAGAGATAGGATTGGCGACTTTGCGAGTGGCATTAATTCGCACTACAGCCGGGCCAACTTTTTGCACTGCCGTCGCAATAAAATTCACATTATCGCCCCCAGTAGAACCACTACCTCCATTAGAAGAATTTGGCACTACAGATTCTGGAGGCGAAGCCATTGTTACATTTTTTAACTGTTGAAACGAGGGGTTTTTTAGCAGGAGATAGCGACTGCCAAATATACCTGCACCACAGCCGAACACCAATAAAAATAAATAAACCGACAGTTGCTTTAAGGATAACTTCATAATCATTCTGCTTAAGGACAGAAATGCAGTTGCTAACTTCTAAGTGTAGTCAAGCTAACGACAAGTGGATAGATCAATTTATGAGGAATTAAGTATTGGATATTGGGTATTGGGTATTGGGCATGGGGCAAAAGAAGCAGAGGGGTAGGGGACATGGAGCAAGGGGGAGAATTAAAATTACCTCTTTCCCCTCTGCTCCCTGCTCCCCACTTTCCAGACTCTCCATCTAAAATTTAAAGTTAATGCGCTTTTGATATGTATACATGATTTTACCCTTTCGTCAACTGTTTCTCTGTAGTTTAGTTAGCGCCTTAAGCCTAGTATCCATGTTGCCAAACACTAACAGCGCCAACGCTGCTGTAGGTGGTTGCCCAACTCCAGCCCTATCTCGCTTCCAACGCCATAAAGTTGTTCGTGGCGAAACTTTGCAGAGGATAGCGCAGCGTTACAATCTCCTACCTACAACTATTATCGGCATGAATCCAGCTTTGCAGAGCGGTGCAATCGCAGCCGTTGGTAGTGTACTTCAAATTCCTCCCTACAATGGGATTGTAGTCGAAGTGCCTAGTGGTCAAACTTGGCGACAAGTGGCGGCACAATATAAAGTTCGTGCTGATAGCCTTTTTGAAGTGAATGGCTGTCAACAAGACCCTAGAATTGTGTTTGTTCCGGGGGTAAATTGGTCGCCCAATGGTGTTGTAACTAAGTCCCCTTTGCCTACTGGTGGAGGTACGCCAAACCGCGCATCCTTGGCTGGATATCCTTTGGCGGAAGCTGCAAATGTAGGATTAGCTTATGGCTGGCAAATTAATCCTGCTACAAATGAAGTTTTCTTCCATAGTGGTGTTGATTTATTAGTACCAATTGGTACAAATGTGCAAGCGATCGCGCCTGGAACCGTAGCCTTTGCTAATGAGCAAGGTTCATATGGCAAGTTAGTCATTATTAATCACGCTGGCGGACTCCAAAGCCGCTACGCCCAGCTTGACAGTATCAAGGTTAATGTCGGTGAGCAAATAAACAAAGGCGACTTACTGGGAACAGTAGGTACTAGTGGACAACCAACCTCCAGTCAACCGCACCTCCATTTTGAAGTGCGTTCTACCTCATCTCTGGGTTGGGTAGCGGAAGATCCAAAGGGTTATTTGAAGAAATGAGAAGTAGGAGACAAGGGAGCAGGGTAAGCAAAGGAAGAAGAACCATTATTTATAATTGTTTATCCATGTCCCATGCCCCATGCCCTATGCCCAATTCCCAAATTCGCTAGATTTTATGATATGCATTCCTGCCTCTGCAAATCTTGCAAATGCTTCATCTGCCTGTTCTGTATAGTCCACAACATCTGGAACGACAACGGGGGAAGTGCAATCTTCTAAGAGATAAATTGTTTGAGCAAGGGAAGCATCTACCTGTTTAATTTCTGTTAATAAATCGTCAATTGTCCAGGCAACACAGTGACTTTTAGCTTGGCCACCAATAATTACTGCATCATATTCTAAAAGTTGCTTTATCAGCGCCAGACTTCGCCGACTTTTTCTGATTTAAAGTGTGGGGGAATTGGTAGTTGGGGTGTTATTTGGGTATTCATAATTACAGTCGCTTTTATTCTGTAATAACATCAATAATTTCAATACCCAAAATTTTCAAGTTCAGTGCCTACTTCAGTAAACATCATCATGAGAACCTAAGGTCAACAAAGAAATTACTAATTCCCCAGAATCGGGATGAGGAACAAACTCAAATAGAATACGATTGTTGTAGTCTATGGAACAAGCTCATGTACCCAATAAATCCCCTTTGAGTTTATAAGTACGCAAGCTAGAGTAAAATTGATCTTCAGCAAGCTGTTGTAATGTTTGCTTAACCAGAGAGCGTAATTGTGGGTTTCGACGAGCTAAACGCTTAAAATCTCGAATAAATCTTGCACTCCAAAGCAGTTGCATCAATCATCTAACTCCGCCATTAAATCAGCAACAGTTCCACTACGTACTTCCCCTTTAGCATAGGCTTCACGAGCTTCTGCAACAGCCTTTAATAAGTCATCCCGTCGCTGTTGTTTGAGGCGCTTTTGGATAAGATCCACAACAATAGCCTGAGCTTCTGGATTTAATGCTTCTACCGCTTCTATGGCTTTCTGGAATGTAGATGTTTTTTCTAACATGGGTGTCAAAGAATTTGATGATAAGTCTAATTTAGCTGCTAGTAAAAGCGATCGCTCCTCATCTTCCTGACTTAATAGTATATTTGTATTATGAAAACACAAATTTAGCGTTAGCGTTCGCGTAGCGTTCCGTAGGAAAGCTTAACGTTCGCGTAGCGTCTCGCAGAGAAGTTATCGCTCTTATGAATCGTGATATTGCACGTTAGCTCATAGAATTATGATGGTATTAGTAATATTTATGACTCAGCAATAAAGCCATCGCTTTCTTAAGCTTTTCTATAAAACCCGCGCGATCGCTACTCAAGCTACTCAGTTAAAAGAATTTTTCAGCAATATATCTTTATAAATGAGCAAAACCTTTGAATTGCTCTTTATTTCTTTGCCTGTCTTATTTTCGTTTTTTTTCTATATTAATCGTCCCAAAGAGCCACCACCTGTGGCAATCTGAGAAACAGAGATTTATCAAATCTGATATTTTTAGCCACAGCAAATTTACCTAATCAGGTTATGCAAACTCTCCCCATAGTAGATACTTCAAATACTACATCAAATCAACCTACCTTTGATACAACTATCAAGCGGCGTAAAACCCGTCCCGTAAAGGTGGGAAATGTCACCATTGGCGGTGGCTACCCCGTTGTAGTGCAGTCGATGATTAACGAAGACACTCTTGATATTGATGGTTCCGTGGCTGGTATTCGTCGTCTGCACGAAATTGGCTGCGAAATTGTCCGTGTCACAGTGCCGAGTATGGCTCATGCTAAAGCTTTAGCAGAAATTAAACAAAAATTAATAAAAACTTACCAAGACGTGCCAATTGTGGCTGATGTCCATCACAACGGACTAAAAATCGCTCTGGAAGTCTCCAAGCACATAGAAAAAGTGCGGATTAATCCCGGGTTATATGTTTTTGAAAAGCCCAACGTCAATCGAACCGAGTATACTCAATCAGAATTTGACGAAATTGGCGAAAAAATCCGCGAAACCCTAGAACCTCTAGTAGTTTCTTTGCGCGATCAAGGCAAATCGATGCGAATTGGGGTAAATCACGGTTCTCTCGCTGAAAGGATGCTATTTACCTACGGTGACACTCCAGAAGGCATGGTGGAATCTGCCATAGAATTCATTCGCATTTGTGAATCTTTGGATTTCCGCAACTTGGTAATTTCCATGAAAGCCTCACGAGTACCGGTGATGCTAGCCGCCTATCGCCTGATCGCCAAGCGCATGGATGAACTGGGTATGGACTATCCGCTACATTTAGGCGTTACGGAAGCCGGTGATGGCGAATACGGGCGAATTAAATCCACGGCTGGTATTGCTACCCTACTTGCTGATGGCATTGGCGATACAATTCGCGTCTCACTTACAGAAGCACCAGAAAAAGAAATTCCCGTCTGTTACAGCATTCTCCAGGCTTTGGGATTGCGAAAAACGATGGTGGAATATGTCGCTTGTCCTTCCTGTGGACGCACTTTGTTTAACCTAGAAGAAGTGCTACACAAAGTCCGGGAAGCCACTAAACATTTAACAGGTTTAGACATTGCAGTTATGGGTTGTATTGTCAATGGACCTGGAGAAATGGCAGATGCCGACTATGGCTATGTTGGCAAAACACCTGGTTACATTTCTTTGTATCGTGGCAGAGAGGAAATTAAAAAAGTCCCAGAAGATAAAGGTGTAGAGGAATTAATTAACCTCATTAAGGCCGATGAACGCTGGGTAGAACCGTAAGAGAGCAGGGGGAGATGAGGGAGCAGGGGGAGATAAGGGAGATAAGAAGAATAACCAATACCCAATGCCCCATGCCCCATGCCCCATGCGCCATGCCCCATGCCCTGTGCCCAAAAGTTTTGTATCTTTAGACCATCAAGTTCGCCGGATTGTCAAGTATTTTGTTTAAATTAGGGATACATACTCGGTCTGTACAGTGGTAGCCTGTGTTAGATTGAGCATACTGACTATATATTTTCCCTCTGACGCAGCTGTCATTATGGTGATTACAAAAAGTAAGCTTGTTTTGGGTGCTACGGCAGTGACACTCTCCACAATCGCTGTTACTAGCCTTGGCATTCACTCGCGAGGTCAGGCTTTATTTAAAGCAAGTCCCAAAGAATTAGTAGATGAAGTTTGGCAAATTGTTCAACGCCAATATGTAGACGGTACTTTTAATCAGGTAGATTGGCAGGCTGTTCGTAAGGAATACTTAAGCAAGTCCTACAGTAATCCGCAGGAAGCGTATAAGTCCATTCGGGAAATGCTCAAAAAGCTAGAAGACCCGTACACCCGGTTTATGGATCCAGCGGAATTCAAGAATATGCAAGTGGATACCTCTGGAGAACTGACAGGGATTGGGATCACGATCAGCCAGGATGAAAAAACCAAGCAATTGGTTGTAATTGCGCCAATCGAAGATACACCAGCTTTTAAAGCTGGTGTTTTGGCAAAAGATGTCATTCTCAAAATCGACAATAAAAGTACCAAGGGGATGGATACTAATCAGGCAGTATCCCTGATTAGAGGTGAAGCAGGATCGAAAGTCACCTTAACGATTCAGCGCAATGGTCAGACAAAACAGTTTGACATCAAAAGAGCGCGGATTGAAATCCATCCAGTTAAATACTCCCAAAAGAAAACTCCAGCAGGTAACCTTGGCTACATCCGCCTGAACCAGTTCAGCGCCAATGCTAGTAAAGAAATGCAAACCGCAATCAAAGATTTAGAAAGCAAACGGGTAGCTGGATACATCCTTGATCTGCGCAGTAATCCAGGTGGCTTACTCTTCTCTAGTATAGATATTGCCCGGATGTGGCTGAATAAAGGCACAATTGTTTCTACCATTGACCGCCAAGGTGAGCGAGAGCGAGAAGTGGCAAACGGACGCGCTCTGACAAATAAACCGTTGGTCATATTAGTGGATAAAGGTTCAGCCAGTGCTAGCGAAATCCTTTCAGGAGCGTTGCAGGACAACAAACGTGCAACGTTGGTGGGAACTCAAACCTTTGGTAAGGGATTAGTGCAATCAGTACGTCCACTAGAAGATGGCTCAGGATTAGCGGTGACAATTGCTAAATACCATACGCCCAATGATAGAGATATTAATAAGCATGGTATTGATCCAGATATAAAAGTGGATTTGACAGATGCCCAGCGACAGGATTTGTGGCTCAACGAACGTGACAAACTCGCTACCCTAAAAGACCCTCAATTTGCTAAAGCAGTGGAGGTTATAGGTAAAAAAATTGCTGCTCAGGGCGCAGCCACGGCAGAAAAATGAAAAGTTAGGAATAAGTTAGGAGTGAATAGTGAGGAGTTAGGAGTAAAAATCATCATTAGACATTTCCGAAAAAGAATGTAGAGACGTTGCAATGCAACGTCTCTACAAACGTTTAAGGTAACTCATAATTAATTTCTGAAGATGTCTATTGTCAACTTTTAACTCCTAACTCCTAACTTCTAACTTAAACTGGTTGGCACTTTCCAGCCCTAATAAGTCCTACACGCCTAGCGATCGCTTCTTCTTGCGAACTAAAAGGCCCCCACTGTTCTACAATCTCTAGATTATCATCTCCAACTTTGTCGCTGGGGACAATTTTGCAATTACCAGCAGAATGCTTGATAATATACCAAGCTTGTGAATCATTCATGCTTAAAATAAAAAATTTGTTTTTACAGTAAAAATTTTACGACATAGAGAAAATATTTTCGCACCTATACGATGCCGTACCACTTCGTGGAAGCAAGCTACGCAAAGCGTCTTGTAGAGAAGGCGAGCTGCGCCAACGCGTCGGATATGATTTAGCTATAGACTTAAGACTACACTCACCAACCAGTTTTGTACAGTCATAAATTTGCTATTTGCTCTTGACTACCCACTGAAGAATTTTAATAAAAAGATAAAGTGTACTTAAACAAATAGATAAATTCATATATATAATACATATATAATACTTTTGAAACTTAATAGATGGATATGCGTTTACCTATCATTATCAGTGCCGGGTTACTACTATCTTTTGGGCTGAACCTACCAGTAATGTCCAAATCTCCTGTAGAGATAGCGCAATCGCCAACGAGTAAGAATTTGAATCTAAGACGATTAAAATTTAATCGCAATTTGTGGAATCAGCAAAATATTTCCAACTATCGTTATACAGTTAGCAATAGTTGCTTTTGTATAGGCGATGCTAGAGGTCCAGTAGTAATTGAAGTACGTAATGGTCAAACAACTTCCATCACTTCTGTAGCTACAGGTAAACCAGTTAATCCAGAATTTTTCCAAAATTACAACACAATTCCTAAGCTGTTTGATGTGATTCAAGATGCTATCAACCGTAAAGCCTTCAGCCTGGATGTGCAATACAGTGCTAGATTCGGCTATCCAACCCAAATTAATATTGATTACAACAGTCAGATAGCTGATGAAGAAAAATATCTTACTATTGAGAATTTTAAGGTAATTAAATAGCCGCCACTGTAACCAGAAAGTTAGACATTAAGGCAATAGGTATGCTCACCTTCATTATTAGACATCTTGCATAAATGCTTAAATTGTCATGTTGAGCGGAGTGAAACATCTGGTAAGATTCTTTTTTCCACTGCATTCCGCTCAGAATGACATTCCTGATTTTTTGACTTTTGTAAGAGGTTTATTAACTGCTGGCGTTCAAGTTTCTATCTGCCTCTGTACGAATGGCTCAAATAAAAAGGCGATACCTGCGTACCTTGCTTCCGCAGGCATCGCCTTCATTTATCCCATAAATTAAATTTTCTCTAAAAATATAGATTGGCGTTGCTAATTAGATGTATAAATGTTGGTGTAGAGATGGGAAATTTGGAGCGTAGGCGTAGCCCGCCGTAGGCATCGCTCGTTATTAAGATACTGGTAAAGTAGTAATTTATTGATTGTTAACTTTTGCCGAACAAAGATTTCCGGCTATTGTATCACTACACATTTACCATTACAAAAATAAAGATTTTTGTATCACTGGATGCTTGATATTGAAGTGAAGAACTCGGACACTGTTTTTGTCATCAAAAGTGCAAAAATGTGAAAAAAGTCAAGATTTTCAAGTTTTTACTACCATTTGTAGTAGTAATTGTATTCATAATTGGGTTGGCAAAGATCGTACCAGCCCAGCCATCAGTGAGCGTTCACCTAACCCTTGGCAACCCAAGCAATGCTGGAACTTTCAACCTAAATAACTACTTGCTAGTCAAACCACAGTATGTAATTGGTTACAACTGCGGAACAGGTAGAGCAAATTGGGTATCTTGGCAATTGAATAGTAGTTGGTTAGATAGCACATCAAGGCAAGATAATTTCCGGGCTGATACAACCCTTCCTTCTGGGTGCTATCAAGTTCAATCTACCGATTTTAGTGGAAGTGGGTTTGATCGTGGTCACATGACCCCTAGTGGTGACAGGACTAGTAAAGCCTAGCCATCTATACGGCTAGGCTTTGATTTAGATAAATTTCCAACCTGCTTATTAGGTTTCAACCAATTTTGTTACTACTCCAGCTAAGTCACCATCTTTAGTTTGTCCTATGATGTAAGCATCAATATTTATTTGTCCAACACGATAAACGCTGATGTCACTAAGATTATCTTTAAGCGTCTGGACAAGTGTTTGAAATTTTTTAACATCTTTTTTCTGTAATTCATTGTGCCACTCTTGCTCAAATGCACAATTACGAAAGAGGTAGTCCAAGTCTACTACTTCTACTGGTTGGTCTTGAGAACCTGTTAGCTGTAATATTTTCTCTTGTGTTGCAGGTGCAGCACCTTCCCACTGAACAACATCAAAAGGGTAATCTGACTCGCTCATCATTAACAACCCAGTACTAGCTTCCTTCAGTTTTTCGACAATCTCGCCGCTCATAGTCATCAGTTTTTAGCAACGCTCATACTGTATCATTCAGCTAGCAGCAAGGTGCGAATAAGACAACTCGACTATTGGGTATGAGATTTTGGACGGATCGAGCAACAATTACATTAAGTTAGATTAATTTGCTTTCTTACCCATTGACGAAATGCTCTAAGCGTTGGACTTCTACCTAAAGTTTGGCTCTGTTCGACAAACCGGGGAATTACTTCAATAATGGGCAAGTTGGGAAAGGTAAAACTAATTTCAGACTCAATGTATTTGCCATCCTGAAGAATATTAATTTGTAGCTTACCATCTTCATATCGCCACAGTTCAGGAACTCGCAAAGCTTCGTAAGCATCCAGTTGAGTTTTGGAAGTAACATCAACTTCAATTGCTAAGTCAGGTGGCGGATCAATCGTCAAGTCTATTCGCTCTTTACCAATCATTTGAGCATGATTTTGAATGTAGAAAGAATCATCAGGCTCTACACCAAAAGCCATATCTTCACGTTTAAAGGTGGTTGAGCCAAATGTTTCACAGTTAATTTCTAATTCTTCAAGCAGAATTTTCACCAAATCCCCAATGATGACTTTGGCTTTCTCATGCTTCGGTAATGGCATTCTCATCTCCAAAGTTCCGTGGCTGTAAGCCAATCGAGCGGCTCGATGGTTGCCAAGTTCTTCTAAAATCGCCTCAAATTCTTGCCAATTAACATCGTGGAGTATTACTCTATGTCCCGGCGGAACACTTATTTGTCGCAATTGAAGTGTTACCATTACTTACGTTGAAATTTCATGTTGAAGCTTGCAAAAGCCACTATAAAACTATCATAACAATGGAAAGTAAAACTATTTCATTCTGGTAAAGCCGTTGATTTAATAATTACTAATTATTCAGACTGGAGAAAATCTTTAATATAATTAACAAATTGCCGCTTACTCTGATACTCAGAGCTATAAATCTGTGTTAGAGGAAGAATTTCCTCTGAGTTTAAAACAAAAACGATCCGATACAATGTGTCACCTTCACTGCCTTCTATTGTTTGCAATTTCACATCTTTTAAATCAGCTAATGGATATTGTATAACTGTTGTAGCCAATTGTCCCCACCATTGATAACGGCTGACAGTGATAGTCTTAGCTTCCTGATTCAAGCTAACATCTATTGTTGTACCTAATCCAATAAGTACTAAAGCCAATAATAATAAGAAAAATGAAAATCCAAAACCGACAGAACCTACACTACTGCTATCTTCAATAATTGACAATGAATTTTCTAATCTTTTTATTAAAAACGAGTTGATTTTTGCTTCTATAGAACGCAATTGTTCTAATTTATAATCTGAATAATTTAGATGCCTAAAAGGAATACTAGCTGTATCAGTCAAAAGCATTAGTTGGTATTCATAATGGCTCTTACTTTCGATATCATTACTATCAGTATTTGCAATAGTTTCTAATTTAGCTGTATTAATTCCGGCAACACTTTTATTGCTCAGTTCATTATTGAACCAGCCAATCTCTACTAATTCACATTGGGCTGTATGTTTATCTTGATGTGCTAAAGCTGTTTTCTCTAATACACAATTAATTTTTGTCACTTGTGGAGATGCTACAGTAGCAAGGAACAATATAATACTAAAAGCAACAATAAATGTACCAATAATTATTGTTAAATTTGGTTTAATTTTAAAAATTAGTTGTGATTGTTTTTGCTCAAAATTAACATAAGGACGAAACCAAAAATAAAATGCTGTAGCAAAAGGGAGAAAAAAAATTATGAACATCAAAGTAACAGTTAATCCATTCTGAAAATCGGATGGTTTCATAAAATGGAAGTTCTAAGTTTATTTATATTTAGATCCTGTTATAACATGACAGACCAAATAATAGCTCGACCTCCTCAACTTGTAGGTCGGGATTGGCAGCGTGAATATCTCTATTAAATTGGACTTTATTTATTAGCCCGAAACTTAAAGTTCCGGACTAGTATTAATTTTAGATTAATCCAAAATCCAAAATCTAAAATTACTTGCCGTTGCCGTTACCACCATTACCATTACTTTGAATGACACGTTCAGCAAGTTTTTCGGGCACTTCCTGGAGATGGTCATATTCCCAGTGAAAGGAACCAACGCCCAAGGTGAGCGATCGCACCTTACTAGCAAATGATTTATGTGTATAATACTGCATACAATTAAAATTATATCAACCATTGACCCGAGCAGAAAATCTTAGGGCTTTGAGGTTCCTATTTCTGGCTGGATCATAATAGGCATACCGCCTTTTTCAGAACCAATAATTACAAGCTTAGAATTATTAGATTGAGCTAGCTTTTCTGTGGCTTCAATCGCTCGCAATTGTAGCACTTGGTTGGTAAGTCCAGCAGAGATAATTTTTTGGGAATCAGCTATACCTCGCGCTTCAATACGCTTTCGTTCTGCCTCTTGACGCTCTTTTTCTAAAACAAATTTCATCTGCTGATTTTCTTGCTCTGTCTTGAGTCTGTTTTGAATTGCAGCTTGTAGAGTATCAGACATTTTGACGTTTCGCAAAAGACTTTCCTCAACAATGAAACCCTAAGCTGGTATCTCTTGGGTGAGTTGTTGGTCAATTTTTTGGGCGATTTCTTGGCGTTTGGTAGAGTAAATAGCACTGGCTGGGTAGTTTGCCGTGATGGCGCGGACAGTAGAGCGGAATCTGGAAATTACCAGTTGTGTTTCATCAGTTCCAATTGTTTTATATACTGTAGCTGCCTTTTGCGGATCGAGCTTGTACTGAAGACTGACATCAAGATTAGGCTCAAACCTTCTTGGGATGTTACATCTACATTTTCCTTTACATCCTTAATGCGAGTGGAAAAATTCAGCACTTTGTTAAAGGGATTAAGCAAGTGAACACCAGGATTAAGAGTAGTTTCGGAAACTTCACCAAACAAGTTGACGACACCGACATTGCCTGGTGGGACAATCACTAAAAGTCTAGAAATAGAATTCAGGGCTGCAATACTGCCAATCAATATCATAATTGTGCGTATTGCTAAACGTGACTTTTCACCGGATATCTTACTTGCATTGAGATAAACAAGAATTGCAATTAGGCTAGTTAAAAGAGACACTATAAAGCCCATGAGTTTTTTCTCTGTAATTAAGACGAATGTACTTAATCACATAATTCCCAAATGCTTTTATGAAACTAATACCATTTCATACAAGTTAGCGGTTTACTAATCTTTTTACTGATTGAAAAAGATTCCCGACTTCTGAGAGAAATCGGGAATCTTAGCCTTGGAGCGATGCCTACGACAGGCATTGCCTACGCTACTCTACAATTAATCCAAAATCCAAAATTACTTGCCGTTGCCGTTACCGCCATTACCATTACTGTGAATGACACGTTCTGCAAGCTTTTCTGGTACTTCTTGGAGATGGTCATATTCCCAGTGGAAGGAACCAACGCCCAAGGTGAGCGATCGCAGTTCTACAATAAAGTTTTGCATCTCTGCTTGTGGCAAGTATGCAGAGATATTATCCCAGCCTTGCCAATCGTTTCTGCCTTCATAGCCCAATATTTGCCCCCGTCTACCACTCAACAGTTGCAGTACTTTGGAAGTAAATTCGCTAGGTGTAGTCACTTCCACCCGCAGAATTGGTTCTAACAGGGTAGGTTCCGCTTGGGATATTCCCGTTTGCATTGCCAATCGGGCAGCTTGTTTAAAGGCTTGTTCGGAACTATCAACGTTATGATACGAACCATTAGTCAAAGTTACCGCCAAATCCACCATTGGAAAGCCCAAAGGCCCATGTGTCAGAAATTCCCGCACGCCCATTTCCACCCCAGGAATGTACTGTTTAGGAACCACACCGCCGACAATAGTTTCATTAAAGTTGAAACCTGTACCGCGTGGTAGGGGTTTGATGTCGAGAAAAACATCACCAAACTGTCCGTGACCACCGCTTTGATGCTTGTAACGCCCATGAATTGAAGCCACTGTTTTACGGATGGTTTCTTTGTAAGGTACTTGCGGTAAATGAGTTGTCATTGGCAAGTTATATTTGCGGCGCAGTCTATCTAGGGCAACTTGTAAATGAATCTCGCCTTGTCCCCACAAGATAACTTCGTGAGTATCACCGTGTTGTTCCCAAGCAAGTGAACAGTCTTCTTCTAATAACTTGGTGATAGCGCCACTGAGTTTAACTTCATCGTTGCGCTTTTCTGGTGTAATAGCGAGGGCATACACTGGTTCCAACTCTACAGCTTTGGGTAATTTTATTGCCGACTGCTGTTCTGTGGAGATTGTATCGCCTGTCCTGATTCCTTCTAAACGGCTCAATGCGACAATTTCACCAGCATTAACTTGGTTAACTGACTGCTGTTGTTGTCCCATGAGGCGGTAAATTCCACCAGTGCGAATGCCATTGAGGACAATGCCATCAGTTAATTTGCCCCGCCAAACACGCACGAGAGAGAGTTTGCCACCTTGGGGAGTGTAGTAAGTTTTTAATACCTGCACTAAAGGTGTATCACCTTTTATGTTTTTTAAACGACGTTCTGCTGTGCTTTCTGGTTCGGGGGCTTCCCGTAACAAGGCTTCTAATAGAGGTCTAACACCATAATCTTGTTCTGCTACACCAAAGAAAACGGGCACTACTAAATCTGCCCCTAATTCCATTTTTAAATCTTTGAGGATTTCTTCTTGAGGAGGTTCGATGTCTTCTAAAAGTTCTTCGAGTAAATGGTCGTCAAAATTTGCTAAGGCTTCGAGCATTTCTGCCCGTGCTGTATGTTCTTCTTCTTTTAAATTTTCGGGGAAGGGAATGGGGTCAGCAGGTGCGCCTGGATGATATTGATATGCTTGTTCGCTCACCATATCAATAAAGCCGGTGAGTTGTTCCCCGTTCATGATGGGATATTGATGCGCTACCAGGGGACGGCTAGATACTGCTTTCAGAGCGTGCAACGTTTCCAAAACATGAATATTTGCCCGATCCATTTTGTTGACGAAGACGAGGTGGGGAATTTCCCAATCGTCTAGGAATTTAAATAGAGGGGCGAGGGTGAGGACTCGTTCGCGGATGGGTTCGCAAACTACAATTGCCGCATCAACTCCTATTAAAGCATTGTACGTTTCTTGAGCAAATTCTACACTTCCCGGACAGTCAATAAAAGTGAAGCGAATGCCGTTATACTCAGTGCTAGCGGCGCTAACTTCTACACTCATGTGGCGATCGCGCGACTCGGCAGCACTATCTCCCACTGTATTGCTGTCCTTAATACTCCCTTTGCGAGAAATTGCCCCTGTGACAAATAACAAGCTTTCTAGTAAAGTGGTTTTTCCACTCAAATAAGGGCCGACAATTGCAACATTCCGCGAACCCGATTTTACTTTTTCGTTCATAAAACCTCCCTTGCGGTAAGTTTTTCCTAACCGCATGATTCTGTATATATCAGGGATAAAAAATGCTTCTCTGGAGTCAAAATTACCCCTTCTTTAATTTGTTATTATGCTCCTTTTAATCTAATTTTAAAAAAATTGTAGCCTGTCGTAAGATTTAGCTTAAGAAAAGTTAACTATCACAAACTTTCATAGCAAAATAAAAATTTTTGTAAAAAAGTTTTTATAAAGTAAATTTAACCGAAAGTGTTGCGAGTCAGAAAATCAATGGGAAAATCATTCTTTAAATATCGCATAGCCGGGTTAGTAAGTTTGATGCTGCTTGTTAGCATTTCCTTTTCCTCTGTTTCTCTATCTGCTCCTATCCCCTCAAAGCTGGCACAATCTAATGGTAAAACTGCTGTAGACTGGTTAAACCAAGGCTTACAAGCAATTCAGGCGGGAAAGGTACAAGATGCGATCGCAGCCTTTAAACAAGCAACCCAATTAGATCCGACATTAGCACCAGCACACTATAATTTAGGATTAGCATTCCGACAAACTGGACAATTACAACCCTCTGCGGATGCATTTTATCGAGCGACGCAAGCCGATCCTAAATTTGCTCCAGCTTTTGCTAATTTAGGTGGGGCGTTATTAGAAGGCAATAATTTACAGTTAGCTAACGATTACTTGCAACGCTCGTTAGAACTTGATCCTAAACTAGGATTTGCCCACTATAATTTGGGGTTAGTACAAGGACAGCAACGAAATTGTGAGCGAGCGATCGCATCTTTTAGAAAAGCTATAGAATATAGCAAAAATGCACCAGAACCTCCTTACCACATGGGGATGTGTTATCTCCAACAAGGTAAACTCGATCAAGCAAGAGATGCCTTTAATCAGGCAGTAAAAATTAATCCGAAATATCCAGAAGCTTACTACAATCTCGGTTCAATTTGGTTTCAGCAACGCAAATTACAAGAGGCTTTAGAGGGTTTTAGAAAATCAGCCGAAGCTAACTCTAACTATCCCAATGCTTATTATGGTGCAGGGTTAGTTTTTATGCAGTTACAGCAATATGGAGATGCAGTGCAAGTATTGCAATTTGCTAGAGATTTATATAATGCTCAGGGTAATCCCCAGTGGGCGAAAAATGCCGAGCAATTGTTGCAACAAGCACAAAATTTAAATTACAAACCTCGCTGAGGCGCAAAAACTTAATATTGCATAACATAAAACTATTGGGTTGACTCGCTGGTGTTGTCTGAAGTTGTCCCGATTGGAAAAATGTATATGCAAAAGCGCCAGAAAAGTCGATTTTTATTTAGCGATCGCTGGCTTGATCGGCACTCCATTGTCCGCAATATGGAAGCCTTTCAAGACTTAATTGTGATTGTTTTGTGTTTTGGTTTGTTTGCCGTTATGCTGATCCAATTGTGGGGGTTATTTATCGCTCTCACGCAGCCACTAGATTATAAATATGTGACTGCAAAAATACTATTTGTGTTGATTTTAGTCGAGTTATTCCGACTATTAATGGTCTATTTGCAAGAACATAGTATCTCTGTAGGAGTGGCAGTTGAGGTAACAATTGTATCTCTACTGCGAGAGGTAGTAGTTCACGGAGCGCTAGAAATTTCTTGGATTAATACGCTGGCAATTTGTGGGTTGTTATTTGTTCTGGGTGGACTACTCGTGGTGTGTGCTAAAACGCCACACATGGATTGTATGAGTGCTAACACTAAGTTTTGTCCAGTTGTGTATAGAGGAGGTAGGGAACGGGAAAATGATGAGTTTGAATTCCACTATTCACGTCAATGTGATGAGAATCAACCGCTTGGATAAATTCTTGTAACCATTCCCGACAATCACAGGTACGGGGCTTTGCCCCCCTCCCAACACTACTAACAATTGCTTGTTTACTTATGCTGTTTGCGGAACTTACGGGCGAGGTTACGCTTAACCAGAGGGTGTACTGATAACTTAGCAAAACTTAAAAATAATGTCTTGAAAAATACAAATTATTAATGTAAAACGTGATATTAAGAGCCGAGAAAGTTTTCCCTTTTTTCACACAGTCTCCCTGGGAAAGTTAGTTAACAGCATTTTTGGTGTGAGGTAATTGCAGAGAATCCCGGCTATTGGGGAGAAGGTATTTGGCAAAAGTCTTTGAAAACAGCTTAATTCTCAATTCTGAAAAATTGGGAACCTTTGTTGTCAACGATTTATAAACAACACAGTTATGACCACAACTCTCGGAAGAAGCGAAAGCGGCAACCTGTGGGATCGTTTCTGTCAATGGATTACTAGCACCGACAATCGGCTTTATATCGGTTGGTTCGGGGTTTTAATGATTCCTACCCTATTAACCGCTACCATCTGTTTCATTATTGCCTTTATTGCTGCACCGCCCGTTGATATTGACGGCATTCGAGAGCCAGTTTCTGGTTCCTTATTGTACGGCAATAACATCATCACTGGTGCTGTTGTACCCACATCCAACGCCATTGGTTTGCACTTCTACCCCATTTGGGAAGCTGCTTCGATGGATGAATGGCTCTACAACGGCGGGCCTTATCAACTCATTGTCTTGCACTTTTTGATTGGTATTTTCTGCTGGCTCGGTCGGCAATGGGAGTTAAGCTATCGTTTGGGGATGCGTCCTTGGATTTGCGTTGCTTACTCTGCTCCTGTAGCTGCTGCGACTTCTGTCTTTTTAATTTACCCAATTGGTCAAGGTAGCTTTTCTGACGGGATGCCTTTGGGAATTAGCGGCACATTTAACTTTATGTTCGTGTTCCAAGCCGAGCATAACATCCTCATGCACCCATTCCATCAACTGGGCGTAGCGGCGGTGTTCGGTGGTGCGTTTTTCTGTGCGATGCATGGATCTTTGGTGACTTCCTCTCTAGTTAGGGAGACTACTGAAAGTGAATCTCAAAACTACGGATACAAGTTTGGTCAAGAACAAGAAACCTATAGCATCGTAGCGGCTCACGGTTACTTTGGGCGGTTAATCTGGCAATATGCCAGCTTTAATAACTCGCGTTCCTTGCACTTTTTCTTGGCAGCTTGGCCTGTAGTTGGTATCTGGTTGACGGCATTGGGCATCAGTACAATGGCGTTCAACCTTAACGGGTTCAACTTTAACCAATCAATTCTTGACTCTAAAGGTCATGTAATTAATACATGGGCAGATGTGCTAAACCGCGCCAATTTAGGTATAGAAGTGATGCACGAGCGCAATGCTCACAACTTCCCCCTGGATTTGGCTGTTGGTGAGGCAGTACCTGTGGCAACGATGTCTACGACGGGCTACGCCTACGCACCTGTAATTCACGGTTAATTGTAAGTAAGTTAAAATTCACCGCGCTCTCTATCTAGAGGGCGCTTTTTTCATGAATTTATACTTAATACAAATATTTACACAAATAAACTTTTAAAAAAATATCTGGTGTATTTGGGTACAATTACTAGATTGTTACTGATTTATATTAGTAAATGCATTGGTATAAAAATACTTATTAAAACTGTGAGCAGTAAACAAGAACCCCACCCCGCCAAAGCTACGCTTTGTCTTCCCTCTTTGCTTTTCGAGAGGTGTTGGATTGGGGTGTTAGGGACTTTTGCAAGAGGTATATTGTATTTCTACTGACTACAAATCTGAGATTTTAGTTTTTGTCTCAATTCAATATAAAATCTAAAACTTAAAATCCAAAATCAACATGACAGACCTAACTCCTAATTCTAGTTTTAGTTTGACACTACGCTTGCAGATTCCCAATCGTGTAGGGATGTTAGCATCGGTAACCCAGGCGATCGCAACTACTGGTGGTAATCTTGGTCAAATTGATTTAATCGAGGAAACTCGCAAAGAGTCCACCCGCGATATTACCGTTGATGCTGCTAGTACGGAACACGCTGAAACCATTGTGCAAGCAGTGAAAGCATTGCCAGACATTAAGTTACTCAGTGTCTACGATCGCACCTTTAATTTGCATCGTGGTGGCAAAATCAGCATTGCTAGCAGAATTCCCTTAAGAAGTGTGTCTGATTTAGCAATGGCTTACACACCTGGAGTTGGTCGAATTTGTACAGCGATCGCTCAAGACCCAGAGGAAGTTTACAAGTTAACTATCAAACAAAACACTGTTGCCATTGTTACCGATGGTAGTGCCGTATTGGGATTGGGAAATCTCGGCCCAGCTGCTGCTCTCCCAGTCATGGAAGGCAAAGCAATGCTCTTCAAGGAATTTGCGGGGCTAGATGCTTTTCCCATTTGTCTGGCCACCCAAAATACAGAAGAAATTATCCAGACAGTCAAGAATATCGCGCCAGTTTTTGGGGGTGTGAATTTAGAGGATATCGCTGCACCTCGCTGCTTTGAAATTGAAAAGAGATTACGCCAAGAGTTAGATATCCCTGTTTTTCACGATGACCAGCACGGTACAGCAATTGTCACCTTGGCAGCATTGTTTAATTCCTTAAAACTAGTACATAAGTCAATGGCGGAAATCCGCATCGTGATTAATGGTGCTGGGGCGGCTGGAGTAGCGATCGCTCGGTTACTGAGGAAAGCTGGGGCAGAAAAAATCTGGATGTGCGACTCTAAAGGGATTATTTCTACTAGTCGCACCGATTTAACAGAAGAAAAACTCGAATTTGCTGTGAAAGCTCAGGGTACATTAGCAGGTGCAATGCAAGGAGCAGATGTCTTTATTGGAGTCAGCGCACCGGGAGTTTTGACACCAGAAATGGTGCATTCGATGGCGAAAGATCCAATTGTGTTTGCAATGGCAAATCCGATTCCAGAGATTCAGCCAGAATTAATCAGTAAAGATGTAGCTGTGATTGCTACCGGTCGCAGTGATTACCCGAATCAAATTAATAACGTCCTAGCTTTTCCTGGAGTATTCCGTGGTGCTTTAGATTGTCGGGCAAAGACAATTACCACCACAATGTACCTAGAAGCCGCAAATGCGATCGCCTCCCTAGTCAAGCCTTCAGATTTAAATCGGGAACATATTGTCCCTTCAGTTTTTGATGAGCGAGTCGCTAGCGCTGTTGCTGCTGCTGTGCAACAAGCAGCGCGTCAAGAAGGTATCGCTGGGAATTAATTAAAATAATTTAATTAATGACTTTTGTGGGATTGGTGTCTCGCCTGTCCCACAGCACAGCCTTCTATAGGGAAATTGCCAAAACCAGCAAATCATTTTGGGTAGTCTTCATCATTTTATGATTTTGGTTGTACAGCTTGCCTAACAACTTGTTCGTCCAAACCTAACGCTTGGGCTATCTGTTCAATACTCAATCCTAACGCCCATAGCTGAGGTATTGTTTCTAACTTGCCTTCTTCTTTACCCTGTTCTTTACCCTCTGCAAAAACTTCTTGGTAAAATCTAGTTTGCTTTAACTCACTTAATCCGAACATTTTTCCCATCTCCTCCCGGCTCAAGCGCGGCAATTTGTAGATTAATATCGTTTCTATCAATTGTATAATTTCCCTTTGTTGGGTGGCATTGAGAATTTCTTTTCGGGCGCTGTTTACAATCTCTATGGCTTTCGTTGTTGCAGTTGATTCTGGTTCAATAATTAGTTTGACTGTCTCAATCCCAATTGATGATGTGGGAATTGAGCTTAACTCATTCAGGTAAACGCGAGTCACTCGTTGTGAATTAAGTAATTCTGTATATCTTTCTGTATCTCCAGTTTCAACGCTACGATTGGGGAAGATGACAACACCCTGCCAGTTGTTAGTTAATTCAGTTTTGTCAAGGTAGTTAAAGATTTCGGCAAATAAACGTGAATAAATTTTTTTATCGGGTTGAAATTGCACCTTAGCAAAATAAATGGGTAGTTCTGGAGTATTGGGTAAAAATACACCATCAATTCTAAATGCCAGTTGTTTGACTTCTACTGAAGAAAATTGATAAGCACTGGTCAGTGATGGCGGTTGGTTAATAAGTTCAAAAAAGGTGCTAGGTAAGCTTTGAAAGATACGATAAAAGATACTGTCGGTTTTCAAGGCAGCTGGTTTTACACTTTATGAGCATATTTTACAGTTTGATGTAGGCGTAGCCGACGAAACACTCGTCCTCATTTGGTGATTGGATTATAAATAAAGCAAGATCATCCAAAACACCACCACTTTGTCAACTCTTTGCAATGAAGTATCAAGCTGGGGAAGAGTTTTTACAAGAACTGCCACTAATTTTGGCGGGGCCAATTCTAAAACATACAGAATCCGACTCAGTGACGGTATGGGTGGCTCTGAAAGAGTCTTGTCAGATAGAACTCAAGGTTTATGACACAACAAATGATGGCGAAGTAGTAGGAAATTGCTTATTGGAGGGGGAAGACTCTACCTTTGCTTTGGGTAAGTATCTTCATGTAGCTGCCATTACGGCTCGGTCTACGGATGGACATCGCCTAACTGGAGGTCATATCTATGCATACGACCTCCAGTTTACTGTTGCTGACCAAACCCTGCAAATGCAACAAGCATTATGCTCAAACTCCTCTTCTACGGTCAGCATCAGCTACTTTGATCATCAAAAACCAACCTTTGTTCTGCCGCCAAACCGTCTTCAAGATTTGCAAATTTTCCATGCTTCCTGTCGCAAACCTCATGGTCATGGGTTTGATGCATTGCCGATTCTTGACGGTTTGATTGAGGCTTCAGCGAATCAACCCCAACATCGCCCTCACCAGCTATTCCTGACCGGAGATCAAATTTACGGCGACGATGTAGCAGAACCATCCCTGTGGGTTGCCAGCACTCTTGGCGATGCCCTATTGGGTTGGGAAGAACAACTTCCTGTAAATGGAATGTATTGCACTCCCCAGCAGCTACCGCCTGGAGAACGGGCTGATGTTGCAACAAATCAAGCTGGGTTGACCGCAGGATTACATAATAAATCTGAGAAAGTTAACAGTCATCTTTTCAGCCTCGGTGAGTATTACGCTACTTATTTACTAGCTTGGTCGCCAGTGTGCTGGCCGGCCGCATTTCCCAAAGGACACCAAGTAATGCGTGATCGCAAAGCTATCAAGAAGTGGAACCGAGAAGTGCAGCATTTGCGCCAATTCATTTATACCCTTTGGAAAGTGCGCCGCGCCCTTGCCAATATTCCCATGTACACCATTTTTGATGACCATGATGTTACTGATGACTGGAACCTAAACCAAGCTTGGTGTTTGCGAGTGCTGGGGCATCCTTTGGGGCGAAGAATAGTCCAAAATGCATTGTTAGCCTACACAGTATTTCAAGGGTGGGGCAATACACCAGGGCAATTTGCAGAAGGTCAATCCGGTGAAAAGCTGTTGGTAGCTGCACAAGCTTGGTCAGCTTCCCAAGGGAAGGATGCAAAAGCTGAGGAGGCGATCGCTCGTTATATAGGTATGCCAGCCAACAATCCCCACACAGGGTTACCTATTTTAGTCCGAGACGGTGCAGTGTTCATTCTGGATCGACATCCTGAAGCACTCACTTGGAACTATATAGTCAGGAGCAATTGCCATGAAGTAATTGTGCTGGATACACGGACTTGGCGGGGTTATCCAGCCGATCAAAAACCAATTGCGCCACCGATGCTGCTGTGTCCAAAAGCCTTTGAGCAACAACTAGTTTTACCTTTACAAGAAATAGTTGAACAAACTCAGATTCAAACAACATTTGTGATTGCGCCCACAAATGTATTTGGATTACAAGTGATTGATTGGATTCATCATTGGCAGTTACAACAGGAGAAGGTTTTTTCAACGGATGTTGGAGATGCCTGGAACATTAATACTGAAGCATTGGCAACATTCTTAACCACCTTGTTTGAGGAACGTCAACAAGTCGTTATTCTATCTGGGGATATCCACTACAGTTCTGTTGCTCACTTATCTTATGCACGCAATCATACCAAGTTACAGTCTGTTTTAGTGCAATTAACCGCTAGTGCATTGAAAAATGAAGAGGTTTTGACGCGGCTGATTCATACACGATTAAAAGATTGGCTGCTACCAGAAAAAGTACGTCATTGGATAGGGTGGATCAATCCACCTAATATGGTAGAAATTTCGGACAAACAATTACACCATAATCGCCAGATGTTGGCTAACTCTGACTGGCATTGTATGCTGGAGTGGATACCTCGAAACAGTGTTCAAACTTCTCGTTTCAAAGCAGATATGTCATCGCTGATAGCTCCCTGGAAACAAGCCGAAAATGCCAAATGGAGATGGCTACAACCCCTGATGTTTTGGAAATTTCGTTGGTTTCAGGACGGGCGAGAAGTAATTGGATTGAATAATTTAGCTCTGGTTCACTTTGAGTTAGGAGACACGAGTAGTTCTTGCAAAGTTTATCAAGATTTGTACTGGTTTTCTCCTTGGTATCCAACACAAGTTGTTTACAGCCGTTTTGAGAGCCAGTTAACGCCCAATCAGTCATTGTTACGATGACCAGACAGACACGGCAGGGGGCAGAGGAGAAAGATTCAGAAATTACTTTGCAATCACTTGTACTGAGCGTAGTCGAAGTAAGGGTTTCAGGTAAGTAAAGTTGCAAGTGCTGTATAACTTGGTTTAAACCACGTAGGTGGGTTTTGTCTGTATAGACGTGGTTTCTAACCGCCCTTTTGACTACATTTAGTAATAAGATTACTAAATGTAGGATATTATGTTACATTAGTTTTGCTAGATGTATTGCATCTGTGATTTTGGTATTCTGGAGATATGGTGTTGCTCAGTGCGATCGCCTACGGTGGGCGGTTATACATCGCAAAAAGTATTGCTAAATAATTGTAATAATATTTAACATGAGTCTAGGTTATGTAATTTAGATTAACTATTGCAAAGAAATTCTCTCAGACTTAGTAGAATGACAAATACAAGGAAGCAACTATTTTATGGATTAGTTACTGTAGAACTGTAGACTATGTTTTCAGTCCTGAGTTATTTCCGTATTTTTGCCTCTGAGGCATACCAATCAAGACCACACCAAATCCTTCATTAAGAGCTCCTACAAATCATAATGCCTGTGATTGAGAAGAAAAGAACTCGCGATCTGCCCCAAATTAACGAACGAATTCGCTTCCCGAAAATTCGGGTAATTGATACTGATGGTGCCCAACTGGGAATTATGGTCCCACAAGAAGCACTACAACTAGCAGAAGAAAAAGAGTTAGATTTGGTGCTAATTAGTGACAAAGCTGACCCGCCAGTTTGTCGGATTATGGACTACGGGAAATACAAGTTTGAGCAGGAGAAAAAGGCGCGGGAAGCCCGGAAAAAGCAGCACACGGCTGATGTCAAAGAAGTTAAAATGCGCTACAAAATAGAAGAACACGACTACAACGTGCGTGTTAAGCAAGCAGAGCGCTTTTTGAAAGATGGTGATAAAGTCAAAGCGACTGTCATGTTCCGGGGTCGAGAAATTCAACACAGCGACCTAGCAGAAGATTTGCTTAAGCGAATGGCAACGGATTTGGAGCCATTTGGTGAGCTTCAACAAGCGCCTAAAAAAGAAGGGCGAAATATGATGATGCTTATCTCGCCCAAAAAATAATCCTCTAACTGTATTAATAGACCAAGTTTGAAAATCCCCTGGCTTTTAGCCAGGGGATTTTTTGATGTTTCGTTTCAATGCAATATGCGCCCAAAGCCCTGAAGTTATTTAAATTTATCCAAAATCGATAGTCTTGGAGGCTGAGTGGGAAACATAATACTCAGTTGCTCAGGACTTTTGCTATTTCCAGGAGATAAGGGACAAGGAACACAAGCAAGTATTTTCTTCCCCTGCCCACTCATCCCTCATCCCCATTAAACGGTGATACTACCAGAAACTAAAACTGCATGGAACTGAAAAATCACTGGTTGGCTGCAAATAAAATTGCTTTACCACGACTACTACAGTGGGTGAATCTCCGGCCAGAGGAGAGCGAGCGAACTCAGATAATATTTGTTTTTTATACAACTGTATCTGTAGGATTGCGGTGGGCAGAGGATAGTACGGTGGCGCTGTTTCTGGACGAATATGGGACTAACCTACTGCCTTGGATGTATATTGCCAGCGCCGCAATGAGTGCAGGGCTGGTTTTTTTATACTCTTGGCTGCAAAAGATTTTTCCCTTACGCCGGGTGATTGTAGCGATCGCACCTTGCATGTTGATGCCATTAGTTTTATTAGTTGTATTACGTTGGGGATCGCAATTTTCCTACTTGGCAGTTATTTCGGTATTTCTGCTGCGGCTATGGGTAGATGCACTTTATGTGGTTAATGACCTCAATATCTCTATCGTCGCCAATCAACTCTTTAACATTCGAGAGATTAAGCGCACTTACCCACTGGTGAGTAGTGGTCTTTTGGTAGCAGATGTAATTAGTGGCTTTAGTTTACCTTGGCTAGTGCAATACGCCACCCTGAATAAGATCATCCTCATTGCCTGTGTAGTGATTTTATTAGGATCAGGAATTCTACTCTATTTAACTCATCACTATCGAGCAGCGTTTCCTGAAACTCCACAAAGACTAATTCCTGAAGAACAAGCTTCACGAGAGCGTTTCATTAAAAGTCCACTAAAGCGCTATGTCTGGCAATTATTTGCCTTTGTAGGTTTGTTGCAAGTCATTGGATTGTTAATAGATTTTCAATATCTGCGCGAACTCAAATCCAATATGAGTGACCGAGAACTCGCCAGTTTCTTAGGTCTTTTTGGTGGAACGTTGGGACTGTGTGAGTTGTTATTGCAGTGGTTTATTTCCAGCCGACTCATCGAACGGATGGGGGTATTTTTCACAGCCACACTTTTACCAATCACCGTCGGCTTTTCATTACCAGGTGTGCTGATATTTTTGCATTTAATTCCAGCCATACAATCGCAAAGCTTTTTCTGGGGTCTGATAATTGTCAAATTTTGCGATGAACTTCTGCGCTACACCTTTGTCATGAGTAGCGGCCCCATTCTGTACCAACCGATTCCAGAGGCAATTCGCAGCCGGATGCAGACTTTATCTGGCGGAACTGCCGAAGCGATCGCTACAGGTTTGACAGGAGCGCTCATTTTTGCAACTCTAATGTTTTGTGGGCACTTTGTACCTACACCAATGCAAAAGTGGGTGTTAGTAGCAGAAACAATGCTGATAACTGGCACCTGTTTAACAGTAGTTTGGGAATTGCGATCGCGCTACGTTGAACTGTTAGTCTTAAGTGTGGCACGGGGTCACTTGAGCGCTACCAATGTGGGCTTACGATTCTTCAAGCAAGGTGTAGTCAAAGCTTTAGCAGAAAAAGGCAGCGAGGCTGATAAACGTTCTTGTATTGAACTTTTAGCTCAAATTGATTCCCAAGGAGCTGCGGAAGTTTTAGATCATATTCTTCGTAGCTTACTAAAAATACATAAACAACCAGGAATTACAGGTTTAGTGGATCGATTTTATAAAAGTCGGGTAGAAAATTTAATAGAACAGGAATTAAAATTTTTAGGCGAGATTTATGCCGCATACACTGACTTCCAAACACTAGAAAAAAAAGAAAATCATCAATCAAGTGAAAGGATTTCGATTGTCTCTGAGTTATTGCAACGTGCCCTTTTAGAATTGGAATTGGATGTCAAAGAGCGGCTGCTACTGCTATTGAGACTGCTTTACTCACCAGAAAAGATTCAGGCAGCAGCATTTAATCTGCGATCGCTCTCGGTGGTAAACTTAGCACGGGGGTTAGAAATCCTAGAGCATACCGTAACTTTGTCTTCAAAGTCTTTATTGCTGAATATTTTAGATAACCGACCGCAGCTAGAAAAATTGCAACATTTGGTAGAAGCCAAGATCGTAGAATATGAAAATATGATAGTTAGCGATCGCCTCCACAGATTGTTGACGTTGGGTAACTTCCTTTCTGACTGGTGTCTAGCTTGCTGCTTCCATTTTGCTCAAGTGACTCGCATCCGGTTGACAAGCTCCGAGATTTTAGTAAGTTTGCGTCATCCAACAGGCTTTGTAAGAGAAGCTGCGATCGCATACTTAAATATGGTTTCACATCGCGTTCTTTTGCAAATTCTCCCTCAGTTACAAAAAGATCCACATCCTTTGGTGGCCGCTCAAGTTAAAGAGTTGCTCGAAAAATACCAATTCAATCACTACGAATAAACCTAATTGCTTACAAGTGCTATCACTTTCTGATCATATTTGTTTGTAATACTCTAGATAAATCTGTCGCCAGCGGAAGCTTTGCAGGTTAATCAATGCTTTTGGGAGGCAAACAAAATGGCTTCTGGTCAACTTCAACACGCTATTGGTATATTTCACAACCGCCAAATTGCACTACAGGCGCTCGACGAACTGAGAAGTAGTGGCTTTCCGATGAATAAGATTTCTGTAATCACTAAAAAACCCAAGCTCAATGAGCAACTTGACAGTTCCGACACGAGTGAAAGTACTATCACTCCTGCAGAAGGTGCTAAGGCGGGTGGATTAGCAGGCGCTAGAACGGGAGGTTTACTTACTTTGGTTGCGGGTTTGGGTATTTTGCTTATTCCTGGTTTTGGCCCAGTCCTAGCAGCAGAGTCTGTTTTAGCTACCCTTTTAGGAAGTGGAGCTAGTGCAGCTGCTGGCGGTCTTATTGGCGCACTACGGGGTTGGTTTCTTCCTGAAGAAGCCGCCCAACTCTATAATGACCGAGTATTCCAAGGCGATTATTTAGTGACGATAGAAAGTACAGAATACGATATCCGTCAAGCCGAACCTATTCTTAGGCGTTGGGGTATTCAGGAATGGCGCGTTTATAACATTCCCAGAAGTTGAAAGTATTTCTAGTCAAGCTACATTTTCATTCCTTTGCTAACTTGTAAAGTGGAATAGGAACTGGAAAAGAGCATTAAGAACAGCCATGTACGTATTAATTGGTGGAGCCGGCTTAGTAGGGTTAAGTTTGGCGCAAAAACTGGTAGAACTGGGACATACTGTTGCCGTAATTGACATTGACCCTATCGCTTGCCGCTATGCCCGTGAACAAGTAGGAGCAATGGCTTTTGAAGGCAGTGCTGTAAGTACAGAAGTATTGTTAGAAGCTGGGATTCGCAAAGCCGATTCCTTGGCAGCTGTCCTAAGAAGTGATGCCTTAAACTTGGCAATGGTGACTCTTGCTAAACACTACGGTGTCACCCATATTTTAAGTCGGATGCGCCATCCCGATTTTGCCGAACCACTGCGGATAGCTGGAGCCAATCATATCATCAGTACTGTTGAACTATCAGTTTCAACAATGGTGAATGCAATTGAGTATCCCCAAGTCGAATCAATGATGCATTTTGAGCAAGGACAGATTGAGGTTCTGAAACTTGCCATCCCAAACAATTGCTATGTTGCTGGGCGTAGCGTTGCCGAAATCGCTCAGGATGCCCGATTTCCTACTGGTTCGCTAATTATTGGCTATCAATCCCATCCCCATGAAGATTTGATAATTCCTAACGGCAGTACAATACTGGAACCTCATTCAACAGTATTGATTGTGACTAAACCAGGATCTTTACATCAAGTCATTGATTTTATTGAACAAAGATGTTGAGCGCAATGCCTACCGAAACTCTTTATTAGGTGGGATTAGCTACACAGGTATAAGAAATGGGTGTAAATAGTTTTGATGAAACCGTATCCATATATTTTAGCGATCGCTGTTATTTTTCTTGTATCTTGTGAATCAAAAAATATTCCACCCAAGTCACAACCCGATGCTATTCAAGCAATCCCAGTTCAAAAAATAGTCACGCTGGATAAGAATTTTAAGATAGCAAGCGGTCAAACTATTTATGTCCCTGTCTATTCCCATATCTATCATCACAATAAGCAGGAGATTTTCGAGTTAGCGGTTACACTCAGTATTCGGAATACAGACTTGACCAATTCGATGGTTATTACTTCTGTGCGCTACTACAACTCAGAAGGGAAATTAATTAAACAGTATTTGGAGCGTCCTATTCAACTTGATGCACTAGCCTCGACAGATTTTTTTATAAATAGAAATGATACCAGTGGAGGTTTAGGCGCAAACTTTATTGTTGAGTGGGTAGCTCAAACAGAAATATCCGAACCTATAGTGGAAGCAGTCATGATTGGTACTGACTTTCAGCAAGGAATTTCTTTTATCAGTCCTGGTAGAGTGATTAAAAATCAAAATAACTATAACCGATCGCCTTTAAAATAAAAATCTTAAAAAGCTAATTTTTTATTTCCTCGTTCCCATACTCCCAATGAGAATGCATTCATTGAGCCTCTGACTAAATGTCTAAGTGGAGACAGCAGTTCCCAATCAATCAGCCAAAACTCAGAGGTTCACTCACAAAGCTCAAAGGTTCATCCACAAAGCTCAAAGATTCATCCACAAAGCTCAAAAGTTCATCCACAAAGCTCAAAGGTTCATCCACAAAGCTCAGAGGTTTACTCACAAAGCTCAGACTATTCTCCATGCCCAATGCCCAATTCCCAATTCCCCATATTCTTAATCATCATCTAACTTCAACAATTGTTCATCAAGAGTTTGTATCCGCCCGCGCACAATTTCTTCTGAGAGAATTCGCTTCCGCATTGCCTCATTGAGCGCTCCTTTTTCTGCCAAGAGTAAACGGCGGCGAATGGCATCAAGTTTAGCGCTGTTGCCAGTTTTGCCGTCCACATCATCAGGACGACGATTATAAAGTTCTCGCAGTGTCTTTTCTGCACCAGCAATTCGTACCTGATAAGCTGAACGCATCTCTTCATAAACGGCTTTTGGTAATACACCTGATTTCAACAGACTATCTAATTCATCTTGTGCCGCCTTACCCGTCATCAACTGGGCTTGTAATTCTTCAACTTGTTGTTGAGTTTCTGAAAATTTAGATAATTGTAAGCGTTTTACCACCCAAGGCAAACTTAAACCCTGTCCAACTAACGACACCAGCACACTACCAAAAACTAAAGCGATGAGGATATCTCGCCCTGGTAGTGTTGCAGGTAAACTCAACGCCAGAGCCATTGAGAGCGAGCCTTTGATGTTACCTAAAAAGAGTAAATGTTGCCAGCGCAACGGGATTGGGCGGTCAATCAAACGAATCCCTGCTAGCAACGGATAGACTGTCATAACTCGCCCAATCTGATAAGCTAAAACTGCAAATATAATTGCAGGTAAAGTTCTCCAGAGCGTTACCAAATCTATTTCTACACCTATCAGCAGAAAAATAAAGGTGTTGACAGTAAAACTGGCATATTCCCAAAAACTCAATAAAGTGATGCGACTAGAAGCAGAAGTATTGCGAGAAAGCCCTAAATTACCGAAAATCAATCCCGCGACAACTACAGCCACAGCACCGGATACGCCGAGAAATTGCCCAACCTGAAAAGTTCCTAATGCAACTGCAACTGTCAATAACAAGCTGCTAAGGGGATCATCTAAACGGGAGAATACAGGTATGCTCAAGTAGCCCAAAATTAACCCTACCAGGCAGCCTCCTAGAGAGATAAATAGCAGTTGTTGAATTCCCTCTACGAAGGTGAGTGAACCTGTGGAATATACTTGTAAAATTAGGTTAAATGAAACTAGAGCCGCTGCATCATTAAATAAAGTTTCTCCTTCAACAATGGTGGAAAGCCGTGAAGGTACTGGTATTTCTTTGAAGACGGCAATCATGGAAACTGTATCAGTGTTTGCCAGAATTACTCCGACAAATAACGCAGGTATCCAACTCAGTCCCAGCCCAAATTTCAACAGGACGGCAATAATCGCACTGGAAAGCAAAGCTCCTGGTCCAGCTAGTAGGGCAATTGGTTTAAAGGTGCTGCGTAGACGGCTGACATCTGTATTAATGCCAGCTTCAAAGATGAGAATTGGCAAGAAAAGATTTAAAACCAAGGTTGGATTTAAACCAATTGGACGAGACAACAATTCAGTGATTGGTAAACCTGCCAATACTAAACCCGTCACGTAAGGGATTCGCAACCGCCGGGATAGCAGAGCTACACCCGTAGCAAGGAGCAAGAGAATAATTGAAACTTTGACTAATTCAGTAACATCCACTATTACGTTTTGAAAAGCTAGTTTGACTTGACTGATAGAGTCTGGAACGAGCCAGTACTTCGCTACCGTAACTAGGCAATCCTACCAGCCAACCCAGAGTCCAGGCAATCGCCACCGCTAACAGCGTGCCTACTGCTACAGCAACTGCTCCTTTGCGAAACAAAGTAAAATCTGCTTGCAAAGCACCAAAAGCTAACCCACGAATCGGCAACATTAGAGGGGCAATAATCATTGCGCCGATAATCACGGCCGCACTGTTGGATAATAAACCCAAAGTTGCGATCGCACAGGAGCTAATAATCAAAATTATGTAAGCTGAGTCTAGGGCTGATTCTGCCAGCAAATCTGTTTGTAGCTGTTGGAGTTGTTCCGGCTGCGAACCCCGGCGACGGAAATTTTTAAAGCGGTCTCGAATGTTATTACCCAAGACCTTCCTCCTAAATACTCGGTTAACTTTAAATCTTCTTTCTTTGTTAATTTAAAGTCTTACATTAATCTAGTCTCATCTAAAAATAGTCAGATGAGGATAAAAGCAAAATTATACCAGGAATTTCCCTATGGTACTTGAATCAGCGATCGCCGAGGAAGTCATTACAAACAATCTCAAGCAGTTTCTGTTGGTGCTTTCGGTGTCTCTAGGCGTGGCGACACTACCGCAGATATTTAGCTGGTTTCGCAATATACCATACACCTTGCTACTGGTGATTGTCGGGTTAGGGTTGGCGTTGGTTGATGTCCGTTTAGTAACCCTTTCCCCTGAATTAATTTTGTTCATTTTTTTACCACCTCTGTTATTTGAAGCCGCCTGGAATTTGAAATGGTCAGACTTGAAGCGGGATTTAGTACCAATTTGCCTATATGCAGTGTTCGGGGTGATAATTGCGATCGCAGGGGTGGCGATCGCTCTCAATCAACTCGTTGGTATTTCTCTCACTACAGCCTTACTCATCGCAGCCAGTTTATCTGCCACTGACCCTGTTTCTGTCACCGCTTTGTTCCGCCAACTCGGCGTAGGTAGTCGTCTTACCACCTTAATGGAAGGCGAAAGCCTATTCAATGATGGCATGGCTGTAGTTGCCTTTAGTTTTTTGGTGGCCTTATCTTTGGAAACTGTGGAATTGGAATTCCAGCCAATTTTATTGCAGTTATTTACAGTTGTTGGCATTGGTGTAGGGGTAGGAGCTTTCATTGGATTTGGGATTTCCTACCTCACCCAGCGCTTCGATTTGCCCTTGGTGGAACAATCTTTAACCTTGGTTTCTGCTTACGGCACTTACCTGATTATTGAAGACTTAGGCGGTTCTGGCGTAATTGGAGTTGTCACCACAGGTTTAATTTTGGGCAACTTTGGCTCTCGTATCGGCATGAATCCCCGCACTCGGGTTATTGTCTCCGAATTTTGGGAATTTTTGGCGTTCTTTGTTAACTCTATCGTCTTCCTACTAATTGGCGACCAAATACGCTTTGCGAGTTTAGGCGAAAACTTGCAAATCATTATGGTGACAGTGGCAGCAATGATTTTGATGCGGGCAGTTGCTATTTACATTCTCAGCAAATTGAGCGTTAGCATCACCAAATCAGACATTTCTTTACCAGAACAAACTATCCTCTGGTGGGGTGGGTTACGAGGTTCCGTTTCCATTGCTCTGGCATTGAGTGTATCGACGATACTGCCAGAGCGAGAAAAAATTATTGCTACGGTGTTTGGGGTAGTTTTATTTACTCTACTTGTTCAGGGATTAACTATTAAACCTTTGCTAGAAAAACTCAATTTGCTAGGTGATGCACCCTTACGTGAGCAATATTTAGAATTTGTTGCCCGTCATGTTGCCTTAGAACGCGTTCTAGAACATCTCCAGGCAGACAAACGCCCAGGTATTGAGCCAGAATTTCGCCGTTACCAAGAGGCATTAATCAAAGGCTAACTTACAGATTTACGGATAGAAATTGACCAGTTACAAGGTGAATATCCTAATCTTCAGAGTTTTACGACAGAACAGTTCCGAGGAGAACTGTTGGCCATTGAGGCAGATACTTATGCAGAATTTGTTAGATCTGGTCGGTTAAATAAAGAATTAGAGTCTATGCTTGAGGGTGTTTTGCCGAATCAAAAAGAAGGTTGACTTCCATTACTGTTCGGTTAAGGCAAGAGACGCAGTGAATCGCCGTCTCTACGAAAGATTAATTATTGTAGAGACGGTGATTTATCGCATCTTTGTGATCTAAAAATTAGTTCCACCTAACAACCAACTTCAAGTTACTTCTTTGTAGGTAGACCCGTCATACTATAATTATTGATTTTTATTGGGCTTTAGACCCAGAACTATAGCGGTTCCTGCTTGAGTGCAATACAGTATGGGATGATTGAGTATATTAAAGTCTAAGTGTCTGTGGAATGAAACCTTACTCCTGTGATCTGCGCTCTTATAGTGATGAATGCACATAACAATAAAGAAGGCTCTCAAAGACAACTGGCAAAAAGATTTAGCGTCAGCTTGAGTTTTGTTCAAAGTTTACTGAGACGATACCGTAGCAATGGAACAGTTGAGGCGAAGCCTCACGGTGGAGGTCAAAAACCGAAGCTGTTGGGATGAGCAACTGAAATTGGTAGAGTTATTAGTAGAATCAGATAATGATGCTACTTTAGTAGAATTGTGCGAGCAATTAGAACAAAAGACTCAGGTAAAAATAAGTCGCTCCACAATGGGCAGAGTCACCCAAAAGCTGAATTTGACGCGTAAAAAAAAACATTGCACGCAAGCGAAAAATATACAGAACGAGTACAAAAACTAAGAGCAGAGTATTGGACAACCATTGGCTCGGTAAACTTAGAGGACTTGATATTTATCGATGAGGCCGGAGTTAACATAGCCATGACTAGACGCTTTGCTCGTTCACCTCAAGGTAGTCGTGCTTATGGTAATTGTCCTGACGGGCGAGGAAAAAATGTGACCATGATTGGAGCAATGTCAACAGAAGGCATTATTGCCGCCATGACTTTTACCGGAGGTACTAATGCCTCAGCATTTGAAACTTATGAACCTATCCCACTAATAATATTTTGTTAATCCAGATGTGGATTGTAGCAAGGTCAAGGAATGCGTCAAAGTAAACTTTTTGACGTTCCCATCTGACAACAAAACGGCGGTATTTTCGCTGATACCA
>JAHHHS010000038.1 GCA_019359215.1 Nostoc indistinguendum CM1-VF10 | reverse complement strand
TTCGTTTGGCATCCGGGAAATGTCTTTGTGGGCGGTGGCTAGGTAACTTTACTATCACGGAGGAATGCCTGCTGGTAGGTGTTTTTCAGTTTACCTGCAAACAACACCAATTAGATAGCTAGGGATCTGGTGCGCCAAATCCAAAAAAGTAGTCGGTTCATCTAAAAGTAAAATATCTGTATCTTGTGACAACGCCATTGCAATCCAAGCTCTTTGTCGTTGTCCACCAGACAAAGTATCTAATGCTCTATCTGCCAATTTCAACAAATCTGTAATTTCTAGTGCCTGCTGCACAATTTTTTCATCTTTTGCCGACCACTGCTGCAACCAATTTTGATAAGGGTAACGTCCTTGTGCTACTAAATCTCGCACTGTCAAACCTTCTGGTGCTATTGGCCCTTGGGGCAAAATACCTAACTGCTGCGCTACTTCTTTGGTGGAAAGATTAAAAATTGATGTTCCATCAAGATATACCGTACCGCCGCTGGGTTTGAGCAATCTAGCCAAACCTCGTAACAACGTTGATTTACCACAACCATTAGCACCAACTAAACCAGTAATTTGTCCAGGGGGAATTGCTAAATTAAGGTCACGGATAATTGCAGTCCCATCGTAAGCTAAAGACAGACTTTTGGTTGATAGTCCTTTCATAAGCGAAACCATTTTAGATTTTAGATTTTAGATTTTAGATTTATGAAAACCTGATTTTGGGTTGGGGTTGAGAAAATATCCTCTATCCCCAGTCTCTAGTAGTTCGCCAACCCAAAATTGCTGGGTGGAGGTCGGCAGGGGAGCAGAGGAGAGGCAAATACCAAGTTCTTTCCCCTATGCCCCTCTGCCCCTCTGCTAACCACCATGCAAAGTTTCCTTGGCACACTAACACTACTAGTCCTTTATTTTTTACGGTTACGAATTAATAAATAAAGAAAATAAGGAGCGCCAATCGCAGCACTTATCACCCCGCAAGGAAGCTCAATAGGTGCAAACAGTGTTCTTCCTAGCAAGTCTGCCATGACAACAATCGCTCCTCCCAAGAGTGCGGAAGTAGGAATCAAGGCTTCATGAGTTGCACCTACTAACTGTCGTCCTACATGGGGTGCGATTAAACCAATAAAACCAATATTTCCGGCGGTGGCGACTCCTGAACCAGCTAAGGCTACACCTACCACTATGAGCAAACCACGTTGCCATTCCACCTGACTACCTAGACTTTTGGCGACATCATCTCCCAGGTTCAAGGCGTTCAAATGCCTTGCTAGTGTCAAAGCCATAGGCACAAAAACAATTAACCAAGGTAATAAAGAAAAAACTTGCTCCCATGTACGGCCGTAAACGCTCCCAGCCAACCAAACCAAAGCATTACTAACGTCATTAATCTCTCCAAAAGTAATCATCAAGCTGGTTATGGCACTTGTGATCGCAGACAAGCCGATACCCATTAAAATTAATAGAATCGGTGAACTACCGTTATTCCAAGCCAGCGAGTAAATTAAAATCGCCATTAGCAAAGCACCAGCAAAGGCTGATAGGGGTAAAGTATAAATTGGTGCTGATGGAAATAGTACAATTACTACAACTGCCGCCAGACTCGCCCCAGCATTGATGCCGATAATACCGGGGTTTGCCAAGGGATTGCGTGTCAACCCTTGAAAGATAGTCCCAGAAATTGCCAGCGCCATTCCGACCATAAAAGCTACCAGGGTGCGGGGTAGACGGAGATTCTGAATCACGAATGAATGGTCTGGGTTTCCCGTATCTAAACCCAATATAGTTTTCACGATATCCAAAGGCGAGATTGGATATTCACCCCGCCCTACATTCATCACCATCGCCACTGCGATCACTACTGCCAAACATAACAGTATGACTGGTACACGTCGCTTGATGCGGAAAGATATCGCTTGGGAACGAATGACAAGCCAATCAACCTTCATTTCTTCACCTTTGACTTAGCCAGGTATACAAAAAAAGGAGCGCCAACGATTGCTGTCATTACACCTACAGGTAACTCCTGTGGTTTGAGCAATATACGGGCGGCAATGTCTGCGACCAAGAGTAAAATTGCCCCCAAAACTGCACAATAAGGTAATATCCAACGATAATCGGCTTTAATGTAAAATCTCACTATATGGGGAACTACTAAACCAATGAAGCCGATTGGCCCTGCAAGAGCGACGGAACTTCCTGCGAGTAAAACTACGCTGATAGCGGTAAATATTTTGACCAAAGCTGTCTGTTGACCCAAGCCTCTGGCGACATCTTCACCTAAACTCATAGTAGTAATTTGTCTGCCGAGGGCAAAAGCTACTACTAATCCCATACCGACGAAAGGCAGCAATTGTAAGAAGAGATTAAAATCTCGACCAGATAATGAACCAGCTAACCAAAATCTGACTTGTTCAAGTGTTTGTTGGCTGACAATCAGGATACCAGTGGTGAGGGAAGAAATCAAAGCAGTTAAGGCTGCTCCTGCTACGGTCAAATTTAATGGGGTGGCTCCTCCTCGTCCCAGCGAACCAAGGATGTAAACTAATACCGCCGTTACTCCCGCACCCAGAAATGCTACAAAGGCGTAAACACCTAGGGATGAACTACCAAAAATAAAAGTTGCCACAACTACAAAGAGCGCGGCTCCCGATTCAATACCCAAAATGCCTGGATCTGCTAAGGGGTTTCGGGTCAAACCCTGCATCAATGCTCCTGATACAGCAAGGGCTGAACCTACAAGGATAGCAATTAGCGATCGCGGTAATCTCACGGTCTGAATAACTAAGTGATCGTAGGAACCATCAAAGGCTATAAAAGATTTCAAAATCTTACCTAGAGGTATTTCTGCTGCACCTAGCGTCACACTGAACAGCAAGCAAATTACTAGCATACATAGTCCCAAAAGCAGACCAAATAAGGCTGAAATTTGTGGCTTTTTCAATTCTCTAGGTGAGAGTGTAGTTGCTTTTACCATTTGATTCTGCCGTGACTGGAAAATATTACGCTCTACTGATTAGTTGTTTTTTCAATGGGCACTCTCAATATTTAACAGCTTTTTAATCATTGGAGTTGATAATATTTCTTGATAAATATACAGATTACATGATCATGTAGCCTTTTCCCCATTTTTTAAACGGAATAAAGGATACCGTTATAGCTTTGATATAGTTTCTCAACAAAGTGGTATTGTTAGATCAACTTAAATCTGCTTTGTCAAAGTCACCTGCGTGCAACTTTACCTTGTTACCAAGAGGCTGCTCTTAGGGATTACCAAGAAATAATTTACTACTACTTGTGGGGCAGACAAGATGTCCACCCCTAATTACGGGCTGGGTTTTTAACCTACCCCACAAGAAGAGTTGGATGTTTTTTGATTTAGAAGTTCCTTAGCAGATGTGCAGCAGGGCAAAGGGAAAACTCTTCTCCCTGCTTGTCTTTTGACCAATAGCAGTTTCAGTCACCAGGTGTTACATGTGTAAATGGTGGTGTTAATGAGGGTTGATAGTTTACTTAAGGTTTACAAAAGAAAATCAATACGCGTTTTACCCTTAATACTCAGCTTGATACTGGTTTTGTTTGTCGGAAGCCGCACTATGGCTGTACCAACAAAATCCACAGAGATATTATGGGATACATACGGTGTGCCGCACATTTACGGCAAAGATAACCAGAGTGCATTTTATGCCTTTGGTTGGGCACAAATGCAAAGTCATGGAGATTTACTTTTGCGTCTCTATGGTCAAGCACGGGGACGCGCAGCCGAATATTGGGGAGAGGAATATCTAGATTCAGATCGTTGGGTACAAACTGTGGGAGTACCAGAACGCGCTAGTATTTGGTACAAAGCTCAGAGTCCAACTTTTCGTAGTTATCTCGATACTTTTGCTGCTGGGATCAATGCTTATGCAAAACAAAATCCGAAGTTAATTGACGATCAAGTTGAGGCGGTGCTACCAGTCAAGGCAGAAGATGTCATGGCTCACTTACATCGGGTACTCAATTTCACCTTTGTGGTTAATCCAGAGCAAGTATTAGACCTGAGCAAAGAAAAGTTGCAAGCAGGATCTAATGGTTGGGCGATCGCACCAAGTCATTCTGCCGATGGGAATGCCATGTTGTTAGCAAACCCACACCTACCTTGGTCAGATTTATTTTTGTGGTATGAAGCCCAAATCACCGCACCCGGAATTGATGCTTATGGGGCAACACTTGTAGGTATTCCCGTATTAGCGATCGCCTTTAACAACAACTTAGGTTGGACTCACACCGTTAATACTTATGATGGTTGGGATGTTTATGAACTCACACTGGCAGGTAATGGATACCGCTTTGATGACAAAGTTCGTAACTTTCAGACGAAAACCCTCTCCTTAAAGGTGAAGCAGAAAGATGGCTCCTTGCAAGAGCAACCATTAGTAGTGAAAAGTTCTGTCCACGGGCCAGTGGTAGCAGAGAAAAATGGTAAAGCCGTGGCGCTGAGAGTTGCAGGTCTTGACCGACCAGGTGTACTCCAGCAGTGGTGGGATATGGCACGATCAAAAAATCTTGCCCAGTTTGAAAAGACACTCCAGCGTTTGCAATTGCCAATGTTTACGGTGATGTATGCAGATCGAGAAGGGCATATTATGCACCTATTCAACGGTCAAGTTCCAGTGCGGTCTAGTGGTGATTTTGCATACTGGGAAGGCATAATCCCAGGAAATACATCTAAAACCTTGTGGACAAAAATTCATCCTTACAAAGATTTACCGCGCATAGTTGACCCGAAGAGCGGATGGTTGCAAAATACCAATGACCCACCTTGGACAACTACATTTCCAGCCGCCATTAAAGCAGATGATTACCCACCTTACATGGCACCTCGTTTCATGGATTTCCGCTCCCAACGTTCTGTAAGGATGTTGGCTGAGGATGACAAAATTTCTTTTGATGAAATGGTTGCATACAAGCACTCTACCCGTATCGAACTGGCTGATCGGATTTTGGATGATTTAATTCCAGCTGCACGTAAATATGGTCAGGACTTAGGGCAAAAAGCAGCTAATGTCTTAGAAGCCTGGGATCGGCAAGCCAATGCAGATAGTCGAGGAGCCGTATTATTTGCCTTTTGGGTACAACAGATGGACTTAGATAAAGCGTTTAGCAAACCTTGGAACGAAAATTCTCCACGCACTACACCGGATGGTTTAGCTAATCCTGAAAATGCAGTTGCAACTCTGCAAGCAGTTGCAGCAGAGGTAGAAAAGACTTATGGGGCGCTTGATGTCCCGTGGGGCCAGGTTTTTCGGCTACGGTTGGGTGATGTGGATTTGCCTGGTAATGGTGGAGATGACGACCTGGGAATTTTTCGGGTACTAGAGTCTGCTCCCGGAGAAAATGGTCAGTTCCAAGCTGTTGGAGGTGATTCCTATGTAGCTGCAATTGAATTTTCTAACCCTGTACGAGCAATGGCACTCACCAGCTACGGTAATGCATCTCAACCTGGATCGCCCCACATTGGCGATCAGTTACAGATGTTTGCTAACAAAAAGTTGCGGACTGTGTGGCGTGATCGCTCTGATATTCTTGCCCATCTAGAAGAACGTAAAATATTCTAAGGCCAATTTTTAGCGCTTGCGATCGCCCAAAAACTGTACTTTTTTTGAGCGAGCGCAATTTGCAGCCAGTAATTTATTAATGAACCAGGAGGCAAGATGGAGAACAACACCATAACGGATATATGCACTACTTTCGGCTGGCTTTGCAGCATTGACAACTATCTTTGCCAAAATTGGGGTAGAAAATGTCAACTCTAATTTAGCAACAGCAATCCGAGCTGTTGTTATCTTAGTAGTTGCTTGGGGAATAGTATTTTTTCAAGGAAATGTAGTTAGTCTCTTAGCTATTCCTCAAAAAACGATAATTTTCTTATTATTATCTGGAGTATCTACAGGGTTATCATGGATTTTTTACTTCCAAGCTTTGCAAGCAGGAAAAGCTTCCCTTGTTGCACCAATTGATAAATCAAGCTTAGTATTAGTTTTATTGTTTTCGGTTATTTTTCTGGGAGAACCTTTAAACTGGAAAATAATATTAGGAAGCAGTTTAGTAACTATGGGAACTTTAGTTCTAATCCTTTAAACCCAGATTCCGCAGGTGCGATCGTAATTTGAATTTGCTCTACTATTTCCTAAATAAAATTATTGTAGAGAAGTTTAACTTCTCTACAAATAGCAATCGAGAACTAATTTATGCTTAATTTTTAGTAGATGTTACCTCCATCTTCTTTCTTAAACTTAGAGGTCTCATATCAGTCCACACTTCTTTAATGTATTCTAGACATTCTGCTTTTAGTCCACTTTTACCTGCATCTCTCCAGCCGAGAGCATTTTCTCGCTCAACAGGCCAAATAGAATATTGTTCTTCATGATTGACTACAACTTTATAAATAGTTGTATCTTCAGTATTTTCTCTACTCATTTTTAACTACCTTACGATTTTATCCAGAATTTTTTGTTTGCAATTCAGATTTTATCCAGTAAAAACATTGGTTTCCGAGGATAAACGGACTATATCATAATTGCAATTTTCATTAATCAATTGCATAGATTTTAAAACTTCTACAATTTTATAAGTCACCTCTTGAATTTTTTCTCTTGTTAAAGATGGATAAAGCTTAGTTTTCAAATTTTCATCTATATGTTCTAACTTCTTCATACCTACAAGTGCAGAGAGCAATCCGGGTGCGCTGCGAGTATATTGTAGTGCACGTTGAGAATCAGAATTAAAATTTTCGCCAATAGCATTAACAACACTTTCAGGTATTCTACCTATAACTCGTGCTTGATATAAAGAAGCACTAGCTATGGAAGTTAACCCTAAACTATTAGCAGCTTCTAAAACTGTAAATAGCTCTCCTGCAACATTTTGAGTAGGAGCAATTAAAGCTTCTGGCATACCCATATTCAAAGGAAATTCAATATAACGAAATTTATCATTTTTGTTAACAACTACTTCAGCAGCTATTGATTTTATCTTTGCTAAATCTAAATGTTGAGCGTTATTTGGAGGTACGCGTAAACCATCCCAAGTAGCAATACCATAAGCAGCGATTTTACCAGCTTCAACTGCTGATTCTAACACTTCAAATGCTGCGTACAAGCGTTTGTAAAAAACATCTGGCGAAATTTCTAAAAGCTGTGTTTCGGGATTATGAATGTAATAAACGTCTATTGTTTCCACACCCAAATTATCTAAACTTAAATTAATTTGGTCTTGTAAATATTCTGGGTGTATACAGTGGGAATTGTGTACCAAGTCGGTTGTGTTGACTTGAGAATCGTTGTTCTCAATGTAATGCTGGCTAAACCAATTTAGATATTCTGTTTTTTCTTCAGTAATAAAACCACCTTTAGTACAGATAATTAATTCGTTTCTCGATATGTATCCTGATCCTATAAGATATCTTAATGCTTTCCCTATACTACGTTCTCCTTGCTGTCCACGATAAATAATTGCTGAATCAATTAAGTTTATCCCTTGCTTAACGCATTCAATTATGGCTTGGGTAACTTGATGATTAGTTTCTTCATCAACTTGACCAAGATAAGTGCCAAGGCCAATAGAACTAGCAATTAGTTCATTATTTGTCCTGAAATGATCTGGCGCACATTTTTCAATATGCTTATCTCGGTAATTTTTTGTTCCTTCTAACGTGGCTTTACCTGAAATTTTCATGATTATGTACCTGTAATATATCGATAGTTGTCAACAATTTTTATAAGTCTAATTATTTAAAAAATTGTTATGTTTAAGATATGAAATGTATGTAGATATTAATTGCTCATCAATGTTTGGACAGATAATAGATGAATTAGCAAGTCCTGCGATCGCATTTTGGCAATCAATTTTTAAACTGCCTGTTTTTACAGGTTGCTTATCTGAATTCTCCTCTGAGAAAAATGGCACAAGTGGATATAAAGGATGTTCAGGTGAAGCACCGACTATGTTAATTAATTTTAATCGCCAATCTTCGTAAGACAGTTGTTGAGTTTGATAACCAAACGATTGAATTACCTGAAGTAGAGTATTGGTATGTAAAAGTTGATTATTCACTAAATGAAATGCTTGTCCTGAATATTTTTGTTGTTTTGATAGATGGATAATAGCTTGGCTAACATAATCAACAGGCATAATATCTTCCTGAATATCACGGTCAGGAACACTGCCAAGTTGAATACAACCAATAATTAGTTTATACACCAAGTCATTAACATTAAAAACTCCACTTTGGCTATGCCCGGAAACCCTACCAATTCTATAAGTATTAATTGGCAAACCTCTTTTTTGAGCAGCCTTAATTAACTTTTCACATACCCATTTAGTTTGTAAATAACCACTACTAGGTACTGGATAATTATCAATACTATCTGCTTCAGTGGCTACTGTAATAACCGAGCCTTTCAAGGGTGAAAAAATACTAGCAGTAGAGATAAAATGTACTGGCTTTGTTTGAACTTGACAAGCTAATCTCAAAACTTCTTGTGTTCCCAGAACATTTGCACCTTTTAAAACAGAGTAGGGATAAATATGATGCACCCAAGCCCCATTATGATAAATAACATTAATTTGATTAGCTAACTCTTGGAACTCTTGCTCATTCAGCCCAAGTAATGGTTGAGATAAGTCTCCCATAACAGGAATAATCCTCTGACTAAAACTATTATTCCAGATTAAATAAGAGTCTAGAGCCTTTTGTAATTTTTTCTTACCTGCTTCTGAATTGTTAGCGCGTACTAAACAATAAATTTTGGCGTTAGTTTGCTGCAAAAGTTCAAATAGTAAGAAAGCGCCTAAAAAGCCAGTCGCTCCTGTTAATAATATATTTTTGGCTTCAGATTCAGGTTGTTTATAAGGAAGTTTTGGATAAATTGTTGAATCGAGAATAGTTTCTTGATTCCAGTTGATAATATTTTCTTGACTCAATTCATTATTAAATTCGCTTTGCTTATACCTTTCTAAATTAATAGCTAAACTAGCCACAGTAGGCGATTCAAACAAAACACGTAAAGGTAAATTTACTTGAAAATCTGCCCTGATCTTCAAAATTAACTTGGTTGTTAATAAAGAATTACCTCCAAGTTCAAAGAAATTATCATGAATGCTTACTTTTTCCACAGATAACACTTCAAACCAAAGTTGCGCCAACTTTATTTCTGTTTTAGTGCGAGGAGCAATAAAAGTATTTTCAATCTTTTGAAGGTCGGGTTTGGGTAAAGCGCGACGGTCAATTTTACCATTGGGTGTGAGAGGGAAAGCCGCCAGCATAACAAAAGCAGAAGGTATCATGTAGCTGGGTAACTGCTCTTGTAAAAACTGCTGCAATTCGCTGGAGTTTATCTTGTTCAGATGTGCTGGCTCTGGCACAATATAAGCGGTTAATTGCTGTTGATTGGGTCTATCTTCCCGAACTAAAACTACAGACTCTTTAACCATTGGGTGTTTGCCAAGTACAGCTTCAACTTCACCCAGTTCAATTCGGAAACCTCGCAGTTTTACTTGATTATCTACCCGACCAATTAGTTCAACATTTCCGTCTGGTAGCCAACGCCCTAAATCACCTGTTTTGTAAAGATATTCTCCTGTCGCTTGAGTGAAAGAATTAGGAATAAATTTTTCTGCTGTTAAATCTGGTCTATTGAGATAACCCCGCGCCAAACCAGCACCACCTATGTAAATTTCTCCTATTACTCCCACAGGGAGGGGTTGTAAATAGCGATCTAAAATATAAATTTGAGTATTAAAAAATGGTTGACCGATGGGTACTAACTGCTCTACAGATAAGTTAGTTGATCCGGTTTCAAAATAGGTACTATCAACAGTTGCTTCAGTTAAACCAAAAGAATTTATTAGCCTAGTTTTTGGACTGCAAAATTGCCTAAATTCTTCATATTCTTGGACATACCAACTATCAGAACCGCAAACTAACAATTCCATAAAGTCAAGACGTTGTTGGCTTTGCTCTAAGTGTTGCATTAAGTTTCTCAAAACTCCAGGCACAAATTCTGCACAGTCTACTTGTTCCTGAAGCATGAGTTGATAAAGTTTTTCTGGTTCTAGTAATAACTCACGCGGACAGAGTACCAATTTACCACCAGAACAAAGAGCGCGAACTAAGTCTCCAGAAAAGACATCAAAGGAGAAACTCGCCATTTGCAAATGAGAGGTGGCGTTCTTTTGCAGATGATAAGCTTCTTCCCAAGCAAGGTAAGCGTTTACTAAGCTGCGATGTTCTATCATCACACCTTTAGATTTACCTGTAGAACCAGAAGTATAAATAACATAGGCTAAATTATTTGCTGTTACCTGACTTACAGGATTTTCTCTAGTTTTATTAGTAATTTGCTCCCAGTCAAAGTCGATACAAATGATTTGTATATTATGAATTAGTAAATTATTAACCAGTTTTTCTTGTGTGAGGATGGCTGATACTTGGGCATCTTCTAACATATATGCCAAACGTTCTTGGGGATATGCTGGGTCAAGTGGAAGATAGGCTCCACCTGCTTTGAGAATTCCTAAAAGTCCAACTACTAATTCGCAGGAGCGCTCTAAACAAATACCGACTAAAACCTCTGGTTTGACTCCTTGAGCTTGCAAATAACGTGTGAGTTGGTTGGCGCGTTGGTTGAGTTCTTTATAAGTTAGTTTTTCATTTTTAAATACCACTGCTACAGCATCAGGAGTTTTTTCTACTTGTGCTTCAAACAGTTTATGGATGCACTGTTGAGGTACATAGATTTGATTGCTATTCCAAGTAGTTAGTATATCCTGATGTTCTGTTGCTGTTAATAGGGGTAAATCAGACAGAGGTTGGTCAGGATGGGCAATAATACCTTCTAATAAGGTTAGAAAATGTCCCAACATTCGGCTAATTCTGTCAGCATCAAATAAATCTGTGTTGTATTCTATTCCTCCCCTCAGGACTGCATCTGTCTCTACCATTGAGAGAGTTAAATCAAAATTTGCTGTCTGACTTTCTATTTTTAAGGGGTTGAGGGTTAAATCTGGCAGATGTAAAACTTCTGTTGGTGCATTCTGAAGAATGAACATGACCTGAAATAGAGAACTATGACTTAAATCTCTTTCCGGTTGTAGTTCTTCTACTAGTTGTTCAAAGGGCAAATCTTGATGAGCGTAAGCGCCAAGAGTAACTTCGCGTACTTGTGCTAGTAGTTCTTTAAAAGTCGGGTTTCCCGCTAAGTTGCTTTGCAAAACTAAAGTATTGACAAAAAAGCCAATCAATACTTCGATTTCGGAACGGTTGCGGTTGGCAATCGGAGTACCAACTAGAATGTCATCCTGTTGAGTATAACGATGCAGCAAGACTTTAAATGCTGCCAGCAGGGTCATAAATAAAGTGACTCCTTCCTGCTGACAGAGGTTTTTGAGTGCTGCTGTTACTGACTCTGAGAGTGCAAAAGATTCAGTTGCACCTCGGTCAGTCTGAATTGCTGGGCGTGGGCGGTCTGTGGGTAATTCTAATACTGGTAAATCACCGCCTAACTGTTGCTTCCAGTAGTTTAACTGGTTGTTTAAAACTTCTCCTTGCAACCACTGTCTTTGCCAAACGGCAAAGTCTACATACTGAATCGGTAACTGGGGTAAATTGCACGGTTGACCGCGATCCCAAGCTGTGTAAAGTGTTGTTAGTTCGCGGATAAGTATCCCTGTTGACCAACCATCAGAAACGATGTGGTGCATGGTGAACAAGATTACATGGTCTGTCTCGCCCAGACGTAACAGGCTCACTCGCAGTAGTGAGTCTTTTTCTAGGTTGAATGGTGTTTGCGCCTCAAGTATGGCTTGGCGCAATGCTTCTGTTTCCCTTTCGGTTTCGCTCAGAGTCTGTAAATCAATGATGGGTAGTTGTAGCTTGGTGGCTGCATTAATTACTTGAACTGGTTCTCCATCTACGACTGTAAATGTGGTGCGTAGCGTTTCATGGCGACGGACGATTTCGTTGATGCTGTTTTCTAGGGCGGCGATGTTTAACCTGCCTGTTAAACGGATGGCGGCTGGGATGTTATAGGCACTGCTTTGGGGTTCTAATTGGCTTAAGAACCATAGCCTTTGTTGGGCATAGGATAAAGAAAAGTTCTGAGTATCTCGACTTTGAGGTTGAATTTTGGCTTGTGAGACTTTCCCCTTTTGCTGATTAAGTTTTTGCAGCAACAGGGCGCGTTTATCGGGAGATAGTTCAGCAATTTTTTGCAGCAGGCTACTCATGTAATTTTGATTATTGGCTATCAGAAAGGATTAGTTGGATATCTTCGTCGGATAAATCTTCTAATTCAGCAAGCGATCGCGCTAAACTTTCATCATCGACTTGCTCGGTTAGTTTTTGGGTAACAATTACAGACAACTCCGCTACTGTCGGATTTGCAAAAACATCCTGTATAAGTAATTCCACATTCAAAGCATCCCGCATCCGCGATATCAATTGAGTCACTAACAGGGAATGTCCACCCAAGGTAAAAAAGTTATTATGTATTCCAACTTTTTCTAACCTCAGCACTTGTGACCAGATATCCGCTATTTGTTCTTCTAGTGAATTACGGGGCGCAACAAAGGATTTTTCTATATCTGCGTTGATTTTATCCGGTGCAGGTAGAGCTTTACGGTCTACTTTACCATTGGCGGTTAAAGGGAACGTCTGCAAGGGTACAAAAGCAGAAGGGATCATGTAATCTGGTAGCTTTTCTTGCAGAGAACTCCGTAAATCGTCTACCGATAAAGAAGAGTCTGGTTGTATAACCAGATAAACTACTAAACGTTGATCGCCAGCAACATCTTCCCTTACCATTACTACTGCATCCTTCACCGTTGGGTGCAGGCAAAGTAAAGATTCGATTTCTCCTAACTCTATACGGAAACCTCGCAGTTTTACTTGGTCATCCAAACGTCCTAAAAATTCTAAAGCCCCATCTACGCAAAAGCGCACTTGGTCGCCTGTTTTATAAAGACGCGCTTCTGGTTCATCGCTAAAGGGGTGAGGAATAAACTTCTGTGCAGTTAATTCCGGTTGGTTGAGATAGCCTCTCCCTAATCCCGCACCGCCAATATATAACTCACCCACTACACCTTTTGGTACTGGTTGTAAGTATTGATCTAAAACATAAAGTTGGGTGTTAGCAATAGGATAACCGATAGGAATTGAACCTGAATAATTGTGTGTTTGTGGTACTTGATAAATGCAGCAGCCAACCACAGTTTCTGTAGGGCCGTATTCATTTATTAGTACAGTATTAGGTGCGAATCGTTGCCAGAAATTAATGTGTTGTGTAGTGAGATTTTCACCACCAATAATAAAAGCATTTGTCTTACCTGCTGCTTCTTGAGGTGATAATTGTTGACTGAGTAATTCTAGATGAGCCGGTGTAATTTTTACGAGGCTAAGATTAGTTCTGGCTTTGATAGTTTGAGCTAGAGTTTCTATACCCTGATCTTCTGGAAGCAGTTCTACTAGGCTACCTATAAGTAAAGGTGAAAATAAGCTTGTAATAGTCAAGTCAAATCCCAAAGAAGAATGAACTAATGTGCCTGAACCTTGCTCAACTTTATAAGCCTGGGTACACCAATTGAGATAGTTAACTAATCCATAATGCTCAATTAAAGTTCCTTTGGGTTTACCAGTAGAACCAGATGTATAAATGACATAGGCTAAATTATGAGCATTCGTTTTACTAACTGGGTTGGCTTGTGGTTGTTGGTTGATAGCGCCCCAATCAGTATCGAGGCAAATAGTTTTGATATTATCTGCTTTTAAATTTGCTGCTAAACTTGCTTGAGTTAGCAATAATGGCATTTGTGTATCTGCCAATATATATTCTTGACGTTCTGCTGGGTAATTCGGGTCAATAGGTACATAAGCTGCGCCAGCTTTAAGAATACCTAAAACACCAATGACCATCAAAAGGGAACGCTCTACACAAATACCTACCAGATTTTCTGAACCAATTCCTAACTTTTGCAAGTAGTGTGCTAGTTGATTGGCATGGATATTTAATTCTTGATATGTGAGTTTTTGCTCTTCAAAAACAACAGCAATATTATTTGGTGTTTGCTGACATTGTGATTCAAAGCAATGATGAATACACTGATATGGTAATTCGGGAGTTTTAGTATTATTGAAATCTCCTAAAAGTTGTTTCCTTTCTGTTGGGGTTAAAATGTTTAGCTGTGCAATATTAGCTTGGGGATTTTCAATAGCACCTTCTAACACAGTTGCAAATTGATTAGCCAGATTTTCAATATCTGCTATGGCAAATAAGTTACCATCATAGTGAAATTCTGCTTTTAACTCGTCATCAACTGTATGTACTCCTGCGAGTTTCACTTTAAAGCGATCGCCACAAACGTAATACTGATAAAGTATGAATGTTATTTCCCCAGCTTTGTGCTGTTTTGGTGCTTCTGTAAACTCGAAGCAGAAAGGGAAGAATGCTGTTTCTGCATCTTGCTGATTGGCTAAAGCGGTTTCCCAACTAAAGCTTTCTTGCCAATCAGACATTTCCGCAGTAATTTGATTGACTTTTGCTAATATATCACTAAAGCGATCGCCATCTTCCAAATGGCAAGCTAGAGGTAGATATTTAGTGAACAATCCTAAACTTGCTTTTAATTCTTCATAGTTACGCCCATCGAAAGCACTACCAATAATTAAGTCAGAATTGCCAGTTAGCCGCCACAGTAAAATTAGCCAGCAAGTTAATAGAAATGTCGAAGTAGAAGTTTGATGCTTTTGAGCAAGTTCGTTAAGTTTATTAACTAATTGCTGATTTATTAATGTAGTGAAAACTTCTGGCTGAAATTTATCTAGTTGTATTTGTGGACTTTCATTAATTAGTGTGTAACTTCTACACCTAGAAATTTCTATTTGTCGCCAATATCTTCTACCTGCATCAGTTTCTTCAGCTTCTAATAATTCATTTAGCCAAGCAGCAATATCAGCATATTGCAAAGATTCATCTAAGATATCTTTACCTTGTAAACAGGCAGTATAGCAACTGCTAATTTCTGTGACTAAATTACTTAAAGATACTGCATCTGTACAAAGGGGGGGGATATTAATAAATAAAATATTAGTATCTTTATTAAAATGCAATAATTTTATTGATAATAAATATTCAGCTTCCTTTTTACTGGATTGGTTTTGAAGAAATAGCTCATTTATTAATTGATGTAAACTATTATTTCTAATAATTTCTTGTTTTGAAAACGAAAATTTACTAGCTTCTATGACTTGGCTAGGAATTTTAACACTTTGTATCCGATAAAAATTAGTACGCAGAATTTCGTTTCTATCAACAACCTTTTGCAACGCTTCTTTTAATACATCGACTTGCAAATTGCCTGTTATCAAAATTGCACAACAAGCGCGATAAATAGAATTATCTTGTTGTAATAACCAAAGCCGCTTTTGTTGTGGTGAAAGTTGGAACCCTTGAACTTGAGCTAACATCTTACTTATTATCCTTAGTATCCGATTTCTTTATAACTTGTCATTTCACCCATAGCGACTAATAGCTTTCTCTCACCCACAAATGGGTTTCTGGCGTGGGCGGCTAAAATATTATCTAAGAGTAATACGTCTCCTTGTTGCCAAGGAAAGCTCACTTCTAATTGTTGGTAAACCCCACAAATTTCTTCCATGACAGAATCTTCGATAAGAGTACCATCACCGTAATAACAGTTTCTTGGCAAATCTTCTGACTTGAAAGATGTAAATAGAGATTCTCTAGTAATTGCATCTAAACAGGCTGGATGCCAATGTTGCGCTTGATTAAACCAAGATAATTCCCCTGTTTGGGGATGTTTGATAACTGCTGGGCGGATAGAAAAAGTACGCAGACGATTTCCTAATTTCCACTCAAAACTAATTGCATTTTGTTGGCATTTTTTTTCAACTTCTGCTTGACTGTGAGTTTGAAATACTGTTTGCCAATCAAGCCCTAAGCCATCACCATAATTGCGAACATACATAACTTCTTTTTCAATAAAAATCTCGCGTATTTTAGGATCTATTAATTGAAAAACTTTACGGCTATCAACAATTGGGGTTTCTCCTCCTTGCTTTGCTGGCTGACGACAACCAAACATAATTTTCATCGGCCAACGATGATTAAAGGAATTCTCGTTATGCCATAATAATTTCCTATCAGGTGGATAAAAAACCGGAGTGTAAACTTTGCCACTTACTGTTTTACGGGGATGTTCACCATTTTCGTGGAAGAGTTCCTGACAAATAGCTAAACCAAATTTTTCAAATATCGACGGTGTATCAATATTGAATCCCCGAAAAAGGATAGCAGCATATTTGAGAAGTTTTTTATTAATAAAATCATGATTGGTAATTAACCAATCTGGTAAGTCAATGTGATCAACTGTTGGTTTAATGACTAAAGGTAGACTTTCACTCTGGTTAAAAGTCTCTGTCGTAATTAATCCTTGTAATTGTGAATTGACAACTCGACGCTGGATATTTTTTAAGTCTAGTTTTTTCATTGTCATATATTAGTACTAATGTTCCGTTTAGCTATTTTAAGTTTTTGCTGAATTTCTTGTTTATGCTTGACCTTGTTATGGATGTCTTGTTGTAAATCGAATATTTTTAATTGCTTTAATAATTCAGTTAGCTTTAAATCGGTTTGTGTAACTACTTTATCTAAAATTTCTTGCCAATTATGCATCATTTTTGTAATAGTATCTTCAGCAAATAAATCTGTACTGTACTCAAAATTAGCAACGATTCCCTGAGATGTTTCTTTGATTCTCAAAATTAAATCTAGTTGAGTTTGAATAGTGGGATTTGTGAGCGGATTAATTGTTAATTCTGGAAAATCTAAAGATGTAGAGTGAATACTTTCTAAAACTACCTTCACTTGAAAAAAAGGAGAACTGTTGAGGCTACGTTTTGGGTTAAGATTAGTGACAAGCAAATCAAAAGGTAAATCTTGGTGAGAGTAAGCATCTAAAGTAGCTGACTTTACTCGTTGTAAAAATTCCTGAAAAGTTAGACTTTCAGCTATAGATATACGTAATACTAATTGATTAACAAAAAAGCCAATTAATTTCTCAGTTTCGGCTCTATTACGATTAGCTACATCAATGCCAACAACAATTTCTTCTTGATGGCTATAATAATGTAACAAAATTTCAAATGCTGCTAACAGCGTCATAAATATGGTACTGCCTAACAGGATGCTAACATTTTTAATTTTTTCACTAAAATCTTTGGTAATTAATAAAGTCTTTTTTGCACCCTGATAAGTAGGTATTTCTGGACGAGGATAGTCGGTTGGTAACTTTAAGTCTGGTAAATTATTTCCTAGTTGTTGTTGCCAATAATTCAAGTGATTTTCTAATACTTTCCCTGTCAAATAATTTCTTTGCCAAATAGCAAAATCGGCATATTGAATTGGTAGTTCTGGTAAATTTACAGGTTGCTGATACAAAAATCCTTGATAAAGCATGATTAATTCTTTTACAAGTATTTCTATCGACCAAGCATCCGTAATAATATGGTGCATCGTCAAAACTAATACAAACTCTTGGGAATCGAGTTGTAAAATTTTTACTCGAAATAAGGGAAGTTGAGTTAAATCAAAAGGTTGTTGTGCTTCTTGAAAAACTAAGTTTTTTATTTCTTGCTCTTGTACTGCTTTTGGTAGTTCTTGGATATCAAAAATTGCTAATTTTAGCAGTAAATGAGGGTAAATAACTTGCTGAGGTTCACCTTGGATAGTAATAAAGCTTGTGCGTAATATTTCATGCTGTGAAATAATTTCTTGCAAACTTTTTTCTAGGTAAGTTAAATTTAACTTTCCTTGTAAAAAAATAGATAAAAGAATATTATAGTTAGAATTTCCTGGGTGAATCTGTTCAACAAACCATAGTCTTTGTTGAGCAAACGATAAGGGAAAATACTGAAGTTTAATAGCCTTTTTTTCTAGTATTTGGGCTAAAATGTCACGTTTTTTAGCAGATGAAAGTTGGAATATTTCCTCAAAAATTTTGTTCATAACTCCACATATTTTAAAGTTAATAATTGTTTCAGAAGTAAATTAATTTCTACATCTGTAAATTTATCAATGGCTACAGAAATATCCAGAGATAACGCTCTTGATATTTTAGGAATTGTGTCAATCTCTATCTGAGATGTTCTAGATTTTAAGCGTTCAATTTCCGCAGCTTGTTCAGCAATAGTAGAACTAGCAAATATTTGCTGTAAAGGAATTTCAATTTGTAATTTCTGGCGTAGATGGGCAATAAGTTGAGTGGCTAATAGTGAGTGTCCACCCAATTCAAAAAAGTTATCATGAATACCAATTTGATTAATTCCTAAAATCTCTTGCCAAATAATAGCGATAATCTGTTCAATTTCAGTTTGAGGCTGAACGTAGGCATTAAGTAAGTTTTGTCTAAAGTATTGTCCAGAAGAATTATTTTCTTGAGATTGAGATTTAATACTTTCCAGTTCTAACCATTTTTTAATACGTGGGTTGAGAGCAGTTGTAGAAACTAAAATTTGGGGAATATGATTTAGTTTAAAAATTATTTCAAAAGCCTCTTGCCCTTCTATAGTGGTGATACTTTTAGATGGTTCTGTAGTGTGATAAAATTGCCAACCATCCCAGTTAATACTACTCCAATTAATGTTATTATTTTGGTTTTGCTGATGAACAAAGGCATCTATAAATATATTAGCTGCTGCGTAAGCTGCAAAGTTTAACCCTCCTAAGATAGCAGCCAGGGATGAAGTGAAGATACAAAAATCTAGTTGGTGATTTTGGAAAACTTTGGTTAATACAAATGAGCCATGTACTTTAGCCCGAAAATGAGCTTGGCATTGGTTAATATTTGTTGTTTGTATGGGTTGAAAAATAGATTTTTGCAGATTTCCTGCCGCATGAATCACCCCATGAATTGTACCAAAATGCTCAGTCGCTTTAGCGATCGCCTGTTGCATTTGCACTTTATCAGATACATCAGCACTAATTACCAAAACTTCAGCACCAAGTCTTTCTAATGCTTGTACCTGACGAATTTTTTGGCTAACACTATTTTCTTGCTCATGGTTTTCTAACCACTGTGTCCATAAATTTCGGTCTGGTAAACCAGACCGACTGATTAAAATTAGTTTAGCTTTTACTGTCTTAGCTAAATATTCTGCTACAACTAAACCGACTCCACCCAGTCCGCCAGTAATTAAATAAACTCCTAGTTCTCTTAATTCACTAGTTTTATTTTCAGCTTCAGCTATATTCACAGACTCAAACGTTTTTACCCAGCGATGATGACCACGATAAGCAACGATTAAATCTGTGTTATTGCTAATGATTTCTGCTAGTAGTTTATCTATTAGTTTATCAGAAAATTGGTTATTTGCTTCAGGGATTAAAATATCAATATTACGACAGGTAATATTGATATATTCTTGGGGAATTACTTGACAAGCGGCTAAAACTGTGGATTTCTCAGGAGATAATTTTTCATTACCTATAACATCATATAAATGGTTAGTAACAGTAATGAGTTTCAGAGAATGATTAATCAGCTGTTTATCGAGAGCTTGAGTTAAAAACAGCAGACTATAAAAACCTAGATTTTGACATTTGTTAAAAAACTCACTACCAGTTTGAATATGATCAGTTGGTGTGATAGTCCAACAATGGATAATGCAATCTGGAATTAAATTATGATCACGTAGTTCAACAATTAAGGCATGATAATCATCTGGACATTGGGGATTAATTGTATAAGTGTTTGTGCTAATTTTATCAAACGCATCACCCACTAATACAGTAATTGGATTTTTATTTTTTAACTCCAATCGCTTTACTATTGCTGAACCAATTTTACAATCATCAACAAATACTAAATAACATAAAGTTTGTATGCCAAATTGAGGAGCTATACTTGGTAAAGACTGTTTCCAAGTAGGAGCATAAAACCATTGGAAAATATCTAATTTTTCCTCATTATTAACTTTAATAGCAGCCTGTTGATTGAATGAAATTAAATAAGGGTTTCGTTCAAAAGGATAGGTAGGTAATGGAACATGAAAACGTTGTTCTTGACTATAAAAACCAGACCAGTCAATTTTAGTACCTAACAGCCAAAGTCTGCCTAAAGTAGTGAGAATAAAAGCAATATCTGACTGTGTTTCTTGAGGATGACGAACAGATGTTAAAGTAACTATTTTCTGCTTTTGATGTTGCTGTACCAAACTGCTTAAAGTTCTTCCTGGCCCAATCTCCAGTAAAATTATTTGTGGTTCTTGTATTAACTCAATTATGCCTTCATTAAACAACACAGTTTGCCGTAAATGTTTAGCCCAATAGTGAGGATCTGTGACGTGCTCTGTAGTAATCCATGTACCAGTCACATTAGAAATAAAGGGAATTTGGGGGGTATTGAGAGTAACTTTTGCTAATAGTTCTATAAATGGATTAATGATAGGTTCCATCATCTCGGAATGGAACGCATGGGAAGTATGCAACTGTCGGCAATTAATTCCTTGTGCTTGTAAATTTGCTTGTAATTCTGTAATTGCTGAAGTTGTACCCGCAACTACACAGGCAAATGAAGCGTTACTTGCAGCTAAAGAAAGTCCTGCTCCCAATAGATTTTGCACCTCAGATGCTGCCATTTGCACAGAAAGCATTGCGCCTTTTGGCAATTGCTGCATCAGTCGTCCCCGATGAGATACTAACATCAGGGCATCTTCTAAAGAGAAAACGCCAGCGAGCGTTGCAGCCACATATTCACCAATACTGTGACCAATCATTGCCTCTGGATGCACTCCCCAAGCCAGCCATAGCTGTGCTAAAGCGTACTCAATGACGAATAACGCCGGTTGAGTCAAAGCAGTTTCACCTAACTGTTGTGCTGCTTGGCTATTTGCCGGATTGGGGTATATAACTTGACGTATATCTAAGCCTAAATGGGGTTTGAGCAGTTCAGCACATCGGTCAACTTGGTCAGCGAAGATAGGTTCAGTTTGATAAAGTTCCGCTGCCATGTTCACATACTGTGATCCTTGTCCGGTAAACATGAATATTACCGAACGATTACAGGGCTTTTGATAATGGGTTAACACTCCTGGATGATTTGCTGATGTCAATGACTGGACTGCTTGCTCAAGATTTTGGCAAATTAACAGCCGACGATGATCAAATGCTTTACGTCCAACCTGTAGGGTATGAGCAACATCAGCCAGATTTAAATTTGAGTTTTGCTGTAAATGTGTAGCCAGATTTGCGGTAGCTCTTTCTAAGGCTGTGGCGGTTTTGGCTGAAAGTACTAACAGTTGCCAAGGACGAGATGAACTAGAGGTTTCTACTGTGGGGGCTTCTTCTAAAATTACATGAGCATTAGTGCCTCCAATACCAAAGGAACTTACACCGGCACGACGTGGAATATCGTTAACTTCCCAGTCTTGGAGGACAGTATTGACATAAAAAGGACTATTTTCAAAATCAATTTGCGGATTTGGTTTTTCAAAGTGGAGGCTAGGCGGTATCTGTTTGTGTTTGAGCGCCAAGACTGTTTTTATTAAACCCGCTACCCCTGCCGCCGCGTCTAAATGTCCGATATTGGTTTTGACGGAAGCTACTGCACAAAAACCTTTTTTCTGTGTACCAGCTTGAAACGCTTGAGTCAAGGCTGCTATTTCAATGGGATCACCTAAAGATGTACCTGTACCGTGGGCTTCTATATAAGTAATTGTTTCTGGTTCTACCTCGGCAACTATTTGGGCGGTTCTAATTACCTTTGCTTGTCCTTCAATTCTGGGTGCAGTGTAACTAACTTTGTTAGCACCATCATTATTAATAGCAGAGCCTTTAATAATGGCATGAATAGTATCTTTGTCTTGTAGAGCATCTTCTAATCGCTTCAATACAACAATGCCTACACCTTCACCCCCCACCGTTCCTTGTGCTTTGGCATCAAAGGCTCGGCAATATCCATCTGGAGAATTAACTCCACCTTCTTGATATAAATAACCTTGTTTACGTCTAGCATGGATGGAAACACCACCTGCTAAAGCTAGATCACATTCCCCAGAAAGTAAGCTTTGACAAGCTAAGTGAACAGCAACTAAGGAAGTCGAGCAAGCTGTTTGAATACTATAACTAGGGCCAGTTAAATTGAATTTATAAGAAACTCTTGTAGTTAAATAATCTTTGTCGCCACCAATAGTTATTTGCTGGGAACTTACAGAATTAAGTATTTCTGGATGGGAATAAACATGAAGTAAATATCCATTTAAGTTACTACCTGCATAAACTCCTATTAAACCCTGATAAGTTTCAGAAGTATAACCAGCATTTTCTAAGGCTTCCCAAGCACATTCTAAAAAAACACGATGTTGAATATCAGTAATTTCAGCTTCTTTGGGACTAAAGCCAAAAAATTCTGCATCAAAAAATTCTGCATCAGCTAATATACCACTTGCTTTGACATAATTAGGATTATTCAGTAAATTAGCCTCTACACCAGCAGCTAATAATTCTTCTTTAGTGAAAGGGGAAATTGAACAACTGCCATTTTTTAAGTTATGCCAAAATTCATCAATGTTTTTAGCTCCTGGAAAACGCCCGTCCATGCCAATAATAGCTATTTCTGAACCATGAAAGTTGTAATTATCTACTGAATCTGTCATTATAATGCCTCTGAATATTCTTAAATATTATGTATTTTTTGACGACGTTCTTTTTGTTTATTTTTCCTGATTTGATTGTTGCCTATGGTCTTTTGCTCATCGTTCAATATTTGATTTTCGGCATGATTGCTAGTTAAAAATTGGGCTAAATCACTAATAGTTGGATATCTAAACATATCCATAACTCTTAAATTGTGGTTGCAGATTTCCTGTAATTGACTATGTACCTGAATTAACAGGAGGGAATGTCCACCAATTTCAAAGAAGTTATCATGAAGGCCAATTTCTGTTAAATTTAGGGCTTGTTGCCAAATATGAGTGATCGCTTTTTCTATTTCTGTTTGGGGTTGAACATAACTAACTGCTAACTCTGGACGTAAATTTGAGGGTTGCGGTAAGGCTTGACGATCAATTTTACCGCTGGGTGTCAGTGGTAATTTATCTAAAATGACAAAAGCAGAGGGGATCATATACCCAGCTACTTTTTCTTTTAAATAAGACTGTAAATCAGTAGTTGTAATTTTTGTTTCTGAATTAGGAACTATATAAGCTACTAAACGTTTTAAATTTGGTTCATCTTCCCGCACAACAACAATATTTGTTTGCACATCAGGATGTTGATTTAATATGGCTTCAATTTCTCCTAGTTCAATACGGAAACCACGAATTTTAACTTGATGATCAATACGTCCTAAAAAGTCTATATTGCCATCTGGCAAATAGCGGGCTAAATCACCAGTTTTATAAAGGCGTGAACCTGGATGATTACTAAATAAGTTAGGAATAAATTTTTCTGCTGTTAATTCAGAACGGTTTAAATATCCTCTAGTAACACCAACACCACCTATATATATTTCACCAGCAACACCTACAGGAACGGTTTGTAAATGAGAATCTAAAATATAAATTTGGGTATTGGCAATTGGCTTACCAATTGGTACTTCAGAGATGACTTCTTTTAAAGAAGATAAATTACTAATGGTTGCGACTATAGTTGTTTCTGTTGGCCCGTAGGAATTAATTAATTTAACAGTTTCTCCTATCTTATTCTGCCATAGTTCTAGATGTTGCAATGAGGCTTTTTCTCCACCTACAATTACTAAATGTAATTTCTCAGGTAGTTGTAAATTATTTTCAGCTAATTCAGTTGTTATTTGGTGCCAAAATGCTGTTGGTAAATCTAAAACGGTTATCTTAAATTCGTTGCATTGCTCTAAAAATGCTGGGATTGAACTCAACATTTTATCGCTGCGTAGGAATAACGTAGCACCTTGCACTAAGCAAGGAAATATCTCTTCTGCGGCTGCATCAAAGCAAATAGAGGCAAATTGGAGGATACGATCACCGCTTTTAATCTGATAATTATAACAAGCAGATACACTATAATTAACTAAAGATAGATGTTCTACCATCACTCCTTTAGGTTTACCTGTAGAGCCTGAAGTATAAATAATATATGCCAAGTTATTACTGTTAACTCTAGTATAAATATTTTCTTGGCTTTCTTGATTGATTACTTGCCAATCTGTATCTAAATAAATAATTTCTGATTGATTCTTAGGCAGTAATTCTTTTAATTTTTCTTGAGTTAATAATAGAGGTGTACTCGCATCTTCTAAGAGAAAAGCTAACCGTTCTTTAGGATAGGCTGGATCTAGGGGGAGGTAAGCACCACCCGCTTTGAGAATACCCAAAATTCCTATGACCATTTCAAGCGATCGCTCTACACAAATTCCCACTAATACCTCTGGTTTTACTCCCAGTTTTTGCAAGTAGTGAGCGATTTGATTGGCTTTTTGGTTCAGTTCCCGATAGGTTAATTGCTGATTCTCAAATACCACTGCGACAGCATCAGGTGTTTTCTCTACCTGTGCTTCAAATAATTGATGAATGCACTGGTCGTGAGGATAATCAGTTTCAGTATTATTCCATTCTATTAATAATTGATGTTGTTCATTTGCCGTTAATAATGGCAATTCTGACAAGTGCTGCTGGGGATTAGCAACAATTCCCTCTAACAATACCTGGAAATGACCCATTATTCGGGTAATTCTATCAACATTAAATATATCTGTGTTGTATTCTAAATCTCCCTTTAATCCTGTTTCTGTCTCTGTCAGTGAGAGAGTTAAATCAAAGTTAGCAGTATTTTTTTCTGCTTTTAATATTTCTAGATTTAATTCGGGTAACTCAATAACTTCTGTGGGTACATTTTGCAGAACGAACATCACCTGAAACAAGGGATTATGAGTTAAATCACGCTTGATTTGTAGTTTTTCTACCAATTTTTCAAAAGGTAAATCTTGATGAGCATAAGCACCTAAAGTTACTTCGCGTACCTGCTGCAAAAATTCTCTAAAAGTAGGGTTATTGCCAAGGTTTGTCCGCACTACTAAAGTATTGACAAAAAAGCCAATTAACCATTCAATTTCTGCTCGATTTCGGTTAGCAATGGGAGTACCCACTATAATGTCTTCCTGCTGGGTGTAGCGATATAGCAGCACTTTGAAAGCTGCCAGCAGGGTCATAAATAAGCTAGCTCTCTCCTGCTTTGACAGGTCTTTGAGTTTTTCAGTCAGGGATTTGGATAATTGGAAAGGCTGTTTTGCACCGTTGTTAGATTGAATTGCTGGACGGGGTTTATCAGTTGGTAATTCTAAAATTGGTAAATTACCACTCAACTGCTGTTTCCAGTAATCAAGTTGGGTTTGCAGCACCTCACCTTGCAACCATTTTCTTTGCCAAATAGCAAAGTCTGCATATTGAATCGGCAGTTCGGAAAGTGGTGAAGGTTGACCTTGGCAAAAGGCTGTGTACAGTGCAGTGAGTTCTTTAATGAATATCCCCGTAGACCAACCATCAGAAATTATATGGTGCATGGTCAACAAAACCACATAATCTGTTTCTGATAGTTGGATGAGACTTGCTCTTATTAAAAATTCTTTTACTAAGTCAAAGGGTTTTTGTGATTCTAAAGCAGCGAGTTTTATAACTTCTTGCTGTTTTTTTTCTTCTGGAATTACCTGTAAGTCTATAAATGGAAAAGTAAAGTTCTCACCTTTGCCAATTACTTGTATTGGTTCCCCCTCTACTACAGTAAATGTAGTTCTTAATATTTCGTGGCGGCTGATAATTTCATGTATGCTTTTAGACAGTGCATATATGTTTAATTTACCTGTCAGTCTGACTGCTGCGGGTATATTGTAAGCACTGCTATCTGGTTCTAGTTGGGTAAAAAACCAAAGTCGCTGCTGGGCAAAAGACAGAGGTATATTTCCTTGACGGGGGACAGGTTGAATAGATTCTGAATCTGATTGTAAAACCTGATTCGCTTGGCTCATAAAAGCCAGAATTTCTGCTTTGCGTGCTCCTAATTCTGCTTTGATATATGGTGTGAGAGCTTCTTTAGGTGCATTACAACGTAGGCGTTCATTCTCTACCCATAATTTTATATCCTGGCTGCAAAGGTAAGACAAAAATTGCTCAATCGTTTTCATAGTTCTATTTCCTCTCTATCTTCTGCCATTTGCATAGATGCAGGCTGCAACTGTTGTACTGCCAGAATTCCCTCTATTCGCTCAACCAAATTTATAACTGTAGGATTTTCAAACAAGTTACGCAAAGGTAAATCTATTTTGAATACTTCACGTAATCTAGAAACTACTTGCGTAGCTAAGAGCGAATGTCCCCCTAAATCAAAGAAGTTGTCATAAATTCCTATTTTTTCTTGCCCTAAAACATCAGCCCAAATATCAACTATTATCTGTTCTGTCGGTGTGCGGGGTGGGACAAAGATAGCTGACAATCCAGTTGTTATATCTGGTGCAGGTAAAGCTTTACGGTCTACTTTACCATTGGGAGTTAAAGGCAGTTTATCTAAGATGACAAACGCCGTTGGTAGCATATAATTAGGGAGTTTCTCTGCTAAAAAGTGGCGAAGTTCAGTAGTATTAATGTCTTGCAGTGATTTGCTAACTATATAAGCTACCAAGCGTTGCTCACCTGGTTTATCCTCCCGCGCTATCACCACATTTGTTTGTACATCTGGATGCTGATTTAAGGCTGATTCAATTTCACCTAATTCAATACGGAAGCCGCGAATTTTCACCTGATGGTCAATGCGTCCTAGATATTCAATATCACCATTAGGTAAATAACGAGCTAAATCACCAGATTTATAAAGTTTGCCTTGCTTGCTCAAAGGATGAACAATAAACCGTTCTTGGGTAATATCAGGTCGATTGAGATAACCACGAGCTAAACCAGCACCACCAATATACATTTCACCAGGAACACCAATCGGTACTAATTGCTGATTTTTGTCTAACAGATAAACTTGTAAATCAGGAATCGGTCTACCAATCACACTGGCTGTTGTATGCAAATCAGCTAGAGTGAGCGGTCGATACGTCACATGGACAGTGGTTTCTGTAATCCCGTACATATTCACCAATTGGGGTGATTTATCTCCATGACGAGCAAACCAAGGCTGCAAACTTTGGATATCTAAAGCTTCACCACCAAAGATGACTAAACGTAACTTTAAAGTCGGAAGTTCACTAACTGATTGTTCTACTTGAATGAGTTGGCGAAAAGCTGAAGGAGTTTGATTTAAAACTGTGACTTGCTCTTGGGAGAGTAATTCATAAAATGCTTCGGGGGATCTGCTCACCCAGTAAGGTACAACGACAAGTTTTCCACCATACAGTAAAGCACCCCAAATTTCCCAAACTGAGAAATCAAAAGCATAAGAGTGGAAAAGTGTCCAGGCATCCTGTTGATGGAAGTTGTACCAAGGTTGCACCGCCGTAAACAAACGGACAACATTACTATGGTTGATTAATACACCTTTGGGTTGACCTGTAGAACCAGAGGTGTAAATTACATAAGCTAAGTTATCTGGTGCGGATTGACTAATGGGGTTAGCGGTGCTTTGGGTGATGAATAAGTTTTCTTCAGAGTCTAGATATACAGTCTGAGCGTTGTGTGGGGGTAATGTTTCTAATAGATGTTTTTGGGTTAATAGTACCGAAATTTGGGCATCTGCCAACATATAACCTAACCGTTCTTTTGGATAGGCTGTGTCTAGGGGGACGTATGCACCGCCTGCTTTGAGTATTGCTATGATGCTAATGACCATGTAGAGCGATCGCTCTACACAAATCCCCACTAATACCTCTTTTTTTACTCCCTGTTTTTGCAAGTAATGAGCGAGTTGATTGGCTCTTTGATTAAGTTCTTTATAGGTTAAATATTCATTTTCAAATACTACTGCTATAGCATCAGGGTTTTTCTCTACCTGTGCTTCAAATATTTGATGCAAACATAATTCCGGTTGTAAACTAATTTCACCCTGACTCCACTCTAATAACTGCTGTGTTTCAGTAGCGGTTAATAAAGGCAACTCCCAAAGATGCTGCTGAGGATTAGTAACAATTCCTGTTAGCAAAACTTCAAAGTTTGCAGCTAAACGTGAAATCGTTATTTCATCAAACAAATCTGTATTGTATTCAAAATTAACAATTAATCCCTGCTCTACATCTTCTATAACTAAACTTAGGTCAAACTTAGCTGTTGTGCCTTTATTTTCTAGAGGTTCTACCATTAATCCAGGCAATTCTAATTGTCTTATTGGTGCATTTTGCAGGACAAACATTACCTGGAAAAGAGGATTATGGCTTAAATTGCGTTCTAGTTGGATTTCTTCTACCAACTTTTCAAATGGCAAATCTTGATGAGCATAAGCCTCTAGTGCAACTTCTCGCACTTGTTTGAGCAAATCACGAAAACTAGGATTACCAGATAGGTTACTTCGTAATACCAAAGTATTAACAAAGAAGCCAATTAAATTTTCAATTTCTGCTCTGTTTCTGTTAGCAACAGGCGAACCAATTAAAATATCGGTCTGATTTGTGTAGCGATATAGTAAGGTTTTAAACGCTGCCAACAGTGTCATAAATAAAGTGACACTTTCTTGTTTTGACAGAGTTTTTAATCCTTTACTTAATCTTATGGGCAATACAAATGATAGAGTTTTCCCAGCATAAGTTTGAACTGTGGGACGAGGACGGTCAGTAGGTAGTTGTAATATAGGGAGTTTACCAGATAGTTGCTTCTGCCAATAAGCAAGTTGATTATTTAATGCTTCTCCTTCTAACCATTGTCGTTGCCAAACCGCAAAGTCTGCATATTGTATAGGTAATTGTGGTAAAGAAGAAGGTCTACCAGCACAGAAAGCTGTATACACTGTGGCTACTTCCCGAACCAATATATCCGTTGACCAACCATCAGAAACAATATGGTGAAAAGTGAGCAAAATTACATGGTCTTTTCCATCTAATCGTAGAAGTTTTACCCGTAATAATGGTGCTTGTGTCAGGTCAAATCCCGTTTGTGCTTCTTCTTTGGCTAGGCGGTAAAGCTCTACTTCTCGATGTTCTTGGGGAATATATTGTAAATCTACAACTGGTAATTCTAAGTTGACCGAGGGAAAAATTACCTGGATTGGTTGTCCATCAGATATTGCAAAACTTGTCCGCAAAATTTCATGTCGTTTGATAATCTCGTTCAGGCTGGCTGAAAGTGCATCAATGTTCAGTTTCCCCTGTAAACGAATGGTTCTCGGCAGATTATATGATGAGCTTCCTGGTTCAAACTGGTCAAAAAACCACAGTCTTTGTTGAGCAAAAGAGAGGGGGAGATTTTTATCTCTAGAAACAGGAGTAATGGTTTTAATTTTCTGTTGTTCACCCCGCATTGCTATTTCAATCTGCGCCGCTAGTGCTGCTAAATTTGCAGATTCAAACAGTTGCAGCAAGGGAATTTCTACACAAAAGGTGGTGCGGATGCGGGAAATTACTTGAGTAGCAAGTAGGGAGTGTCCACCTAAGTCAAAGAAATTATCATCAATACTTACCTGTGGTATACCCAACAATTGCGCCCAAATACCTGCTAATACTTCTTCTACAGGGGTACGAGGAGCAATAAAGGTTGTTTCTCTACTGACTACTTCTTCTGGTGCAGGTAAAGCATTTCGATCTAATTTACCGTTAGCGGTGAGAGGTAATGCTTTGAGAATGACAAAGAATGTAGGGATCATATACTCCGGCAACTTTGCTTTCAGGAAGTCGCGGAAGTCATGATCCGATACTAAAACAGATGTAGGGACTATGTAGGCGACAAGATGCTTTTCTGTTGATGTCTCTTCCCTAGCAATAACTAAACTTTCCCTGACTGCTGGGTGTTGATTCAAGGCTGTGGAGATTTCGCCTAATTCAATGCGATAGCCTCTAATTTTTACCTGATCGTCGAGACGACCTAGAAATTCTAAATTACCATCCGATAGATAACGGACGCGATCGCCTGTTTTGTACAATCGCTCCTCACCATCACTGAAGGGATTATTAATAAATCTTTCCGCAGTTAATTCAGGTTGATTTAAATATCCCCGTGCTAGGGAGTCACCACCAATATACAGTTCTCCCGCTACCCCTAAAGGAACTGGTTGCAGATTTGCATCTAATACATAAACTTGGGTGTTAGCTATTGGTTTACCGATGGGAACTGTTGCAGTATCCTGAATTTTTTCTCCTACGAAGTAAGTCAGTACGCCAACGGTTGTTTCTGTGGGGCCGTAGTGATTGAGAATTCGACAATTAGGTACATTCTTTTCTATTTTCTCAATCAAATCCCAATCAGCTGCTTCACCACCAAGAATTAGTAACTGACGGGGTACAATCTCCCAACACTCAGAACTTAACAAAGCTGATAAATGAGAGGGAACTATTTTCAAGCAGTCGATAGGATGACGACGGAAATAATTAGCTAATGCAGCCGGATCTGATGCACGTTGCCAAGATACGATATGCAGACATCCGCCACTAGACAAACAGGGGAAAATGACCGTATTACCTAAATCTGCGGCGAAGGTGGAAACGCTGGCGTAACTAGCATTAGCTGGAAGTTGCAGTTTTGGCAAAATTCCATACAGGTAATTCAGCAGTTGTTGATGTTCAACCGCAACGCCTTTAGGCTTACCAGTAGAACCAGAAGTATAGATTACATAAACTAAATTTTCTGGCTTGGTGTTATTTATTAGGTTTTCTGGACTTTCCTGAGAAATTCTTTCCCAATCAGAAGCTAGATTTACTTCTGTAATGTTTAAAAACTGTTCGCTGTTCCCCGTTTCCTGTTCCCTAATTAACACCGATGCTTGAGCATCTTGTAAGCGAAACTGTAACGCTTCTTGGGGAAGAGCGGGGTCGAGTGGAAGGTACGCACCGCCAGCTTTGAGAACAGCTAATAAGGATATAATGAATTTAGGATTTCTCTCGACACAAATTCCTACTACTGTTTCTGGTTTAACTTCCAACTTTTGTAAGTCGTTGGCTAATTGATTAGCTTTCCTGTTTAATCCACGGTATGTAATTTGTTGATTTTCAAAGACGACAGCAACAGCATCAGGTGTTTTTTCTACCTGTTCTTCAAATAACTGATGAATACATTTATTATGCTGGTAATCAGCCTTGGTTTGGTTAAACTCAACTAATAATTGTTGGCGATCGCTGGCACTGATTATTCCTAATTGACTAATACGTGTGTCTGAATTATTGATAAGATTTATCAATAATGTTTGAAAATTTTTTGCTAGACGTTGAATTGTTTCTTTAGAAAAGTAATTTATATCGTAGTAATACTCTGCCACTAAGCCATTGTTTCGCTGTAAGCAAGTCAGTTTTACTTTAAAAGGTTCAATAAAGCTGTAGATGTTCTGTAAAACAAATGTTAATTCTGTATTATCAGATTTAGTTTCATAAATGTTTGCAAATTCAAAGCCAATAGGAAAAGCTATAAAGTTATCTTGCTCTACAACTTCAGGTACAAAATAGTCTTGCCATTCAGTAGCATTTTTTAATGTTTGTGCTACTGCTGCTAATAATTCTATAAAATTTAAATTAGGTGTAAATTTAATTTTAATTGGTAGCCAAGTTGCTAACAATCCTAATGTATCATGAAGTTCTTCATAGTCACGGCGATCGCTTGCTGTACCAATGACTATTTCTGACTCTCCTGTGAGCCGCCAAATCAGTATTTGCCAACAGGCTAGTAAGATAACATCAGGCGTTGTATTATACTTTTGGGCAAAGTAATGAATTTTATCAAATAATTCTTGGCTAATAGCTAATTGATGATTATCAAATATGAATTGCTCACTCTTACCTTGCCGCTCATTAGATAATTTTAAGGCTGATAAAGAGTTTATTCTTTGCTGCTGCCAATATTCTTGAGCTTCCTCTGCATCTTCTTCTTCTAGTAATTGATTCTGCCATTCAGAAAATTGAGCATACTGTAAATACTCTGCACTAAATGCTTTTCCTTGGCAGTGTTGAGTGTGGGCTTGATTAATTTGATTAACTAAATTTTTGATTGTTTTAATATCAGCACATAATGCAGGTAGAGAAACAATTAAAATATGCTGGCTGTGTGACAGCCTGATTAAATATAAACGCAGTGGCGAGGTTTGAGTTGAAAGTTGATATTGTTGTCTCGCTTCCCAGAATAATTCTTGAATTTTACGAGGGGTATCTTCTTGTGGAGCCTCACTTAAATCTAGATATTCCCAGTTAAATGAAGTTTTATCAGCAATAGCCATGACTGGATTTTTAACTCCAGGTGGCCGATAAAAACTTGTTCTGAGTATGTCATGACTATTGACAATTTGTTCAATAGCTTTTTGTAGTATCTCTGGTTGAAGATTACCTTCAATCAAAATACTAGCTTGTGAGCAAAAAGCAGAACTATGTTGTTGTAAATTCCACAGTCTTTTTTGTTGAGGTGAGAGCCGAAAGCCGCTAATAGTTTCTGTTTGCATATTGAGTAAGAGTTTTTTAAACGCGAAGGGGCGCGGAGTAAATACAGAGTATTAATTTTTAGGAGTATTAATATCTTTACTATTAGTCATTTCCCCCATTGCAACAACAATTTTACGTTGTCCAACAAAGGGGTTTCTGCCGTGAGCAGCTAGCATATTATCTAGCATAATTATGTCACCTTTTTGCCAGGGAAAACTAATGTGTGATCGCTGATATACTGCATCAATTTCGGCAATTTCGTCTTCTGTAATTGGTGTAGCATCACCAAAGTAAACATTACGGGGTAATTTTGACTCACCAAATATTGATAGCAGCGATTCTCTAACGTCTGTATCTAAATATGAGATATGGTGTAATTGAATTTGGTTAAAAAATACAGGTTCGTCAGTTTTAGGATGTACTGCTAAAGCTGGGCGATTTTGTCGAGTCACTAAACCATTTTTATCATACCATATAAACTCAATTCCGGCTTGACGACAGTAATTTTCCACTTCATTTTTATCTGTGGTTTGAAAAAAGTTTTGCCAACTAACATCTAAACCTTCAGCGAAATTTCTGACGTACATTAGTTGTTTGGTAGCTAGTTTTTCTCGTAACTGGGGACTGAGCAATTGATAAGCTTTTCTACAGTCAATAATTGGAGTTTCTCCACCTTCATTAGCAGCTTGAACACAGTAAAACCAAATCTTTAAGGGGAAGCAATGTAAATGAGAGCTTTCATTGTGAAACAGTATCGCTTTATCCGCCGGGTAAGGAGTAGAACCATAAACTTTGCCACCTTCTCCAGTGCGGGGTAAGTCGCCATATTCAGCAAATAGTTTTGGACAAATTGTTTGAGCAAAATTTTCAAACTCTGAAACTGATTTTACATTAAAACCTCTAAATAAAATCGCTCCATGCTTGAATAATTCTGTTTCCAGATAATCTCGATTATTTGCAGCCCAAGATATTAAATCAATTTCTGCAATATTAGGCTGAATCACGAGTGGAAATTTTTGCCCCTCTTGCAGATAATCTGTTTTAATTAATTGCTCTACTGACAAGCTCACTGCTTTAGGAGCAATAGTCATAAACTTTTGTCTTTTAGCGGCTTTACGCTCCTGTTGTTGCATAGTTTGTTGTCTCTTTTCTGCTTTTGTGAGCATTTCTAATATATTGATGCGACTTTGAGGTTGAGCCACAATGCTGTTGTTTAATGTTTGCCAGTGATTTGTCAACCAAGTGATAGTATCTGGGGTAAATAAATCAGCGTTATATTGCCATTTACCTTCTATACCTTGCTCAGTTTCCGTGAGAAATAAGGCTAAATCAAATTTAGCTGTTTTACTTTCTAATTTTATTATATTTAAGGTGATTTCTGGTAATTCTAAGGTTGATGTCGGTGTATTTTGCAGGACAAATAATACCTGGAATAATGGGACTGTATTACTTAAATGGCGTTCTGGCCGTAATTCTCTAACTAATTCGTCAAATGGTAAGTCTTGATGAGCATAAGCTGCTAATGTTTGTGTGCGAACACGTTGCAATAACTCTAAAAAGGTGGGATTTCCGCTTAAATCAGTGCGTAAGACTAATAAGTTAACGAAGAAGCCAATTAATTGTTCAATTTCTGCTCGATTGCGGTTGGCAACATCAGTACCAACAACAATATCATCTTGCTTGCTATAGCGTTGCATTAAGATTTGAAAACTCGCCAGCAGTGTCATAAATAAGGTTACACCTGCTTGTCGGGACAACTGTTGTAATTGTTGTGATATTGTCGTAGGTATGACAAAACTATGACTAGCACCCCGGTTAGTTTTCACTTCAGCACGGGGACGAGTTGTGGGTAGTTGCAGTACAGGTAGGTTTGCTAATTGTTGCTTCCAGTAGGTTAGCAAACCTTCTAACCTTTCACCTTGCAAGTGTTGACGTTGCCAAACTACAAAGTCTGCATACTGAATGGGTAATGCTGGTAAAGAAGAAGGTTCCCCAGCATTAAAGTCGGTGTAAAGTGCTGCTAACTCCCGAATTAATACACCCGTTGACCAGCCATCAAAAACTATATGGTGAATGCTAAATAATACGATATGCTCTTGCTCATGGGTGCGAAGAAGCGTGCATCGCAGTAACGGTACTTGAGATAAGTCAAAAGGGTTGTGATATTCTTGACTGATCATATGCTGAACTTTAACTTCTTGTTCAGCTCTTGATAGATGGCTCAAATCTAATATTGACAATTTTACATTGAGAGTTGATGCGATCGCCTGAAATGGTTGTCCATTTTTATCGGTATAAAAACTACAACGTAAAGCTTCATGGCGACGGACAATTTCATTCAGGCTTTGCTCTAGGGCTTCTATATTTAGCCTACCAACTAATCGTAGTGCAAATAACTCATTGTAAGTTGCATGATCTGGCTGTAATTGCGCTAAAAACCATAATCTTTCTTGAGCGAATGATAGGGGTAATCTATCAGTTCGATTTACAGCAACCAGAGGAGAAAATTTAAGATTAGGTTCTATTTGTTGAGCGTTCTCAATTAACTTTGCTAATCCTGCTATACTAGGAGCTTCAAAAAGCTGACCAAGGGGTAATTCTAGTTGAAAAACTCGGCGTAATTGGGAGATTACTTGTGTAGCTAATAAAGAATGTCCACCCAAATCAAAGAAATTATCATGAATATCAACTTGTTCCAATCCTAGAATCTCAGTCCAGATTTTGCTGAGAATTTCTTCTACAGGAGTTTGAGGTGTGGAAATAATTTTATTTAAGGTTTTCTGTTCTTTTTTTAAGAGATGTCTAACACGGGGAATTTGTCCATCAGGAATTTTTTCTAATAGCTTTTCCAGGTTTATTTCTGGATTATTAGCAATAAGTTGTAGCAAAGTCATCAAGTGTTCTAAAATCAGAGAAATATTTGCATTGTCAAAACGCCGATAATCGTAAATTAACGAAAATTGGCATTCTAAATTAATGCTGACTAGTATAGTTAGTGGATATTGAGTTTGTGCGCCTTGTGAACAAATATTAGAGATATGAATATTTAAGTCAGGCGATTGGAGAATAGAGTAATCAATAGGATAGTTTTCAAATACAAGTAAGCTTTCATATAAAGGAACTCCCCCCGGTATTTCACTACATTGGTATATTTGCCCTGTAGAACTATGTTCGTATTCTCGCAGTTCTAAATTATGAGCATAGATATTTTGTAGCCATGACCAAAGCGAAGTATTAGGAGTAACCTGAATCCTTAGTGGTAAAGTATTGATGAATAAACCAATCATCGATTCACTTCCCACTAAATCCACTGGACGGCCAGAAACAGTAATACCAAAAACTACATCTTGATGATTACTATAGCGATTAAGTAATAAAGCCCAAATTCCTTGAATTAAGGTGTTAAAAGTAACTCTATTTTGTTTAACTAACGATTGTAAGGCGGCTGTAGTCGCAGTTGACAATGAAGCTTCTTGTTTGCCATAACATTCTGCCGATTCTGAATAAGCTTTTGGTGCATCTGGTAAACCTAAAGCTGTAGGTTGGGTAAAACTTTGTAGTGTCTGTTGCCAAAAAGTATTTGCTTTTTCTAAATCTTGCTGTTTGAGCCAGTTAATATAGTCCTGATAAGGACGGCTAGGTTGAATATGTAAATCTTGATTTTTGGCTATTGCCTGATAAAAAGATAATAATTCTTTGAATAGAATAAACAGACACCACCCATCTATCAAAATATGATGATGGCTCCACACAAAGTGATAGCTATTATCGCTAAAATGCAACAGAGCTAACCGCATAATCGGAGGTTTAGATAAATTAAAACCCTGTTCGCGGTCTGTTTTCAAGAATTCCTCTAACTGCTGTTGCTGTAAAGTTGATTCTATTCCTCGCCAGTCTTGATAATTGAAATTAACTTCCACCTGACGCAGTACAACTTGCCTTGGTTCATCTTGGGTTTTCCAGACAAAAGCTGTTCTTAAAACTGAGTAACGTGCTACTACTCGTTGCCAAGATTGCTTAAAAGCTGACAAATTCAAATTGCCATTTAAGGTACAACTTAATTGTTCAACATAAATGCCTGAGTTATCAGTAGCAGACACAGTATTGAACAGCATCCCCAGTTGGGACGGCGATAGTGGATAAATGGATTCAATGTTCTTCTTGTTCACAGGTGATTTTGTTATTAATCTAAAGCGAGTTCTGCAAAAACTTGATCGAGCTGGTCTTGGCTGATATCCGCATCAGGAAAATCTTCTGGAGTATAATTATTGACTTCCGCCGTTTGACAGTCGATAATTAGCGATCGCAATGCCTCAACCATAACTAAAGCTAGAGTTTCTACTGTTCCTTGGCGATGTAAGTTGCTGCTGTAAGACCATTGCAACTGTAGTTGAGCATTAATCACCATTCCTTCTACTTCCAGCAAATAGCGCCGATTCCCTCGTGGGCTATGAGTTGCACCTGTGGATTCTTTGGCAAGTTTAAATAAAGACAACTGGGGCAGCATTTGGTCAAACTGTCCCAAATAATTGAAAATAACTTCCGGCTGTGGCTGTGCTTGTAGTTTCTCAATAATGTCTGTTTGGTTGCTGAGATAACGCAATACACCATAATCAAAGCCACGATTGGGAAGAAGACGCATTTGTTCTTTAACATTTTGCAGTGTATCTCCCAGATTATTTGCATTTCCTACTTCTAATAGAACTGGAAAAATAGTAGTAAACCAGCCTAATGTACGCGATAAATCAATATCATCAAAAATTTCTTCTCGACCGTGACCTTCTAAATCTACCAGCAGTGAAGACTGGTCTGTCCACTGTTTAAAAGTATGCCCTAATGCAGCCAGCAAGACATTATTGATTTGAGTGCGATAAATATTAGGCACATCTTGTAGTAAAGCTTGCGTCTCTTCTACAGAAAGGTTGACCGAAATGCTGCGAACTGATGCTTCGGTGTTATTTCCTTGAGGAAAGTCAACAGCGATCGGTTTGACAGATTGGTCTACACTATTACACCAGTAATCTAATTGTGACTGCACATTCGGTAACTGAGCATAATTTTGCAATTGTTCTGACCAGTGTTTAAAGGAAGTAGTTTTAGCTGGTAGTTGTATAGTTTCACCTTTATTCAGTAGCTGGTATGCAGTCTGGAAATCTTCAATCAAGATGCGCCATGAAACGCCATCTACAGCTAAGTGGTGGATTACCCAAAGCAAACGACCAGGTTTATTGATGCCAAAGTCGAAGTAAGCTACCTGTAGCAATGGCCCGTCTGCCAAATTTAGACTGCTTTGTAGTTTGTTAGCAGTATCTACTAACATAGTTTCTTGCTGTTGAGAAGAAAGGACTGATAAATCTAGCCATGTTAATGATATTTCGTCATTAGGAGGAGCGATCGCAGCTTGCCAGCCCATATCCTCTTCTCTAAAAAGCAGCCGAAGTGCATCATGGTGTATCAATAATGACTTTAATGCTTGCTTTACTAACGCAGGGTCAAGTGGCTCTTGCACTTCTAGCAACACAGATTGATTCCAGTGATGCGGCTCTGGTAAATTTTGCTCAAAAAACCAGTATTGAATTGGTGTTAGTGAAACTTTTCCAGTAATTATACCCTGTTGGGATGAATTATTAGACTTAACATTAGCAACCGTTGCTAATTGGGCAATCGTCTGATGTTGAAACATCTGCTTAGGAGTAAAATGCAGCCCTACTTGGTTAGCCTTAGCTATCACCTGAAGGCTGAGAATAGAATCTCCACCCAATTCAAAGAAATTGTCATTGACACCTACCTGTTTTAAACCTAGCACTTGCATCCAAATTTCTGCTAACTGCTTTTCTATGGGGGTTTGAGGTGCAAGGAAAGCAGATTGTAGCTGAGGACGTTGCTGATCTGGTGCAGGTAAAGCGCGGCGGTCTAATTTGCCATTGGGTGTTAAAGGCATTGCCTTCAGCATAACAAAAGCAGAAGGTAGCATATATTCTGGTAACTTTTCTTGTAAAAAGCTACGTAGTTGATTGATGTGAAGGAATGGGTGATTAGCAACAACATAAGCAATCAGTCGCTGATGTCTTAGCTCATCTAGTTGAGCAGTGACTACAGTTTCTCGCACAGCAGGGTGTTGATTTAATACCGCCTCAATCTCTCCTAGCTCAATGCGGAAACCGCGAATCTTCACTTGGTAATCAATGCGTCTTAAAAATTCGATGTTTCCATCTGGTAAATAGCGAGCTAAGTCGCCTGTTTTGTATAGACGCGCTCCTGGTTTGTTGTTGAAGGGGTGAGGAATGAATTTCTCTGTTGTCAATTCTGGATTATTCAGATAGCCTTTAGCTAATCCAACTCCGCCTATATACAACTCACCTGGAACTCCTATAGGGACAGGGTTTAAATCCCGATCCAAAAGATAAATTTGGGTATTAGCAATAGGACGGCCAATGGGAACTGTAGCAGATGAGGAATAATGCTCGCATTTCCAAAATGTCACGTCTATGGCTGCTTCTGTTGGACCGTAGAGATTGTGCAACTCGGCATCTAAACGTTGAAAGAAACGTTTTTCCAGTTCAATGGGTAATGCTTCCCCACTGCAAATCACCCGTTTGATACACTTACACTTCTCAATGCCTGGTTGTTCAAGAAAAACTTGCAGCATTGATGGGACAAAATGCACAGTGGTGATTTGCTGCTGTGTAATCACATTCACAAGATAATTTGTGTCTCGATGTCCCTGTGGTTGAGCTACTATTAAACGCGCGCCTACCAACAACGGTAAGAAAAACTCCCATACCGACACATCAAAGCTAAAAGGAGTTTTTTGCAAAACTCTGTCTGCTGTTGTTAGTTGACAATAATCCTGCATCCAGAGCAAACGGTTACAAATTGCCTGATGAGTATTCATCGCACCTTTTGGTTTACCTGTAGAACCAGAGGTATATATCACATAAGCGAGATTTTCAGGCGTGATGCTGTGAACAGGGTTTTCTGTAGTTTCTTGGGCGATTACTTCCCAATTACTGTCCAAATAAATGGTTTTTGCTTGGTGAGCAGGTAGACTTTCAAGTAAGTGCTTCTGGGTTAACAATACTGTTACTTGAGAGTTTTCTAACATGAAAGCTAATCTTTCTTGAGGATAGGTGGGGTCAAGCGGAACATACGCTCCACCCGCTTTGAAAATACCTAAGAGTCCAATCACCATTTCGAGCGATCGCTCTATACAAATCCCTACCAATACCTCTTTTCCTACTCCCAGTTTTTGCAAATAGTGGGCGATTTGATTTGCTTTGGCATTCAGTTCCCGATAAGTCAATTGCTGATTCTCAAATACCACAGCAACAGCATCAGGAGTTTTCTCAACCTGTGCCTCAAATAGCTGATGGATACATTGGTTTTGTGGATAATCAACTCGGGTATTATTCCACTCTTCTAATAACTGATAACGCTCGGTAGCCGTTAGTAATGGTAATTCACCCAAACACTGTTGATGATTATCCACCATACTTAATATTAGAGTTTGCAAATGTCCCAGCATTCGAGCAATTTTATCATCATCAAAATGTAGGCTATTATAGAAAATTTCTAAAGATAATTTTGAATCTACTTGTACTGAAACATTCAGAGGATAATGAGGATGAATAAAACTATTAATATTAAATATTTTGACATTATCTATAGGTGTTTGTAAAGAGGAATTTATTGGGTAATTCTGAAAATTTAATATACTTTCAAATAAAGGCTGCCCAGTTGGAATTTCACTCCACTTTTGAATCTCTATTAATGGAGTATATTCATATTGACGCACTTCATTTTGTTGTATTTGTAATTGCTTGAGCCACGGTATGAGAGATTCTTTTGGATTAATGCTTACTCTTACTGGTAAAGTGTTAATAAACACTCCCACCATTGATTCTACACCCGCTAAATTGGTAGGACGGCCAGAAACAACTCCTCCAAAAACAATATCGTTCTCACCACTATAGCGACTTAAAAGAATCGCCCATGCTCCCTGCAATATCGTATTGAGCGTTAGTTGTTGTTGGCGAGCTAAAGACTGCAACGAGGTTGTTTTTGTAATTGATAAGCGCAATATCTGCGTAATGTAGTTTTTATTTTCACTAATCTGGTTGCTAAGATTCTGCTCTACCCCCACAGAAGTGACTGTAGTAAAATCTTTGAGATATTTTTTCCAAAAAATTTCTGCACTTGATAAATTTTGCTTTTGTAGCCAAGCAATATAGTCTCGATAAGGGCGAGGATTTTGTAATTGTATACCTTCACCTTGGTTTAATACTTGATAGCAAGTAAATAATTCTTGAAGTAGTAAAGAAGAAGACCAGCCATCTAAGAGTAAGTGATGATGAGTCCAAATAAATTTGTAGTGTTTTTCAGCTAATTGGAGTAGCTTTAATCGCATCAGTGGGGCTTGAGAAATTTCAAAACCTTTTTCTCTTTCTGCTACTAAATCAGCCTCAATATGTTCTTGCTGTTCAATCAATTCTAATTTAGATAAGTCTTGTTGCTGCCAAGGTAGTTCTACTTGTTTATGCACTACCTGCACAGGCTCTTTAATTCCTTCCCAAATAAAGGAGGTTCGCAATATTGAATGCTTTTCAACTAATTTTTGCCATGCTTGTTGAAATAAAACAATATTTAAATCTCCCTGGATATCACAACTTAACTGCTCAACATATACTCCTGATTTGGGTGCATAAAGAGTGTGAAAGAGTATGCCCTGCTGCATTGGTGATAGCGGATAGAATTTCTCAATATTTTTCATAATTTTTACACATTTTTACCTTTTATTGATGCTTGTAAGAGAGTTGCTGAATATATTTTACAGGTTTGTCGGATTATCGATAGCAGGAAATTCTAACGCCAAATCTGTTAATGAATCTATACCTATTTCTTTTAAAAATTCAGGTCTTAAAGTGTTGTTAGCAACTACATACCTGGTGCTGTGTTATCTCCTTTATAGATAAAAACTTGATTGCGGTAAAAATGTATTCCGACAATATGCTTATCAAAATAGTTAGGCGTATACCCTGGATGAATAAATTCTTGGTGGCTCAAGCAATCAACTAGTCTTTTGAAAAAATTCATCATAGTCTTTTGGTCATAAAATCCAGACTGCCACCATATTCTGCCCAATGAGGAGCAACATCATCCTTGCAGAACTTTGACCAATTCTCGTAACTTGGTATATAAGATGTATGTGTATCTTCTGTAGATTCCGCCATGATTCAATTCTGGAAACAAAATTTTAAATGTTTTAATTACATGGTCATTCCGATGACTGCCATCATCAATAATAATGTCAAATTTACCAGTTTCAGCTACAACTTTATTGAGAAAAATTTCATCATCTTGGCTACCTTGAAAAATTTTAATGCGGTCTTCCTCCAAAACTTTTTTATCTACAATATCCATCCCATAAATCATACTATTGGGAAAATACTGCTTCCACATTCTCAAGGAATCGCCACCAGAATAAGGCTCATCATAACCTCCTATACCAATTTCCAAAATTTTTAAGTTTTTATTTCTCAGTGGTGCAAAATGCTCTTGGTAATGCTGACCAAACAAATGAGGGTTCCATTTACTACTATAAAGAGGTAATAATTTTTGTAAGTCATTTCGGTAGAGAAATGACATAACTTGACGCTGCAATTTTTGGAGAAAAGGAGTTGAATTTTTGGCTAATAACATCGTAATTTGCTCTATCAATATTATGGTTTACACGTTCCGATTTTTTTAACTTTTAACTTGATTAATTGCTGCCAAAATATTGTCAATGTCGTCTTGATTCCATTGGCTAGATTCAAATTCAGTAAAGTCTGAAGGCGTATAGTTTGGCACTGTAGAAGACTGACTACCAGTAATTAGAGAAAGTAATGCTGTTTTAAAATCTTGAGCTAAACTCTCGATAGTCTGCCGTTGATGGATGTTTTGGCTGTAAATCCAATCGATTTTGAGTTGTTCTTGGACTATCAAGGCATTAATTTCTATGAGATGGCTGCGTTGTGCGCGTGAACTGCGAGACAAGCCGCTAGATTTTGGCGATAAGTTGAATAAAGAAGACTCAGGTACAGTTTGCTCGTAGTTGCCAAGGTAAAGGAAAAGTACCTCTGCTTGTTGTAGCGATCGCAATTTTTCGGTAATAATCTCATCGCCACTCAAATAGCGTAAAACACCATAACCCAAACCCTGATTTGGGAAGCTACGAATTTGCTCTTTCACCTGCTTTAAGATTTCCCCAGTTTCTTCAGTCTCCCCAATTTCCAATAACATGGGGGCGATATTGGTAAACCAGCCTACTGTACGGGATAAATCAATATCATCGAAAATTACATCTCTGCCATTGCCTTCTAAGTCAACCAGCAATGATTGCTTACCAGTCCATTTACTAAATGCTTGTGCTAAACCAGCAAGTAACACATCATCCGTTTGGACTCGATACGTGGCAGCAATTTCTTCCTGTAATGCTTGCGTTTCTGACATATTCAAGATTACAGAAATAGTATCAGCCGATTCTACAGTATTAGCTCCATCTGCATAATCTACTGGCAAAGGTAATAACCAGTCACGTTCAGCTGCTAACCAATAAACCTGTTCTCTTTGTAATTCAATCGACTGAGCGTACTCAGTTAGCCGCAAAGCCCACTGTTTAAATGAAATCGTCTTCGACTGTAGCTTAATTGCTTGTCCTTGGCTTAGTTGTTGGTATGCAGTCTCCAAATCTTCTAGCAAAATTCGCCAAGAACCAACATCAATGGCCAAATGGTGAACCGCCAACAGTATCCGGCTTGGTTGATGGGTTCCAAAATCAAATAAGGCAATCCGCACAATTGGGCCAGAAGTCAGATTGAGACTCGCTTGTATTTCCATAGCAGCTGCCTCAAACGCCTGTTCCTGCTGCTGCGGTAACAGTCCTGATAAATCTATTTGTTCAAACGGTACAACTTCATCAGAACTAGCATTTATTTGTTGCCAACCTGATCCTTCTTCTCTAAAACGCAGACGTAAAGCATCATGATGAATCAGTAAATGCTGAATCACTTGTTCCAAGAACACCAGGTTCAGAGATTGTTGCACTTCTAACACAACTGTTTGATTCCAGTGGTGTGCATCAACTAAATTCTGCTCAACAAACCAGTGCTGAATCGGTGTTAAAGGCAGTTCTCCTTCCACTAATCCCTGTTCACTGAAGACAGTCTCAGTTCTGTCTGCTATTTCTGCTAATTGTCCAATAGTTGGGTATTCAAACAAATGCTGATTAGTAAACCGCAATCCTGCTTTGTTGGCTCTAGCGGTAATCTGAATACTGAGAAGCGAATCCCCGCCTAATTCTAAAAAGTTATCTTCAATACCTATCGGTTCAATACCTAGAATCTCTTGCCAAATATTAGCAATGTTTTGCTCTATTTCATTTCTAGGAGCAATATAACTATTCTGCAAAAATGGTCTGGAGTGTAATGTTAGTGAATTAGGTTGGTTAATAATTGCTGAAGGCTTAATCCACTGTTCAATTCTAGCTTGTAAATCAGTTGTTGAAACAACTATCTGATTAAGTTTATTTAAAGCTAAGACTTGTTTAAATACCTTAACTCCTTCATGATTGCTCATGAATAATTCAGTAGAAATTTCTGGTTTTGTCGCCAACTCTGTAGCTAATTGACTAGTTAACCAGTTATCCCAATTCACACTAATCCAAGGTGTAGAGCTTGTCTGGTTGTGCTTGTAAACAAAGGCATCGGTGAAGTGATGGGCTGCTGGATACGCTGCCATTCCTAATGCACCTAAAACAGATGATAAGGAAGAGATCAAGACACAGAAGTCAAGGTTTATTCCTTGCAATACTGTTTCTAAAATAAACAGTCCATGACCATTAGCTCTGAGCTGTTGTTCGCATTCGCTTCTAGTTATCTCTTGAACTGTTCTAAACAGCTTAATTCCAGCAGCATGAATGACACCATTTATCTGACTAAAATGGTCTACAGCCTGAGTAATAACCGCTTGCGTTTGGGCTAAATTGGCTACATCAGCGTTTAGGACTAAAATCTCTGCACCCAGTTGTTCTAGTGCTTGTAATTTCTGAATCTTACTACTGAATTTATCTTGTTCGTCGTGTGTTGCCAGCCATTGCTGCCATTCATCTGTGCTAGGGAAAGCCGAAGAGCTAATCAGTACTAGTTTCGCTTTGACTGTCTGAGCTAAACACTCAGCAATTTCTAAACCGATACCACCTAAACCACCAGTAATTAGATAGACTCCTTCTTGTCGCAACTTGGGCGGTTGGTCGTTATCTAGGCGTAATGGTTCATAAGATTGTACCCAACGATGATGCCCACGATAAGCGATGGCGTTCCGCCCACCGTAGGCGATCGCACTTTCAAATTCTTTAGCATTTAACTCTGCTAAAAGTTGGTCTAACAGTTGGCTTTCTACAACAGTTCCAGCCGGAGGAAGCACAATATCAATGCTGCGACAGGAAATATTGGCATACTCTTGCGGAATTGTTTTACACATTCCTAAAACAGTTGCTTTCTCTGGACTTAATTTTTCCAGCCCTGTCACATCGTATATATCATTGGTAACGACCAAAATATCTACAATTTGAGTAATATTTTGTTTACTCAGAGACTGTGCCAAAAATAACAAGCTATAGAAACCTGGGTTTTGGCAATTCTCAAATAACTCAATTCCTGATGCTGTTTGTTCAGTTGGTGTGATACTCCATAAATGTAGAATTGCATCTGGAATTTGCCCAAAAAATTGCAATTCTTCGATTAGAGCATAATAATCATCAGACTGACTGGAATTGATGGTATATTCCCTTTCATTTAATTTGCCAAACTGCTCTCCCTGCCAGACAGTAATAACATTTTGCCCTTCACTTTCTAAACGTTTGACTATTTGTGAACCTACTTGATCAGTATCAGCGAATACCAAGACCTGTTTTTCAGATTTTACAGGTTGGGGAGCAATTGCTTGTTTCCAAGTAGGTAAATAAAACCAGTCTGCTATGTCGGGCTTTTTCTTGTTAGCAGTCTGAGATTCACTAGATTTTTTCTGAGGTTCTATCCAATAACGCTGACGTTCAAAAGGATATGTCGGTAGCGGGATGCGATAATGGCGCTCAGAAGTATTAAAGTTAGACCAATTTACTACAACTCCGAAAAACCAGAGGCGACCAAGTGTATTGAGCAAGAACGCTGCATCTGCTTGTTCTTCTTTAGAATGTCGTAATGAAGACAGTATCGGCTGCTGAGTTACTCCGGCTTGTTGTTTGACAAAGGTACACAACGTCCGCCCCGCCCCTACTTCTAAGAGAATCCGGTTTGGCTCTTGCAGTAACACAGAGATACCATCTGCAAACCGCACTGTTTGTCGTAAATGAGTTGCCCAGTAATGCGGATCTGTAGCTTCCTGCGCCGATATCCAAGTTCCGGTGAGATTCGAGATAAAGGGAATTTGCGGTGAATTTAAAGTAATTTTCTTAACTTCCGCAATAAACGCTTGTAAAATCGGTTCCATCATCTGAGAATGGAAAGCATGAGAAGTATGCAGGCGACGGCATTCTATTCCTTGAGCAATTAGTTGCTCAGAAAGTGCATCTATAGCAGCGTGAGTTCCCGACACTACACAGGAAGAAAGGGAATTATTAGCAGCTAAAGATAAGTTTTCATTTAGTAAAGGTTTGACTTCTGCTTCTGAGAGGGGAATCGATAGCATACTCCCGCTTGGCAATTGCTGCATAAGTCGCCCACGCATGGCAACAAGAGCTAATGCGTTTTCTATGGACATCACACCAGCAAGACAAGCAGCCACATATTCGCCGATGCTATGACCAATCATTGCACTGGGAGAAATTTCCCACGACATCCACAACTGAGCTAAGGCATACTCAATGACAAATAATGCTGGCTGGGCTAGAGATGTTTGTTTGAGTTTTTCTGCTGCTGTTTTTGTGTCAGATTCACTGGGATAAATAACTGAACGTAAATCTAAACTCAATAATGGTTGAAGTATCAAACAGCAACGGTCTACAGATTCACGAAAGATTGATTCTGTTTGATAAAGTTCTTTGCCCATGTTGATATACTGACTACCTTGCCCAGGAAACATGAAGGTAATCGGGCGATCGCATGGTTCTTGGTAGTGAGTAAAAACGCGTTGAGAAGCTCTATTTTCTAAAGTATTAACCGCATCTTGAATATCTCGACACACTAAGATCCGACGATGATTAAACTCTTTACGCCCTACTTGCAGGGTATAAGCAACATCCGCCAGATTTAGATCAGGATGCTGGATAAGATGTTGAGCCAGATTATCAGTAGCAGTTTCTAATGCAGATTCAGTTTTAGCCGATAGACACAGTAGATATTGACTTTTGACTTTTGACTTTTGACTTCTGACTTGTATTGGTGCTTCTTCTAAAACAACATGAGCATTTGTTCCCCCCATTCCCAAAGAACTAACACCCGCGCGATGCGGAGATAGTTCTTGCTTCCATTGCGTCAGTTTTGTATTGACATAAAAAGGACTATTGTCAAAATCAATTTGGGGGTTGGGCTGTTCAAAATTCAGACTAGGTGGGATTTGTTGATTTTTTAGGGCTAAAGCTGTCTTGATTAGTCCTGTGACTCCGGAGGCTGCATCTAGATGACCGATATTTGTTTTGACAGAACCGATCGCACAAAAACCTTTTTTGTCTGTACTAGAGCGAAAAACTTTGGTTAAAGCCGCAATTTCAATCGGATCACCCAGAGTTGTACCAGTCCCATGCGCCTCAATATAGCTGATGGTTTCCGGTTCAACCCCGGCTAACATGATTGCTTCGGCGATTGCTTCTGCTTGTCCATCAATACTAGGTGCAGTATAACCAACTTTCACTGAACCATCGTTGTTAATTGCCCAACCTTTAATGACTGCATAGATGTGATCGCCATCTGCGATCGCATCATCTAGCCGTTTGAGCAAAACAACTCCCACACCATTACCAACAGTCGTTCCTTGGGCTTGAGCATCAAAAGCACGACAATGACCATCAGGAGATAAAGTTCCTCCTGGTTGATACAAATAACCAGTTTTGTGAGGAACCCGAATCGAAACTCCTCCCCCCAAAGCCATATCACATTGATAATTAATTAAACTTTGACAAGCCAAGTTTATTGCTACTAATGAAGTAGAACAAGCTGTTTGAACAGTTAAACTTGGGCCAGTTAAATTTAATTTGTAAGAGACACGGGTAGACAAAAAATCTTTATCATTACCAATTAATTTTTGATAAGACTGTGCCGAGCCAACTTGGTCACTATTTAAGTCAAAGGATAAATAATTATTTAAACTAGCGCCAGCATAAACGCCTATCCGACTTTCACATCTATTAGAGTCATAACCAGCACTTTCTAAAGCTTCCCAAGCACATTCTAAAAATAGACGGTGTTGTGGATCTGTAATTTCTGCTTCTTTAGGATTAAAGTCAAAAAATGCAGCATCAAATAAATCAATATCTTCTAAGACCCCGCTTGCTTTTACATAGTTATTATCATCTAAACAACTAGGAGCAATACCTGCTGACAATAACTCTTCATCTGCAAGCTGAGAAATTGATTCTATTCCTGCTTGTAAATTGTGCCAAAATTCTTTAACGTTATTGGCTCCAGGGAAACGTCCTGATATGCCAATCATTGCTATTCCTTCCATTGATGTTTCAGATGCTGTACTACCCATCTTTTCCTACTTAGGTTGGTTTAAAATAAATTTTTTAACGCAGAACCTTAGAGAGACTTTTAGATTATTTCATGTAACTGAGGAGAGAGTAAATTATACGTTTTCTATCAGTAAATGATCGGCGACCGTGCAGAAATCTAGAGTTATCTATCATTACTAAATCGCCAGCTTGCCAGGGTATCACCTCAGTTAAGTTATTCATCACTTGTTGAATTTGGTTAATAACTGTTGATGGGATAGGTGAAGCATCATCAAAAGTGACGACTCCTCTAGGATTTTTGTATTCAGCAATTAGACTATTAGCAAATGCGTCTTGATGACCATATTTTGTTTTGACTACAGCCGAGCAAACATATTCTATAGAAATAGACTGGTCTTCATTAATTTTGTAAGTTAATCCAGGAATACCATTGAGAGTGCGCTTGACATCAACTAGAGTAGCACCAACTCCCAAAAAGCGCTTCCAGTCAGCAGCCGGAAATTTTTGGAAAAATTTGATTTTTTTAGCAATAAATAATTGTCGCAATTCTTCATCTAATTCTTGCCAAACTTGTACACCATCCCAATATAAAGTTTCACCGCCTTGAAAAGCTGGTACACCACAGCAAAACCAGATCACATCAGGACGAAATGGAGAATTTGCATTCTCGCAATGGGGGCTAACATAGTGCATCCCTGGATCTACTAAAGTGACATATTTATTGCGTGGATCAACGATTGGTCTATCTTTATCTAAGATAAATCTTGAACTGAATTTTTCGGCAAATGCCTTCATCTGTTCATAGTTAACACTAAACCCTCGAAATAATAAAACACCAGATGATTTAAAGTAGTCTAAAGTTTCTTGCACAGGCAGTTGCAAAATTGATTGCGAAGTATTGTTATGAATGATTTTTGCACTGCTGATTGATAATATATCAGTTTCAAGCATTATAGTCTGTATCCCCTAATTTAACTAATTGGTATTTCTGGCATCAGTTCAATAGTTAGTTGTTTAGATTTCTGCCGCGTTTCATCAAGCTTCTCTGTCTATTTACAGCTTCTCTTTGCTTTTGAATGCGGTTGTTTAATGATTCAAAAGCTGATGTTTCTTTTGAAGTTAGATTTATATATTTAGCCAAAGATTTGATAGTTGGGTTCTGGAACATTTCTACAACTGAAATGTCACTGTGTAGAACTTCTCGTAATTTATGATTAACCTGAACCATTAATAACGAATTACCACCCAAGTCAAAAAAATTATCATTAACACCCACTTTTTCTAAGTGTAATATCTCAAGCCAAATTTTAGCGATCGCTCTTTCTACTTCAGAATTTGGTGCTTCATAAGCCTCTTTTAAATCAGGGTGTTGAATGTCTGGTACAGGTAAGGCATGGCGGTCTATCTTACCATTAGGTGACAGTGGTAATGCCTCTAACTCCACAAAAGCAGAAGGAACCATATAATCAGGTAGTTTGTCTTTGAGATAATCGCGTAATTCATGCAAAGCAAATATCATTTCTGAATGGGGAACTACATAAGCTACCAAGCGCTGATTTTTTGGGATATCTTCTCTAGCTACTACTACCGTTTCTTTTACTTTTGGATGTTGCGCTAGTACTGCTTCAATTTCTCCTAATTCAATGCGGAAACCTCGAATTTTAACTTGGTGGTCAATTCTACCTAAATATTCAACATTTCCATCAGAACGATAACGCGCTAAATCACCTGTTTTGTATAAAAACTGTCCTGATTCAAATGGACTAGAAATAAACTTTTCTTGAGTCAATTCAAGTTTATTCCAATAACCACGCGCCAATCCTACGCCACCAATATGTAACTCACCACTTACACTAATGGGAACAGGTTGTAAATATTTATCTAATATATATATCTGTGTATTGGCGATCGGACGGCCAATGGGAACTATTTTCTCATTACTATTAGGTTGACAAGCCCAATGAGTTACATCTATTGCCGCTTCTGTTGGGCCATAAAGGTTGTGTAAGTTGGCGTTTAATCTTTCAAAGAAACGTTTTTGTAGGTCAAAAGATAGCGCTTCACCGCTACAAATTACCCGTTTAATACTACCACATTTATCTAATTCTATTTCTTCTAGAAACACTTGCAACATTGAAGGAACAAAGTGAAGTGTCGTAATTTTTTCTTGGGCAATTAGTTGAACTAAATAATGGCTATCTTGATGTCCACCTGGTTTGGCTAGAACTAAACTCGCACCTGTCAATAAAGTCCAGAAAAATTCCCAAACAGAGACATCAAAGCTGAATGGTGTTTTCTGTAAAACTTTGTCGGTTGCTGTGAGTTGATATGTATCTTGCATCCACAGTAAGCGGTTGCATAAACCTTTGTGAGTGTTCATTGCACCCTTGGGCTTTCCTGTGGAACCGGAGGTATAAATTACATAAGCTAGGTTTTCTGTTATAACTTCACTAGTTGGGTTTTCAGAGCTATAAGCAGCAAACTCTTGAGCGTCGGAGTCTAGACATACTACTTGTGCTTGATGTAGCGGTAGTTCTGGGACTAGATGTGGTTGCACTAACAGCACCGACACTTGAGCATCTGCCAACATGAATGCTAAACGCTCTTTGGGATAAGTGGGATCTAAAGGTACATAAGCACCACCTGCTTTAATAATTGCTAATATCCCAATTACCATTTCTAGACAACGTTCCATGCAGATACCAACCAATACGTCTGGTTTTACACCCAGAGTTTTGAGATAGTGAGCAACTTTGTTAGCACGTTCGTTTAACTCTCGATAGGTAAGTTTTTGATTTCCAAAGATGAGAGCGATCGCATCTGGTGTATGTTCTACTTGCTGTTCAAATAGTTGGTGTATACATTGGTTTTGCGGGTAGTCTCTCTTAGTATCATTCCATTCAATAAGTAACTGATGCCTTTCAACTTCTGTTAACAACGGCAATTCTGCAATTTTAGTATCGAATTTGCTAACTACACTTTCTAGTAGCGTCTGGAAATGTCCTAGCATCCGATGGATAGTATCGGCATTAAACAGATCCGTGTTGTACTCTAAAGTTGCAATTAATCCCTGTTCTCTGTCTTCCATGAACAGAGTTAAGTCGAACTTAGCCGAGCCGTTATCACCCTCCGCGAAAGTTAGAGAAACATCTGATAACTTTGGTGTAGTGATCGCCACATTCTGAAGAACAAACATCACCTGAAATAGGGGGTTATGACTGAGATCGCGTTCAGGCTGTAGTTCTTCTACTAACTTATCAAAAGGTAAGTCTTGATGAATATATGCTTCTAAAGCTGTGGATTTGACTCGTGCGAGTAATTCTCTAAAAGTAGGTTGCTCAGATAAATCAGTACGCAACACTAAAACATTGACAAATAATCCTATTAATGATTCAACTTCAACAGAGTTACGATTAGCAACTGGCGAACCTACTAAGATGTCTGTTTGTCCTGTGTAACGGTACAACAACGTTTTGAACGCCGCCAACAGGGTCATAAATAGAGTTGTGCCTTCTTGATGGCTCAGTTGCTTTAATGAGTCTGTAAGATTTTTGGTTAAGGATAGTTGGACTTTAGCACCGTTGAAGGTTTGTACAGGCGATCGCGGATGATCGCAAGGTAAATCTAATATAGGCAGCTTACCACCTAATCGCTGTTTCCAGTATGTAAGTAGGGTTTGAATGCGCTCAGAATGTAAATTATTTCGTTGCCAATAGGTAAAATCTACATATTGAACAGGCAGTTCAGGGAGTGGAGAGAGTTTCCCATTAGCAAATGCATCATATAGCGCTGCTAATTCTCGAATGAACACCCCAACAGACCAGCCATCTGAAACTATATGATGGAAGGTAATCAGCAACCTGTATTCATTATCTGTCAAGCATAGTAGCAAGCCACACAATAGCGGTTGACAAGACAAGTCAAAGTGATATTGAGCTAACTCTATCGTTAGACTTTGTGCTGCAACTACCGCATTATCTTCTGACAAGTGCCGCAAATCTTCTATCGGTAAGCTAAAGCTAACAGTCGGATTAATTACCCCAACGGGTTGCCCATCAACTAATACAAACTTAGTTCGCAAGACCTCATGACGTTGGATAATTTCGCTGAGGCTTTGTCTTAGTGCAGCTATGTTTATCTTTCCCCTTAAATTAATAACAATAGGAATGTTGTAAGCAGGAGCGTCAGGTGCTAACTGATGAATAAACCACAGTCCCTGCTGCGAAAAAGATAAAGGATGATAGTCAGTGCTTTTCTCAACTTTAGTCAAAGTCATTAATGGCACATAACCCTCTGTAATTTCAGTCAGTATCTTTGTTGCCAATCCTTGAATACTCAAACCTTCAAAAAAGTCTGCTACGGACACAGCGACTTCTAAATGGCTTTCAATTAGGTTTTTTAGCTCGAAAACTCTTAAAGAGTCGAATCCTAAGCTACTTAAAGCTTGCTTACTATCTATTTGCATGGGTGTTATTTTCAACACTCGCGCTACTTGTTCAAGTAGATACGACTCTAATAATAGTTGAGACTTGTTCGGGGTAAGCGACAAAAGAGTTGTGCGATTTAGCTGGAGATTATTCTCGGTTTTTACAAAATTAATTTTTTTAGTAATATTGCTATTTATTATCTGTAATTCACCAGCCAAAAACTCTGCTTTCGTAGCACGCCGTTGAATTTTACCGCTAGAAGTCTTGGGAATAGTACCTGGTTTAATCAGAACCACCCCATAAATTTGCACTTCATGTTCTTCTGCTACTCCTTGACGAATTGCAGCTGTCACCTCTTCTAAATTTGGTTTGGCGCGAAATTCTAATTCTTGCACCACTACCAATTGTTCTTGATCATCAACTTCTACACAGAAAGCTGCATTACCACCAGCACGTAATGATGGATGAGAACGTTCTGCGGTGAGTTCGATATCTTGTGGGTAAAGGTTACGACCACGAATAATAATTAAATCCTTGGCTCTACCAGTAATAAAGACTTCCCCATTATCCAAAAAGCCTAAATCACCTGTACGGAGAAAAGGCCCTTCTCCTGTGTCTTGCAAAAAGGCATGAAAAGTCTGTTCTGTTTCTGCTTGACGATTCCAATAACCTTTGCCAACACTGGGGCCAGATACCCATATTTCTCCTACTTCTCTATCTTGACAACGAGTTGAAGTTTCTGGGTTGACAATTACAATCTGCTGTTGTGGCACACTGCGACCACAGCCGACTAATACTATTGAATTATTATCATTGTTAGTAACAGTTTCAATTACATGATTGCGTTCTAAAGCGTTTTTGTATATATGCTTGGTTCTTACTAACGCAGCTTTGACGCTACCAGATACCATCAAAGTGGTCTCTGCCATGCCGTAACAAGGATAAAAAGCTTCTCGACGAAAACCGCATTCAGCAAAGGTAGTTGCAAAACGCTCTAAGGTTTCTTGGCGAATTGGTTCAGCGCCATTAAAAGCCACATCCCAACTGCTTAAATCTAGAGTTGAGCGTTGTTCAGGCGTAACTTTTTCAATACAAAGTTCATAAGCGAAATTGGGAGCGCCACTGGTAGTTCCTCTATAACGAGAAATCGCCTGTAACCAACGGTAAGGACGTTGGAGAAAAGCTGCTGGCGGCATCATAATACAAGGAAAACCACCATATAAAGGTTGTAGTACACCGCCAATCAGTCCCATATCATGATAGACAGGCAGCCAAGTGACAAACTTACTACTAGAGGTATGTTCCATATACTGACGCGTCACCTCAGCATTATGTAGCAAATTGCCATGAGTGACCATGACACCTTTGGGTGTGCCAGTAGAACCAGAAGTGTATTGCAAAAACGCCAGAGTATCTGTATTGATAAAAGGCTCTTGCCAATCTTCTTCTATACCTGGTGTGAGGTTGTCAGTAGTTAGCCAGAGGAGATTATTATTTATATCAAATTTATCGGCAAGCAAAGACTTCAACTGAGCCAAAATTGCCGTTGTTGTCAGGATTACTGCTGTTTGTGAATCTTGCAAAATTGCCAAGATTCTGGGGGTGTTGCGTTGGTTGCGTGGCGGATATGCTGGAACTGCTACCAGCCCAGCATACAGACACCCAAAGAAGGCTGGTAAGTAATCGATCCCCGGTGGATAAAGCAATAAGGCACGCTCACCGCTTAAACCTAATGTTTGCAGTTGAGATGCGATCGCTCTACTGTGCCGATCTAACTCTTGATAAGTTAAAGTTGCTGCTTGCGCTTCGCCATCGTACACAAAGGTAAAAGCCTCAGTGTTTGCTTGTTCTATAGACCTGTAACGCAGTAGTTCTACCACTGTCGAACACTTACAGATTATTTCTTCTAAATCATTGACATATTGAGTCATTGTACTTTCAAAGCCCTGACGCACAGAGCGAATTCTTATAGTTAACTAGCAGTAGTAGCTTGTATAAAGGGATTAAACGCCTTTATACTGCCCCATTGGTATATTGGTATTACGTTAATCTTTAGCTTTTAACAATAATATCAAACTATTGCCAGTAATTATCAATTATTTGCAGCATAAATCAACTTAGCCAAAATAGCAAGCAACTATTAGGTTACATCAATAAGGCTTATCATCATCTTGTAACAATATAAATATGGATATTGGCTCAAAATATATCTGTGGATAGATGATAAAATATTAATTTTCGTAATCACGTTACTCAAAAAGAATAATAAATTGCTGCTAGATCCTTAAACAGTAAGCTTTTTACCAGACAATGCTAATGAGCTATCTGATGAGGGTAAGTTTAAATAAATACTTGCCCACGTCCACTCTTTATGATAATATTTCCTAATAGTTCCAAGTTTAGCTGCAAATATTTTGCAGCTAAACTTCAGAAAATTTATAGATATGCTGTCAAGTACTATCGATAAAATATGGCGTTATTCATTTCGACGTGACGTTTTTCATTGGGTGTGAGGATGAGTATCAAGATGCCATTAGAGCCGTTAGTTAAAAGCCTGTTATTTAAAGGTTTAGTTTCAGGAGCAATACGAATGAAGTCTGGATTGATGAGTGATATACGTTCGGTAGGGTTGGCATTAGCGGTAATTAGCAGCCTGGTACAACCAGCCCATGCAAGGACGCATACAACAGAACTATCTATTATTGATAGCCAAAAATCTTACTCTACCAATTCGACACAATTGCTCGGACAACGCAATGATAGCTCAATAACTAAAGTTACGGCTGTTAGGGTAAATTCTACAGATAAAGGCATTGAAGTTATTTTAGAAAGTCCTAACGCAGAAGCACTCAAACCAGTCAATAGTAATCAAGGCAACAGTTTTATAGCGGATATACCCAATGCAGTGCTAGAACTGCCCGAAAGTAAAGATTTTAGCATTGCTAACCCGGCAATTGGGGTTGTGTCTGTGAGTGTCACTCAAGCTGATGCTAATACTGTTCGAGTAAGAGTCACGGGTGAGGCGGGTTTACCAACAGCAGAGTTATTTGATAGTGATGAAGGTTTAGTTTTTGAACTTGCACCTGTTGCTTCAGCGACACAGCGATCGCAGCCACCAGAACAACCGACGAGTGAAACAGAGCGATCGCAGCCACCAGAACAACCGACTAATGAAACACCACCAGAGCAACCAACTGCGGAGAGTGATGAACCTATTGAATTGGTAGTGACAGGTGAACAAGACGGGTATCGTGTACCTACAGCCAGCACCGCAACTAAAACAGACACTCTCCTGCGTGATGTACCCCAAGCAATTCAGGTGATTCCTCGACAAGTACTGCAAGATCAGCAAGTGAGGCGCTTGAATGAAGCTTTACGAAATGCACCAGGTGTTATATCAGATAACTCAGAACGTTCTGCTTTTGAAGGATTTACCATTCGTGGTTTTAGCAACCGCAACATTATCCGCAACGGTTTGAGAGACGATACTAACATCACAAGTAACGTAAATATTGAGAATATCGAGCAGATAGAAGTTTTGCGAGGGCCAGCTTCAGTTCTATTTGGTCAAGGTGGTGCTGGAGGTACGATTAATATTGTCACGAAAAAACCTCAGAGTACTCCTTATTACTTTATTGAGGGAACTATCGGCAGTTTTGATAGCTACGGTGGGTCTATAGATTTTACAGGGCCGTTAAATGATGACAGAACTTTGCTGTATCGCTTGAACGCATCAGCATACATAACAGACACATTTGTTGATTTTTTTGAAACAGAGCGTTACTTTATTGCTCCCAGTTTGACTTGGCTGATGGGTAAAAACACCGAATTGACTTTAGAGGCTGAGTATTCAAATCAAAAGCAACCCAATGATCGGGGTTTACCTGCTCGTGGTACAGTCTTACCTAACCGCAACGGCCAATTACCAATCAGTCGTTTTATTGGCGAACCTTTTGATGAAATTGACAAAAATAATCGTCAATCACTGCGGATTGGTTACAATTTTGAGCATCGTTTTAGTGAAAATTGGCAGTTCCGCAATAACTTTAATTTTTCATATCTCAGTGTGGATCAAAATTCTTTGTTTCCCACAGAACTTTTAGATGATGATCGTACTCTAGAACGAGGATTATATGTATCTAAATTTGCCCAACAAGCCTACAATTTAGATACAAATGTTGTCGGTAATTTCAAATCAGGCAGTCTCGATCACAAACTCTTATTTGGGATAGATTTGTCAAGAGATATTTCTTATGATGAAGGGCTAGATTCCTTGCGAGACCTTGATCCCATAGATATTTTTAATCCTATTTATCGGCGTGATAGTCTTGGTGCAATTATTGAGCAGATTCCTGATACACCCACAATATCTCAAGGTTTGGGTATTTATTTACAAGACCAAATTTCCTTTTCAGACAACTTTAAATTAGTTCTAGGTGGAAGATTTGATATCGTCACGCAGGAACTAGAAGATTCTCAGGGAGAAACAACTGCTTTTCAACAAGATGAAGCATTTAGTCCTCGTGTTGGTATTGTATATCAACCGACCGAAGCAGTGTCTCTTTATGCTAACTATAGCCGTTCATTTCAACAAGTTACGGACTCAACTAGCAATAGACTGTTTGTACCAGAACGAGGTACTCAGTATGAACTGGGGGTAAAAGTAGATTGGACAGATAATCTTTCTTCAACTCTAGCTTTATACCAAATTACACGGTCAAACGTTCTCACTACAGATCTCAGCGATCCAAGTGGAAGGACTTCTATTCAGACAGGAGAACAAAGAAGTCAGGGTATTGAATTAGATATAACAGGTGAAATCTTACCAGGATGGAGAATTATTGGTGGCTATGCTTATACCGATGCACAAGTAACTGAAGACAATAATATTCCTGAAGGGAACCGCATCAATAATGTCCCAGAACACGCTTTTAGTTTGTGGAGTAGGTACGATATTCAACAAGGTAATCTGCAAGGCTTAGGATTTGGTTTAGGGCTTTTTTATGTAGGAGAAAGACAGGGAGATTTAAATAATAGCTTCAGTTTACCAAGTTATGTACGCACTGATGCAGCCTTGTTTTACCGCAGGAATAACTTTAGAGCGGCTCTGAATTTCCAGAACTTGTTTGATAATGAATATTTTGAGGCAGCTGAAGGCGATCTGCGCGTTTTTCCTGGCGCACCGCGCACCATAAAATTTACATTGGGTTGGGAATTGTAATGGAGGATTAAAAGTATTTTTTGATCGATTAGTTTGCCATATTAGGTTTTAAGCACAGCCCTACCGTTAATGAAGGGCTGCTTTATTTTAAAATTTATCGCTTAATCCAAAGTGTGATATATTTCAGACCCGCACAACCATTGGAGGGAAAAATACAATGAATTATTGATTGAGTGAGGAAAGGAGTACTAAGTCCACAAAATAATACAAATCCATTCATTTATTTGCGTGAATAAGATTCTGAGCATAACGACTATTTCAACTGACTATACTCTGCATCATAGTCTGGCACAATAGTTTCTACATCCCGCAGCACGCGTACAGAAAACCCAACCAAACCAACCACTAACATCCAAACGGCACAAATTACATATAAAAGGGCTATCCCTGCACCAGTACCAGTACCAAGTAGTCCTCCGAACATACCAACCAGAACACCCCCTGATTGCAACGCAGGTGTAAAAACATGATCTGCCAAAGGACCCGCTATTAAGTAGCCCACCGCAGAGGCTATCTGCAAAAGTAGCGATCGCGCTGCAAAAACTCTTCCTTGCACATTAGGATGTACTTTAGCTAACCAAATAGCAGTATCCGAACTCCCATTTAAAGGAAAATTGAAAGATGAGCAAAATTGTGCAGGAATCCAAACCCAAGGAGTTCTACCCAAGCCAAAGAAAATTTTGCTTAAACCTGCACCTATCATCCCCAATAAAACGCCTTTGATTTTACGTTTAAAACCGCCCCAAGTGCTAAGAATTATTGCTCCCATTACGCCGCCAAAACCAGCAGCAGAAGCTAAACTACCTAGCACTAAAGTACTGTTATTTGTTCTTGAAAGAATCATCGGTGAGTATAGGGAATTACCAATGTCATGAGGAAGCCAAAATAATAAATTAACTACTAACAGAGCCAGTAAGCTTTTTTGGGTATTAATGTAGCGCCAACCAAATCCTAAATCTCGCCAAATATGGGCTACATTCTCATTTGCTGTTGTTGGTAGTGGTTGAGGAATACTTACTAACAATAAGCTGCTAATTGCGATGCTAAAAGTAAATATATCAATCAGCCAAATTCCTAAAAAACCAATAACTGTGTAAAGATATCCAGCCAACGCGGGTGCAATTATATTGCTTCCATAACTAGACAGAAATTCTAGGCTGCTAGCGCGAGTATAGTGTTTTTTAGGAATCATCAGCGATACTGATGACGAGTATGCTAAAGACTGAAATTGATTGAAAGTCCCGACGATAGCGCCTGTAAGATAAAAGTGCCAAATTTGCAAATGATTGCTGAGATACAGCAATAAAATAATAATAGTAGCCAAAACTGCTACTGTGTCACCTACCATCATTAATAGTTTTCGATTAAAACGGTCTACAATGACACCGCTAATGGGTGTAATAATAATACTGGGAAGCAAACTAAAAAAACCGACCAAAGCAATAGTAGTTGCTTTACCTGTAATTTCCCATGCCCAAATTTCAATCGCAAAGCTGGTCATACTGCTACCGATAGTAGATACTAGCTGACCAACCCAGACGATCATAAAATTACGCATACTGGCAGAGTTTGGTTGTTGTGGCATTTGTAGTATTTTTGCAGTAGTTAGATTACAGCACTTCCGGCAGCTATGAGGTACATCCTCAAAACTGAAAGCTATGCTAGGAGGAGGCAAGGATAAAAACTGTATTGCATAATAGCGGGAAGCGCTGTAGTGTTATTTCAGCTATCTTCACCCAACTCTTCTTTGATTAGTGCAATTCTTTCCTGCGGTTCTATCAGAGGGCAGTTAGGACACTTTCCATCATATGGAGGAATGAAAGTATATAAGCAGCAAGTAAGTCGAACTGTAACTTGGGTAGGTAAACCTGGTTCATTGAGTTGTTCGGTGCGTACCAAATTGTAAAGGGGATTGCGACCCGGCATTACTGAACTGTAAGGTTGTTCATACAAGACCGAGTAATCTGTTTCTATTGCTTCTGGGCTAGTGTACTTGCTGAGTTCGGCAAACTGTCCTTCAGAGGCGTTAACCGCATTGCCCCACATAGTTTTTTTGAAGAGTTTGGTTAAACTATGAACGCGGTCAATCATTGGTGCTAAATTTTGTTGAAACAAACCAGTGAATACGGCTTGGTGTAAAGCATCTACGCTGTTGACTATCTTTCCTGGATAGTTTTTGGGGATTGGGATAGGCGATCGCTTAGGATAAATTACAGTACGGCTGAGATCGTGAAACCATACTGCCTTTGGTTGACCGTCTTCCAAAACAAAACTTATATTCTCAACACCAGCATCCAATCCTACCCCTGCCCAAGTCATCAAAGCTAAAACACCTGGTAATGTTGTCCAGCTGTAAACTTTGTTCCAGATAGATGCAGCAATGCGAATATCTTGAGTTCTTTCGTATTCAGACCTTGCTTTTATAGCAGATATAAGCCTTTCTGGCTGTAAGTAATCGTTAAGTGCGATGACCTCAGCACCATCAGGAGGCTGAGTCAAAATGATGCAGTCAGTGTAGAAACTATTTAAACTATGTTGAGCATGTGTAAATATTTCTTCTATAAAATTAGACTCATTAGGGATAATTAGTGGTTTTGGCATCTCTAAACTTCCTTATAACTCAAAGTTAACATCCCTTTAAGAGGCTTCCAACAAATATTTAACAACGTCATCTAGAATGGCATTTGCTGATAGGACGCTGCCAAAAATCCAGTAGCCAGAATCAACAGTGTATACCCTATTTTTTTTAACTACATCTAGCGTTTGCCATAAAGGACTATTCCTATATTTTTGAAAATTTTCTTCCGCACCTGGGTCTAAAGCTATAAACATCGCATCTGCTTCTAGCAAGTCTACACGTTCTAAACTAACATTCTCATAACTTACATTTGAATTGCTAACTTGACGCTGTGCAAGGGGAATAGATAGTTTTAGCTCCTCTAAAATACTAACAGGGAATGATAATTGGCTAAGAAACTGAGTGAATTGAATATCTGTATAAAATCGCATTACAGAAATTTCTGCTTGTCCAATTTTTTGAGCAAAAGCTAATTTTAATTTTTCAATCCTTTGTTGATATTGATCTAGTACTTTTTCTGCTTCGTAACTTTTATATACTATTTCAGCTATCTGTTTGAAAGTTTCTTTCCAACCAGTTTCTGTATAAACAATTGAAACTGTTGGGGCTATTTGAGAAAACAATTTATATTCTTGAGGATTAATTGAAAAACCTAAAATTAAATCAGGATTTAATTGTACAATCTTTTCGATGTTTATCTGGCTTTCCTTGCCTAAATAAGTAATACCATCGATTTTATCCTCCAATATACGTGCTTTATTCCCAACTCGGTTTGAGATTGTTGTTGCTATTGGTTTTAAGTTCAAAGCCACTAGTGATTCTAAACTTTCTTGGTCAGTCACAATGATCCGTTGGGGATTGAGAGGAATACAGCTTTCTCCTAGCTTATGCTTAATTTTTCGGCATTCTGATACTATTGAATTTAAATTTGAAGAGTATATTTGTTGAGGTAAAAAACTATAGCAACCCTTAAAAAGTATTACATTTAGGATTATTATCATGAATAAATTGATGTGTTTATACCAGCGTTTATTTATCATTGTATACTTGTAAGGATTCAGGTCTAATATTCAGGAAGTAGGGAAGGGCGAGACAGATAATTATTAGAATTAGCCAGCAGTGCTTGAGCAAAAAAATCAATGACAGACCTACCTTGACGGCGACAAGTCTGCACCACCGTCAGTAATTTAGCAGTGTGTTGAAACCGCTCCATCGAACGGGAACCACCACTGACCTTACGTTTTGTCACAGCCAAACGCCGCGAGCGTTCGGCTTGATTATTATCAGGAGGAACTTCTGGATGCTCAAGAAAATACCACCATTGAGAATTTACCCAATTACTTAATTCAATAATGCTTGGTTCAATCACTTTTTCAATTAAGTAATTGGTGGAGACTAAAGTTCCTAGTCGAATTTTAATTTGACCCAATTCCCACAACATTTCCATCCTCATAAGTCAACCGAAAGTATTACCTATTCAACTTCTAAAAAACCTTTTATTGTTTCAGCCGGAATATTGAAAAGTGGATGATTAAAGATTGCCTTTAATGCTTCTAGACCACCAGCTTTAAGCGTTGACTTTAACCTGGCTTTTAGTGCGGGATTGTGTTTAACTTCTTGATGAATTGCATTTGTAATTGATTCATCTGTTGTTGAGCTAGTTTGAGATAATTGATAAAGAAGTTGTTAAATTTCTACTGCGGCTTGAGCGAGATTGTGCTTTTGTTCAGGTGTATAGTTGGTTATCTTCCCACAGATTTGCTGTACGTTTACTATATCGGCATTGACAAGACCGCCAGTAAATTGAGCGTCTTGTAAGTTAAAAGTAGATTGTTTTTTAGATTTATCCACCATAGAGTTATTATTAGTATTTTGAAGTTGAATAGGTTTACTAGCCGCTAGTTTAACTAGTTCCCATAAGTTGGTGTTTTTCTTATGGAAAACTTCTATTTGTACATCTTTAGCCTTTAATTGGTTTCGATATATAGTTTCAAGTACATTTAGCGGAATTTCATATAATGCTTTAGCCTGACTTTCAATATCTGCTTTATTGGCTTCTGGTGGAACTTCCAATCGAATTATAAATGCGCCACCGCTTTTCTTTTCAATTGCTTGGACTGATAAATTTTCTTCACCATACTCAGCCTGTAGTTCTTGAAAGGACAGCAGAAATGCTTTCCAGTCAATGCCATCAGCAAAAATTAAGTCAACCGTTTCTAAAGCTTTCTGAAAGAGGTTGGTAAACTCCCCAAGCCTAAACTCTCCACTGCTGGGACGACGTTCTTGAAAGTCACTTTTTAAATAGACATACTGGCAATCAATATTATTTAATTTTGTAGCAGAGTTGATATTCCAATTTTCCAAACAAGCACCTGTAAACTTTGCTTCTGTAAAATCTGTTCCTAGTACTTGAGTTCTAATCAGTTTTGCCCCGTTGAGGTTAGCTCCGTTGAGGTTAGCCCCGTTGAGGTTAGCTCCGTTGAGGTTAGCTCCGTTGAGGTTAGCCCCTTTGAGGTTAGCCACGTTGAGGTTAACCCCGATCAAGTTAACCCCGATGAGGTTAGCCCGGTTGAGGTTAGCTCCGTTGAGGTTAGCCCCTTCAAGGTTAGCCCCTTTGAGGCTAGCTCCTCTGAGGTTAGCCCGGTTGAGGTTAGCCCCTCTGAGGCTAGCCCCTCTGAGGCTAGCCCCTCTGAGGCTAGCCCCTTCGAGGTTAGCTCTTTCAAGGTTAGCCCCTTCAAGGTTAGCCCCTTCAAGGTTAGCCCCTTCAAAGTTAGCCCGGTTGAGGTTAGCCCCTTCGAGGTTAGCTCTTTCCAGGTAAGCCGTTTTGAGGTTAGCCGTTTCGAGGTTAGCCCCTCTGAGGTCAGGAATTATACTCTGATTGGTACGTCTCCACTTATTCCAATCATATACACCTTTCTCCAGCCAAGTATTATGCTCCTCATTTACCACTCTGGATTCTCCTTATGTTCTATCCTTTGAATCTTCAATGGGGCATAACTATGAAAACGTAATTTCAATTAACATCATTAAAATCTAGAGCAGTCGGTTTGTTTTTGAATATAACATTGGGGGTAGCGTCCACACTACTGATGCTTCTACCTGTAGGGTAGATGTCAGGAAAATATTATTTCCCGACATCAAGGTGAAACAGTCTCACAGTAAGGATCAAAAGCATACTACACAGGTAAAACGCCATTCAATACGGTTCGGTTAAGGGAAAAGAGTAAAAGGGAAATTCAAACCTTTTCCCTTTTCCAAAACTACAAGTGAGGTGAAGAATTATTATCCGAACCGTATTGGGGCGACCTTTACTCCATTCTCCTTTGGCATTAACTTTTTGTTCTCGTGGTTGTAAGACACATCTGCTGGGATAGAAGGTTATGAACCATGCTAAACGCAGTTCGGATTCTGGTTTTCCTGGTGTTTGTGGTCTTGAGTGGAGATTTGCCAGGGCATTGAGGCACATTTCCCAAGCTTCTTGCGGTCGAATTAAGTCTACGATAGTTTGGATATTGCTATCTTCTCGCAGTGCCTCTGCAAGTTGTTTATAGTTACTACTTGGTTTGAGTCGGGATAGGAGTTCTGCGGTTTCCATTGCCAACCAGTGATAACCGGAGGCGAGCGATCGCCTATATAATGGCTCTAATAAATTAGGTAAGCGTTTTTTAGCACTCTCAGAGGTTGTTTGAAAAGTGGTTGGCTGTGATTTTAGGCACTTATTGCTCCCCCCTAACCCCCCTTAAAAAGGGGGGAACCGGAATCAGAGTCCCCCTTTTTAAGGGGGATTTAGGGGGATCTAAAACGTTTTGCTACCAAGATGAGGACTTTTCAAACATCCTCTCAGCATCCATCCAGTAAAGGCATAGCGAACAAAACAATGTTTGTAAGCTATTTTCTTCTTCCACGGAAGAAATATGACCGCTGACTACAAATTGTTTTTGAGTAATATCACCAAGGTGTACTTGCAGTAACATTTTCAGTCTGCCATAAGTGAACCTGAGCCAATGATCCCCTTGACGGGACATCAAACTGGTGTACTCTTTTGCTTCCCGCAGATGTTGCACTGAACCATCTTTTAAAAGTGCGAGGATAAAAAATAAGCCCCCAATTGTATTGAAATATATTTGGCGTTTGCCTGTAGCCTTTTTGATGGCTTTCAGGGCATCTTTATAATATTTGATAGCTTGTTCATTCTCACCCCGCAGAAAACTTAACCAACCCCAAAAGATAGCAGCATTATTTTGATATTCATTTGATACACGCTCCAGACTTTCTTGTGCTTCTTGAGTACAACCCTGTAACAACAGTTGTTCTGTCAAAATCAGATGCAGATAATCTGAGCAATGTTTTTCACTGTTAGAGCATTCTTCTTCCAGCAGCATCAACGTAGGGTGTTGATTTTGTAGGGAAATTGCTCAAAAAACTTCATACAATTATTGTGTCGTCGATTGAGGTCGAAAATACAGTTTTTCTTTTTGAGAGCATGGACTGACCAAAAACTTGAGATGACCAG
>JAHHHS010000037.1 GCA_019359215.1 Nostoc indistinguendum CM1-VF10 | reverse complement strand
ACGACTATTTACACATGAGCAAAAGGGTCACTCCCTAAGAATATCGGGAGCCGTGTACACGGAAACGGGTACGCACGGTTCTAACTGAGAGGGACGGGGAATAATATCCCCTCTCGACTCAACCAATTATGCAGGCGTGGAAACGGATAGCGTGAGGACGTTCATCGAAAAAAACCGGACAATTCTCCAAAAAATCGCCGTGCAACGTGCTGAACAGAAACAAAATGTTTAATATAAATTTATGAACCAAAAGGAAGCAGAATTTGAAAAGCGAAAGATGCAGATCAATCGGGAAGAGCTGATCGAAAGAATGATTCGTCTCGCTCCTGAAAACAGCTTTTTGGAAGTGTTTCCGGGCATTTTCATATATCAATCGTCGAAACCGACCGAGAGCCAGGTATCCGTATTAAAGCCCGCCTTCTGCGTCATCGCGCAGGGCAGCAAGGATGTGCTTTTGAACGATGAATTATTTCACTATGATTCCGGTCATTACTTAATCTCGACACTTGATTTGCCGATTATGAGTAATGTCGTCCAAGCGTCCGAGGAAAAACCTTATTTGAATCTTCGGATAGACCTCGATCCGGCACTTGTTGCTGCGGTGATGATTGAATCCGGCATCAAAACAAACAAAAGCGGTGCCGGAGTCAAGGCGATGGATGTCAGCCCGGTTGATGCCGATTTACTCGATGCGGTCGTCAAATTAGTAAAACTATTTGACACGCCGGACGAAATGAAGTTTCTCGCGCCGCTCATCATCCGCGAGATCATCTACTGGCTTTTAAAGGGAAAACAGAGCGCACGCCTGGGTCAGCTTATCACTACCGAAGGCGACGCGCAGCGCATCTCCAGGGTGGTCAAGCAAATCCGCGAGAACATTGATCAGCCGCTGAAAATCGAAGATACAGCCCGCGAACTCGGCATGAGCGTGTCAGGCTTTCACCAACATTTTAAGTCTGTTACGGCAATGAGTCCTTTGCAGTTCCAGAAACAAATACGGCTTCAGGAAGCACGCCGTCTGATGCTCGGCGAAAACATGGATGTGGCGAGCGCCAGCTTTCGCGTCGGTTACGATGACGCGTCTTATTTCAGCCGGGAATATAAAAAACTATTTGGTATTCCCCCGCATCGTGACATCGCCAAGCTGCGGAGCAATTTAGGGCAATAAGAATTGTATAGGTTTATTGGTGCAAAGGACTAATACAAAATAACTCTTGCATAAATATTTTCTGGTAGAATGAGGGGTTATTTTTCTTGGAATTAGAGAAGCCCAAATAGCCACATTTTAAATAGCCTAAAATCATTAATTTTTACCTTTCCATGCCCTAAACAAATAAGCTGACCACTTTTTTGGCATTTAACAGTCACTACTTATAAATATTTACAAAGCTCGGAAATTTATTAATCCAATGCTGAACTTGAAAAAATCACGATCGCAGATTCTGCTAATGTATGTGCTATTGGGAGCGATCGCACTGGTGATGCTCTTTCCTTTACTGTGGCTGGTTAGTACAGCCTTGAAATCGCCTACAGAAAATATTTTGCAGTCGCCGCCACAGTTATTGCCTGCCTCACCAACACTAGATAACTTCTTTAGTGTATGGAACTCTTTACCTTTTGGGCAATATCTGTATAACAGCACTTTGGTTTCAGTGCTGACTGTTGGCTTAAATTTACTATTTTGCGCTTTAGCTGCCTATCCGTTGGCAAGATTATCATTTGTCGGGCGAGACTGGATTTTTGTAGCGATTGTCTCTACGATTATGATTCCCTTCCAAATCGTGATGATTCCCCTTTATATTTTAACAGTCCAGTTGGGTTTGAGAAATAGTTATCTAGGGATGATTTTTCCGAGTTTAGCTTCTGCCTTTGGCATTTTTCTGTTGCGTCAAGCTTTTATGAGTGTCCCCAAAGAGATAGAAGAAGCCGCGCGGATGGATGGCAGTTCGGAGTTAGGTTTGTGGTGGCATGTGATGTTACCAGCAGTTCGCCCAGCATTGGTAACTTTAGCTATTTTTGTATTTATTGGTGCTTGGAGTGATTTTTTGTGGCCTTTAATCGTCATCCAAGACGAAAATTTATACACTCTCCCCTTGGGAGTCGCCAAGCTGGCAGGCACATTTTCTCTTGACTGGCGCTTGGTAGCTGCTGGTTCAGTAATTGCGATCGCCCCAGTATTATTACTATTTTTGTTTTTACAACGTTACATTGTACCCACGGAAACTGGTAGCGGGGTCAAAGGTTGAATAAGAAAGTGGAGATGAGGGAACGCAAAGGAAAACTAGTGACTAATGACTAATTCAATAAGCCCCAGTCTTTTTTAAAACTACCCAGATAGTTTTAACAATCAGACTTAGGTCATAAGTTACAGACCATTTGCATTGATAATCTATATCCATCTTGACAATGGTTTCAAAGTCTGTAATGTTAGAACGTCCATTAGCCTGCCATTCTCCGGTAATGCCTGGTTTGACTCGCAATCTATCCCAGTGGTGTGGATCGTAATTACTGACTTCATCAGGAGTGGGTGGACGAGTACCAACTAAACTCATGTCCCCTACCAGAACATTCCAAAATTGGGGAAATTCGTCTAAACTGGTACGCCGCAAAAACTTACCGACAGGAGTAATGCGAGGATCGTCGACAGATTTAAAAATGTGACCTTTGGCTTGGTTTTCAACCAAATGCTTGAGTTTATCGGCATCGACGATCATGGAACGGAATTTCCAAATGCGGAAAGTTTTTCCGTTCAAACCACAGCGAATTTGGGAATAAAATATTGGACTTGGCTCATGAATAAAGGTAGCAATCGCCAGTGGAATTGCTACCATAAATGTAATAATCAGCCCTACAATGGCTCCAATAATGTCAATTAATCGTTTTCTTACGCTTAAAGTTGACGGGTGTAAGAGGTTGTTTGAAAAGTGGTTGGCTGTGATTTTAGGCACTTATTGCTCCCCCCTAACCCCCCTTAAAAAGGGGGGAACCGGAATCAGAGTCCCCCTTTTTAAGGGGGATTTAGGGGGATCTAAAACGTTTTGCTACCAAGATGAGGACTTTTCAAACATCCTCTAAAGGCTGTTGCGAACAATTAACTGAATAAAGATAAAGGTGATTCACTAGGACTAACTTATCTACAACAGGACTTTTTGATCAGTAGTGTAGACATGAACACAATGTTTAGTCGATTTTTACTGCTTTTATCATTACCACCGAATATGATGAATATACACAAAAGTTGAACAATATAAAAACCGAAAATCTAAAGTTTACAAAATCTTTCAATTAAGGTGGTAGATCGTAAAGTTACAGTATTTTTTTCATCTAATAAAAATATAGTGTTCTGGATACACATTTAAAATATTACAGTGTTGAGAGCAGAAAGCCCATCAGGATGTGACCGACTCAGAAAGACACATCCGTGATGCATTAATCTCAATGATTAACCTCTAAAGCAAAATTCACTAAGTATGGTTCCTCCAGTGATTGCTGATTACTAGCTTTGATCGCATCTAGATAGCGGCGCAAAGATAACAGTTGTTGGGAATTGGGACGATAAGTGAGACTCCCTTGTTTTTCAAAAAGTGGTGCTGTAGCGATCGCCTGATAGTCAGGATTTTCTTGCGAACTCTGAGTGAGCCAGGTTGAATCTGTAACTGAAGGTATCAAACCCGAAGGTAGTTCACCTTCCAAAAAAGCCAGCAGGCGTTGCTGACAAGTGCGAGTATTGATCCCACGACCCTCAAATAGCTGGATAACTTCACCAAAAGATAAAGGTCGGTCTGGTAGCAGCCGCAGCAGTTCTGTAAATAAGAAATAATCCGTGTATTGTTGCCTGGGTATATCTAATATCTGGGGATGCAGAGGCAGCATCGCTAAACCATAAGCAACCCGACTACAATTGGGAGCGCCGTTTTCGCCGAGATATAAATCTTGAATAATCTTGGCACCGGGGAGTTTTTGCCGTAGCCATCGGTTTACCGTCCCGACACAAGCCAACCCACCAGTCAGAATCGCTTGATTAATGGATTCTGTGGGGATGCCACGAGCTACCAACAACTTGTTGAGTTCTCGGTTTAGGCGACGCACAAAGGGGACAAATACGTGGCTTTCTAAGTCTCGTCGCTGCAAAATCCATTGCTGATCGGCCAATTCTAGGGTAAAAGAATCTTGGTGTTGCAAAATCAGCTTTAGAGCTAGGGCGGCATCTAATACCGCCTGTCCCAGTAGAGAACTTTCTAGACGCTGTTGGAGGCGAATCCGAGCGGTGATATCTGGTTCCCCGACTCTTGGTAGTTCTAATTCTTCCAACCCTAAACTCTGCCAACGCATTTGGTCTAAACCGGGAATTGACGGTTGCCATTGCCAAGGATTACTGATAATAGTTTTGCCATCGCTTGGTGTTTCTTGGCGTGATTGCCGAGATTTCGGTGGCAATAGCAGCTGGCAGATAATATCTTGTTCAATTCCCTTGCTAGCATAGGCAAAACTATGGAGCATGAAATCATTGTATGTTAATTGCACCAATGTTTCTGGGACATCAACCAGCAACATTTCTGTGGTAGATGTCCCAATGTTAATGACAAGGGTATTGCCAACAATGGGATGTTCGCTGGTTTTTGCAGGATAAGAACCCTGAGGTTGGCTTAATTTTACTTGCTCACCGTTAGCAGCATCGAGTTCTGGGAGTAAACTAGCGATCGCTTCTTCTACAAAAAAGACTTGCTGCGGATGTTGGATGAGTTTACTGGTGAGTAAAGCTTCCCGTACATTGAAGCGGTATGATTCCGACCAACTAGATGGACATGTGCAAATTACACCAGCAATATTATTGATAATCTTGGGAAAATCTTGTTCGCTGATCCCCACAGCAGCAGCCATTAAACTAGGGGTGGTACAAGTTTTTTCGGATTTGAGGGTTAATAGTAGCTTAGAGAGCGATCGCACAATCCAAATCAAAGGGCCTGCCGAAAATTCATTTAATTGCAAAACAGGTTCCCATTTCTGCCGTTCACTTTTGTAGGGAATGGCTACTTGTAAATAGGGCTTTAACTGTGCCGAATAGAGATTATTTGTTGTCGCATCTGCCGTTGATCTCCGTGTTGCAGGAGTGGTGACCGAGCGATCGGGCACTTTATCTTGGGCAACAGCCGCAGGTGCTGTCTGTTCATGTACTTCAATACTTTCGTTTTCTCCGTGGGGAACAGAAGCTGTAGGCAGATAAACTTCTGTTGGTAAACGAAATGATTGTTGAAAGGAAGTTGTTCCCGGCGGATTTTCTGATGACCAGTAGATAGGATGTACAACAAAAGTCGAGCGATTTAATAATGCGGCAGAAATTCCTGTTGTACCTAAATCAATTCCTAAATACCAGACTGATTCTAGAACATTGAGCGAAACTTCTGGATTATTGATGGAGTTAGAAATTGGAGGTAAAGAACTTTCTTCAACAGGAGTTATGATTTCCTTTTCTTGTTCAGTTTCTACCTGGGGAACTGCCAAACTAGAGAAAGCAGCAGTTGAGGTATTTTCTACTATTTGAAGATTTTCTGTTTCCGGTTCAGGGGGAGTTGTGGAGATTGTGTCTTGAGTTTTATCATTTAGTTCTGAGAAAATATCCAAGTTGTTAGCTGGCTGGGACTCAGAATTTAGCTGCTGATCAAAATTAGCCAAATCCCGATCTAATTGCTGCAACTGTTCTTCATCTAAAGAAATATCAAGTACGGCTGGAGCCTGGTTTGACTCAACAGAAAGCAAGTTTTCTTGTGGCGAAGCAGCAATATAGTTATCTGAAGATAGTTCTGGTTGATCATCATTAATTAATACTTCTGGTGTGGCGATACCTTGGGTAGGCTTCTCTTCTCTACGAGAGGCTGCGCCAACGAGACGCTGCGCTAATGCCAAGGCAATTTCCTCTGCTTCTGGAGTAACTGGTGCTGTAGTTGTGGCATCCTCCGCAGAGAATGACACTTCTAGCAGTTCCTGATCATCGCCTGCATCAGGCAATAGGTCAGTTAGGGTATTGATAGTATCAACACTAGCTGGCTGAGTGTCGATTTGCGCGGGAAAACTGTCTGTTTGTGGCAGAGAGTTGCTAAGAGGCGAGTTTAGGTCAGTCTCCTCTGCAAAAAATAGTTCTTCCTGTGGTTCCGATGATGAATCTGTGGTTTCTACTAAAGTCTCTTGGGATGAAAGACCCATATCTGATGTCACAACAGGAGAATCCATTGCAGGGACAGATAGACTTTCAGCGATGTTCAACGTTGATTCTGAGGCAGTGGCAACCTCAAGACTTGGATTCTTAACATCACCAGTACCAAACAAACTGGCGTAAAGCTGATCTACTTCATCACCTATTAACGCAGAAATATCTTGCGATAATTCCGTCGGGGTTTCAGAAGATTCAGGCGAGTCTAAGCCTAGCTGCAACATCACTGCATCTAAATCCTCTGTGAGAGTAGTCTCCTGTTGCTCAGAATTAATTGTGACTGAAGATGAAGTTTCTGATTGTAGAAACTCCAAGGGTTGGGCTGCAACTCCAGCAGGAATCTCGCCTGGGTCAACCAATGATGCTTGTCTATCAGATTCGACCTCAAGGAAAGATGGGTGGGAGCTAGGTGATTGTTGCTGCAAATGCTGGGTCAAATTGTTGATAAAGCTGCCCATCAACTGTTCGCCTTGCATTCCCTTGCTATGCATTCTTGCCAGCGCTTGCGACAGGGATTCGTCATAAGTATTAATGTTGCGCTGTAGTGCTTCAAATACTACATTCACAGTCCCATCTAGTGATAATAGGTGTTGATCCAACTCCCTAGCCAGCTGGGTTAACCGCTCCACACGGTCTGGTGATTCTAATAAAGGTTGAGTTGCAGAAGTTGCTAGTTCTGAGTTTGCAGTATTTGCTCCTGAAGAACTGACGGAATTTTCCCACGTCTGTGCTAGTAGTGGTGTTAAACTTGGCACCAGACGACTCATGAGTAACTGTAAAAACTCGGTAATCACCTGCTCCTGGTTTGTCAACTGCTGCGCTAAGGAGTAATTTTGCAATCGCCTTTGCTCTAGTTGCCGAATTTCCTGTACGAGAGTGGCTCGCTCTTGCAATAGCAATTCTAATTCCGATCGCAATGGCTGGATCAAGCTCGAAAATTCACTTTTTAATTGTCCTGCCCCAACAGTACTCTGTTCCTGATAGAATTCGAGCGGCGGTAATGGATACTGGTTATTATCTTGGTCAAGAAGTTTTGTGAATAAAGGCGAACGCGGTTCTTCAGAAGATTGATCTGAGATGCCGCTCTCTAATGCTTCTTTTTCTTGTAGTCTCACCAAGAAGTTGCGAATTCGTTCTAAAACCTCTTTATGCTCCTGCGCCTGACCAGGCAGAAATCTAGACAGGCGCTTGCCACCACTGGCAAGTAAGTTGTCAATGTCTGCGATCAGCTTTTGAATTTCATCTGCACTGGAAGTCACTTTTATCACCTTACCTAAAAACGTCTGTCACCTAATGTGACAATTACTTTACAATCACCGTACCCCTACGGGTATCTTGCTACGCGCAGCGTCTCCCATAGGAGAAGTTTTGAGTGACAAAAGCCGCTGCTTGTGCTTGTGACTGTCATTATGTTATGGATTACTGGGAGTCGTGGCAATCTTCAGTCAGCGTTTGTTTAAGAAGCTTTGTTTTGCAGCTCATTAAGTTGCCTATTTTTGAAAATCGCTAAAATACCTGAGCAATAATTTACTCCCTTTAGTATCATTAGTATTGTTTGCCTATATTTTTAACTAAACTAGCAGAAGTCTCTCGCTTACCTGATAGGAGAGTGATTGGATAGCAGTTTCTTTAAGTCGCCTCTGCCGACGCCACTTTCTGATGGGAGAAACCCCAAGACCACTGCCGATAACTTTTTGCTCCCGCAAGAGGTCAGAGGACATGGAGAAAACAAACTCTTTTTCTGGTATGATTTTATATCTTGCCCGTATTTCGACTCCGCTCGACAACCATCAATGCCGTAAGCGAAAACCAAGCTGATCGGTACACATTGCAAGAGAAAGATTTGGATCTTGGGAATTAGGACTCCTAACAAGAGGAGGGAATGTAATACCAATAAGGACTATGGAGTTCGGTAGTCTATTCCTGATGAATTAGGACTTAGACTATACCGCCTAGCGGTTAGTATGTGTTAGTTTACCAAATTCGGCCTCAGTCCCCCGCCATAACACTACTTTGTTTTAATGGTGGGTACTTCACACTTATAGGTAAAGATTATTTAGAAAAACGTTCTTGTCGCTTTCTTATTTAGCATAGTTTAGTTTTCTTTTTAAAAGGGAGCTGTGCTTTGATAGCTTAAGCTGAAAATGGCGGTCTTGTTTTTCGTGTGTATATAGCAGCTTCAATTAAAGATGTCGTAATGGAAGACCGATATAGCTTGCAAGCACAGGCTAATTCCTGGATGATCACGTCGTCGGCTCCCTTTTTTCAAGGGTTGCCAGAAACTGCTGTGGAATCAGCCCTGAGCCATCTTGCTACCCGCACTCACCCAGCCAATCAGGTAATTCTACTTGAAAATGACTGGGGTGGTTCTGTGTATTTTATTTTGGACGGATGGGTAAAAATTCGCACCTACAATCTGGAAGGAAAAGAGGTAACGCTGAATATTCTTGGCAAAGGGGAATTGTTTGGTGAAATGGCAGCGCTAGATGAAGTTCCTCGATCCACAGATGTGATTACCTTGACCCCAACGGTAATTGGTAGTATGCCTGCTCAGGATTTTGTCAAGTTACTTCATATAGAACCCTTGGCGGGAGTTCGATTGGCGCAACTAATGGCACGACGGTTGCGGCAAGTAAATCGCCGATTGAGGTTGCGGGAATCTGATAGCCAGTCACGAGTGGCAGATACGTTGCTATTTTTGGCAGAAGGACAGGGAAAAAAAGGGCAAACAGGAATCGAAATCCCCAATTTACCTCATCGGGAATTGAGTAGTTTGAGCGGACTGGCGCGGGAAACTGTGACACGAGTATTGACAAGGCTAGAAAAAAAAGGCTTGATTAAACGGGATCAAGACACTATTTGTATTCCCGATTTGTCAGCCTTAGAAAGAATGATAGTTTAAAAACTTGTCAGATATGAGTATTTTAGATTCTCTGCCAAATGAGCCGGAGGAAAATCCATCCCCTGAGTCTCCAACTCCCCACAATCATTGGTTAGACAAAGAACAGCAGTTAATGCCTCCTCAAATCAAGGCTGATGCGCCTTTGAGGATGGTGGAAACGGCGTTTTTAGCCAGTACTGCGAGCTTGATTTGGTTTATTAATTTCTACTTTCCCTTAGGCCCAGTTTTACGGATATTTTTTCCGGTGCCGATCGCTCTAGTTTATCTGCGTTGGGGCAGGCGTGCGGCATGGATGGCAGCACTCACTTCCGGCTTACTGCTGACGGTACTAATGGGGCCAGCCCGCAGTTTGCTGTTTGTCATGCCCTACGGGTTCATGGGTGTGCTTTTGGGAGCGACATGGTATCGTCGTGTTCCCTGGATTGTTTCTATCACCTTGGGTACGTTGTTGGGTGCTTTGGGAGTCTTTTTTCGGCTGTGGTTGCTGTCTGTTCTGTCGGGTGAAGACTTGTGGATTTATGGAATTACCCAGGCGACTAGGATCATAGAGTGGGTATTTTTGAGGCTGAGTTTGTTGGCGAGTCCCAGTGTGTTTTTGATTCAAGTGGTGGTGATCGGTCTAATTTTACTCAACAACTTTATTTACCTTTTTTTGGTACACCTAGCATCATGGTTGCTTTTTGATCGTCTGGGTAACCCCATTCCCCGTCCACCACGCTGGGTACAAGTTCTCATAGATTATGAAGGATAGTTATTGGTCATTAGTCACTTGTCATTAGTCATTTGTCCTTGGTTAAATAATGAGTCCTAACTAATCACCAATGCTCCATGCCCAATTCCCAATGCCCAATTCCCAAATTCGTATTTATACCCAAAAAGCACAGGGTGAAGAATGGCTACGACGGTATAGTGGTTCTCTACCCATATTTGCCTGTGTTTTAGGATTTACTGAAACTGGTTTAATTCCAGGGATCTCAGCAGCAGGTCGCACTCCAGAAGATCGGAAATATACTGCTTGTGCCGATGCTGAGTTTTTGTACTATGGCCCAGAACATAAAGCCCAATATCCCCTACCACCATTAGCTGCTGGGGCTTCGCCTGTGCTGATTTCTCGCGCTGTATTTGAGTCACTAAATATACCAGTTCATTTGTTTAATGCTGGTTTACCCCAGCCTCCTGCTGTGCCAGCAATTGATTTAGGTGGCGCTCCTGCTCACTGTTTAAGTGGAGGTGCTGCTATGGAAATAACAACAGTACACCACTTGTTTAAACAAGGGCTACTTTGGGGAGAACGCCTTGCTGCCAATATCCAACAGGGGTATCTAATAATCGGTGAGTGCGTCGTCGGGGGTACTACAACTGCCTTGGCAATCTTAACTGCTTTGGGTATAGATGCTGCCGGAAAAGTCAACAGTAGCCACCCTATTTGTAACCACGTGCAAAAATGGGCACTAGTGCAAGCTGGGCTGGAGAAGATGATGGGGAGCAGGGAGCAGGGAGCAGGGGAAGGAAATTTTACTTTGTCCTCGTTATCCTCCTCATCTTTTCCAGTTAACCCCTTGCAACTCGTCGCTGCTGTGGGTGATCCGATGCAAGTAGTGGTAGCTGGGATGGCGATCGCTGCTAGTCGTAGTTGTGGTGTAATGCTTGCTGGTGGAACGCAAATGCTAGCGGTTTATGCGCTAATAAATGCGATCGCTCAAGCTTATGCCTTATCATGGCAACCAGAAGAAGTAGTTGTGGGCACAACTCGCTGGGTAGCAGAAGACCCTACTGGCGCTACAGTTGATTTAGCCTTCAACTTAGGAAAAGGTAACTTAACTCAGAGTGGAGAAACCCCTCCCTTATTAGCAACTCATTTGAGCTTTGCTGATTCTCGTTATCCCCAACTGAGAGCTTATGAGCAGGGCTTTGTGAAAGAAGGTATGGGCGCTGGAGCGGCTTGCATAGCCGCCCATCTTAGCCAAAATTGGCAGCAACACCAGCTTTTGGCAGCTATTGAAGCCCAACTTGAACGGCTAAGTACAGCATTTCATTAATTAATAGCTAATTAAATTTGGCAAGACTCTGGCTTCCTCTACACTTGATTAAAAACTTCCAAGATTGTCATCAAGTGCTAGCAAGAAATTAATCAGATTTGCTTGCTGCGGGGAATTAAACCTAGCCTGTCTATCTACGTAGCAGGAAATTTAATGAATTCTCTCTTTGAGTAATTGTTCTTCCAAGGCAGCAATGCGATTGTATGCTGCTGTTAATTGTGCTGTGAGTCGTTGTATTTGAATTTCTGGTGTTATATTATCTCCACCTTGACGATGCATATCTAGATAAATGCCATCTATCAAGACATCCTTGTGTTCCATTTCTGGATTTAAATTGTTACGTCTGAACTGGTAGCCACCAGTTGCGCCATTTTCTTGCTCATTATGCTTTGCTTGTGTATTTGCTAAAGAACACTCTGAGAAAGCTTGAGCAACTTTACCATCAAGCTGCTCAATCACTTGGCAGAGCGCATCCAGTTTTTCGCTTAAAATCAGGATTTGCTTCTGTAATGGCTCCATTTAATACCCTCATCCGTACATTTTCTATATGTTATTCAATTTAGTCTCAAGGTTAACAATACTTATGGATTATTTAAGTATTGATAATTTTTGGTGGAAACGTGACATTTAAATCATTATTTCTAAATATAAGCAAAGTTTGACCATAAATATGACTAAGGAAATTTCTGGATAAAAATTAATCTTTAGCTATTTATTTGCCGAAAAATGCACTATTTAAGCCAAATTTTCAAAATTATGGGTATTAACAAGAAAAAATATCGGTAATTTTCCAATTCCACTTTTTCAAATAGTCAGCCTCTGGTAAATCTCTGCTTAATATTAGGTATAATCTAAAATTTCAAAATCCAAAATCAATGGATCGACGGTCTTTTTTGCTAGGTACAAGTACATTGGCACTTTCACAAGTGCTTTTTGGCTGTGGTGGAGACAATGAGAGGGAACTCAAAGTACAGTTATTAAAAGGTTCTATACCTGGTCAGGTTGTTAATCAGTTCCAAAAAGGTTTGCAGCAACAGGTGCAGTTAAAGTTTGCTCCAGTTGAGCAGATACAAGATTTATTTCAGCAATTACAAAATTGGCAGCAGAAACCAAAAGCCACCGATGAACAGGGATGGAGGCGCTTTATCCCTTTTAGGCAAGGTCAAAAATCGGCTGATGCAGACCTAGTGACGTTGGGAGATTACTGGCTAAAAGCAGCTATTGAGCAAAAACTGATTCAACCACTCCAAGAGGCACAGGGAAACGAATTAAAGCAGTGGTCTGCTTTAGATGAAAGGTGGAAACAAGTGGTGACGCGCAACGACCAAGGTAACTTAGATACTCAAGGAAAGGTGTGGGGTGCGCCTTATCGGTGGGGTAGCACGGTGATTGTTTATAACCGTGACAAGTTTCGAAAATTGGGATGGACCCCTAAAGATTGGAGTGATTTGTGGCGAGATGGAGTGCAGCAGCGCATTTCCCTATTGAATCAACCACGAGAAGTTATTGGTCTGGTCTTAAAGAAGCTAGGAAAATCTTATAATACAGAGAATCTTGACCAAGTACCCGGCTTGGAAAAGGAATTACAGACATTAAACCAACAGGTGAGGTTATATAGTTCCAATAACTACTTGGAACCTCTAATTATGGGAGACACTTGGCTTGCGGTTGGTTGGTCAAGCGATGTATTGCCACTTCTGGGACGTTATCCGCAACTTGCCGTAGTTATCCCCCAGTCAGGAACAGCAATCTGGGCAGACTTGTGGGTACGCCCCGCAGGTATCACTAAGGATACTTTATCAGTTCAATGGATTGATTTTTGTTGGCAACCAAGCACAGCTAAACAAATTTCGGTGCTGACCAAAAGTAATTCGCCAATTTCTACAAATATTGCCGCTTCCGATATTCAAGAACCATTACGGAATCTGTTGCAGAGCGATGGCGAAGTTTTTGATAAAAGCGAATTTTTGCTTCCCTTACCCCCATCTGCAATAAAACAATACGAGTCTTTATTCGCCAAAATTAAGGTTTAATTGGGGATTGGGGATTGGAGATTGGGTATGGTTGGTTATTCTCCTTGTCCCCCCATTCCCACTCCCTTTTCTACAAAGAACGCTGTAACCCTATCTTGTTCTTAAGATTCGTTTGGATACCGCATGAAGCTGGACTTGTACTAAAGTTGCAAGTGTAGGTTGCCAAGGGTTCTTTTTGATAATTAAATACCCGGACGTTGTAGCCAAAGTTACGTGCAGCGCTACCCAAGCGATTTACGAACTCGTAGCGCTCTATAGAGTCTAGTAAGCTCCAAATTTGCTGATTCACGAGCAAGTCTACTCTTGCAGGCTCTTTCTCAGAAGCTGGATATGCTATCCAATTATCCAATAGCTTTCTCTCAGAGTTTTGTTGTGCCCACCATAAACTGGGAACGGTTAATCGTTCTGGATTAATTGTGTTAGCTGTGATTACATAGTTTTTTGGCTTGGTCAATAAATCTAGTTCCAGAGGCGCAGTAGAAGGCGACGGTATTAGGGGGGTTTGCGCTAGTGAGGGCGGGACTAATAAAGTTGTGAGGCTAATGGTTAATAATAATGAAAATGATCTCTGACGATGGCTGCGCCAACGCCTGCCGTAGGATGCCCAAAGCGCTGTAGCGCGATCGCACAATTTAGGTATCATAAATAATTTGTAATTCGTAATTCGTAATTAAGGCATAAGTTAAAATTCGCACAATTTAAACTTTAATGGCAACGATGCGAATTCTTCGATAATCTGCTGTCCAAATTCCTTGTTGATACAACGTCGGCTTGAGATATTCGTTCACGACGCGAATTACTTATATTTGTTGCTCATCAGTTAGCCCTACTAAAAAAGCATTGGCGAACATCTGAATCCAGTTTGCCATACCTGCTTCTCCTTCTGCTAAAGGAGTTTGGCGAGCAAAAAGCATGGCATGAATGACATCAAAGCCTTGCTGTTCCAGTAAACTGGTGTACTCGCCAATACTAGGAAAATACCAAGGATTTAGGCCTTGTGCAGAAATATTAAGTTCTTCTAAGGCGCTTTCTAGAGCTGTGGCGATCGCTTGCACATTTCCCTTACCACCAAATTCTGCCACAAAACGACCTCCGGGTTTTAGTGCTTGATGTATGGAAGCGATGCCTGCGGCGGTAAACTACGCACTATCTGCTTCTTTCACCCAATGCAATACAGCGTTGGAAAATACAGCATCCAATGGCTTATCTACTCGAAAGTTCCTAGCATCAGCAACATCAAAGCGGATATGGGGATAGTTTTGCCTTGCCTTTTCTATCATTGCGGGTGCATGATCAACTCCCAGTACTTCAGCCCCAGCTTGGGCAATTTTTTCTGTGAGTTGTCCAGTGCCACAGCCTAGATCCAAAATCCATTCTCCTGGTTTAGGGTTGAGGAATTTTAGTAAGTCTTCACCATACTGCCAGACAAAGGCGTGTTTATCTTGGTAAAGGGCAGTATTCCAATGATTATTGGGTAAGGAAATATTACTCATAAATAATAATGGTCGTTCTTATTTAGATCATGACAGAAAAGAGTTTGCTGTTTCGTATCATTTTGTAACTCTAATACTTGCTGAACATATTTTTATGCTAAAGAATGATCGCCTATCTAAACATAAATTGAGCTTACTATAATAAAAGTGATTGCTTGATTAGATAAATCTTTTGTTTCGGCGATATATTTCTAGCGCTTGCTGATGATAATTAATGGCTTTTTGCTTTTCGTCTAATTGCATATGCTGTTTTACAAGATATTAGGTTGACTCGTGTCAATCCTAGCAACCTTGCTTTGCTCTCGACAGTTATGCTTGAAATTTATTGCCTCATCGTCTTTAAACATTAACCGCAAAAAAGTTTATGAACACCGAACAAGATAATGGAAATCCGATTAAAAAAGCTATAGAATCCCCGATGGCAAAGCTAAAAGCCCAGAAAAAGGCCGCAAAAAAATTCAAAAAACACACGAGTGAAGGTGAAGGAAGTTCTAAATTATCCAGTCGGCTTTACGAAAAAAAAATAGCCAAGCTGCAATTAGAACTGGTGAAAATGCAGTATTGGGTGAAGTTTACAGGTGCCCGCATCGTGATTCTTTTTGAAGGACGGGATGCCGCAGGTAAGGGGGGTACAATTAAACGGATTGCGGAGCCGTTGAATCCGCGTGGTTGCCGGATCGTTGCTTTAGGAACGCCTAGCGATCACGAAAAGACCCAATGGTATTTTCAACGCTATGTGGCTCACCTGCCAGCTGCGGGTGAAATTGTTTTGTTTGACCGCAGCTGGTATAACCGTGCTGGGGTAGAATATGTAATGGGTTTTTGCACAGAAGAACAGTACAACAATTTCATCCAAGATTGTCCAGAATTTGAACGGATGTTGGTACGTGAGGGCATCATTCTACTGAAGTATTGGTTTTCTGTCAGCGATGATGAGCAAGAACGGCGCTTTCAATCCCGAACCACTGATCCAGCACGGCGGTGGAAACTGAGTCCAATGGATCTCGAATCGCGCGATCGCTGGGTAGAATACTCTAAAGCTAAGGATGTCATGTTTGCCCACACTAATATTCCCGAAGCACCTTGGTTCACCGTCGAAGCAGACGATAAAAAACGTGCTCGCCTGAATTGTATTTACCACATCCTCAGTAAGATTCCCTACGTGGATATGACCCCCCAACCTCTAGAACTGTCCCCCAGGAAGCCTGCTGATACCTATGTCAGACCACCCCTGAATGAACAGTTTTTTGTACCACAGATTTATTAGGGAACTCCAAAAAATAAATTTTTCTCCCCCTGCCCCCTTTCCTCTTTTATGACCGCAGTGCAGACACTCCCATAGGGCCACGAGTTACGCCCAATTGATTTTGCAGTTTCAACTCACGCCAGAGTTGGGAACCTGTAATCTCACCTTGCAGTAGTTGATTGTAGCAATCTATTGTTTTACGCACTTGTTCTGGGGTTTCATTCACAAACTCGATGCGAAAGTGACTTAATCCCAATTCTATGAGGCGCTGTACGTACTCTGCTCCCGTTTGAGCAGTACCGTTAAATACAGTATTGCGGCAACCTACATCCGCCTTGAGGACGTGTTCGCTGCCAACGCGGTCTTTTAATTTTACTTCCTGCTTTTCACAAGGTCGTCCACAGTTGGTGTAGTCTGTACCCTTCGAGAGAAAGGCACAAAAAACACAATGTTCCATGTGAAACATCGGCATATGCTGATGGATCGTCACCTCAAACCACTGGGGCGGACAACTGGTGAGCAGGTCTTGTAGTTGGGTAATATTCAGGTCATAGGATGCCGTGAGTCGTTCCAAAGCAAAGCGTTGCTGAAAGTAGTCTGCTGTTAAGGGATTAGCAACGTTAAGTGAGAAATCTCCGATACAACGGTCTTGGGCAAAGAATTGCAGTTGATCATAGTTCCGTATCAGATAGCCATCTGCCTCACAGGCACGTACTTGCTGCAAAATCCAATTTTCTCCCGGTTTAGTAATTCGGGGTGGTGCAACCCAAATTGTGGGAAACGGGGAGTGGGGAGTGGGGAGTTGGGAGTTAGGAGTTAGAAGTGAAGAATTGTCTGCTTTGTTTTTTTGCTGTTGTTGGCGCACCATTTGCACTGCTTCTCGGTAGGCGCGGGGATCTTCAAATTCACAGTACAGTGTTTCAATACCAGCTTTGAGTGCGGCTTGGAGTTGCTTGAGGTTTCGTACTAAGACTATGAGTGAAGGAGATGAGAGGGATAAGGGAGATGAGGAGGGTAATAGGTCTTGAAAAGAGACATCAGAACGTAATTGCCAACGTTTGGGTTGACTCCGCAATTCTTCCATCTGCACCACAATTTCCCGCCGCATCCGGTTCAACTCACTTACGGGCAACATAATGGCACCGCTAAGGTGATTGGTTAGTCTTTCTAAAAAGAAAGGTGTGTTACCGAGACGACCGAATTGTTCTTGTAAACGGTCTGTATGTAAGGGTTTGGTGTGCGCCTCCACCAAAGAAATTGTAGACTCTACTTTTACAATATTACCGAGTTGATCACGAGCGATCGCAATCAATTGCTGACCAATTTCTCCATAAACCTCTACATCAATCGGACGCTGAAATTGGGGATTCTCGCCTGCAAAACTCTGACGCAGTTGCTTATCAAGTTCTGGATCGCTGGTTTTCCAAATGCGATCGCCTATATGCACTCGGTGCAGGTTCAAGTCATTTCGCCCAAAGGATAGGATAGATTCTTTACCTTTGGACACCACAGCATAAACCCGACCGCCTTCTTCCTTCGCCTCTGGATGACCGCAATCAAACACAATTCCATCCCCTGGTTTTACAGGCGCTTCCAGTTTGACTGTTACCTGTTCGTTCTGAATGCGGGTAACTTCGCCCAGATAAACGCCGCGTTTTTTGCCAAAGCGGGCGTGAACTAGTTCTTGATTATTAATCCCGCCAAACCAACCCGTGTAGAGTCCGCGAGAAAATGCCATTTCTAAGTTGTAGTGTTCTTGATTTGATTGACCTCTCCCCCAGCCCTTCTCTGTTTCGGAGAGGGGAGTTTTTATTCCCCCTTCCCTTGTAGGCAAGGGGGTTAGGGGGTTAGGTTTTTCCAATTCCGCCATCACCCCATCTAAGGCTTGGCGATAAACACGGGTGACATTAGCAACATATTCTGGGGCTTTCAAACGACCTTCAATTTTGAGACAAGTTACTCCTGATTTCACCAAATCTGGCAGAACATCTAACCCTGCTAGGTCTTGAGGACTGAGTAAATATTTGCGATCGCTTAAATTCACAACTTGCCCATCAGCTATTAAATCGTAGGGCATCCGGCAAGCTTGGGCACATTCACCTCGGTTTGCAGAACGTCCGCCTAAAGCCTCGCTAGTCAAACACTGACCAGAATACGCTACGCATAAAGCACCGTGAACAAAAACTTCTAAGGGCAGCGAAGTTTCCTGTTGGGCAATCTGCTGCTGAATTTTATTGATTTCCTGAATAGAACATTCACGCGCCAGCACCACCAATTGACAGCCGAGGGACTTTGCAAATTCCACCCCAGCTGCGCTGGTAATCGTCATTTGGGTGGAAGCGTGAATGGGAAAATCGGGCGACAGGTGACGGATGAGACGGCAAATTCCAACATCCTGGACAATCACTGCATCCACACCTGCTGCAATAATTGTGCGGAGATATTGCTGTGCTTCTGCTACTTCTTTGGGAAATATTAGTGTGTTGACAGTGACATAACCCTTTACGCCGCGACGGTGCAGAAATGTCATCAATTGGGGTAAGTCCGCCTCAGTAAAATTTTGTGCCCGCATTCTGGCATTGAAGCGATCCAAACCGAAGTAAATCGCATCTGCTCCATTTTCCACAGCAGCTTTAGCACAGTCCCAATTACCTGCTGGCGCGAGTAGTTCAGGGCGTTGAAGGGAGGGTTGGGAAGGGGAGCGATCGCTTTTCATCAGATTTAGGGAGGGTTAACTAGCACCATAGTGATTTTATCGAAGTTATTGGGGGATGGTGGGGCGATATCTAATCGACAAGCCGCTGACGCTCCTTCGTCGCTACCGCTTCGCTAATGCGTCTACGCTAGTGTTTTAATTCGCCTAGAGATTTGTTTATGTCAGTAATGGAAAATCCGCCAGAACTGAAGGGAAAACTCAAATCTGCTATTCACAAATATAGACAGAAGTATGACAAGTGATAGCGAGGCAAGATGGAATTTTGTACCAATTGATAAAAAGCATCGAAGAGATTCTTTTGATTGCGGTTATGCAATTTTGAATGATTATCTTAAGAAATATGCACGGCAAAATCATAATAGGAGAATTGCTAAAACATTTGTAGCAATTCCGGCATCAGGAAGCTTGAAGATTGATGGCTATTATACTGTCAGTGCCAGCATTATTGAGTATGAATCCTTACGAGAATATTATCAGAGGGGAATGCCAGCCTATCCGATTCCAAGCAATGCTGATTGGGAGATTAGCTGTAGATAATTCGGTTAAAGGACAAGGTTTGGGAGGTGAATTATTAGCTGATGCTTTCTATCGTGCTGTTCGTGCTTCTCAAGAAATTGGTATGTACGTCGTGAGAGTTGATGCTATCGATTTGCAAGCAAAGGAATTTTATCTCAAGTATGAGTTTATTCCTTTTCAAGACAATGAACTCTCACTCTTTATACCGATCGCAACCATAATTCGAGAATTTAGTTAATAGAACTGTATAAATCTTAAAGGTTACTGTGAAAAGAGCATAGACGCAAAGTAGCACCGTAGTTATTTTATCGAAATTGGTCATCAATGGTGGGGGAAGGAAGGCGATCATAACTAATCATGCTTTGTCAAATTAGAGATGATGAGCAATAACTTATTTATTAAGCACACAACTAATAAATGTATGTCTCAAGCCAATGTAAGTACCAAGGATCGTTGACATATTCAAAAACTTTTTTCTTTACATTTCCATCTGATTTTAAATGTTCTGAGGATAAGCAAGCCAATAATATTAAATATTTTGCAAGTGGATAAGGAGTTTGTTTATTTTTAGGAAATAGGGCTCTTCAGTTCTTTTTATGGAGTCGAATAATAAATAAAACCTAATCAGAGCCTATATTCCTTGCTATGACTGGATTTTAAATTTTTGAACCTTTCCTATAAAATGGCTATTTTAATGCCATACCATAAAACCAACGCAAGAGCCGGAAATAGGTAAGCATTTAAATCAAAAGACAATTTTTCTTGCTTACCAAGATATCTGATATTGCTTGCTACTGAGCCTGAGTCTTCTAGTCCTGAAGATGTTTCTTCGTCTAACATTTTTTGGCATAAATCATGCCTGTAAAAAATAATTCTTGGAATTACAGATATAGTTTGTCTTCTGAGAAATGGATCATGTATCCAAAGTGATTTCTTACTTTGTATTAAAGAGAGAATTTCTTGAGGTTTACCATACTTTGCCATAAACCATAATGTACAATAGTAATCAAATGGCTTTTTATTTTTATTTAATATTGAGTAAATTTTGTCGATAATCTCTTTGCAATATTGATTATTTGGAATAGACTAATCAGTTAGAAGTTTTACGATGTAGGATAAAGTCACATCATCATATACATTTAAATTTTCTAATATTTCGATAACTACTATTGAAGTCTCATCAGAAAAGCCTAACAAAGATAAATAGTAAATTATATTGCTTCTAATGCTAGGATTTTTTAAAAATAATTCTCTTATATCATCTAATAATATATTAGATTTTAGCTTACCTACTGTTGTAAAAAAACGCTTAGTAACTTTATCCCAGCTTTTTAAGTTACTTAATTTTTTACGTTGGTTAAATTCTTCAGAAAGTTTAGAAATTATTTCATTATACTTATTTACATTAGTTTCTTTTATATTGATTGAATCCAAAAACTTGTTTTCTTTAACTAAAAAATGTCTTTCAACTTCTTCAGTATTATATATATTGGTTTTTCCCAGATTTAAGGCTAACCCTCTACTTTTTAACAGATCGTTTATTACTCCTAATGTTTCGCAAGCTTCTTCAAAAGAGTTAGCACCAAAGTTAATATCATCCATCCAGCGAACAAAATTACCATTTGTTCTGGATTGAATAACCTCGTCAACCTCAAATAATAATGCATGAGCTAATAATCTTGCTGCTTCTAGATTAATAGTTGGTAATCCTTTTAATGATGGTAAGTAATCTGGATTCCATGAAAGTTGTTCAATTATAGTAAATAAAAGATCCAAAACAACTTCGGGTGTTTCAATCTGACTAGAAATTATATGACGTAGTTCTCTAAGTCCAATACTGTCATAGTAGTTAGCAATAACAGTAACTGCCAAAAAATTACAATTGCTACCAAATTTCCAAATTTATTTTTGAAATTTTTTCCACTGTATATGCCAGGGGTAATCCCGTAAATTTTTAAATTCGTGTGGTAATTTTAGAGTATGTTTATCTCTAGAATAATAAGCTTGTTTATTAGGTTGAGAATTTAATAGCTTTTCTTGCAGACTTTTTTCAACGATGGTCTGTAAAACAAGTGCATCCGATGGACATGGCAACATTATATGCCTGCATACACCATACTTTTTTTCTAATTTATAAATAAGAGGAGATTTAGCACGATATCGACCACTAAGAATTTGTTGTTGGATAAAAGCACTACGTTCATTAATATTGATATTAAAGTCATAATAATCATGCAAATCATTAATATCTTGCGACCGTAATTGTTGACGAACTACATTACGCCAAACTTCTACTATAGGACTACGATTTGATTTATGAAAACATACTGAGGCTGAAAAGCCCGTATTATCAGGGTTTTATCTGAAATCTTCTTCAAAAATCAGATATGAGTCCTATAGATTAGTTTTAGAAAAAATTTCTTGTAAATCTTTTACTCTTTGAAGATGAAATCTTTCTGTAGTCTTCATACTGAAGCAGTGCGTCCAAATTTAATTCTGTCAGACTAACACCTGCTCAGTTTGATAACAACAATGATTATACGGAGAAAGAATAATGAACGATCGCTACAGTATGGTAATTCAATGGTCAGATGAAGATAATTGCTAGTTGGTACACTTACCGGAATTCCCTTGGCAGCAATTCCACACTCATGGTAAGACTTATGAAGAAGCCGCTAAACATGGACAGGAAGTGATTGAGTCTCTGATTGGATGGTATGAAGAGCAAGGAAAACCTTTGCCAGAGCCAATTACTTTTTCTCAGAAACCCTTAAAAGTGGCTTAAATCTTTTGCATGAGGTAGAGCGATAGCTACCCCGAAAAAATAAATTTTCCTTTGTTATGAATCTAATTTCATTAGAGGTGAGAGGTACTTTACACAATCAGGCGATCACTTTGATTATTTATTAAACAATTTAAACTCTAGGTGTAACAGCAACTGATGATAAAAAATTAATCAGGTCTTGTATTAATGGATGTTGTTGTAATGTCTGTATTTCATTATTACTAGCACTAGTTAGTATTTTCTGAATAACTGGCGTATCTTTGCCTAAAACTGCTTCTAAAAACATTTTTGGCTTGCTCTGAGCAAGTTGCCACTCTAAATCAGTAAAGCTACGTTCAGCTAATTTTTCAATCAACGGACGATTTTGTAGTAATATTATCTCTATTTCTGGAACTGCCAGTAAAACTTTAAAAGGAATACCAGGAGATGCTTGACTGAGTAGATAATTTAGTGCGTCTAATTGTTCGCTAACAAGTGAATTATCTTCTGTATCTGCACCGGTCACCAAAGCAACAGGAATTGATCTAGTCGCTAGGATTGTACTTGCTAACGATCGCGCTCCATACTGACCCGAACCATCGACAAATTTAATTTCTTGAATAATAGGTTGTGATAACAATCGTTTTAAAATTACTATGTCTTGATTTCCTTCTATAATAACATGACTCAACAGGATCAAACTTCACCTTGTTGTATGAACCTATCCCACTAATAATATTTATGCTAAAAAACTTAAGCTTGTTGAGAATTGAAAACGAAAAATAAAGCTTTTCAAGCACATTTTACGAAAAAAAGTAGGGATTTTTAGAATAGTGGGATAGGTTCATAAATCTTGTAAGGAAATCTCAAAGGGTACAGTTACAAGTGCGATCGCTTCATCTTCTTCATCATATTCACGAAGCGTCCATTGCTTTTTCCCAGTTTTGGAAAATTGATCTACATGAATCCGTGTTTGGTCAATTAATAGATATTCTTGGAAAGTAGAAATAGTTCGGTAAGCCTGAAATTTATCTTCGCTATCGTAGCCTTTGGTAGATTTTGATAAAACCTCAACAATAATCTGGGGATTCAGAATTGTATCCTTTCGGTTGTTAAAAAACTCTGGTTCACCCGCCAGAATCATCACATCCGGATAAGTATAGGTACGCTTTTGGGGTATCCACAGACGAACATCACCCATGAAAACCCGGTAGTTCTGCTTTTTAAAAGCAAAATTTAACTCAGTACTTAAGTTGAGTGCTATTTGATTATGATTTATTGTCCCACCCGCCATAGGAATTATTTGCCCGTCAATGTATTCGCTTTTGTACTCAGCAGCTTCTTCTAACTCTAAATATTCCTCTGGGGTATAGTATCGCTGTTTTGTTATTTGCATAATTTTATCAGGTAGCAATGTTTAACGATACGGAGCGTCTAGTTACTCATGTTTACCGAACAGTTTAACCTAGTTAGATAGAAGTGTTCTGTGCTTTGTACAAAGTGAGCGTAGGCGTAGCCCACCGTAGGCATCGCTATCTAAATTCACAAAGTCTGGTAGCTTCCTTTCCTATTGATAACCGGCTGCTTGTAACAGAAACAACTTGGCATAACGTCCTCCTACCTCTAACAATTCTTCGTGAGTTCCTTGTTCTATAACTTCCCCGTTTTCTATAACTACGATTTTGTCAGCCATTCTTACCGTTGAGAAGCGATGGGAAATCAAAAGTACCATCTGATTTTTAGTAACAGTGCGAAAATGATTGAAAATCTCAAACTCAGCTTGGGCATCTATTGCTGATGTTGGTTCATCTAACACCAAGATATCTGCTTGCGATCGCATAAAAGCACGAGACAAAGCAATTTTCTGCCATTGTCCCCCAGAAAGTTCCTGCCCTCCCTTAAACCAACGACCAAGTTGAGTCTGGAAACTTTGGGGTAATTGGTCAATAAAAGATTGCGCCATGCCTTTTTCAGCAGCAGTTTGCCAACGGTTTTTGTTTTCAAGATGTTCTACGTCGCCCACGCCAATATTCTCACCCACAGTGAACTGGTAGCGGACAAAGTTCTGAAAAATCACACCAATGCGACGCCGCAGCACATCCACATCCCATTCCTGCAAGTCCAAGCCATCTAAGAAAATTCGCCCAGAATCTGGCGTGTAGAGTCGGGTAAGTAGTTTGATTAAAGTAGTCTTACCGGAACCATTTTCACCTACGATTGCCAGTTTCTCTCTAGGTTTCAAGTGCAGCGAAATATTTGTCAACGCTGGCTTAGAACTTCCTGGATAAGTAAATGATACGTTCTCGAAACGGATACCATCTTGCGGATTTAAACCAATAGTTGCTTTACCCCAAGACTTTGGTACTTTCTCTTCCAGGAAATCGTAGAGATTTGATAGATATAGGTTGTCTTCATACATCCCTCCAATAGAAGTGAGGGCATTGGAGAAAGTAGACTGTCCTTGGCGAAAAACGGTGAGATACATTGTCATATCTCCCAAAGAAATCCTACCTCGAACTGTTTCTAGCACAATCCAAGCGTATGCTACGTAAAAAGCGCCAGTACTAACTAAACCCAAGAGATATCCCCACACTCCTCGCCGCAGAGTCAAATCGCGGTCTTCGCCATAAAGTTGATCAAACAGGTTGCGATAACGTCCTAGCAACATCTCTCCCAACTGGTAGAGTTTGACTTCTGTGACAAAATCTTCTCTTGCTAGCAGATTTTCTAAGTAGTGCTGTTGACGAGTTTCTGCCGCACGCCAACTAAACAAGCGAAAGCCTTCCCCAGCAAACTTTGTTTCGGCAATAAATACAGGGATAGCTGCCAAAATCAGCATTAGCACCGCCCAAACTGAGAAATTTACTAGCAAAATACCGTAGGTGAACAGGGAAAGAGCATTTTGCACTAACCCAAAGGTGCGGTTTACTAGCGAAAGGGGACGAACAGATGCTTCTCGTCGGGCATTGGTCAATTTATCATAGAATTCTGAATCTTCAAACTGCCTGAGATCCAGTGTTAGCGCCTTTTCTAAGATGAGTACATTTACCCGTTGACCCAGTAGCGCCCGCAATAACGATTGACAAATGATGATTCCCCGTTGACCACCTGCTAGTAAAATTACAGTGATCGCTTCTAGTCCTACATAAAATAGTGAAGGATAAATATTGACAAAACCATTGCTGTCTGAGTTAGCTTGAGAAGCAAATACCACTGCATCAACAATTAACTTACTGATGTAGGATATCGCCGCCGGTAAAAGACCAGTAACTATTGTTAAACTAGCCAGGAGAATAGTAAGCGCTCGGCTAGTAGTCCATACTAGGCTTATAGCCCGTCCACTGTAGCGGAAAACCGTCAGTGATTGGCGTAGGATATTTCTTTTTTTTTAATCTTCATCTTTCTTGCCGCGAGATACCCCAGCTTGGGCGGATCTTCCTGACTTTATTTATCTTTATAAATTTTACCAATAAATAACTCAGAAACCAGAGGTCAGAATGAGAAGTCTACGACTGGGTGGTGACTCCCATGCTTAAGTTAGAGACTTCGATCAAATAACAGATAATTAAAATAATTATCATTTTTACTATTTGTATACTTTATTTTCTGGAAGTCCCTTATCGATTTCATTCATGGGTATTGGAGGTAAGTGAGCAATCGTAAAGATAGTTACGAGCATTGAACAATTATTAATTTTTGAAAAAAGAATAATTGTTTATTTATAAATTTAAATTCTTTGCTCTAAAGCTTAAGTTAATTGAGAACTAAAAACAAAAAATTAAGCTTTTAAAGCACATTTTATCAAAAGAAGTAAAGAATTTTAAAATAGTTAGATAGATTCTATGGCTTTATAGCTAACATTTTAGTTAGCGGGAGCAGTGCTCCAAAGTAAGGTGCTAAAAATTAGGTGTATAAATCACCTATTTAGTTGTGTGCATAGCCTACCAAGAGCATGGCAGCAAAATAGCTGTTTTATTAAGAATATAGCTATGTAACTGCCAATGAAAACCCGATTTAAATTTGGAGCATTGCTCCCTTGGTTTTTCTATCTGCCTCGCATTTTGCATCAAAAATTTACTTAGAATATCTAAGGAAGTAAGAAAATGGCAGCAGAATTTAGCCTTGGTACACTCAGTGGTAACCCAATCATTGTTAATAACTTTGTTGGCGACAGCGACCCCCAAGACACCTTTAGTTTCAGCCTAGCTAGTAGCGGTAACATCAATGTAGCTCTCACGGGCTTGAGCGCTGATGTTGATGTCAGTGTGTTTCAGGACTTGAACGGTAATGGAATTGTTGATCCTGTTGACACGCAGGTTGGTACTTCATCTCGTGGTGGCACCTCGGATGATTCAATTAACATTGCAAACCAGGCGGCAGGAAGTTATGTAGCTGAAGTTAATCGGTTTTCTGATAACAATAGTAATTATGATTTGAGCCTATCAACTACTGCCTTTAGTTCAGCTAGTAACCTCCTGCCCAGCGATGTCCTAGTTGGCTCTCTAACAAGTTTCACAAGCTTTAATGACTCCTTGAGCAACAATGATACCTCTGATATCTATAATTTTGTTGTGAACACGGCTGGCAGTTTCACGTTTACCCTCGATCCGGTCGAGTCTTTTGATCCTGATCTCCGACTTATTCAGGATATTAATAACAATTTAGTGGTTGATTTTGGCGAGGTCATTACCATTTCATCTTTTGGTTCCGGCTCAAATGATGTAATCACCAATTTTTTAAATCCTGGTGATAACTACTTTGTCCAGGTCTATCAATTCTCCGGCGACCCGATCGACTACAGTCTGACTGCGACTCCTGTATAGCTAACCGTAAGATGATGTTTGAAAAGTAATAAAAAAGCCCTTTGGAATCACCTATTTACACCTCAAACATCGCAAGATCGAATTACCAATGAATTTACTACAAAAAGGGAGAGATTGCCGTTGCCAACCTCTCCCTCCCTCATTATTAATAATAATTATCATTTTAATGATATTAGGAGTTACGCTGATATAAGCCTTATATCTGTATATTTTAATTTTCTGGAAGTCCCTTAACGGATATTCAAAATTCTGAATTCTGGCTCCTGTTTACATTTTCATCCCCACAATCTCCTACCTACTTTCCCACTTAATTTTTGGTGAGCATCTTCCAATAAAGCTGGAATATCTAATTTTTCTGGACACCGAGGCAAACAGTCACCGCATTCCGTACACCGATTGGCTTTCATTCCAGGGAACCAGTGACCGGCATTTTCAAACATTCCGTAACGATATTGCCCATAATCTTTCATGTCGTATGCTACTACAAGATTACGTAACCGCAAAACCTCTGGAATATTGATATTTTCTGGACAGGGCAAACAAGCATAACACTGGCTACACTTATCAGCTTCCAAAGTAACTTTTTGGTGATTTTCTAACCTCTGGAAAGCAGAAATTTCTGCTGATGTTAACTTTCCATCATCGTCAGCAACTTGCAAAGGTTGCCTCAATTCATCTGGGTTTGCTGGCCCTATACTCAAAGTAGTAATACGGTTGTCAGAAAGTAAAAATCGATAGCTCAATTCTAAGGGTAAATGCGGATAACACAGGTCTTCTAAGGTTTGGGGTGGTGTGTACAGGCGTCCTCCCTTGTCAGCAGGGGAAATAATGAAAATGCCCATGTCCTTATCGGCAGCTAGTTGAATCGCTGGTGCGTGCCGTTGAAAAAAATAGTAATAATGCAGGTAGACAAATTCAAAAAAATCTGTATTGATTGCTGCCTGAATTAGCTCTAATGACCCGTGGGTGGAAAAACCAACGTGTCGCACTCGACCATCAGCAATAGCTTCCTCTACGGCTTGCATACAACCATTTTTGGCTTGCACCCACTCCAAATGTTCCCAAGTGTTCAAGCCATGAACTCCCAAGCAATCCAAATAATCTAGCTGTAATCGTTTTAGAGATTCATCGATGCACCGACGCATGGTGTCAGCATCTGCTGTGGCTGAGATTTTGGTAGTGATGTGAAGCCTCGTTCGGGGTACTGACAACCCAGCTTTTAGTGCCCTACCAAGATACTCCTCACTTTTGCCGTAATCCCTGGCAGTTTCTAGATGATTAATTCCTAACGCTAAGGCTTGTTCAATGGTTTGGTGAGCATTTTCAAAAGAAGCCAAGTAGCGCATTGTTCCTAGAGAAAAAACGGAGAGGCGCAGATTCGTTTTCCCAAAACGTCGGTATTGCATCTTTAACAAAGAGTTAGGAGTTAGAAGTTAGGAGTTAGAAGTTGGAAGAAGTAATTCATAGCTTCTAACTCCTAACTCATAACTTTTTTAGCTGTCGTCATTACCAAAGCGCTTGATCAAATCTTCAGGACGGAGATTAGAAATAAATTCACGGAAGGCTTGCTGTTCGGCTTCATCTGCATCACGATCAACAGGGATAGAAGCATCAGCAATCACTTCTTCCATTACCCAAATAGGAGTATTTGTACGGAGGGCAATAGCGATCGCATCGCTAGGACGCGCATCAATTTCTTTTTTGACCTCGCCTTGCTGGACGATTAAAGCTGCATAAAATGTATCCTTTTGCAAAGAATGAATAATCACTTTTTCTAGAGTCATGTTCCAAGTCTCTAGAATATTCACAATCAGGTCGTGGGTTAAGGGCCTGGGAGGCTTCTGATTCTCCAGCGCACCCATAATTGCCCTAGCCTGTTCCTGACCGATGTAAATTGGCAAAGCCCGCCGATCTGAAGAATCTTTCAAAAGGACGATCGGGCTGCGAGTTATGGCATCTAATGCTATGCCAGCGACTTTCATTTCAATCATTGCCTAAGCCTCTACAATGCTTTGAGAGCCTTGAATGCTTTGTAACAAATAGCACTCCTTTTTAGGTGGTTTGTTGACAGTAATAAACATAAGCATTCGTTCTCTATAATTGCTTCTATTAAACTCCGAACTTGTGGTGAAAACCAGAGTAAGTCAAATTGGTCTTCTTAGACAATAACCTTCTTACCCAAGTATGCCTTGTGAAGGATGCTAATGTGTTAATATCCCTATACGAAAAAAAGTCAGAAAATATACTTGAATGTTGGAGATTTATGTGATAAATACCAATTGATTTCAAGCAAAAATAGGCAATAAATAGAGATAGTTTGACAAAAAAGCCGTGTTTACAGGATTAATCCAGGCATTAGGAACGATGGAACCCTTGGGGGGCGATTCTTGGCAAATTACTTGTGTCAGCCAACCGGGTGAAGTAATTATGCAAGATTTGGCTTATGGTGACAGTGTTGCAGTAGATGGCGTTTGCCTGACAGTAGAAAAAGTTTTAAAAGACGGATTTATCGCCACGGCTTCACCGGAAACCCTACGCCGCACAACTCTGGGAGGTGAGCAAACGCAACAGAGATATGTCAATTTAGAAGCGTCGCTAAGGGTGGGCAGTAAAGTTGGCGGTCATTTTGTGATGGGTCATGTAGACGGCATTGGTCGATTGCTAGTGGCAGAACAAACGGCTAGTTCTTGGGAAATGACCTTTATTGCATCCGAGGCGATCGCACGGTACATTGTCCCTAAAGGTAGCATAGCTGTCAATGGCATCAGTCTCACAGTAGCCGCATATGAACCAGAACTGTCTCAATTCAAGGTGGCAGTAATTCCCCTCACTTATGCCGAGACAAATCTTCGCTATTTGGTTTCTGGGAGTTTGGTAAATCTAGAAGGGGATATTGTCGGCAAATACGTTGAAAAATTCCTTGACCCTGGAAAGCCACACACCAGAGCCACTGATGAAACTAGTATGGATGGCATTACACCCGCATTCTTAGCAGAACACGGGTATTTGTAATTGGGCATGGGGCATTGGGCATTGGGAATGGGGCATTGGTTTCTCCCTTATCTCCCAATCCCCAGTCCCCATTCTTAGCTGCCTGGCTTTTGGCTTACCTGAGTGGTTTGTGAGCCTAGTACTAACTGACTGAGGCCGCTTTGTAACTGCACGCCTGGGTCAGTAGCAACCCACCCATTCGGTGTCAGATGACGGACTTCAAAGTGCAGGTGAGGACCTGTGGAGTTGCCGGTGCTGCCAACTCGCCCAATGACGGTTCCAGGTTCTACCCACTGACCGGGTTGAACAAAGATTTCTGACATATGACCGTAGAGAGTTTGTTGAGCCGATTTGTGATTCAGGGTAACGGTTAAACCATAACCGCCTAACCAGTTAGCTGTTTCCACTTGACCAGCAGCAGCTGCCAAAACTGGCGTACCTGTAGGCGCACCTAAGTCTGTACCAGCATGGAAACGTTGATTACCTGTAATTGGATGAACTCGCCAACCAAATACAGAAGTAATAGAAGCCGGAATAGATAGTGGATACATCATTCCCGTACCACTATAGGCGACTCTCCCCACGTAGGGGATTTGCGGCAATACTGATGCTAGGGAGAAGTCGTAAGCTACGTTGCTGGGGCGGGGTGCAATGTTGCCATCTGCCATTGGTGGCGGTAAAGTCCCACCAATGGGTGCGATGGGAGTTGCACTCACTCTTGTGGGGCTAAATTCGCCGGGACTCGGGATAAACCGATTAGGGCGAAATGCACTCTTGGTGACACCGCTAGAACCACTTTGAGCAGCACGCCATCTGCTAGTGTTGCCAGTAGTTGCAACTTGCCGCACGGGTGGAACTACGGGTAATTGTGCGTTTTGACTTCTTTTAAGCCAATTAGGTGCTGCTTTACGATTAGAATCAGCTACACTCCTTTGGGGTGCTTTGGCGCAAACGCCGCCTAATACGCTTTGTCCTGACGGCAAAATGGCTCGACAACCACTGGAGCGTTCTGTGAGAATTACAGAATTTGGTGCTTGATAAGTAGCTGTGGCACCACTGTCATAACTATTAGGATCAATATAGGCGTTACTATAATCCTTGGTTTTCCCGGTCGTTGCACTGACAGCGCTGTTCGAGTTATTTGATGGTTGAGCAACTTCTGGGAGTTTTTCAGGTAAAGAGCGGACAGGGGTATTGGGTTTTTCCTGTCTTACCCTTGCAGGAGTAACCTGGGAAGCTTCTACTTTGGGTTTTGACTGTCTGATAATAACAACAGGTTCAGCAGCTTCGATTTTGGGTGTAGCCTGCCTAACTGGCTGTTTTGATTGAGCAACCTCTGGCTTGCGTAATTTTTGTCTGAGTGTGGTTCGCCGTTGGGAAAATTCCGGTTGCGTTGGCGCTGCTTGGGGCGCAACAGTCTGTTTTTTAATTGGGTTTGTAACTGCTGTTGGCTGGAAATTTTCAACAGTAGGAACAATATTATCTATTTGTGTTTCAGTTTGGGCAAACACAAAGCCGCCGCTAAGGAGGCTGACGCTACTCAGCCAACAGAGGCTCTGGGCTGGTAGTGTTGAGGCAAAACGTTTTTTTGTTAGACCTTGCTGCCATAAGTAATGCAAACGATGATGGGCAGAATTATTGCGCTGCGTCATTTGTTCTCTCAGTTGTGTGTAATTAGCCTAAAGAGATGATGCTAGTGGTTTGTCTTGCCCAAAGAGCGAAATTTTGAACAAACCTCAAATTTAAACGGAAGATTTATGGTACCCCAAACTGATTGTACCGGGTTCAATATAAATTTCCGGTGTAATTAGTTGTTTTGTATCCTCTGTTTCCAAATCAACTCGTAAATTTCCTTGAGGAGTCACCCCAACTACTGTACCTGAAATATTATTGATGTACACCCGATCACCCATGTTTGTAAGCAAATCTAAATAGCGAGACAAGAGTACCTTTACTCCTTCTTGGTAAAGGCACTCCATACCGGATTCTATTCCCAGTAAGACGATAGAGGTGAGCATTTCTAGACAAGAAATTGGTCTGAAATCTTGCAAAGCTTGCCACGATTCCAGATTTATTCCAGTTTCGGGTACTGGGTTTGTCCAGTTAATACCAACACCAATTACTGCTTGAGTGATTTGTCCTTTGTTTACTTTGGTTTCTGTCAAAATGCCGCCTAGTTTGCGACCATTTAAAACTAAATCGTTGGGCCATTTTATCCCAACATCAACACCGCATTGGCGCAATTGAGACGCAATTCCCCAAGCAGTAGCGAAAGTTAGCTGGTAACTTTCAGTAGCCTCTATTTTGTGGTCGAAAGAAATCGCCACGGAAAGATATAATCCCCCAACTGGAGAAATCCACTCGCGTCCCCATTGTCCCCGCCCAGCAGATTGTACAGTTGCGATTACTACTGTTCCTGAAATAGCCCCTTGGTTGAGTAAGTGCCAAAGAGTCTGGTTAGTTGAGGAGACGCTTTCAAAAAAGTGGAGGGAAAATGGTAAATATGTATACTTACGCCCTGCTTTCAAGGCTGCTTCCAAGTTTTGCAGATTAAATCCCACAGCAATTAACCCAAATTCCGTTGTTCAAGTTAGCATTGATTGGCTGATGAGTGATTTCTGTTTAGGTTTGGTTGAAGATGCACACTTGGCACTGGCACAATTGGGAAGGACTGCCCTATCTAACTTGTAGTATTCTGGAACGTTGGCATCACGGCTTCTTTACCCAGCAGTTTTGGCCGCGATCGCCACAAGTTATCACAGAAGTATTGCAACCAGAGGCATCAGTCTATCGCTTAAAGCAGGTTCATGGCAACACTGTTCTCACCCCCCAAGAAGTTGAAAGCTTCTTAAGCTCTGCTGAGGAAGATTTAGCATCGGCAGATGGTTTAGTTAGCGAGCAGCCTCTACAAGCCGTTTGGGTAGCTAGTGCAGATTGTACACCCGTGCTGATTGGGGATGTGCAAACTGGACGGGTGGCAGCATTACACGCAGGCTGGCGGGGGACTGCCAAGAAGATTGTTCCCTTAGCGATCGCTCGATTACAATCTCAAGGCAGTAAGCTTGATGATTTGAGAATTGCGATGGGACCAGCGATCGCTGGTGAGGTTTACCAAGTCTCTGTAGAGGTTGCTGCCGAAATCGGGGCTAGCATTATACCAGATGATGACGAACGAAAAATTGTTCAAGCATTGCATGAATTACCAAATTCACCCTTACTGGAAGATCCTAATCCGGGAAAGGTAAGGTTAGATGTGCGGCGAGTGAATACTTTACAACTGGAAAACATGGGGATTAGTGCAGAACAAATTGCGATCGCCCCTTATTGTACTTTCCAAACTCCAAAGCATTTCTTTTCTTACCGTCGGGAAAAAGAGAAAAAAGTTCAATGGTCAGGGATTGTCAGTGGTAAAAGGTAAAAGGGGTTTTAAACTTTAGGATTCAGTTGACTCCTGATGTTCTAAGTTTCCACCCTATTTAAAGATTCAAATTTCATCATTTGTTTTTGAGGCAGTGAACTAACTGCTAAAACTAAAATACTTAGGGTGATTCCTAAAACTGCATAACTCGGTAGGGCGAAGATAGTTATTTTCATAATGTATGGCAATTCCCCTGCTTTCACATTCCATCGCTTTGCTAGAGAGTGGATGAGCCAGCCATGAATAACTGCTGTTTGCACTGCAAGACAGCAAACCCCTGCTAACCAAACAGACATTCTTCTCCTAGAAAATCTACAATTCCTGATCTGATACAGCAAATCATTTAGCAAAAAAACAACAGCAGGTATTAACATTACAGAACTAGTTTCTTGCGAATAGGTGATACCAATACTCAAGCAAGAAACTATTGCCATTTCTGTTAAATATATTTTTTTTGACCAGTCGGTGAGAGATTGCTGTAGATACCAATACCAACCCGCAAAACCAAGAAGTATCAAAACGATTAAGTTTGACAAAAGCTTGGCAAAGAATGGGTTATTGGGAAGTAATCTCGGCCCCACAACCATCAAATCGAGACGGCTGATTGATATATAAGGGCTAACTGCGGGATCGTTTTGCCAGAGGGAAAATCCACGAAATGCATCCGACACGAATTGTGTTAAAGAATTACCTGTCAAGGCTAGACCTAAAAATCCTAAACAAGTTACTGTGATCATAGATACAAAAACTAGAGAGAACCGTCTTTTAAGTAGAAAATACAGAACGAATAATGCAGCTAACGTTGGTTTACAAACGGCAAGTCCCAAGCAAATTCCTGCTGGGATATCCTGATTTTTTCTAGCTAAGATAAACATCCATAAGATAAGAACTGCAATAAAAATTGCAACATTACCAACTTGAAGATCGCGAACTATGCCATAAATTAAGGCAACCGAAATTGTGCAAATAGTTCTGAAGGCTCGTGACTTAGACTCTAGTAATATATTCGCTCCCCATAAGGCCAAAGCGATTGCTAATACATGCATTACAACCCAAATTTTAAATGCATTATTGATCGAAAAATAACCCAAAAACCAGATTAGAGGAATAATATTAGGTGGATAGACAAACGGTGGAAGAGAGCCACACACCGTAGTTATGGTACAGAAAGTCTGATTAAAAATCTCGACATTAAAAGGACTCAAATGCTGATGAGCCAATTTACTCGCCACATAATACCACTGGAAATCCCATAAAGGTGGATTTGGCTGGTTTAGGAAATATATTAGCCAACCTGTATAACAGAGGAATCTTGTAACTACTAATACAACAACTGCTTGGACGAAAAAGTTAACAATTGGTTGAGGAAAAAATTGTATCAACCTTTGGATCACAGGAGATTTTAAGAATAAAGAATTTTTCCAGGCTGCCTTTTCATCATCTAATCGCCAATTATTTTTGAGAACAAAAGCAACTACAAGTACTATAATTAAATTCCAAAAGCCAAAGCTTATCATCGGAATAATCTCAATAATTATTTCTGTATTTTGCAGATAATATCACTGAAGTCAATCTTGATATAGATACTTAAGTATTTTCATCGCTACTTCACAAAAATTTGATAATTACTCCCGATTATTTTCATAATAACTTTATAAACTTTTGATAATTACTACGTTCCCGCCATAAAATTGGCAAAAAAGATGCGTCTTTCCATGCCACTTGCTTGCCTGTAGGGGTAACTGGAAACTACCCTTTAACCTTTTAACTCTGCGTTCTCTGCGCCTCTGTGGTTAAATAAAATACTTTTTAGCTGCTCCAGATGTGGAGGACGCAGAGAGAAAAAAGAGATTTTACCAGTCAACTTGAAAGGGCTAGTCTTCAAAGTTTTGCATTCTCTTCGCTCTACATTTTTTGGTCTTACTTATTACATAAAGCGTCGTTCAACAACTCGCGATGCATTAATGCTCTATCTACTAAAGATTGTATTTGCTCTGGTGATAACGGATCACCATTAGCATAATGCTCCATCCAAGTCAGACTAATCAAATTGGGGTCATTGGGTAAACTTGCTAAATCCCATCCAGGCATTTCCAAGTCTTCCATGAGACGATTTACCTTGGGGTCATAACTGAGAGCAAAGCAGCGACAACCAACAGATGCTGCCATAATCAAGCTGTGTAGGCGCATCCCTATTGCCATTTCCACGCCGCGAAACACACCTTTCAAAAGTTGCGGATCTTCCAGACATAAAATCTTGCTAACATCTTTAAGGTGTGGTTGAATGGCTTCGGCAATACTCAAATCTTCACTTTTTTGAAACGGTAGTAGTAAGATAAAAGCCTGCGTAGCTTTTTGAAAATCCACCAAAGCACGAGTTAAATTTGCTAGGCGTGTTTCTGTAAGTTGAGGATGCGATCGCAACGTTACTGCAACTCTCGGCGCAGGTAAATCCCAAAGTCCTGGTACTGGTTTCGATTCCAACGCCCAAACCGGGTCAGGAGCTATAATACAAGGAATTTGCCAATCAGATAATAAAGCCGCACTGGCGCGATCGCGGACACTAACTTTGCTACAATTACCAAATGTTTGCCGTGCCAACCAACGAGTTTGCGGACGCACTAACGGCCCAATACCCTGCGCCCAAGCAACAGTTTTCAAACCCATTTTCTGCGCCAATGCCATCAGTCCCCCATAATAAAATGGGCTGATAGTGCTGGTAACATCCTGAATGAGACTCCCGCCGCCCCAAATCAAGGCATCACTTGAGCGTAAAGCTTGCAGTACAGGTAAAACAGCCATGCGATCGCAAGTTTCTACATTGTAGCGATCGCGCGTTTCCTTTGGATTACCAGAAAGCACCACAGGCGTTACGTGAGATGGTAACATTTGCAAAAGCGTTGCCAACAAAGCTTCGTCACCACCATTACCTTTACCGTAGTATCCAGACAATAACGCCCGCATCTTTGCCATTTTAGATTTTGGATGAAAGGATTTAGATTTTAGATTATCAACTTTTCTCTCAAAAATTGCTCAGATGTCCGTCACCCTACCAACTAAAGATAAATTTTCTTGTGAGGAGATGATCTTATAGAAAGACAGAGAACTAAATTACTTTTGACTTTTAACTTTTGACTTTTGACTTGTTATGCACGCTCTATCAATTCCCACCTGGATTATTCATATTTCTAGCGTTATTGAGTGGATTGTCGCCATTTGGTTAATCTGGACTTATGGCGAACTTACTAATAACCGCAATTGGTGGGGATTATCCCTTGCCATGTTACCAGCTTTAGTCAGCGCCATGTGTGCTTGTACTTGGCATTATTTCGACAACGCCGAATCTCTGGAATGGCTGGTAACGCTTCAAGCTACCATGACCTTAGTTGGTAATTTTACGCTTTGGGCAGCGGCGTATTTGATTTGGCGTTCTACCAAGTCTGTTAACACTGTTGAACCAAAACCTATCAAATCAGAACAATGATTTCTAAAGAAACCCTGTTTGCACTTTCACTGTTTCCCTATTTGGGTTTCTTGTGGTTTATCAGCCGCAGTCCGCAAATGCCGCGTTTAGCGCTGTATGGATTTTATGGCACTCTCGTCTTTGTTGCCATCACCATCCCAGCCGGAATTTATGCTGTATTGCATTATGGCAAGTCTTTGGCAGATGTGGATTGGTTGCACGGTGGTGCAGAAGTATTTTTGACGCTTTCTAATATTTTGCTTGTGCTGGGTTTTGGACAGGCTGTAAGGCAATTAAAAATGAAAAATACGAACCCCAGCGATAGCTAGGGTTTTGATTGCATTGAGTTATGAGGAAGAGTTAAATGGATGTAATTCCAGCAATTGATTTACTAGAAGGTCGCTGTGTGCGACTGTATCAAGGAGACTACGATCGCTCACAAGTTTTTAGCGATAATCCTGCTGATGTTGCCAGACAGTGGGTAGATCAGGGTGCTACCAGATTGCATATAGTCGATTTAGATGGTGCTAAAGCGGGTAAAGTAGTAAACCTGGGGGCAATCGAAGCGATCGCTCATGCTGTGTCAGTGCCCATTGAAATTGGTGGAGGATTACGCGATCGCACCAGCGTGCAACAAGTATTCAATCTAGGGATACAGTGGGCAATTCTCGGAACCATCGCTGTAGAACAACCCCAGCTAGTGCAAGAACTCTGCCAAGAATTTCCGGGACAGATTATTATCGGTATTGATGCCCGTAACGGCCGCGTAGCAACTCGCGGTTGGTTAGAAACCTCAGAAGTTTTAGCAACTCAATTGGCTGTACAAATGCAAGAATTGGGTGCAGCCGCGATAATTTACACAGATATCCACCGGGACGGTACACTTATAGGTCCCAATTTAGAAGCTTTGCGAGAACTTGCAGCAGTAATTTCCATCCCGATAATTGCTTCTGGTGGGGTAAGTTCTGTTACCGATTTGTTGAGTTTGTTAGTGTTAGAACCTCAAGGTGTGACTGGTGCGATTGTCGGACGTGCTTTATATACTGGAGATATTTTACTCAAAGAAGCGTTGCGAGCGATCGGGCCTGGGCGGATACAGGATATTCCACCCAATCTAGGTTTTTCAACCTTTGCTTGACATTTTCAACCTTTGCCAAAAGGTTTTGCCTATGTTTAATGTACAGATGTATCTGTATACACAAATACATCTGTACTATGGCTATTTCAAACCAAAAGTCGCTTTCTAAAAGCTTACTACTGCTATCAAATAAACGAATTGATTCAATTACCAAGCCTGTTATTCTTTTATCAAATAAAATTTCCGTGCTGACTGAAAGGATTTTCCTCTCAATGCATAACGCTTCCAATTTCTCGTTAGTGGAAACAACATTAGTAGAACAATTCTACAAAATCTGTATAACTTGATTCTAAATTAAGTATCGTTCAGAGTTAAGATAACAAAATTATCTAAAATTGTGCTTCAAACTACAAAAATTGTTAAAACAACTAACTAATACCATATTTCCAGCCTCGATCTTCCGACTAGACAGTGGTTTAACTTTTATTCATCAAGAAATTCCCACTACTCCTGTAGTTGTGGCGGATGTTTGGGTGCGTGCTGGAGCAAGCCTAGAGCCAGAACTGTGGTTCGGCATGGCACACTTTTTAGAACACATGATTTTTAAAGGTACGGCGACGCTACCCCCTGGAATGTTCGATTCCAAAGTTGAAAACCGGGGTGGCGTGAGTAATGCGGCGACAAGCTATGATTATGCTCATTATTCACTCACTACAGCTGCCCCTTATTTAAAAGATACTCTGCCCTACTTGGGAGAACTACTGCTCAATGCGGCAATTCCAGAAGATGAATTTAGCCGCGAACGGGACGTGGTGCTAGAGGAAATTCGCTCTTGTCAGGATGATTCTGACTGGATAGGATTTCAAGCTCTGATTCAAAGCGTTTATCCGCATCACCCTTACGGACGTTCGGTGCTGGGTACTGAGCAGGAACTGATGCAGCAATCACCAGAAGCAATGCGCTGTTTTCACCACGCCCACTATCAGCCGGAAAACATGACGGTGGTAATTGCCGGGGGTATAGCCCAGGAATCAGCTTTGGAAATGGTAAATCATTCATTTGCTGATTTTGCCGAACGCTCTAATTGTCCGCAGTTTGAGAAAGTGACAAAGCCAACGATAACAGGAATTCACCGTCAAGAACTGTGTTTACCACGCATAGAGCAAGCGCGATTGTTGATGGCGTGGCTGGTACCCGGAGTAGAAGAAATCCGCGCTGGCTTTGGTTTAGATTTGTTGTCGGTGTTATTGGCAGAAGGTCGAACTTCGCGTTTAGTGCGCGATTTGCGAGAAGATTTGCAATTGGTACAAGGAATTTGCAGTAATTTTTCTCTACAACGGGAATCAAGTTTATTTACAATTACTGCCTGGTTAGAACCAGAAAATCTGGAGGAAGTTGAGTCCTTGATTTGCGCTCATTTAGATGATTTGCAGACTAGAGGAATTAGCGAACAGGAACTTGCTCGTACACGCAGGCTGTTATGTAACGAGTATGCGTTTTCTACCGAAACGCCCAATCAGCTTACAGGACTTTATGGCTATTACAATACCATCGCCCAAGTTGAATTAGCTGTGACATATCCGCAGCAGATTCAGTCTTTTGATGCCCAAGAACTACAAAAATTAGCTAAACAGTATCTTTCGCCGCAGAATTATGCGGTTACTGTACTTAAACCATGTTAGTCATTGGGGATTGGGCATGGGGCATTAGTTTTTGACAAATGACAAATGACAAAGGACAAACGACAAATGACAACCTTGCTGCAAAAATCACCTATCCATCGCACCGTATTGAACAATGGCATTGTGGTGCTGGTGGCAGAGAATCCTGCTGCGGACATTATTGCGGCACGAATCTTTGTGCGTGCCGGTAGTTGTAACGAAAACCGGGAGCAAGCAGGGTTAGCACATTTGCTATCAGCAGTGATGACAAAGGGATGCGATGGACTTTCTAGTTTGGAAATTGCTGAAAAAGTCGAGTCTGTAGGGGCGAGTTTGAGTGCAGATGCTGGCAGTGATTATTTTTTGCTATCTTTCAAAACGGTAACATCTGATTTTGGAGAAATTTTAACATTGGCAGGGCAGATTTTGCGATCGCCTACTTTTCCCGAAACTCAAGTGGAACTAGAACGGCGTTTAGCACTCCAAGATATTCGTTCCCAAAAAGAGCAACCGTTCAATGTTGCCTTTGAACAAATGCGGCAGGTAATGTACCAAAATCATCCCTACTCCATGTCAGTACTGGGAGATGAAACCACCATGAGCCGCTTAACTCGTGCAGATTTAGTGGAGTATCACCAAACTTATTTCCGTCCAGATAATGTAGTAATTAGTATTGCTGGTAGAGTCACACCCACAGATGCAGCAGCGTTGGTGGAAGAAGTTTTTGCTGATTGGCAAGCGCCAGCCCAAGCACTACCAATACTGAATTTGCCTGAGATTAGGGTAGAACCGCAGGTAAGGATTAAGCCAATACAGACACAACAATCAATCGTGATGCTTGGTTATTTGGGAACCTCGGTGAGTTCTGTTGACTATGCCGCCCTGAAGTTGCTGTGTACCTACTTGGGAAATGGGCTTTCTAGCCGCTTGTTTGTCGAATTGCGGGAAAAGCGCGGTTTAGCTTATGAAGTATCCGCCTTTTACTCTACGAGACTATTTCCAGCCTCATTTGTGGTTTACATGGGTACAGCACCGGAAAATACCACCATTGCCTTAGAGGGACTACGTACAGAAGTAGATTTATTGTCTACCGTCGAAGTATCCCAAAGCGCACTCCAAGCTGCTAAAAATAAGATATTGGGACAGTACGCCTTGGGTAAGCAAACGAATGGGCAAATTGCTCAGATATACGGCTGGTATGAAATTTTGGGTTTAGGAATTGATTTTGACACCAAGTTTCAAGAATTGATTGCGGCTGTGAGTGCCAAGGATGCGATCGCATCAGCTTGTAAGTATTTAAAAGAGCCTTACTTGTCTTTGGTTGGTCAAGAAGAAGCGATTAATCAAGCGATCGCGTAACTGAAAATGTGGAATCGTAAAATGCAGCAGCTGTTTTTTAGAGCAAGCGGCTGTACCATTAGCATGAGAATATTCTGGGAGTAAATTCCATGCAAAGCAGCCTGACAGCAAGTATTTTGAGTTACTTAAAATTACTAGATCCAACTGTAAATCGCTGTAGAATGGAAAAACGGCAAAAGGGTTGGTGGGCAAAGAGGTCTAAATCGTTATCAGCCATTGAAATACTCTTGTTCTGCACTACGCCTCTGCTTATTGCTTCAACGGCTGTAGTATCAATAGCAGCACCACAAAAAATTGCCCAAGTAAATCCTGGAAATACTATCAACCGCCCTATCCTCAAAGTTGGTAGCCAAGGCGAACGCGTGGCTGAACTTCAGGCAGCTCTGAAACTTTTGGGTTTTTACTCTGGTGCCGTAGATGGTACATATACTGAGAATACCGCCAGCGCTGTTTCCCGATTTAAACAAGCAGCTGGCTTAAATCCAGATGGCGTTGTTGATGCCAGCACTTGGCAACGACTTTTCCCTAATCAACCAGAAGTAGCATCAACCGTCCCTTCATCCCAGCCAAGATTTAACTCAGCTACGAATTTTCCTGTTCCAACTCAGGCTAACAACCTCACCAGTGTTGCAAATCCCAACCCCCCAAGACAAGCTGTAACACAAGTCCCGACTAACCCCGAACCAAGACCTACTACCACAAGACAAGTTGCGACTAACCTTGAGCCAAGACCTACTACCCCAAAAAAAGCTGTAACACAAGTTGCTACTAGCCCTGAGCCAAGACCTGCTACCCCAAGAAAAACTACAACTTCAAGCACACAAAAAACGCCGAATCGTCCTACATCAACTACTCGAACTCAGTCAACTACACGGGCTGGGCAAACTACTCGAACTCAGTCAAAGACAACTACTCAGCGAACCCCTGGGATTCAATACACCTCAGAAGGATTGCCAATTTTGCGTATAGGATTACGTGGTTCTGAAGTTGTTAAGTTGCAACAACAATTGAAAAAGCTTGGTTTCTTGAAAGGCGATGCCGATGGAGACTTTGGCGAGACAACTGAGGCAGCTGTGAAAGCAGCACAAAAGCGCTATGGTTTAGAAGCTGACGGTGTAGTTGGTGGCTCTACCTGGGAGGCTCTTTTGCGGCGTTAGTCTTGCTAAGGAGCATCTACTTTGCCTGTAACTAAAGGCGCGGACAAGATGCTTCAAAGTTCTGAAGTTATTCTTTTTTAGAGATCCCCAAAGTACAGAGGTTTTTCAACTTCAATAAACCTCTGTAAAGATTTTGCGCTTACAGAAATTTTTATGAATTTAATGCGGTACATCCTGCAATAGGATAAAGATACACCGATTAGAAGTATTTCTCTATGCCAGCACTGAAAAATTACATTACTTTTGGGCTGACAGAAAATAATGGCAACTTTAAAAGTCAAGCACAGGAACATCTGATAGTGTTACAGATCACAATCGGTAACAGTGAAATTAATTAAACTTACTGCTAATTCCTCTAAAAAACCTTATGAAACACTTTTTATTAACTTGGCTCGGTACTGCGGTGGCCTTATTTCTTACTGCTAATATCGTTCCGGGATTCTTTATCAAGAATTTTGTGACTGCCTTGATTGCTGCCCTTGTTATTGGTCTGGTTAATGCATTTATTAGACCAATCTTGCGGATTTTGACATTTCCGATTACCTTGCTCACCTTTGGTTTATTTACATTAGTGATCAATGCTTTAACCCTTTGGTTGGCAAGTGCTTTAACTCCTGGTTCTGGGTTTGAGATTCGGGGCTTTTTACCTGCTTTGTTAGGTTCAATTGTGCTAGCTATTGTTTCTAGCGTAATTAACTATTTTTTGAGAGTTGTTGACTAGAAAAATTAGTACAGTTTTGTAATAAGCTGTTCCACGTTTAACTTGCATAACTAGGGCGCTCATATTGCCCACCCCACAAGAGTTATGTATAATTCGCTTATGCAAATTATACCAATTCAAATAATGTTTGCGACACATCAATTATTTGTAAGGGCACAACAATGTTGTGCCCCTACCCATCTGTCGCATTCTTTTTTCAAATTGGTATTGGATGTTTTTCACTCTAGCAATTCCGGAGTGGGGGCTTGGGCAACAGCTAGTGTTACCGCTCCTGGTTGCCCTTCTAGCTTGAAAATCTGTTTAGGAATTAGGAATCTCACTCCCAATGCTTTTGTGCTGGTAAAAGGAGAAACAGTCAACAATGGGGTTTGAGTAGCTGCAAGAATAGCAGCTGCCTCTGCTACGCTAGGTGTACCTACTTTGTGTTCGGTAATTGTGGCAGGGTTGGGGACACAGACACAGCGAAGGATTTGGGCAGAAAAAGTTTTTAGGGGCAAGTTGCGGAGATGGCAAAGTTTTACTAAACCAAATTCTGAGGCTTTAGTGTCAATTGTAGCAATCCCTGCGATCGCACTTTGACAAAGTTGATTTTCTCCAAAGGCTTGCTCTATTGCCCAATCAATCAACTGCCATGAGGTTCCCCGTTTACAACCGATTCCTACCCATAAAACCTGCTGCACTTGGTGTATTTCCTGATTCAATTCGTCAGATTTTGGTTTACTCCAACAGCCATCGAAATAAATCTTCTAATGTCAGCCTCAACTCACTCGCAAAATCTGGCACAGGGAGTAAAGCTTCTGGTTCATCCAACATGATTGGCTGTTGATTGCGGATGTACACAAATACCGTTTGTTCTTCTGGATCAATCAGCCAACCCATTTGTGTTTCATAATTCAGGCAATGCAGGATATTTTTTGTAACTTTCGTTTGCCTTTGATCGGGCGATAGAATCTCTATAGTCCAATCGGGAGCGGCTTGGAAGACGTTGGCGACTTGGCCATTTTCATCACGAGGAATTCTTTGCCAAGTAAACACAGAAACATCTGGTACTATTGATCTTCCGCCAAAAGGATTAAAAAACCGCAAAGTACGCAAAGAAAAAATCAGCTTAACTCTTACTCTGCATACTTTACGTTAAAAAAATTACATCCTCTCTAATACTTGAATTCCCAATAAAGATAATCCCAACTTTAGAGTTCTAGCAGTCAAATCACACAGAATCAAGCGTGATGTGCGCTGTGGTTCCTCCGCCTCCAACACCTGAACTCCCTGATTGCGATCGTAAAACTGATTAAACTTTTTACTCAGTTCGTACAAATACTCACATAAACGATTGGGCAGCAAATCTTGCTCTACATTACTAATAACTTCATCTAGTTGAAGTAAATATTTTGCCAGCGCTAATTCTGTTTCATGCTGTAACAAAACAGCATTGCTTCCCAACTCTTTAAAGTTAATATCACCCTTGCGGCTAATCCCCTGAATCCGCGCATAAGCATACAGCATATAAGGCGCAGTATTACCTTTGAAATCTAACATTTTGTCGTAGCTGAAAATATAGTTGCTGGTGCGGTTTTGGCTTAAGTCTGCATACTTAACTGCACTGATGCCAACTACCCTAGCAACTTCATTAATGAATTCTTCAGTTTCTTGGCGTTCTTCTTCTTGTAATCTGGTTTTTAGGTCAGCATGGGCACGAGAAACAGCTTCATCTAATAAATCGCGTAACCGCACAGTATCCCCAGAACGAGTTTTGAATTTCTTCCCATCTTCTCCTAACACCAACCCAAAGGGTACATGCACTAATTCCACATCATCGGGAATCCATCCAGCTTTGCGTGACACCTGGAAAAATTGGGCAAAGTGGTTTCCTTGTCCAGCATCTGTTACATAAACTATCCGCTTTGCTTGATCCTTTTGAATCCGGTAGCGGAGGGATGCTAAATCTGTTGTAGCGTAGTTATAGCCGCCATCTGATTTCTGCACAATTAAGGGCAAAGGTTCACCTTCTCTATTTGTAAACCCTTCCAAGAAAACGCATTTTGCCCCTTGGTTTTCTACCAGTAAGCCAGATTTTTCTAAATCATCTACAACGCCAGATAGTAAAGGGTTATAAAAAGATTCCCCACGTTCAATTATCTCGATATTCAGCAAGTCATAAATTATTTGAAACTCCTGCCGCGACTGTTCGCACAGGAGTTTCCAAGCATGGAGTGTATCTTCTGTACCTGCTTGTAATCTTACAACTTCTTGCCGTGCTGTTTCTTGAAAAGCTGCATCTGTATCAAACCGTTGTTTGGCTTTGCGGTAAAAAGAAACTAAATCACCAATATCTAAAGCATTTGCGGTGGTAAGTGCGTCTGGGTAAACTTCCCGCAGATAGGCGATTAACATTCCAAACTGCGTACCCCAATCACCCACATGATTTAACCGTAAAACATCGTGTCCTTGAAATTCTAAAATTCGGGCGATGGAATCACCAATAATCGTAGAACGCAAGTGTCCAACGTGCATTTCTTTGGCAATATTCGGACTGGAAAAATCCACAATTTCCCGCTTGGGAATTTTTGCAGCAGCAACTCCCAACCGGGGATCAGCTTGTATTTCGTTCAGCTGTGCTTCCAGATATACCGTTTTCAGTTTCAGATTGATAAATCCTGGCCCAGCGATTTCTGGCGGTTCGCAGATTTCGGATACATCTAGTTTCTCAACGATCGCACCTGCGATCGCTCTTGGTTGCAATCCTAACTTTTTACTCAAGGATAAAGCCACATTCGCCTGATAATCACCAAATTTAGGATTGCTAGCAGAAACCAAAATTGGATCTACTCCAGCAAAATCAGCGCCAAAAGCCGCAACTATTGCCTGCTCAAGCTGAACTTTTAGTTTTTCTTGTGTAGCGTTCATATATAAATTTTATCTGGGAGAGAGAATGTAGCTCTAGAAAAGCTTGATTATTAACTTTAGCATTTCATTTTGAGCCACTCGATTCATGAGAAATGTTTTTGTCCCTCTACTTAGCAATGCTGAAACCCACGACAAAATGACGGACAGAATTGCGACATAATTGTGTTTACTTTGCTTTTTCAATAAGGCACTCTATCTGTAACAGAAATTTTCCCTGTAGAGATAAGTAGTAACATGAAAGTACGTGATGTAATCAAGCGAGTGGAAGCTGATGGTTGGTATCTTGATAGAACTAAAGGTAGTCATCGACAGTTCAAGCATCCTGATAAACTAGAACACCGATTCAGTATTCAGAGTCATGACGAAAAACTCGGGTTTCTTTTAGGCACAAGAAAGAAACTGTGGTTGAAATGACCTAAAAATCCGGTTTTTCAACCTCGCCTTTTATTAGTGAATCGGTGTTCTAGGTTTAGTTACAGTTCCAGGTAAATTGTCTGACGACTTAGCCCCTGGTACTCTCAGTAGTATTTGGAGGCAAGCACAATTATAAGGAGAACGGCAATGCATTACGTAGTGGTGATTGAAAAGGCGAATAGTAATTACTCTGCTTATGTCCCTGATTTACCAGGTTGTGTAACTACAGGTGCAACCTTAGAAGAAGTCAAGCAGATGATTGCAGAAGCTATTGAATTTCATCTAGAAGGAATGCTAGAAGATGGTTTACCTATTCCTAAACCTACAAGCATCGCTCATGAGGTTGAAGTTACAAACTACATCAAAACACGATTATAGGAAACCACTAAATTAGCTCTAAACAATCCTTCTAGAATATTTAAGTCTGTGTAAAATGCGATCGCACCGCACTTTGAGGTTACACAACTCATTCACTGTGTAGCTGCAAGTTACACAATAAATGAATTAAGGCAGAGAAGATGAAAGAATCGAGTTGTATTGAAGCTTCTCTCCTTCTGCCCAAGCAAGGCACAACTGACGGAAGCGATCGCCCCGCACCTCAAAATTCGGGTACTGGTCGAAACTTGCACAAGCCGGAGATAGCAACACCACAGGTGCTTCATACTCCTTAGCTAATTCCGCCGCTCTAGGAACTGCCCTTTCCATCGTTTCCACAATATGGTAAGAATAATACCCCACCTCTTGGAGGCGTTGGGCAAATGTGGGTGCAGCAGAGCCAATTAATAACACAGCAGCAGCTTTGGTTTGAATTTGTGCTAGCCAGCCAGTATCATCACCTGCTTTAGCTTCTCCACCAGCAATTAAAATCGCTGGACTTTTCACAGATGCTAAACCAACTTCGGCAGCATCGTAGTTAGTGGCTTTGCTATCGTTAATGAAATCAATACCTTCCCAAGTGCAGATATGCTCCAAACGATGAGCAACACCGGGGAATTCAACAATAGCACGTGCGATCGCATCACGATTAATTCCCGCTAATCGTGCAGTTGCTACTGCCATCAAGAGATTTTGTTGGTTATGTTCTCCCACCATTCGCAAAGTAGATACTTTCACAATTGGTTCTGGTATAGAGGTTGCAGTCAATTTCTCCACAACCCAGTCGTCTTCGATGTAAAAGCCTTTTTCGCTAATCAGGAAATCTTTTCCTTTTACACTTGTCCAATAAGCATTAGGCCAAGCACTTAAACCTTGTTGCCTCAAGAAGGGATCATCGCCATTGAATATTTGCAATTCGGATTGACGTAACAGCTTGGCTTTGATGTTGTAATAATTCTCTAAAGTCTTATGGCGACTCAGATGATCTGGTGTGAAAGTCGTCCAAACACCGATACGTGGTGCAAGAGAACTCGAAGATTCTATTTGATAGCTGCTAACTTCCGCAATCACCCAATCGAGTGAGAAGTTAGGAGTTAAAAGTGAGGAGTTAGGAGTTAAGAGTGAGGAATTATCAAATGCTCCCCCTGCTCCCTGCTCCCTGCTCCCTGCCCCTCTCCCCTTCCAAGATAGGGCAACATCACAAGCGGCGTAGCCAATATTACCGCAGGCGGGCGCGTCTAATTCTGCTGCTTGAAAAATGGCAGCAATTAAAGCTGTGGTAGTAGTTTTGCCGTTAGTACCTGTAATTCCTACCCAAGGTAGCGAGCGTAAATTTCGCCAAGCAAGTTCCATTTCCCCGATGGTTTCAATACCTAATTGGCGTGCCTTGATTAATACGGGAATATCCCAAGGCACGCCAGGACTAACAACTATTAATTGGGGTAAATTAGCACCATTCAATTCTGGGGATTGGCCTAGTTTAACGGTTATTTGCTCGGCAGCGAGTTCTTGTTGTTGTTGTAGGAGGGTTTCGGAGGTTTTGCTATCACTTAGCTCTACCTCCCAACCTTCTCCTTTCAACAATCTCGCCGCAGCAACACCGGACTTTCCCAACCCAATTACAGTAGCTCTAGGCATAGATTGCAGCAGAGTCCCTGGTTAAGCACTCCCTATAGTAGCGTCTATTGGCAAAAATTACACAACTTTTTGTTGACCTACGCTACAGATTTTTGACGATCGCACCAAAGTCAGCTAAAACACGGGCATGATTGCGAATCAATCCCAGTAAGTGCAATCGATTACGCTTAATTTCTGGATCGGAGTCCATAACTAATACGCTATCTGGGCCATCAAAGAAGTTACTAACTGTCGGAGCAATTTTTGCTAGTGCTGCTATTAACAGTTGATAATTTCGTGTCTGCTGTGCTGTTTTAGTTTGCGGTACTGATTCGATTAAGGCATTATACAAAGCTGCCTCAGAGGGTTTTTGGAATAATTCTGGACGAACGATTGTTGTCGGTTCTAGCTGTTTTGTATCCAAATCACCTTGGGCTGCTAATCGTGTGGAACGGTTAACGGTTTCGTAGATGTTATCTAAGGTACTGTCGTTGCGGATTTGTTGTAAGTATAAGGCGCGATCGCGCACATCCAATAAATCCTTTAACGTCCGTTCTGTGTATTCTGGGTCATTTTCTCCCAAAACTGCATTTACCAAGTCGTAATCAATCTGCTTTTCTTCTTGCAGTAGAGTGCGGATGCGTTGTAAGAAAAACTCTTGTAATGCTGCGGTTAATGATGCCTGATCTTTCTGATACTTTACTGCAAAATCTGTTGCTATTTGTGCCAATAAATTATCTAAATTTATCGGCAGATTATAAAACCAAGTAATTTTAACTATAGCATTAGCAGCCCGACGCAAAGCGAAGGGATCAGATGAGCCAGAAGGAATTAACCCTAAACCAAAGATACTTACCAAAGTATCTAATCTATCTGCCAAGCCGACAATTTGCCCTGTGAGTGTTTCGGGTAATTTGTCACCTGCTCCTGTTGGCAAATAATGTTGAAAAATTGCTTTTGCTACTTCGGCATCTTCACCACTGGCTAAGGCATATTTTTCTCCCATAATGCCTTGCAATTCGGGAAATTCATAAACCATTTGACTTACCAAATCTGCTTTACATAATAAAGCAGCACGTTGGATCTTTTGACTTTGATTTTCTGCTAATCCTAATTGGGTAGTAATTTGCTCGGCAATCTTGACTACTCTATCTATCTTGGTACGCACCGAACCCAATTCTTCTTGGAAGGTGACTTTTTCTAACTGGGGTAAAAAGCTTTCTATTGGCTTAGTTAAATCAGCTTCGTAGAAAAATCTGCCATCAGCTAATCTGGCACAAATTACTTTTTCATTCCCGACGGCAACAATATCTGATTTCTTGGGATCAGCATTAGAAATGGTGATGAAATTGGGCAATAATTCTTGCTCAGAACTATCTGGTTTGAATACAGGGAAATAACGCTGATGAGTAACCATAACTTCAGTAATTACTTCAGTTGGTAATTCCAAAAATTCTGGTTCAAATTTACCGACAACTGTAGAAGGATATTCTACAAGGTTGGTTACTTCCTCTAATAAATCGGGGTAAATTACTGTATACCCGCCTAAACTCTCTGCTACTGCCTTTACTTGCTCTTTGATCATATTTGCCCGTTCTTCTGGGTCAACGTTGACATAGGCAGACTTGAGGGCGGTAACATAATCAGTAGCTTGAGCAATTGTCACAGGTTCAGGATGTAAAACGCGATGACCTTGAGAAATGCGATCGCTCTGAATCGTTTTAGAACCATTTACTAATTCTAGAGGTAGCACCGTCTCATCTAACAAAGCTACCAGCCAGCGAATCGGTCGAGAAAATCTCTCATCTCCATCTCCCCAACGCATTAAGCGCTTACCTTCCAAACCCCAAATCCATTGAAAAACCAGTTCTGTCAAAATTTCTGCCACAGGACGGCCAGGAATTTTTTTTTGCACGAAGACAAATTCCCCTTTGTCAGTGGGGCGAAGGAAGAGCGTATCTAGTTCCACACCTTGCTTTTTGGCAAAGCCGACAGCAGCAGCAGTAGGCTGACCATCTTTAAAGGCGGCTTGGGCGGGGGGCCCTTTAATTTCTTCTTCTCGGTCTGCTTGCTGGGATGGTAGACCTTTAATCAATACCGCTAAACGCCGGGGAGTACCGTACACTTGAACACTTTCACCCTGAAGGCTGTTTGCTTCCAGGCTTTGGGGAATCCGTTCTCGCCATTGTATTAAGGCATCACTGAGAAAGCTTGCAGGTAATTCTTCTGTACCAACTTCTAATAGAAACGCAGGCATAGGTCACTGTTTTCAACTTTGCGTAGCTCAACTTTATCAGTTATTATCAGGCGATCGCTCGTGATTTTGAGGCAACTAGAGTTTGAATGTTTCTCGTGAGTCTTTAAATACCGCAGTTTTCATTTGTATAAAGTACAAAACTAATGGTTTTGAGGCGGGGGTTACATGAAGGCTGATGACCGATGACCGATGACCGATGACTGATAGATAACTGTTAACGACCGTAAAGAGTGAGCAGGGAGACAAAGCGTAGCTTTGGCGGGGTGGGGTTCTTAATTTCTGATTTATGCAAGAGGTCTTATGATGCGTAAGTCCTGCATTTTGTGCCTCACTTAAAAAGCAAACTGCTGTATGTTCCATCTTTACTCCACATCCAAAAATAGCCGTAAACAGTTGACCAAGCTGGAAAATCAGTGAGTAAGCCTTGCCAGATACATCCCTAAAATGGATAAAGTCAAACTTAGGTTTGTTAAATAGACTTGGCATTTCTCCAAAACTTCACAAAAAAAGTGTTTATCTTCATTGATTTATTACATTTTTATCGTATTTTCATTCGGTATTTACTTATACATATTTTATAGTTAAGTTAGTGTTGTTTATAAATTGATATCTGCATGATCTAAATCAAGTTTGGAGTTATCGCTCTTTTATATATCTGAAGAGAGAAAAATAAAATACTGACCTTGAATCTTTTTCAAAGCCTCACTTGGTTGGAACCAAGTACGCAGAAACAAAATAATGTTCTAAATATTCTTTAACGAGAGTAATAAAAGAGCCTTATGACAATAAAAAATATTTTCGCCAAAATTCCCTTTACCACAGCAATCAGCGCTACTTTTAATGTTACGTAGGGTAGCAATAACCGCAGCATTTAACAATCTAAATCAAGGTGTTGATTTCAACTTTATCTATCAAGATGATGTTGCGCTGCATTACATTTGATACATTACGGCTTTTTCCAATCACAGATCCAAATACGAAGCTACTCAAGAGACTAGCGCTAAAAAGTTAGTGCCTTTGAATTACTGAAAAAATCGGATGTCCACCCATGAATGCAATACTCATTACTTGGTTAAAAATACCTAATGTGCCAGTTTTCAAGGCGGAATGCGGGTTATATGCATGATATTAAATATCATGTTACAATCTCCTGAGTGTAAATTTAACGATTAAATTCGCTTTTAAATAAGTTAACGATCATTACATATATAGTAGAAACCTTAAATAGTGAACAGTCAAAAGCCATTAGTTAACACTGGTAACTTTTTACTATACGGTTAAGGAATTTTATCCAAGCAGAAAAACGAATATTTGAGAACTAATAACTGTTAAAATCTATTTAGAAAATTCTAAGTAGTGCTTATCGAAATTATGATTTAAAAAAATCATAACTTAATCACAATGTAAATTAAATAATTAAAGTAACAGTCCCTACTGAAATTAGCAATAAATGCGCTTATCTCAGGCTGTCTTCACCAAATTTATAAATAGCCTATGCACATTCTGATATATTCCTACAACTATCATCCAGAGCCGATTGGAATTGCTCCCTTAATGACTGAATTGGCAGAAGGATTAGTAAAGCGAGGTCATGAAGTGCGGGTGATTACCGGAATGCCCAACTATCCTGAGCGTAAAATTTACGATGAGTATCAGGGTAAATGGTACGTTACTGAGCAAAAAAATGGTGTCACCATTCAACGAAGTTACCTCCGAATTAAGTCTAAACCTAACTTAGTAGATCGGCTATTACTAGAGTTAAGTTTTGTTTTTATGAGCTTACCCCAAGCTTTCAAAGGCGGACGCCCCGATGTGATTATCTTAACAGTTCCGCCTCTTTTAGCTATTTTACCAGCAACAATATTTAGTTGGTTATACAACTGTCCAGTAGTTCTAAATGTGCAAGATATTTTACCAGACGCTGCCGTACGTATCGGGCTATTGAAAAACAAGTGGATGATCCGAACTCTTGCAGCCTTAGAGAAATTTGGATATCGAACTGCACACACTATTACTGTCATTGCCGATGGGTTTAGGGAAAATTTAGTGAATAAAGGAGTACCTGTTAATAAAATCGTTTGTATTCCCAATTGGGTGAATGTAAATTTCATCTGCCCCTTACCAAAACAGAAGAATTCCTGGATATCTAGCCATCAACTTGATGGAAAATTTGTAGTCCTTTATTCGGGCAACATTGCTCTAACGCAAGGTTTAGAAACAGTAATAGAAGCAGCAGTTCACTTACATCATATTAGGGATATTGTCTTTGTTATCGTTGGTGAATCAATAGCATTGCAGAGGTTGCAGGAATATTGCCTTGTAAATGGAGCAGATAATGTTTTGCTGCTACCGTTGCAGCCGCGAGAAAAACTACCCGAAATGCTAGCAGCATCTGATGTAGGGTTGATTGTGCAAAAGCGCAATGTGATTTCGTTCAATATGCCTTCAAAAATACCACTACTGTTGGCAAGTGGTCGCCCGATTGTGGGTTCAGTTCCTCCTAGTGGTACTGCTGCAAAAGCAATCCAACTCAGTGGGGGTGGAATAATTGTGAAGCCAGAATCACCCGATGCAATGGCTGCTGCGGTGCATGATTTATATGCTAATCCTACTCTAGGGGCGAGGTTAGGTAACGCAGGGAGACAGTTTGCCGAAGAAAACTATTCTTTGGAGCAAGCACTTGATCGGTATGAAGGGCTGCTTTCTCATGTTGTTACTACTCGAAAATCAACTGTGCGTATCTTGCCGAAATTGAATTCCAAGAAATCAGTTGTCGATGGTTGAACATAGCTGGAGACTGAGGATTTTTATTATCAAAATGGGATGCTCTCTTAATTAGCTATTGTGAAACCAAAACCCTAATTAGAAAAAATTAAATCACCCAAATGGGTGAGTTAATAATCAACCGATCGGGTGACCTAAGTGTAGGAAGTTGAGATTGCTAAAAAATACGAATCTAGAGAATACTGATTGATTGCACGTCGTTTGTGGTGAGGATAACTCGATGAAACTTGCAACCTTGCTTAATAAAGCTGAACTAACAGCGTAGGCGTAGCCTGCCATTCGCGGGAGGGTGTTGCAGACAAGCCTCTCCAAGAGTTGGCATTGCTCCATACTCTTCTCTTCCCTAAGATCAGTATTCACTATAACTTAAGAGCGATAAACTGATCTGTAATTTATACGAATCTCGCCTTTTATGTGGTTATAATGCAAGCAAGCACTTGCAAACACTCATGGAAAACTTAGCATCAAGGACGGCACAAACCCATGCACGCTTGATAAAGGCAGCAACTAAAGTGTTTGCGACGGCTGGTTTAACTGGAGCTACAACGCGAGAAATTGCTCGCGTTGCTGCGGTCAATGAGGTAACTTTATTCCGTCATTTCCAGAACAAAGAGCAACTACTAGCTGCTGTGATTACCGAAGCGATCGCTTTACAGGCAAAAGCTTTAGCCCATCAGGACAACTGGACTCAAGACCTATATATTGACCTCAAGAATTATGCAAGGCTTTGCAACCAGATCATGGAGGAGCATGAAGACCTGATTCGGACATTTATTGGGGAAGCGAAGCGACATCCCCAGGCTGCCCGTCTGGTCTTATACGAAACTGACAAATCATTGCGCGAACAGCTGGTTGTGTACTTGCAGAAAAGTCAAGAGAAGGGCACGGTGTCTTCAGATATAGATTTGAAAGCATCTGTGGATAGTTTCACGGGTATGTTGCTTCACGGTATCCTGCGTTTTAGCGATATCCCTAGCACACTGGAATACAGTCGTGAATGCTACATCGAAACTTGTGTCAATTTATTTGTGCGCGGTATTAGCACTTTGCCATTGAAAGAGGCAGGATGTTCTGTTAATTTGCCCGCAACAAGATAAACCGTGTTTTTCTTTGAGCTAGAGTCCTGAGGTTGTGCTGACTAAAAAAGTTTTATAAATTACACTTTAAAAAATTGCTAGGAGCCAAGTAATGTACAAAATAACCATAGTGTGCTAGTAGACATTGGCTCGTTTCAAGTGCTACACAACATGAGCGATCGCCCCAATACCTAAATTAATATTTGTCACCAACATCAAGAAAAGAGGGCTAAAAACTATTCAAACAATGCTTTTTTAGCAAAGAGTAGATTGCCCAAGTCTAAATCCACAAGACGAGAAACCGAAGATGTCCCATTCTGAGTTCCCTGATTCTCATCTGCCTGTTGAAATAGAACACTCTGCTGTTAATGATTCTAGTCAAGAGTCCCTCCCAAAACTAGAGCGATCGCCTAAGCCACCTCAGAAACGGCGTTGGCCCATGATATTGGGAATTGTTCTGCTAGTTGCAGGTATTGGTTTTGGTTGGCGCTGGTGGCAAACTAGTAATGCTAGTAATCCAGGAGCAGGTGGGCCTGCTGCTGGTCAACCGATGGCAATTCCCGTCAAGCTAGCGACTGTGCAAACTGAAACAGTGCAAGAAAGTTCGGAGTTTATTGGCTCCTTAGAGGCTCCACGTTCGGTAATCATCAAGCCACAGGTTGATGGACGAATTACTAATATTTTCATTCAAGAGGGCAACCGTGTTCAACAGGGGCAAGCTATTATTAGCCTGGAAAGTGATAGTGTCCAAGCGCAATTATTACAAGCAAAAGCTGGACTAGCACAAGCTCAAGCACGTCTTGCTGAATTGGAAGCGGGTGCACGACAAGAAGAAATTGGCCAAGCTAGAGCGCAGTTAACCCAAGCTCAAGCTCGTCTTCGAGATGCCCAATCAGGATCGCAACCACAAGAAATTGCTCAGGCTGAGGCTCAAATTCAATCAGCTAAATCTGATGTGGAATTAGCACAATCACGAGCCAAGCGCTATGCCCAATTGAGAAAAGAGGGCGCAGTTTCTCAAGATACCTTAGAAGGATATGTCAAAGAACAGCAAAGTGCTGAAGCTGCCCTTGTCGTTGCCCAGAAACGCCTAGACCAACTTCGCCAAAGCAGAAATTCTAGTGTTAATGAACTAACTGGAGCCTTAGAACAACAGAAACAAAACTTAAGGCAACTAGAAAATGGTTCCCGTCCAGAAGAAATTGCCCAAGCGCGATCGCAAGTAAGTCAAGCAGCTGCCGAAGTCCAAGCTGCCCAAGTCCAACTGCAATATACAAAAGTTCTGGCACCTTTCACTGGTATTGTTGGTGATATTCCAGCAAAGGTGGGAGATTTTGTGGAAAGAGCAGATCAACTCACTACACTAACTAGAAATGACTCTTTAGAACTGAATATTTCCGTTCCCATAGAAGAAGCCAAAAAGCTGCGCTTAGGATTACCAGTGCAAATGCTGAACGCCCAAGGTCTACCCACAGCAAGGGGTAAACTGAGTTTCATCTCTCCAAATGCTAGTTCGGATTCGCAGACAGTTTTGGTTAAAGCCAACTTTGGTAATTCTAGAAATCAATTGGTCAATCGCCAGACAGTGCAAACCAAAGTGATTTGGAACGAACGTCCAGGAATTTTAATTCCAGTTACAGCAATATCTCGTTTGGGTGGGGAGACTTTTGTGTTTGTGGCTCAAGCACCAGCAGAAAAGCCTAAACCTGGAGCGCCATCTTTAGTTGCTCAACAAAAACCTGTGAAATTGGGAGTTATTGAGGGAAATAATTATCAAGTTATCCAAGGACTAAAAGCTGGAGAGAAAATTGTTGTTTCCGGTATTCTCAACCTAACTAATGGCGCTCCCATCGCTCCTGCTCCGCAAGAAGTGGGTAAAAAGCCTTAACTGAAGACGGGAGAAATCATTCAAAATTCAAAATTCAAAATTAAAGAACTTCTGGCTTCTGCCCAATGCCCAATACTTCTCTACGTTCGCGCAGCGTGTCGCAGACAGAGGCTGCGCCCGAAGCGTAGCTATGCCGCAGGCAGGCTTTACGGCTCCACTCAGTACAAGTGCCCAATTTTTTAAACTATGTTTGTTGACTTCTTTATTAAGCGGCCAATCTTTGCATCGGTTTGTGCAATCGTTATCCTTTTAATAGGATTAATCAGTATTCCCTCACTACCGATCGCTAGGTTTCCAGAAATTAGTCCCACCCAAATCAGTGTAACTTCGAACTATAGCGGAGCTAGTGCAGAAGTCGTAGAAAGCGGAGTTACAAATATTTTAGAAAGGCAGATCAACGGGATTGAGGGACTAAGATATCTCACTTCCAGCAGCAGTAACGATGGTACTAGTACCATTACAGCCACCTTTGACTCATCGCGAGATAAAGATATTGCGGCTGTGGATGTGCAAAATCGTATTTCCATTGCCCAACCACAACTACCAGACTCTGTACAGCGCACCGGAGTGCGCGTATCTAAAGAATCTAGCAACATTCTCTTAGCAATTGGTTTATTCGCTGAGAATAATCAATACGACAATATATTCTTAAGCAACTATGCCGACCTTTACTTAGCAGATGCTTTAAAAAGAGTCAAAGGGGTGAGCAACGCTCAAATTTTTGGTGAACGTCGCTATGCAATGCGCCTGTGGTTAGATCCAAGTCGGCTTGCCAATCGGGGGCTAACGACTAAGGATGTAGCAAATGCCTTGTCCGAACAGAACTTGCAAGTTGGTGCAGGGAGAATTGGACAAGAACCGGCTCCTGAAGGGCAGAGGTATCAACTTGATGTGCGTGCTGCTAGCCGATTGGCAGAACCATCAGAATTTGAAGAACTTGTCCTCAAAACTGAAGGTGATGGTACTTTAGTTAAGCTTAAAGATGTAGGTAGGGCGGAACTGGGTGCAGAAAACTACAGTTCATTTCTGCGATTTCGTGGCAACGATGCTGTAGGTCTAGGAATTTATCAGGTTCCTGGCAGTAATGCTTTAGATGTAGCTAGGGGAGTCAAAACCGAACTGGCCCGATTGGCACCGAGTTTTCCACCAGGACTGAAATATCAGGTAGCTTTTGACACAACATCCTTCGTAGAAGAGTCAATGACAGAAGTGGTCAAGACTCTGATTGAAGCGGTAGTGCTAGTTGTGATTGTAATTTTTGTGTTCTTGCAAGATTGGCGAACCACTTTAATTCCAGCCCTGACTATTCCCCTAGCACTAATTGGGACATTTGTTTTCATCAAAATTTTTAACTTTTCCATTAATAGTTTGACTTTATTTGGTCTGACTCTAGCATCGGGGATGGTGGTAGACGATGCGATCGTTGTGGTGGAGCAAATCAGCCGTTTTATTCAGGATAAAGGAATTAGTCCTCGCCGAGCGGCTAGTGAATCAATGGCGGAACTGTTTGGTGCGGTTATTGCCACTTCATTAGTGTTGATGGCGGTGTTTGTGCCAGTGGCATTTTTCCCGGGAACAACAGGCGCACTTTATCGGCAATTTGCCCTGACGATCGCTTTCTCTATTGCGATTTCAACTTTTTTGGCTTTGACCCTAACGCCTTCTTTATGTGGGGTGTTGCTGCGTCAAGGACAAAGACCGCCCAGGTGGATTGGCTGGCTGTTTGACCTAATTAATCGGTTCCTGGAATGGGTAAGGTCAAGCTATGAGCGATCGCTTACCTGGATGGTACGATTCAAAAGCATCGTCATTGGACTATTTATTGTTTCTTTGGGAATGACTGCTTGGCTATACACCACAGTACCGACAGCCTTTCTACCCGATGAAGACGAAGGTTACTTCATCACCATCATTCAAGGGCCGCAAGGGGTTTCGTTGCAATATACCAGCGATGTGATTGCACAGGTAGAAAAAGAAATTCTACAAATTCCTGAAGTCCTGGGAACTTTTGCGATCGGAGGATTTGGTTTTAGTGGTAGCACCGCCAATAGCGGCATCATATTTACCACTTTAAAATCATGGGATGAGCGCTCAAAACCCGATCAATCAGTACAGGCGATTATTGGCAGCTTGCAAGGCAAGTTATTGGCAATCCCAGAAGCCAGGGTTTTTCCTGTGAACCCGCCACCAATTCAGGGTTTAGGTAACTTTGGCGGCTTCGTCTTTCAATTGCAAGACCGCAGAGGTAACGGTGGCTTAGAAAATTTGGTACAGTCGATGGGTAAGTTGCTAGGTAAAGCTAATCAAACACCAGGATTACAAGCTGTATTTAGTACTTTTGCCGCAGATACACCACAATTGCTTGTGGAAGTAGACCGCAATAAAGCCAAAGCATTGCAAGTTTCTATAGATGATGTCTTCAGTACTTTACAAACTGCTTTGGGATCGCAATATGTGAATGATTTCAATCTCCAGCAGCGTAATTACCGGGTGTATATCCAGGCAGATCAACAGTTTCGTTCCAACCCAAAAGATATTGGTAAACTATACGTTCGTTCTCAAAAGAATCAAATGATTCCTTTGAGTAATTTAGTCACAGTTACTCCGACTGTGGGAGCGCAAACTATCAATCACTACAATCTGTTCCGCTCAATTGAAATTAATGGTGCCGCCGCCCCTGGCTCTAGTTCTGGAGACGCAATTAAGGCAATGGAACAAGTTGCTAAAGAAGTTTTACCAGCAGGCTATGGCTATGAATGGTCAGGGACTGCATTAGAAGAAATAGATTCTGGTGGTTTAGCACCCCTAATCTTTGGATTAGGAATAATCTTTGTGTTTTTGGTATTAGCCGCTCAATACGAAAACTACATTGATCCCTTTATCATTTTGTTATCAGTTCCCTTAGCTATCTTTGGAGCGCTTATAGCTCAATCAATGCGGGGTTTTGCGAATGATGTTTATTGCCAAATTGGTTTAGTAATGTTGATTGGTTTAGCTAGTAAAAACGCAATTTTAATTGTGGAATTTGCTAACCAATTGCGAGAAGAAGGGCTTTCGATTACTAAAGCAGTAATTGAGGCTTCACAAGAACGGTTACGTCCAATTTTGATGACTGCCTTTTCTACACTTTTGGGAATTTTCCCGTTAGCTATTGCTACAGGTGCTGGCGCGGGAAGTCGGCAATCTTTGGGAACAGCAGTTTTTGGTGGGATGTTAATTGCGACTTTTTTGAGTTTGTTTGTAGTGCCAATTTTGTACATCGTTATTAAGACGACAACAGAACGCTTTATCAAACCAAATCGTCATCAAGGACTGCAAACAGAAACTGCTATGTATTCAACAAAAGCTGAGGATTGAGTCTCTGTTTTTTGCAGTTCATTTCACCCAATTGTAGGGGCAGTTATCATCCTCTTAACTGTCGCTACATATCTAGGACTTACGCACTGTAGAAATGCATCGTAATGTGCATTACCTAAAATAGGGAGTTTTCAAGCTTTTCTTAATTATTTTGCGATCGTAAATAGACCATGCTGTAGAGGGCATAACAGTTGCAGTGCATCGATCTGAGTCTTATGCCGAAACGGATTGCGATCGTTAACCATATAAGTACGGAGGAGCTGTTGGTTCGCTATCGTCAGGGACTTCCAAAAAATAAATTATCCAATTTACTCAGGTCATATTTTTTTTCTTCGCCTGCCCCCCTGCCTACACCACGATACGAATTGCCAAGCATCCGGTGGTGTTGGCAATTCAAGATACAACCGAACTGAACTACACAAGCCACAAAGCACTATCGGGAACAGGATATCTGGACAGTAAATATGCTAAAGGATTAAAAGTCCACTCAGTCTTCACAACCTCTCCACAGGGAATACCATTAGGCATCATTGGGCAGCAAGTGTGGTCAAGGAAGGAAGAAGAGCTAGGAAAAGCCGAAGACAGAAAACAAAAATCGACCTCTCAAAAAGAAAGTATTAGATGGCTGGATGCCTTGAACACAACTGAGTCAATTATCCCGGAATCAGTACAGGTAGTAACTATTGCCGACCGAGAAGCTGATATTTATGACTTATTTGCTTATTCTCGTCGTCAAGGATCAGATTTTCTGATTCGAGCTACTCAGAATCGCTGTTTGGCTGACTGTGAGCAGCATTTATGGGAAAAGTTAGAATCTGTTGACTCACTCGGCACAATAACGCTTACGGTGAAACGCAATCCCACTCGACCGCCAAGAACTGCTACCCTGACTCTTGGTTATCGTACCATTACCATTGCACCACCGCAAAATCGCGCCAAAACAGAACTTCTAACTCCGATAACATTACAGGCAATTTTAGTCACAGAAGTTGATCCTCCACCACAGATTGAGCCGATTTGTTGGTTACTGCTGACTACCTTAGAAATTAGCGGTCTGGAAGATGTATTGCAGTATGTGCAATGGTACAGTTATCGTTGGTTGATTGAACGTTATCACTATGTTTTAAAAAGTGGTTGTGGGATTGAGAAGTTACAATTAGAAACGGCGCAAAGATTAGAGATGGCTTTGGCTACATATAGCATAGTTGCTTGGCGTTTGCTGTGGTTAACTTACTTGGCTCGTTGTTCTCCCGACTCTAGTTGTGAACAGGTTTTAGCACCTCATGAGTGGCAAGCCTTGTATACCACCATACATCATCAACCTTATCCTTATCCTACACCACCGACTTTGACCCAAGCTGTCAATTGGATTGCTCGACTGGGCGGGTTTTTAGGTCGTAAAGGCGATGGCTCTCCTGGCGTGAAAGTTCTCTGGCGTGGATTGAGTCGATTACATGATATTGTTGTCGGCTGGCTGGCTTTTCAGCCTCTCAATAGTTAATTATTTCCCCATTTTCTCGTCAGTTTTTCAGGGTTTTGACTCTTGGACTTCCGAGCTTTTAGTTTTTTGAGCCAACATAGCCATGAGACAGTCATACTTTTTTTGACTGTGTTAATTCTCATCGCCATTTCCTCTAGTCACTAGTGATTTTTTCCTCCATTCTCCACTGCATAACTCCTAACTTTTGTCAATTCTTGTATTAAGAAAGATGTTTATAATAGACTTGTCCGAAAACTCCAAAGCCAAACTGTTCAAAGCTTTGAGGCAAAACTTTGATATTTGCGTAAAAACGTAGCGATCGGGCTTTGAGATAGTTGGTGTTAGTTTAGAGTCATAAAAATCAACTTCCTTTTTTTCAAAATTTATAGCTATTCTTAGTAGCTAAGGTGGTAAAACTAAACTACCAATTCTCAATCTAACCAAGCCACAGACTGTTAAAATAATTTGCTATTTGTTTTGTTCTGTGAGGATACTTTTGGATATAATCAAAAACCATAACTAATTGCGAAAAATGGTAGACACTTAATTCAGCATTTTACCATTTTTATTTTCCTCAGTTAATATTTCGGACAAGTCTAATGCATAGCTTTTTAAGGGGGGAACCGGAATCAGAGTCCCCCTTTTTAAGGGGGATTTAGGGGGATCTAAAACGTTTTGCTACCAAGATAAGGACTTTTCAAACATCCTCGTTAATGACACACAGGGATTTCTTCAACAAGCTGCTAGGCACGCTGCGAAAACAGCACCCGCTCCCACGAACGAATAACATTGCTCAGTCGGAACTCTTCTTTTGCTCTCACAACTGGCCGTCCACCATTCTTCCACAACCTCAGACGTTCGATGATTGCATTTGTGTCTCTAGCGTCAACCAATTGCTCTGGAGTGAGCAGTTCGGGAGCAGCTCCGATGGGATGACTCAGTACCGGTGTTCCAACGGCGTTGCTTTCTGCAAATACAAGGCCAAACGTCTCCGGTACTTTGTTGGCTGGATAGAAAACACACAACGCTGACCTCATTTCATGCAGAACTGCGGCGTGTGTAAGGCTCCCAAGAAAAATAACGTTTTCGGTTAACGATTCGTCCAACTTTTCAGCCGCCTGATATCCATATCCAGGGCTTGCGACATGCAACTTTAGATCGGGAATATGTTGGCGGACTATCTTGAAGGACTTCAAGACCATATTTAGCCCTTTCCAGGGTGCGCTGACGAAGATAAGTTTCGTCGGATCGTATGCGGTGCCTTCAGGTAAAACATCAATATTTTCAGGAATAGAGTTATAAACATAGTCAAGTCGCACGCGATCGCGAAGGGGGCCGATCAGCCGTGTCTTGTTGAGGCTGTCGCGTATGTTTTCCATATGGGTGCGAGACACTCCAACGTTAACTGCGTCGTAACAAGCATGAAGCAGGAAACGCATCTCAACTTTCGCACGCCAAGTTAAGCTCGCACGCGAGAGGCCTGAAGGCTCGGGAAAGAACCAATCGTGGCTCCAAACGAATAGCCGAGCGCGTGGGTGATACCACTTCATTAGAGGTAAGTCGCCGACCCTCCTGAGCACGACGACGACATCGACATCCAACGAGGAGTCAGTGGCTTCTTTTTTGGTCAGCCAGTGGATGTTGTGGTCTGTAGACTTTTCGTGTTTGATCCGATTGTGCTGTCCAACGCTGACTCGGTATCGTTTGCTCAATCCCTCGGCAATGCGGATGACCGACCCTTCTGTGCCACCGATCTTGCTCCCTGACACCAGCAGCGACTCACTCGAGTAGGGAATGTAGCACTCCGAATCATAAAAAAGAATATGTTGCATGATACTGGGGGATTATTGAATCATGTTTCTATGAACAATATCTTACATGAGGACACAATTAATATTAAGATTTGCAAGAATATAGCTATCATTACACCATGATGGCTATATATTAATTAATTGCGAATTGCGATTTTTTAAAAATCAATATGGTGATACCTGCTACTTACAGAAGCGATCGCAAAAGGAATATGGCGTTGCAGAATAGTGGGATAAATTGGGATAAGCAGGGGAAGCAGGGGGGGAATTTTAGAAGTTGCTAAATCATCCCGCTTTCTCTGCAAGGCCAGAAATATTAGATGCCTGGTTTAGCACAGCCTATTGTGAAAATGTGTGCAACCTCTCGCAAATAGAGCGCTTTATTTCAGCAATCTTAGACCACTGAGGGTAACTAATACTGTAGAACCTTCATGCCCAATCACGCCGATGGGTAGGTTAATATTGCCTAGAAAGTTGCCTACCAAAAGCAACATAATAAAACCCAACGCTACGACTATATTCTGTTTTACTATGGCTTGCGATCGCCTTCCCAAATGCATCGCCACGGCAATTTTTTCTAACTTGTCTGCCATCAGTATTATATCTGCGGTTTCCAATGCCACATCACTACCAGATACTCCCATCGCTATACCTACAGATGCTTGTGCTAGGGCTGGCGCATCATTAATCCCATCGCCTACCATTGCTACAGTTTGATACTTTTCCTGTAGACGGCGGATAACATCTAGTTTATCTTCTGGTAAAAGTTGAGCATATACCCGATCAATTCCTACTGCTTTGGCAACACTGTGAGCAGTTTCCTGATTATCCCCGGTTAACATGACAATTTGCTCAATTCCCAGTTGCTTTAAGCGGGTAATGGTTGCGGCTGCTTGCGATCTTACTTCATCTGCGATCGCAATTACACCTATCACATCGGCTCCCCTCTTCGCTTGCGGGGAGGGGTTGGGGGTGGGGTTCTTCGCTACCCAAACGACAGTTTTACCTTCTTGCTCTAAAGATTGAGCCATTTTTCGTAATTCTTCAGGTAAATTTGTGACATACTGTTGCACAAAAATGGCATTGCCGACAATTACCTGTTGTTCTTGAGCAATTCCCACAATTCCCTGTCCAGGTATGGCTTGTACTTGGATTGCACCAACCAAATCCAAATCACCAGCCGCCTGCACAATTGCCTTACCGATGGGATGCTCTGAATAAGATTCCACACTAGCTGCGGCTTTCAATACATCTTGTTGGGTGTATTCACCAACTGGGATTACTTGAAACACCTGTACCTGTCCTGTTGTCAGAGTACCAGTTTTATCAAATGCGATCGCTTGGACTTTGCCAATCTTCTCTAACTGCGCCCCATTTTTGAACAAAATCCCCTGTCTTGCACCATTGGCGATTCCCGAAAGCAGCGTAGGCATTATTGCAGCCATCAACGCACAGGGAGAAGCTACCACCAAGAAAGTAAGCGCTCGATAAATGGTAGTTTCCCAATCCCAACCCCAAAGGAATGGCGGTAAAGTTGCCAGCAATATCCCGGCTACTACAATGACTTTGGCATATCCTTTTTCAAAGCGATCAATAAACTCTTGCGAAGGTGGCGCTTCTGTTTGCGCCTGTTCTACCAAGCGAATCACACGCTGAATTAAACTGCTTTGGGCTGGTTTGTGTACCTTAATCTGCAATGCACCATAGCCGTTGAGTGTGCCGGCAAATACTTCTGCGCCCACTGTTTTCTCTACAGGTAAAAACTCACCTGTGATTGCAGCTTGATTGAGGGTGCTGTAACCAGATAAAATTATCCCATCAGTAGGAATTAGCTCTCCAGGTTTGACGACAATCTCATCACCGACTTTTAGCTGACTGATAGGAATTTCCTCTTCTTTTCCCTGAAGCAAAACCCTTGCTGTATCTGGTGTCAGGCTCATCAAACTCCTGATACTCCGCTCAGTTCGCGCCATTGCATAGCCTTCTAGTGCGCCACTGATAGCAAAAATCAGAATCAAAATTGCCCCATCAATAATTAGATGATACTCTCTTCGCCATAAGCCGAGGCTAGCAGCACCAATAGCCGCCACAATCATCAGCAAATCTACATCAAGTTCTTTTTCTTTGAAGAGGGTAGTCAATCCTTCCCGCGCACTTTCGTAACCACCAATCACGTAAGCAGCAGGTAGCAGCAGGAACGCCAATCCCAAAGCGCCAAGATGTAAGGCGAACCATCCGAGAAATAGCAGTAAGCCACACAAAAGCGCTGCTACAGTATCTGCGTGTTCTCTGGTGAATTGGCCCAAACGTTGGGGGTAGAGCATGAGAGTTGAATTAACAGGGACTCTCTTAGGCTAAACCTTGACATTAATGTTAATGTCAAGGTTTATAATGATTTTGAAACGCAGAGGGGCGCTGTAGACGCTTTTGGGGCTTGCCGCAGGCTGGGAAGCGCAGAGGTACGCAGAGTTAAATTTCTGTCTGTGTAATGGGAGCATTTTTCAAAAGTGGGATGTGGGTAAATGGGAAGATTTAACTGTTAGTTTTAAAATTGCACTAGGAGGAAAAAATCTATAGCAATCCTAAATGATTTATGAGAAAACACCATACTCATGAAGTTTGGAGAAGTCAAAAACTTGACAATGAATCGATAGCTCAAATAACGCCTTGACTACGGTAAAAGAATGACAGAAAAAAT
>JAHHHS010000181.1 GCA_019359215.1 Nostoc indistinguendum CM1-VF10 | reverse complement strand
CTTGACGCCACGCTCACGTGAGTTAGACCAGATTCTTCGTTTAGCCGCTTAGACCGACAGTTGCAACTTTTTGATACTTAGCCCAGAAGTTTTATTTCTGGGTCAATTTCTGCAAAAGTATAGTAACATCTATAGATATTACGGGCAGATCAATCCAGAAACGAAAGAAGCCAACGGTAGAGGGTTGATGGTTTTTAAGCAGAATGGTTTTCAATACTATGGAGACTTTAAAAATAATAAACGTAATGGTTGTGGGAGATTATTATATCCGGTAGAAAGTAATATTAACTATTACTTATATCAGTTTAAAAATGATCAATTGCAATGGTTAGGATATTTAAAATTGAGAAAAAACGGCAACGAATATAGGGGAAACTTTGCTAAGAATAAATGCCAAGGAGAAGGAGTATATATATTTGCAGATAAAACTGAGCGAGATGGAGTGTGGCTCGAAGATAAGTTAGAAGGAAGTAACTTGTTATGTAATAAAAAGCCTTCAACGCCTAAGATGCCAAGTATCAGCTTTCTCAGCAGTTTCTCATGGTTGCGTTCGGATGTATAATAAGGATGCCCGTGAACTGTATGAAATGGTCAAACTTGGTACGCCTGTTTTAGTAGAACCTTAATCTGGTTTACTTCATACCAAATGTACTAAAAATCTCCAATGCTGAATAATTAGCTTACCTTTCAACGTGGGCGTAGATGCGTAACGGCTTGTCGTTAGACATCGCTTGTTTGTCAAGATTTAGGTAACAGTAATGGAAGAAGGAAACGCATAGTTTATAATTTATGTACAACTTTATGTACATCAACTAATGTTGCCTTACAAAATCACATCTCCAACTGATGCGAGAAATGACTTTTTTAAGTTATTAGAGATGGTAGTAGAAAATCATCAGGTGTATATGATCAACCGTCGTGATGGTGAAAATGTAGCCTTGATTGCTGAATCAGATTTAGTGAGTTTACTTGAGACGGTTTATCTTTTGCGATCGCCTGCTAATGCGCGTCGTTTATTGGATGCAATAGAAGAGTCAAAAACAGGAAAAATCCAATCTCAAACGCTAGCAGAACTTCAGCAGGAGTTGGGGATTGAGCAAGAACAAGAAAAAGAAAGCTGAACCTATTGAAATTAAACCAGTTATTGTTAATCGCAGTCCTGGTTTTAGTTCTCAATTTAAAGAAGATTTAGCTTGGTGGTTTAAGCAGGATTTTCAGAAAGCATCGAAAATATTAGATTTGGTTACGGCTGTAATGCAAGACCCGTTTGAGGGTATTGGTAAACCGGAACCATTAAAATATATGGATGCAGATATTTGGTCGCGCCGAATCGATTTAGAACATCGGCTTGTATATCGGGTGGGAAAAACTCAGATTGATTTTCTCGCTTGTTGGTATCACTATGAATAATTAGCTTACCTTTCAACCTGGGCGATCGCTTCTTCTGCCGAGAGATTACCATAGATTACAGACAAAATCCCTGACAAGTATTCATCCATCATCGTGACGTTAGCGTAAACCACTCGTTGAATGAGTGCTGATCTGAGGCGATCGCCTTCTATCTTAATACTTGTTTTGTATTTCAAAGAACTGGTTAAAGTTTTTTCGTTTCAATCCCTCTTTGAGTTTTTTATCTCCTGTCCACAATAAGCCGTCTAATTCCAATGTTAGTGCTACGTGGGGAGTATCACTTTCATCAATATCCTGACATAAAGCGTAGGCTGTTACCCGATTTTCGTGGGAAATTAAATCTTCTTTATAGAGAGTAATTCGTTTTAGCAGTATTTGGTAAATTCGCACTATTTCATCTTTTGATAGTTGGCTGAGTTTAACTAACTTCTCTTTGCGCTTAAATAGTTCTACCAAAACTTGCTCGCAGACGAAGAAACGGTAATCTTAGCCGAGGAGTATCTCAGTAAAACTAGATTGGCTATTGAGCAATCCTGAGAACAATATATTGGTATCAACAATAATCGGCTGTTGTATAAACACTACCGACTACCCTACAAATTTATGCTTAATCTTTAACCACGCATCCCGGTCTATTTCATCAGCTAGGGTCGTGGCTTGCTCTTCTGTTAGATGACTGCGCCTTCTAATTGTCTCTAACTCCAAATATTCTAAAAATTTGCTTAGGCTTTCTTGATCAAGAATGTTTTTATTAAATTTGATGATAATGTCTTGACCATCAAGTGTAATGTTATATATTGCCTTTTCCGGCATAATATTCTCCTACCTAAGCTTGCTCGCACTTTTGAAAGGTACTGGAATTATTATGACAGAATTAATTGTTGAATATTGCTCGTGATTTACTGGCTATCTGCTTAAATAGCTTACCTTTCAACGTCGGCGATCGCTTTCTCTGGCGATACATTACCATAGATGACAGATAAAATCCCTGGTAAGTATTCATCCATCATTGTGACGTTGACGTGAATATTGAATGTAGCTTACTCTTGGGCTTCTTTTGGCTTTAACATCTGCCAAATTTCTGCATCAACTTGGGTTAAGTATTGCAACTCTAACTCACCTATTTTCTGAATTATACGCTTTCGGTCAATAGCTCGCAGTTGAAACACCATTGCCACGGAAGGCAAGGTTAAACCATTCTGTTGCGATGGCTCAATCCTGACTGTAAATGGAAAACGCAATGCACCTAATGAAGACGTAACCGGAACAATGATCAACATCGGAGAAGTTGCAATATCTGTTTGAACCGCAATTGCTGGACGATTGCCCTTTTCTTCTCGCTTATCTGACTCAGGCAAACCAACTAAGAGAATATCTCCTCTAGCCATTTAGTTTTTTACTTCATGGGAAACCGCTACCGCATCAAGTGATGCTAGTGTCGCTTCCATACTTAGCCAGTCCTCATCACTTGCTGCTTCCCAAGCCACAAACTCTTGAACCAGTTGAGTGGGTATCTGCATGAGCAAAGGGGTCAGCAACGCTGTTATTTCGTCACTAACGGAATATCCATGTGCCTGTGCTTGTTGAACAAGTGCTTGGTATAGCTCAATTGGCAACGTTACAGATGTATCAATGGTTTTAGTGGCTTTCATAGAATTGCAATTCAACCAGTCGTGAGAATTATAACTCAGATTAACCGAGGCTTTTGGACTAAATATAAGACCAAAAAGCGTGATCGCCCTACACATTATCCCACTGCCAAGCCAGTATGAGGCGATCGCACTGCTTATGCCTCGATTTGGGCGATCGCTTCTTCTGGCGAGAGATTACCATAGATGACAGACAAAATCCCTGGCAAGTATTCATCCATCATCGTGACGTTAGCGTAAACCACCCGTTGAATGAGTGCTGAACTGAGGCGATCGCCTTCTACATCAATACTAGTTTTGTAACTAATTTCCCCGTTGGCAAAATCTAGCTCAAAGTTGCCGATCATCATGCCAGAATTAGCTCTAGTTAAAAACTCTGCTATAGCGAGCCGTTTATCTTCTGGTGCATTAACAGGGGAAATAGAGTAAAAAACGAATTGCTGCTGTTCTGTTCTGACTCTGGCGTAACAAGTCCATTGACCATTTTCACCCTGAAAAGCTATCTGTAAAGCTGGCTGTCCTACAAGTTGGATAAATGGCCAACCATCAGCTTTAAAGAAATTAACTACTTCTTCAAAAATATCTCCATTTGTTGAATTTAGTGGAAAACTTGCCTCGATTTCTTGAGTAATTTTATCCACATTAATATCAGCTAACTCTGTCAAAAAGTTATTGATTCCTGCCAGCATTTTAGAAGAAGATTTCTGTGCTTTAGCAGAGAGATTAACTTTCGCCCAATCTTGAAAGAAGTTGACTATTCCCTGAGAAATTTCTTCACTGGAAGTAGCCGTATGAGTAAGAATTGCTGGACTAATATAAGACCAAAGAGTACGGTAGCCGATTTCACCTGAATCTTGTTGTTGCTTGACAGATAAACACAACCAATTTTCAGTAAATAGCAGTGGGTTTTCTGGTTGTTCTTGGCTTAAATTAAATAGATAAGTTGCAGTTTCATCAATCTTGACGGCGTGTTCTACTAGATGTAAGAATAAATCGGGTTTGAGGCTGGTTTCAATTATAATGTCACCTTCAGGCAAAAATTCGCCACCCGAAACAGGGTTACGCACGTCTGGCTTGAGATTGAATAATGCTTCTGTATCAATGAGTTTATAGAGTCTTGGGCTAACTTGGAAAGTGAGACGACACTCGATGAGTTGGTCATTTTGTTTAGTTAGGGTGAGGGCGATCGCGCGAACGGTGAGGGGGGCAGTGGTGCGAGCGCGCAGCGTTAACTCGCTGTATAATTGATAATTTTCAGTATCAGTGATCATGCAGAATTATCTTTGGACTGAAAGATTTTTGTTGGTAGCAAAGGAAGGCAATTGCTTAAGCTGATTACAAAGCTGATTAGCCCTACATAATAGGGCAAACTGTCAGAATTTTTGTTTACACAAGAGCCGCTTTTGCCTAGGTTTAGTCAAATCGACACCATCGCTGATTATCGAGTTTAAAACCTGCATCCACTAATGCAGTGCAACCTACAGAACTAAAGTTGTTGCCCTGTAGATCCAGTTCGGCAAGTTTTGAAAGGTGAGGGGATTGGGCAATGGCAACAACAGCTTCATCTCCAATTTGCGTGAAAGCTAAAGATAGCCCTACAAGGTTAGCAAGATGGGGGGACTGAGCGAGTGCCGAAGCACCTATATCTCCAATAGGGTTTTCTATAAGTTCCAAGTCAGTCAAATTTGATAGATTCGGAGATTGAGCCAGCGCTTTGGCACCCTCACTACCGATGCCGTTACCTAATAAGTGCAGGATGGTGAGGTTATTGAGGTAAGGCGATTGCGCTAACGCCAGTGCGCCCGCATCACCAATCTGATTCTCATCGAGCCGAAATTGGGACAACTTTGAGAGGTTAGGAGATTGGGCTAGCGCCTTCATGCCTTCGACACCGATGTTGTTGTAACGCAGTTGCAGGATATTGAGATTCGTCAGGTAAGGTGATTGCGCCAGTGCGACTGCACCAGCATTACCAATGTTGTTACTATCCAAGTAAAGCTGAGTTAGGTTTGTCAGAGAATGCATTCCAGCTAATGTGGCTACGCCCTTATCCCCAACCTTTCGTGCATACAAGTCTAGTCCGCGTACAATTCTCAGGCGGGGATTGGCTCGTTCAAGAATTTTCTTCCGCCAAATCCAAGGTGTCTGACGGTAATTATCAGACCAGCCCGTTAATTGCTGCTCAACACAGTCAATTGCTTCACCTAGCCCCTCATCCTCAGGCCAGGTATTCAGCAATTTGCACAGCCCCTCCCAAGGTTCTTCACTCGGTTCTTTGTCTAGAAGGAGCTGGATCTGGGTCAACCGTTCATCTCTTTGCATAAGCTTAATTTTGCCTAATCTATTGTTAGGAGAAAATCAAGTAAAAAAGTGGTCTAATTACTCTTTACTCAGCCTCATAGTCCTTCAGATTTTCTGGATCTGTTGGTGCTTGAAACTTGCGAACTTCGATTAATTTGCCCAATGTGTCCAATTTGACTCCGCCGCGCCAATTCCAGCCGCCTTCAAAATCTGTGTTATATTGTGCCACAATCTTTATACCTTGCTCCGTATTGGCTACATAGAGACAGGAGAAGTAGTTGTTGTCATCGCGTTGAGTGGTACTAACGTAGCAACGATAGAGATTGCCAAGCGTCGGGTGTTCATACTGTTTCACCTGAAAAAGAGCCCGTGGCTGGATCATGTCTAAATACTTTTTACCTTTTTTAAACCACTTGTTATCAACTGGTTCTGGTCGATTTACCTCAGGCGTTAGGTAAGCACCATAAAACTGCCGAACTTCATTTCGCTTTTCCTCAAAAATGCTGTCATCATGTTCAGTCCACTGGGCAACTAAGGCTTCATATTCTTTGCCAATAAATGCTTGGATGAAATTAATTGAATCTTCCATATTTGCTCTATTTTCTAGTTTTATAATCCAAGCCACAAATCAGGACCAGTTGAGATTTCGCGCATCGGTATGCTTGCACCTGTTTCAGTTTTAACTGTCACCTTATAAAGGACGTTCATGCACCGATTGAGGTTTTTATGCGCTCCTTGTAGATTCTTAAGTATTTCAGCCTTAATACCTGCCTGATCAAGATTTTTTAAACCTGAACGTTTATCATCTGAGGCGAGTGCTTGGAGTTCTTGCATAATTTGTCCTACCACCTTGTTATTATCAAGTTCACCCCAGGTGACAGTTACTTGCATATCAAATGTGATTGCTTTATTGCGACGGATAAATGCTTTGATGTCATCTTCTGCCCCTGACATCGGTCCCAGGTTGAATTCGCTACTTGCGGCGATGAGGTTAAGAGATTTCTTATAACCCGATCCCATGAATTGGTCAGCAATCAGGTGGCTACTGTGCTGACCTTTCCCTTTAACTTTAGTGTCCGGGTCTTGAGTAGTACCGCGATTATCTATGCCCGCGTCACCCTTTAGCTGCAAGTCAAAGCCTTTAACAGCTCTCACCATCTGGTTTTCATCCAGATTCACCCTAAAGCTCTTTCCGGCACGGGTTACGTAAGTAATTTGAGTTCCTTTGCCGTTTGGTTTTTCTTCAATATGCTCAGGATAGTAGCGTGTGTGGTCTAGGTCATTGTCTCCTTTCTCTAGCTTTTCCTTGAACTCAGTGTATAGCGCATTACTAGCAGCCGACTTTTGGCTAGCATCAAATACCTGGTTGGCTAGATGTTGTTGCGAATTTGTAAAAGGAGCTTTTGAGGAATGCACCTGATCCTTATAACCCGTTACAAGGTCATCAGCAGTTTTACCTTGTGGAGCCGCATCTCCAAGTTCTCCTAGAATTCTATTAACTGCTGGCACAGCTTGATTAGTGTGCGCTTGGAGGCCAAATTTGTGTTCTTTTAGTAGCGGTTTTTCCAAGAAGTCTTTCACACGACCATCATTGCTAAGTTTTGCTTTCACAGCCTCCCAGCTTTCAAGTTTGTCATACTCTTTAGCATTCTGTTTTAAAGCCTTCAACATATCGGCTTGAGCAGCGGGATCAGCTTTAGCCAACTCCTCCTTAAAGCGTTCAGCTGTGTTTTGCTTACCAACTCCCTGCACAGCCCCATCTGTATCGAAATTATTAGGTCCAATATGGATGTGGAAGTCCATATTGCCATCTTTCTCGTCCTCTACTGGAGGCTTGAAGGTAATAGTCATTTTGACAGGCTTTTCAAGCTGCTTATTGTATTTGTTCTCTAAAGCTTTTGCTTGATTTTCTTTGGAGGCACGCAGGTGTTCGTATGACATCTCTTTAGAAGGCTTTTTCGCTAGCTCCTGTGCAGCAGCATTGCCCATTTGAGCATGTTTCTTCTCTAACTCACTCTTGTTTTCCTTGCCTTCCTTGCCTTTCTTATCCTTTCTTTTACTACCAATTTCTTGTAATTTATTCTTGCCTTGCTCCTTCCATTCCAGAAGCTTATCTTCTTTGCCAGCTTTGAGCTTCTGACTAAACTTGCTCTGCTTAAACTTGTCTTTGGCGGTTACTCTCAGTTTCCCTGCCTTGTTCTCCAGCGCTTCTAGTTTCTTGGCTGGCCATTCCTTCGCGGCTTCGACCTTATCATTGAAAGCTTGCCGCTTCTCCTCTAAGGCATCTAACTTCTTCTGGGCTGCCTCATTCACGGCTGCTAACTTTTTACCCGCCTTAGTATTCCTCAGCTGGTTTTTCTTCTCTTCCAGCCTGTTGTTTATGGCTTGCTTCTTCTCTCCAAACTTTTGCTGGGCGGTTTCTTTCTTCTTATTAGCCCACTCCTGTGCCGCTTCTTTTTTCTTGAGTGCTGATTCTTTGACCGCGTTTGCCTTCTTGCCGAATTTGCTCTTATTAAACTTGTTACCAACTTTATTAGCAGCCTTAGCACCCTTGTCAATTATCCAATCAACTGCCTTCTCCACCGGTTTACGCAGTTTTTGGAAAATTGCCTGAACTTTGCCAGCAATACCACCCAAGCCTAAAAGACTTGCTAGGAAACTGATAACTACAGGTAACGACTTGGCTAGGGCATTTTCAACACCCTTAACTGCTTGGTCGATCGCACCAGAAGCGATCGCACTGACAGCATCCAAAATTGCGTTAATCAAGCTTGCAATTTGCTGGGCGCGTTCAATGAAAAAGCTGATAATTTGGTAAATCGCCTTGGCAGCTTTCACAAATGCTGAGGCTGGAGTCAGGAGACTGAGAACCCACTCTACCCCTGCAAAAATCACGGTTTCAATTACAAAGTCCTTAATCGGTTTAATGACAAGCTCATTGAGATCGCCTATCCGGTCTTGGACAAACTGCCAAATACCAGCTACTCCTTCGCTAGCTAAGACTTGAAATATGTCGAAGTTTTGTTCGAGATGGCCGACCTTTTTCTCACCCAATCGTTTCACAGCTTGTGCCCGAATTACCTGATAGGTGAATCCTAAAACCTCCGATACCAAGCCAAAGATACCTTTGAGGTCAAATTTTTCTGGCATCTCAAAACCGGATTCTGCCATCGTGCCGGTCAGCCAACCGATTAAACCTTTTTTCAGGTGCTTGCCGATATTATTCATAAAGTTCAGGAAGCCTTGCTTAAGCGCCTGAATCAAATTACCCAAAAAACCAATCGGGTCTTTAAGGATTTGTTCAACCACACCCGCAACCCTTCCCAACACCTGCATGAGCATTTTGGTCAGTTCAATGATCGTCTTTATAACTCCCACAACAGCATCGAGAGCTTTTTGAACTAGACCTTGATTTGCCGCCTTCATCTCGTCAATGCGGGCATCAACAGCTTCCAAATTCTCTTGATATTTCTGCGCTAGAGTCTCAATTAGCTCATTTTCTTTATCTTTGACGCTTTGTTCCAATGCATCAAACTTGCTATCAATGTCTGCTGCTGCTTGTTGACCAACTGCTTTCAGGTCTTGAGGCAATTGGTTAACATAGTTTTGAATTTCCTGCTTGCCTTTGGTAATTTCCGCTTTGGCTTGAGTCAGTCCTCTGCTGATAATGGCAACTACTTTGTTGATTACGCCATCCATTCTATTAATGTAAAGCTGCCGTCCCTCCTGATAGAAGGCGTTCACCTCTGACGGCATACCGTTACGTTTCGGTGTTCCGCGCAGTCTGTAGCAACTTCCGCCTTCACGTTTCGGTGTTCCGCGCAGTCTGTAGCAGCTTCCGCCTTCACGTTTCGGTGTTTCGCGCAGTCTGTAGCAACTTCTGCATTAAATAATTGGACTATTTTCGAGGATTAAACTAACAAAGCGATCGCACTTTGTTAACTCACTCTATAAGAGCAGCGATCGCACTGACAATAATACCAAGTTAGCTATGTCGCACAGAATTGTAATGAATATAATCGCAATGTTTGGCAAATCTCTCTCGTCTCGAATTATATGTTGCCAAAATCACTGCTATATTATACGGTTTCTGGAACTTCTACAGCACTTTGTGCAGATTGCGTCAAATTTCGCAACCATTGCTGAGTAGTCTCTGCCTTCAAATCCCTAAAAGATGCTTCATCATTTGCCATATTTTGTCCTGGCTCCCTGTTAACCCCTAACCCTTGTGAAAAGGATGCTTTAGTTACTTCCAGAGTTCCTTTTATTCTACTTTCATTTCTAGGTAAAGGATTTGAGATGTCCAAATCTATACTTATTTGAGTTTCTGCATTTCTCAGAGTGATATGGGGAGTTGGCTCACTTTCAGCAGATATTCCTCCTGCCCATTCCAGAATAGAGTGTATCATGTATTGAGTACCTCCTGGAGAGCGCCAGTATATATTATCCGAAATCCATGCCCTTCCTTGAAAAACAGTATTCTCGAGTCTTTTTCGGAACCACAGTTTTCCCCCTCCAAAATATTCCGGTAGCCTGACAGAAAAATCATTTCTGACTCGCATAAATTCTGGTAATTTGTTCTCTTCAACTGGAGCGGTTTCAATAGGTATCTTTTTGTACATAGCTTTTTTTACTGTATCTAAATTTAGTCTCCCTCCCTTCTCATCATCAAAATGGCCTGTGTCATTCCAATACATAAGTCGCTTTGTATGGGCACCTCCAACTTCACCCAATGCTTCTCTATTTTGATCAATGACGTTTAATACAGCGCTAATTTTCCGAGCCCGTTGTATTACTTGATGCTGTTGAACTGATGGTGATGGCGGTTGCAGGGTGTTAAAAAGCGATCGCTGCACTGCCCCGCCATTCTGCTGCACAACGTGCGTCAACTCATGCGCCAACAACTCCTGACCCCCCCGACTCCCAGGATTATATTCACCCTGCCGAAAGAACACATCCTGTCCCGTTGTGAAGGCACGCGCTTGAATTGAGCGATTCAACTGGTCAGATTGACCATCTGTGTGAACCTTCACGCCACTGAAATCAGCGCCAAACGCCACCTCCATCGGTTTACGGATGTTGTCTGCGATCGCCACTCCACCCCCCCGTGCTTGGTTAATGGACGCTTCCAAGTTTGGCGCAGCAGCCATCCCAGCCTCACCCTGACGCTGCACCATCGGCTTCATCTGTAATTCTTCCTCATCCTCTGGCAATGCTTCTCGTTGCAGTGTGCTATTGTCTTGAGATTTCATTTGCAATTCTTCCTCATCCTCTGGCAATGCTTCTCGTTGCACCAAAGGCGTGATGGAATTTGCCAGAGATTTCATTTGCAATTCTTCTTTTGGCAATGCTTGTGGTTCAATAGACTGGCGATTTACAGGCTGCGCGATTCTTTGCATTACCTGCTGTGCTACGCTATCAGCTTCCTGTTCGTAAATGTCTCCAGGCTGGCTAATTGAGAGTTTTGCTTGCGATCGCAGTGGTATGCGACTTATATCATCAGTAACTGGTTTAGGAAGTGGTTGTATTTCAGGAATCGCTTGGCGTGAAATTGTCGGTGGCCCCAAACCAAAGCCGGGTGTAGGGTGTTTCAGGGATGGAATTGAGAAGCCTGTAGTAGCTTTTTTTTGTCGGCTAACGTGTTCTCTCATTATTCTCCAGATGCCCAAGCAGTACTTAGATGATTAGTAGGCTGTTACTTTAGATCAATATTACAGCGATCGCACTTGCAACACAATTCCTCTAAGGGACTCTCAGCGAACGTAGGGGCGCAAGGCCTTGCGCCCCTACTAAGTTAGACTTTTGGCTACTTTTGATTCTGATGCACTACCTTTAGCCTGGATTTAGGGAGAGTTTTTTTATTTATGGACTCAAAGCAGCAACAAACTTTTTTCACTTTCGATGGAGATGTTGGCGAGACTGCTGGCTACGCCGGGGTTTCGGCATCATTTAATACAAGCAAGGCGGCTAAAACGGCAAGTAAATATCTCAATGATTCACTGCTGATGAACCAACTAACAGAACACGTATATAAACTTTTACTAGAAGATTTGCGATCGCAGCGCGAAAGGGTAGGTAGTTATGATTCTCAAAGGTGGTTGTGATGGCTACAGGCGCTAACAATGGCAACATTACTCACGAATTAAATTATGTCACTACTAATCGGTTCTACGTAGAGATAGACAGTTCTATTGCTGCATCTTTCGCTGAATGTTCAGGATTAAGCGTTCAAATTAAGAAAAATATTTTTCAGGAAGGTGGTGTTAATGACCAGCAAAGAATTTATTTAGGTCATACAGAATTTGCAGACGTAACTCTTAAACGTGGATTTACCGATCATCCAGGTTTTTGGAACTGGATAAATGCAGTTTTTGATGAACAAAAGAAAACATCTCGACGCAATGTCAATATTATAATTTTCAATCAAGCTGGTGAAACCATGATGAGTTGGACTTTGATTGGTGCTATTCCTATAACCTGGAAAACACCTGCACTCCAAGCAGCTGGTAAGGCAGTTGCCATTGAAGAATTAACTTTAGCTTATGAAGGTCTACAAGTTGCAAGGACTACAGGAGGAGGTACTTCTGTACAACGGAATCAAAAAAGTGGATATTTCGTTTCTAGCTAAGTCGCTATTTTTAAACGATAACTATGCAAATTATTCAATCTCTACTAGGAAACAATATTCATCCGCTTGGGGTAATATCATCTTTATCTCTTCCTGATAGAATGATATTGAGAAAACAGTCTCCTTCTCTGCATTCCCGAAGTAATTCTCTTAGCCCCATACAAACTAAACCACCATTAGTTACATCCTCTAAATTTTTATTATCTCGTGAACATGAACCATCAATACAACCATTAATAGGTTGGGATAGTTGGGATAATCAAGATATAAATAGTGATTTACCATTACTTGAATCTGATTCTTTTGATTCAATAGCTCTACCTGAAAATAGTCATGTTAATAATAGTGAACTAGTAAAAGACACTATTCCAGAGATACTGCCAAATCGGATTGATAAAAAAACTAGTGATGATACCTCGCAACAACTAAATACTAAAAGTAAATCTAAATCAAAAAAAATAAATAAATCTCAAAAGCCACTTGAGAAGAAATCCAAACCTAAATCTAAAAAAGCAGTCAAATCATCTGTGGCTAAGAATATTGTTCAAAGCAATGTTATTATTAATGGTAGTGAAGATAGCTTATTAGCATCAGATGAGCCTCTGCTTGTTGAGGCTAATTTGGAAATACCTACATTGCAGCTAGATAATGCTGTCGTTGATAATTCTCTAGCTTTGCCGTCAGCACTTACCTCAACCGCTCTTGACGATGCACCTACTTTACTCCATCCTTTGGCAAATGATGAAAATACTATAGGGGCGAATATTGCTGCATCTAATTCTGAGTCTTCAGTTGCAAAAAGCCCTATTGCAATACAACAAGAATTTGATTCTAGTGTTTCAAGTGAGCCTTTAGCGAGTATACGTATTCAGTTAACACCTACCTCAGCCGATATTGAAGATACACCTAGTTTATTCAGAAATTCTGATAATAATGAACCGTTAGTAATTTCAGAGTCACAGTCTGGTATGGTGGTTAATGTCTCAGATGTATCAGCCAATCTGACTTCACTGCAACGTGACAGCTATCTTGAGAGTACTACTAGCGAGTTTACAGAAAGTCAGCGCATTTTAGTACCACCTGAGATTGTTGAAACACCAACAATTACTGCTATATCCCCTGAGATTGGTGAAACAGCGATCGCACCCCTTACCGCCACATCGCCTGAGATTGGTGAAACGCCAACAATTACTGCTATATCCCCTAAGATTGGTGAAACAGCGATCGCACCATTTACGCCTACATCATCTGAGATTGGTGAAACGCCAACAATTACTGCTATATCCCTTGAGATTGGTGAAACAGCGATCGCACCCCTTACCGCCACATCATTTGAGATTGCTGAAACACCAACAATTACCGCTACATCGCCTGAGATTGGTGAAACTGCAATCGCACCATTTACGCCTACATCGCCTGAAATTGGTGAAACAGCGATCACACCATTTACGCCTACATCATCTGAGATTGTTGAAACACCAGTAATTACTGCTACATCCCCTGAGATTGGTGAAACTGCGATCGTACCATTTACGGCTA
>JAHHHS010000047.1 GCA_019359215.1 Nostoc indistinguendum CM1-VF10 | reverse complement strand
CGTCATCTGAGATTGTTGAAACACCAACAATTACCGCTATATCCCCTGAGATTGCTGAAACACCAACAATTACCGCTACATCCCCTGAGATTGGTGAAACTGCGATCGCACCATTTACGGCTACATCGCCTGAGATTGGTGAAACTGCGATCGTACCATTTACGGCTACGTCATCTGAGATTGCTGAAACACCAGTAATTACTGGTACATCCCCTGAGATTGGTGAAACTGCGATCGTACCATTTACGGCTACGTCATCTGAGATTGTTGAAACACCAACAATTACCGCTATATCCCCTGAGATTGCTGAAACACCAACAATTACCGCTACATCCCCTGAGATTGGTGAAACTGCGATCGCACCATTTACGGCTACATCATCTGAGATTGTTGAAACACCAACAATTACCGCTACATCCCCTGAGATTGCTGAAACTGCGATCGCACCCCTTACCGCCACATCATCTGAGATTGTTGAAACACCAACAATTACCGCTATATCCCCTGAGATTGGTGAAACACCAATAGTTAGCGCCACATCACCTGAAATCGATGAAGCATTGGTAGTTAGCCCTAGTTCGTCTAAAATTGTTGAAACATCAACAGTTAGCGCCACATCACCTGAAATTGCTGAAGAAGCAAGTATTTTTAGAAAAATTATTGATCCTGAACAAACAGTAGAATCAGAAAATCCTGAAATATCAGCCTTTGGTGATACCTGGGATAATCCAGATGTTCTAGAAAACCCAACTTCTCCACAAGATGAGGTAAGCACAGTACCTAAAGTTGAGCAAAATGCGATCGCACAAAATTTGCTTGCACCTAAAGGTTATGGTACTGGTGGTCACGTAATAGATTCCCCTGTTGAAAATCGCCAGTATATAGCACCCTCAGATACAATACCTGCAATGCTTACGCCTGGGGAGTTTGTCATTAATACCAGGGATGCACAGAAGAATCTACCCCTACTACATCACATCAACACTGGTGGAACACCGCACGATATTATTCTTCCAAGTTTACAGATACCCAATCTCACAGAACCAGAAGAGACAATTTCTCCAGAGACTCCGACTAAAGTCGATTCTTTTTTAGACACTTCATTACAGCTAAAAAGCGCTGAAACTGATTCACCTGAGATATCCAATTCCTTAATTCCTTCTTCCTTGGGATTGAATATTAGTCAAAATAAACTTTCGATTCTCAATTCCCCACAGCTTAATCCTCTCCAAAATGAAACAAGTGATGTGGATGAAGCTTCACCTCAATACTCATCGCCTCCCCTGATTTTCCGAAAAGTAAATCCTACAACTAATACATCTTCACAATGGTCAAACACACCTTCTCAATGGTCAAGCGTGGAAGATTTACTAAATGGAAATAATGATGATTTTACTAGCTTTAATTTTAATGATGGAGAATCTAACAACCAAAATTATGAATTTTCTCAGTTTTCAGAATCGCCACAAGTTTTTGCTAAACACCTTCCTTCACCTAGAGGCTTTGCTAATGGTGGAGAAGTCACTCTACCCGACATATCTAGAGAAATACAACCAGTAACTGAGACCATAGAGAGCGCATCTTCACCTTTTGAAAAAGATGATCAAGATGATACTGCTGATCTTGAAGCCCTAGCCCGTGAAATTTATAACAGATTACGACAACGAATAGAAATTGAGCGGGAGCGTCATGGTGGTTCCTCTGGTAGATTACCTTGGTAAATTTTCATTCAATAATTATTTTTTGGAGAATTATTAAAATGGCAAGTCCAGCAATTATTGTTGTTCAAAAGCGTCAACCACAACTTGAGAAAGCCAAACTTGTAGCTTATAACAGTGAAGCGCCAGATATTGAATTAATGTTTAATCCTACAGATATTACTTTTGCTCGGACTGTTAAGTGGGAAAGCAAGGATGGTAACAGAGGAACTACTCTACTTCCAAAAGTAAACTTTTCTGGCGTTGAACCTTACAAGTTCACACTTAAACAGTTACTTTATGATACTTATGAAACGAAAGAATCGGTAATGAAAAAGTATATAGATAACATTAAAAAAGGTGTAGAGTCTATTAATAAAATGGCTGACAATCGGCCACCAGTATATATATTCACATGGGGGACAGAGTATTTTTATTGTGTAATCACGAGTTTAACTTACACTTTAAATATGTTTCTAAGTGATGGTACACCAGTAAGGGCACTGGTAGATATAGCTTTGCAAGAAGTAGACAAAAAGAACCTTCCTGGAGGACGTGAATCTGCTTCTAAAGGTGACGCTCGTGCGACAGATCAAAAAGGGCAAACACTGATTAAGGCAAACAAGTAAAATGATAAATTAGTATTTACTTTGTCATTAAAGGCTGTTCTGAACATTTCATAAGTTATAAAATAATAGTTATGTCTGCAAAAAAAAGCCTTTATTTAAGCGAACCTAAAGTCCAAATAGATGGAAGCCCAGCTTCTCCTGAATTAATGAAGGATTTGCTGCAAATCACAATAGAAGAAAGCCTTCATTTACCGGCAATGTTTACACTAGTAATACATAATAGGTATATTGCCGCATCTGACCGACCAGAAAACAAGGCTTGGCGACATGAGCAGTTGTTTAAGATTGGCAAAAAAGTGAAGTTGGGTTTTACTTCGAGTACTACTCTAGATAATAATTTTCAAGAGGAGGTAGGACAATTCCTCATTGAAGGCGAAATTACAGCGATGGAAGTTAACTTCAATGAAAAATCTGAAGCTGATATCATTGTTCGTGGTTATGATATTTCCCATCGTCTTCACAGAGGCCGTTATAATCGTTCTTTTTTAAATGAAACTGATAGCGATATAGTTAAAAAAATAGTTAAAGAAGTAGGTATAAGACCTGGCAATATAGAGGCAACTAGCGAAGTTCATAAGTATGTCTTCCAAGAAAATAAAACTAATATGGAATTTTTGCGGGAAAGGGCTGCCCGCATTGGTTTTGAGTTATTTATTACAGAGGAAAAACTAAATTTCTGCAAACCAAAAACTCAAGGAGCCTTATCACTAAAATGGCTAGTTGATATTAATAAGTTTAGTACCCGCGTTACCAGTGCTGAACAGGTAAGTTCTGTGGAAGTACGCGCCTGGGACTATACCCAAAAACAATTGATTAGTGGAACAGCCAAGAAAGAGAAGCAAATAACCGATACAGGTAATAAGTTAGGAAGTAGTACTAGTACTGCATTTTCTAATCTTAAGCCTCCCAAAATGATTGTTGTAGATAAACCTGTTGCCAGCAAAAAACAAGCAGAGACGATGGCTCAGGCTTTGTGTGATGAACTGGGAGGAGAATTTGTTTATGCAGATGCCAAAGCAGAAGGGAACCCTGAGATTCGTCCTGGACGGGTTATTAGTCTTGAGGGTATGGGCGATCGCTATAGTGGTAAGTATTATGTTACAGAAACACGCCATTTCTTCAGTCAACGGGTTTATGAAACTGATTTCAGCGTGCGGGGACTACGTTCTGGCAACTTATTCACAACTCTATCTCCAGAAAAACGTCTACAGCCATCTGAGACTTTATTAGTTGGAATTGTGACTGATAACAAAGACCCACAGGGTTGGGGTAGAGTGAAGGTCAAGTTTCCCACTCTCACAGAAGAACATGCAAGTGACTGGGCGAGAGTTGTAGCTTTAGGAGCAGGACCAAAGAGAGGTTTCGACTGCTTACCAGAGGTAAACGATGAAGTATTAGTAGGTTTTGAACATGGTGATATCCATCGTCCCTACGTCATTGGCGGCGTATGGAATGGCAAGGATACACCGCCGGAAAAGGTGAATGACTCTGTTACAAACGGCGTAAGATTACGCACCATGAAAACTCGTGTAGGTCATACTCTACAGTTTGTCGAAGCGGATAAAGGAAGTAGTAAAAAAGGTATTCGCGTAGAAACTGAATACGGTCATAAAATATATCTCAATGATAGTCAAAGGTGCATAGAGATTGAAACCAAAGGCGGTCATAGAATCAAAATGGATGATATGGGTAAATCTATTTCAGTGGAGTCAAAAGGTAATCTCTCATTAGATGCTGTTGGAAATATAGATATTTCAGCCAAGGGCACGATTACAGTCAAAGGTGCGTTCATTAAACTTAATTAATTCGTAATTTTCGGCTAAATAGATAATTAAAAACACTATAGGAAGGTTGTCATGGGTAGACCAGCAGCAAGAATTACCGACAATGTAGCGCATCCCTTACCGCCAGTTTTGACAGGAGGCCCAGGTAGTCGCAATGTGTTGATTGGGTCTTTACCTGCGTGGCGGGGTGTGCTTGCAGCAGCAGTACCAGGTTTACTATCTGCCAAAACAGCTTCTGATGCGACTGTTTTAGCAGCTGAGACTGCTACTAAGGCGGCGGCTGGTACACCAGGGGCACCTGCTGCCCTAGCTGCCGAACAAACTGCAAAGACAACAGCAGCTTCTACTATGGGTAGTGCTATCAGTGCTGCTGCGGCAGGTGCTGATATTCATAATTGCGCCACACCCTCGCCCGTACCTCCACATGGACCTGGTGTTGTAATTGACGGTAGCAAGACAGTACTGATTAACAACCTGCCTGCCTGTCGGATGGGCGACACCATTCTAGAAGCACTAGGGCCACCGAATAAAATTATCAAAGGTAATCCCACTGTTTTGATTGGCGGCTGATTGGAGAAGCAGGGGGCAGGGGAATACTGCGCCTACGAGTATCAAAGACTCGTTCACGAGTATTAAAGATTCGTCTATGAATCTTAATTTATACCAAATTACAGTTACAAATCATTCTCCCTCCGCCCCCTGCCTCCTGCCTCTTCATCCTCGACCTTTGGCGAATAGGCTTAAACCTTCTGTGCCGATATCTTTAAAGATATCCATGTAACAGCTGTCTAAGTGCCAGATATGGTTTATGGTCGTCAACGAGCCTATTTGGGAACAGGTTGGGCTTATCCACTGCATTTAAGTGTGCAAGGTGGGATACAACTTAGCCATGAAGATCAAAAAGTTAAAGAATCTATTTGGATTATCCTCCGCACGGGTGTCGGTGAGCGGGTTTATCGACCTACGTTTGGTTCACGCTTGTCAGAACTGGCGTTTGCACCTTTAAATAGCGATACCCTACTGCGAATCCGTCTTTATGTCTTGGAAGCTTTAGAAGTTTGGGAACCACGCATTATTATCGATGAAGTTGTCACTGATCCTGACCCTGTGCGTGGCAGAGTGGACATCATCATTAATTATCGACTTAAAGACAGTCCCGATATTTATAGTTTTGTTTATCCTTATTATTTGGTTTCAGCTGGGGAGGAATCGTGATACCAATTCGCAATTCGCAATTAAGAAAGCTGAATTTTCTCTGGGTTTCTAGGCTTGTATCTGCCACATTCTTTTTTTAAATTGGTATGAACTTTGACTTTTTACCGAAACTACCTTCTTCTAACTTAGACGATCGCGCCTTTGATGATTTGGTGCAAGAATGTATTATGCGTATTCCTCGCTACTGTCCAGAATGGACAGACCACAATCTCAGCGATCCAGGAATTACGCTAATTGAGCTATTTGCTTGGTTAACTGACCAAATGTTGCTCAGATTTAACCAAGTACCTCGCAAAAATTATGTTGCTTTTCTAGAATTGCTCGGTATTCGTCTCCAGCCTCCCGCCCCAGCCCGTACGGAATTAACTTTTTATTTAAGCGCTCCACTACCTGAAGCCTATACTATTCCAGCCGGATTAGAAGCCTCAACTATCCGCACTGAAACTACAGAAGCTATTACCTTCAGCACAGATTCTCCTCTAATTATCGGCAATCCCCGCATCCAACATTTCTTAACTGCCCAAACCACCGAAGAGATTCCCCAATCTCTGCGCGAAAGAGTGACAGCTTCATGGACTCGTCAATCTGACGGTTACTGGACAGGTAATGAACAATCGATTTTTGAAGAGGAACCCCAGCCTGGTAACTGCTTTTACTTAGCGATCGCTTCTGACGATCCAATAGATGCTAATGTTTTAGAAATTATTTTCCAAGGGGCTGCGGCTACTCCTGCTGGTATTAATCCCAATCAACCACCCCGCAAGTGGGAAGCCTGGGATGGGGAAAATTGGCAACCAGTTTTATTGCAAGAGTCAGATGATAATACTCGCGGGTTCAGTTTTTACGAAATCGCCCAACAAGGTGGAAACCCGTCTCAAGAAGCAGAAGTACGGCTGCATTTACCTCAAGTTTGGCCTGTAACTAATTTTACCTCTTATCGAGGTCGCTGGTTGCGCTGTAGTTTTATTAATACAGAAGCCAATGAATCTGGTTACAATCGTCCACCACGAATTTCTGGTTTAGCAGTGCGGTCAATTGGCGGTACTGTTAGGGCTAGTCACAGTACGCTGATTCTAGATGAGCGCTTGGGAATTAGTGATGGTACACCCGGCCAAAGTTTCCAGTTACAAACAGCACCAATTTTAGAACGTCGAGAAAATGAGTATATTTTAGTTACTCCCAGTGGTGGATTGCCTCAGAAGTGGACTGAGGTGAGAGATTTTGCTGATTCTGGCCCCCATCACTTTCATTACACCATCGATTCACTCACCGGTACAATCCAATTTGGGCCGCTGATTCGGGAACCTAGCCAACTTAAACAGCAAACCCAGGTGCGAGCGCGAATCCAGCAACCGTTACTAGATGACACATCTGTACAAGTTCTTGACAATAACCAGTCGGAACATCAATACGGCGCGATTCCTCCCCGTGGTTCAGAGATTAAAATGGTTGCTTATCGTACAGGCGGTGGTAGAGAAGGCAATGTGCAAACTGGGGCAATTCAGTTTTTGAAGTCTGCATATCCTTATGTTGCTAGTGTGATAAATCGTGTACCAGCAATCAATGGCGCGGACGCTGAATCGCTGGAGCAAGCTGTAATGAAGGCTCCCCGCATCCTCCGCACGCGCGATCGCGCCGTTACTGCCGAAGATTTTGAAGTTTTAACTCAACAGGCGGGTGCTGGTGCGATCGCTCGTGTCCGTTGTTTGCCAGCGAATTCTCGTAGGCAAGCTGGTATAGTTAGTTTACTGGTAGTTCCATTTGCAAATACAGATGTGATCGCTCAAGGCAATGGCATGACACCAGAAAATTTTGCTCTTAGTAATGCCCTCCAAGAGCAAATTTTGAGTTACTTAGATGAAAGACGTTTATTAGGGGTACAAATAGAATTACAAGAACCAAATTACGTAGGTGTTTCTGTACAGACAGAAGTTGCTTTAGAGCCAGCATACAACAACCCTTTTGCCAGCGAAGAAATTCGTCAGAATTTAAGGCGATCGTTATATAAATATTTAAATCCATTAATTGGAGGAATCGACGGCAAAGGTTGGCCATTTGGGCGACCAGTTTATACATCGGATATTGTGGCATTACTGCAACAAACCCCTGGTGTGCGTCATTTAGGCCCCGTCTTGCTGTTTCCCATCCGCAAGCAAGGAGAAAATTGGCGACGACAACCATCGCCAGAACAGCTAATTGACCCAGGTTCAGAAGGGTTGATATGTTCTTGGGCTGATACCAATCTGCGTTCAAATCATGACATCCAAATAATTCGTAATTCGTAATTTGTCATTCGTCATTCGTTATTCTCGTCCTCATTCCCCATTCCCCAATCCCCAATCCCCAGTCCCCAATCCTATGGTTCAAAGTCGCTCTAGTCCATCTGTACGTATTCAATTAACGCCAATGCAAATTCCTGAAGCTTTACCTGTGGCAGGTTTAGCATTTGCAAATGCGCATAATATGGATGTGGCTGGGCGTAGTTTACTCTTGCATCCTGGGCATCCCAGCGAGATGATTGTGCAAGTACAAAACTTAGAACAGCGTCCTTTGCGGGTGAGTTTAAGCGTTGAGGGAAACTTTCCGTCTCAGTGGTGTCAGATTGGTACAGAAGGCAGTGAGATCCCCCCTCGTGGACAAATGGATGCTGTCCTTTACTTTTCAATTCCCGACATATTTTTTGAAGACCAAGAAGCGATTTCTTCTGGAAAAAAAGACAAACTTACGCTCAATTTTCGTAGTCTAGTTACTCTACATATAGACCCAGGCACTGAGAACGAACAAATCGAGAGAAGCGAGTATTTCGATTTATACATTCGTCCCTACACTGCCTACATGGAATTCTTGCCAATTTTGTATCGGGAAGTGGATTTTATTGGTCGCTTCATGAAAATATTTGAGCAAGCTTTTCAACCAATAGTTAATAGTTACAATGTCATGTGGGCAAACCTCGATCCCTTGACAGCACCGCAAGCACTACTACCTTTTATGGCTCATTGGGTTGCTTGGCAAGTAGATTCTGTTTGGGATCTCCAGCAACAAAGACGTTTAATTCGCCGGGCTGTAGAACTTTATCGCTGGCGGGGAACCCGTAAAGGATTACGCCTCTATTTACATCTTTATACTGGTTTACCTTTAGACGAACATTTACCTAATGAAGCTGATAAACATATTAGTATTACAGAACCTTTTGGTCCAAGTTTTATTATAGGAGATGCACAATTAGGAAATGCAGTTTTAGCAGGTGGACAACCGTATCACTTTATAGTGCGTTTACGTTCAAATATTTCTAGTGGCATCATCAACGAACAGCTGATCGAAAAAATCATAGAACAAGAGAAACCTGCTTTCTGCACCTATGAATTATCTATCGAAAATCCCTCTAATTAAATAATTCGTAATTACTAAGTAAAATATAAAATCCAAAATTGTTTATGTCCCATCCTTTCCCACCGCCACCAATCAAATCTTTTGAACGCCTTCAAGCCGCAGACGGTTTACTAATCAATGCGGAACGCTGGCGTACAGCCCATGATTACCACCGAAATCGGCAAAATACCCAATATCAAAGTTTAAACCAACCAGGGATTGTCTGCGGTTTAGGTGTTCGAGATGTGGCTGCCCCAAGTCAAGTAGAAGCTAGATATAGAGATGGGCGTTGGGTGCAAATTCAACCTGGTATTGCAATTGATTTAGCAGGTAATCTAATTGTTGTACCGACTTCTTATGATTTTCCTATTGATCTAGAAGTAGCAAGTTCAGAACCACTTATGATCTACTTAGTAGTTAGCTATGTAGATCCTGATGAATTGCGGCGTGGGCAGCAAAGAGATATTGTTCAAGAAACCTATCGAATTGATCAAAGAAACTCCATACCAGCCAGTTCAGAAATAGAGATATGTCGCATACTTCTGCAACCAGGACATACTGAAATTACCCAACCTGCGGATGCTTTCTTTCCTGGATATAACAATGTTGATTTGCGTTATCGCCGTCAGGCACAAATGCGTCCCCAAGCCCTTGTGTGTATGGCGCAAGCGACTCATAGCGATCCTGAATGTGCGCGTAATTTTTTCAGCCTTTCGTACTTGTTGCAAGCAGTAGAACCCCTGTACCCCAGTTTGCGAGGAGCTGATGAACCAGGTCAGGTTTCTTTAGGAGAAAATATTCAAGATTATGATCTACTTTATCTAACAGGTGAACAGGCCATATCTTTCAATAGTCTCGAATTTGAATCCCTTAAAAATTACTTAAATTTAGGTGGTGTGCTTCTAGTTGATGCACCAGCAAATGCTAACCTTTTGATTGAGAGTACTCAAGCATTAGCGCAACAGTTAGAGAGTCCTTTAAGACCTTTAGAAGAATTGCAACGAAGTCATCCTTTAAGGACAAAACCTTTTTTATTTGCTGCTTTGCCAATGGTTAATCAACAGCAAATTAAACTGTTAATGGGTGGAGGCATTATTTTATCGATTGGAGATTTAGCAACTGCTTGGGGACTGGATAGAGATTTGAGTTTACCCAGATTGACCATTCGTACAGCTCAGGAACTTGGAATTAATATTCTTCACTATGCTTGGAAACGGCGACAGTTAATTGGTTTGCAACAGGAAGATAATTCAGGGCAATGGTAACAGTAGTAGGGTGGACATTAGTTTAAATAATATTGCATCTATTCCACATTTTTTGGCAATGCCTACCCGATAATATAGAGCGATCGCTTTCGCCTCAATTTAATCTCTATTTTTATTTGTACAATCAAGCGGGGATTTTCTTTGCTTCAGCCCCCATTGTTGGCTCAAGATTCACCAACATATTTCTGCCTGACAATAAGTTATAGCAATTCGCAATTCGCAATTCGCAATGACGCTCTCTACGAGACGCTAAAAGCGATTGCGGACTCGCTAACGCAATTAAAAAACTTAGATGCAGCAAAGCTTTCAGGGGTTACATCTGTATCAGATTTTTCGTGAAATGGTATTAAGTTAATCCCTGCATTTATGCCATCTCCAACAAGGCTATCCCAAGCAGCAATTTTCCGCTTGATACGCTGGATCTTCAGCATCCTGCTTGAGCGCTGTAACCATTTCTGCTGCTGAAATTTGGCGGCGGTGTTCTGCTAGCAGTGTATTGATGTATGCACTACGATTTGCCTGTGCATGGCAATCTACAAATTGCAGAATGTCTTCTTCTAAGATGATTGTGACTTTCATGATCTTTTTTAGCTATAGAAATTAAGCGGACAAATGTTTTTGGTAATTAATATCAATCTTCTGCCCGCAACAACCAAAAGCCGCTATAAGTCATCCCGGAATCATCGGGTTGAACTAACAAAAAATGTAATCCCCGGCTTTGCTGTTTCCGTTGTTCAAATGCCTGGGCTGCTGTTGTAACTTCTGGATCTTCAAAAGTGGCAACAATCCACCTATCTACTAAGCCAGCCTCAAATACTAAGCCGTCTGGTGCGCCAGATATATAGTTCAAGGCTACGGGACGGGCTTGCTGCAACCACCGGGCTAGGCGCATCGATTGCCGTCCACCATAAATTACTACACCAGGAACGGGTACTGTTGATGCCAAACCCAAATTGATGGGTTTAAGATGTTCTGGGATGTGCAAAATGGGAATGGGGCGATCGCTAAATATCGTTTCCACATCACTAGCAGCTAAACTTGCAAAACGCCATTGTTCTCCCCAGAGGTTTTCTGGTAATGGTGCTGGAGGTGGTTTATCCAGCGTTGAGGGATACTGCTTTTCTTGTAACCACTGCTTCAGTGCCAAAGTGTGGCGCGTAGGTTCGACATTTATACTTAAATTGCGTCCCGCCGCCTCAATTAAACTTAGAGACTGAGGACGAAACACCTGAATCACATCTGGCAATTTTTCACCTGCGGCTAACTCAAGTTGAGCAGCAACCCAATTAGAATTCGCTGCTGACTGGAGACAGGTAGCTTCATACTCAAAACTGCGAGTTGCGTCACAAATCAACAACTCCCATAAAATTTGTCCAGATGCATCTTGTGAGGGACGGCGATAAAAATCAACTTGCCAAATTTTCATAATTATGTGGGCATGGGGAATGAGGAATGGGGAATGGGGCATGGGGCATGGGGCATGGGGGGATGGGAGAGATCGGTGAGAGTTAAAACTGAAAGTTTTAAGTTCAAAGGTTCAACGCTTATGCTCAAAGGTTCAACGCTCATGCTCAAAGGTTCAACGTTTATGCTTAAAGGTTCAACGCTCATGCTTAGAGGCTCAACGCTCATGCTCAGAGGTTCAACGCTCATGCCCCATGCCCCATGCCCCATGCCCAATGCCCAATGCCCAATGCCCAATAACAATTTAAAAAGCCTGAATCCATTCTTTGACAGAATACTCAGCCCAGATGCCATTTTTCCAGTAGGGGTCATTTTCAATTAACTGGCGTACAGTGGCTTCGTCTTCGGCTTCGTAAATCCCAAAAACTTTTGTAACATCCTTGGTGGGGCCAATGGTAATCAGCACACCGGATTCTTTTTGTTTTGCTAATCCGTCTAAATGAACTTGACGGTAGGGGGCGCGTTTTTCGAGAACGTCTTCGCAGTAAGTTCCCCAGAGTACATATTTAGGCATGGTTAATTAATTCCAAATAAAAAAATGAATGGGAAGTGGGGAGATGGGGAGAAATAAGCAATGCCCAATGCCCCATACCCTATGACTAACTTCTCAAGTTTACGCCGAATTTTTCCACCAAAGCTTCGCGGACTTTATTGTGTACTGGTTCCACTTCTGCCTCAGTAAGAGTGCGATCGCTAGCCCGATAAACTAAGCGAAATGCTAAACTTCTCTGTCCTTCGGGGACATTTTCACCTCGATATTCATCAAATAATTCCACCGATTCGAGCAAATCTTTAGCTGCTTTAGTGATTACTTTTTGAATGTCGGCAACTGAGATTTTCACAGGTGCGAAAAAGGCGATGTCGCGATCGCTAGCTGGATAGGTCGAATATGGCTGGAATGTTGGAACCAGAATTTCATCTTGCCCTAGAGATTCTAAAAGCACATCTAGATCCAATTGGAAAACATAAACGGAATCTGGTAAACCTTTTTCTCGTCGCAATTGGGGATGAAGTTGTCCAAAAATACCCAGCTTGTTACCCCGAATCCATAGGGAAGCGGTGCGTCCTGGATGTAAGCGATCGTCGCGGCGATCGGGTTGAAATTCTACTTGCAAGGCCAGTTGCCGAAATACACTTTCTAAAATGCCTTTGGCTTCAAACCAAGTGATAGGTTCTTCGCGTCCACTTTTTGACCATTTGCCAAGTGAGCGATCGCCTCCTACAATTCCAGCTAGGGCTTCTGTTTCTTGCAAACCGTCTTCTTCTTGCCAGAAAATTTGCCCGATTTCAAAACCGTTGAGCGCACCATTACCCTGCTCTAAATTGTATTGAAAGGCATCAATTAACCCAGATATCAAATCGGTTCGCAGTGCTGAATATTCGGCAAATAAAGGGTTTGACAGCACTATCGGTCTGTCTTCTCCTGGTTTGACTAAAGAATAGTGAATTAATTCTGTCAACCCTTCAGCCCGCAGAAAAGCTCGTAACTTGCGAATCAGCTCCTCATCTATGGGCAGATAGCCAGCTTCTGCTTTTTCTGGTAAGGTATCACAAAATTTGTTATAGCCATAAAGCCGGGCAATTTCTTCAATTAAATCAATTTCTCGCTCTAAGTCGCGGTAACGATAGGGGGGAACAGAAACTGACCATTTAGGTTGATGCGTAGCATCTTCTCCTAAAACATCGTTTGAAGGAGTCAACTTACATCCCAATGCAGTCAGGATGCGTTCAACATCTTGTTCTTGGAGTTCACCTGTGTCCTCTCCTAAATCGATTGGCCCCAATATCTGATTAACTCGATCTAAACGCAGGGCGATAGAACGACTCCAGGTAGAAGAATCGGGGCGAGTGTCGGCAATTTCCTGCTGAACAAGAATTCCACTAGCCAATTCGCTAATTAAAGATAAGGCGCGGCGATTAGCTACTTCCAACTCAGCGCGGTTAACTCCCCGTTCATATCTGCCAGAAGCCTCACTTCTTAAGCCAACACTGCGGGAAGAACGGCGAATTGCCACGGAATCAAATAAAGCTGCTTCTAAAACTAGACTTTGAGTCCCTTCATGGACTTCCGTTTCTTCTCCACCCATGACTCCCGCCAGTGCAACGGGTTTTTCGTTAGCGGTAATTAACAAATTTTGGGTTGATAAAGTGCGAGTTTGTCCATCCAGGGTTTTGAGGGATTCTCCAGCAGTGGCGAACCGGACACCAATAGTTAAACTTTCATTACCTGCAACAGATTTTAAGCGATCGCGGTCAAAAGCGTGCAGTGGTTGTCCCCATTCCAACAAAACGTAGTTAGTAATATCTACGACATTACTTATAGGACGTACCCCAGCAGCTCGTAAACGCTGTTGCAACCATTCGGGTGATGGAGCAATTTTTACCTGTTCAATTACTGTACCAATGTATGCAGGACAAGCTTGGGTATCGGCAATTTTTAAAGCTAAATTTCCGGCACTATTGTTAATAGAGACTTCACCAGGTTCAGGAATACTTAACTTTCCACCAGTTAAAGCTGCTACTTCCCGTGCTACCCCTACCATACTCAGAGCATCAGCGCGATTAGCAGTTGCGGTGAGGTCTAAAATTACATCATCTAGACCCAACAACGGACGCACATCACTACCCAATGGTAAATTTTCCTGAGAAAAAATATGGATTCCGTCTACATCCGTGGGCAAACCAAGTTCTTTTAAAGAACAAATCATGCCCTGAGATGGGACACCACGCAATTTTGCAGGCTTAATTTTTAAATCGATGTTGGGTAAGTAAGTACCTGTAGTTGCTACTGGCACATAGATATCTGCCTTCACATTGGCAGCGCCACAGACAATATTTAAAGTCTCACCTGCACCGACATCCACTTGGCAAACACTCAATTTATCGGCGTTGGGATGAGGTTGACGCTCAAGCACTTTCCCTACAACCACGCCATTTGCCCAAGTGCGGCGATCTTCAATATCTTCAACCTCAAACCCTGCCATTGTCAGGGTTTCGGCTAATTCTTCTGGACTAAGTTTTATCTCTACTAGTTCGCGCAGCCAATTTAGAGAAATACGCATGGAGTGTGCTTGTTTTAGGAATCGTCTTTTGTTTTTATTTTAGGGTGACTACTAGCGATCGATGGCTACTCATCCCGCAAGGCGTACCCTTTCACTTGAACAATCCTACTACGTTAGACTGACAGAACAATCTTTGATGCTAAACAATATATAAAAATGCAATAATGACAATCCTATCAAACGAAAAATCAATTGTTCTTGTTTGTGCTGCTGATGATAACTACTCTATGCCTATAGCATCGGCTACCCGCTCAGTTATTGCCAATTTCCAAAGTGAGCATAAGTTGGTTCTATATATTATTGATGGTGGAATTAGTAAACTCAACAAACATAGAATTATCAAAAACTTAAAATCTGAGGAAGTCAGTATCAATTGGCTCAAGCCTAAAAAGCAGCACTTCAAAAACGTACAGACTTCATCCACTATTACAATTGCTGCTTACTATCGCATTTTAATTCCTCAACTGTTACCAAAGCAATTTAATAAGGCAATTTACATTGATAGCGATGTGATTGTCCAAGGAAATATAGAGCAATTATGGAATATTGATATTGGAGAATATTATCTCTTGGCAGCACAGGATATGGGAGCGCCTTATGTATCTTCGCCAAGAGGACTCATCAATTATCAAGAGCTTGGCATTTACCCAGAATCTAAATACTTTAATTCTGGGGTTTTAGTAATGAATCTCAAAAAATGGCGGGAAGATAATATTTTTGAAAAAGTAATTGAGTATTTGAGAATAAATAAACAGTATGTGCGGTGGCACGATCAAGATGCTTTGAATGCTATTCTTGCAGGAAAATGGGGCGAACTTGAACCTAAATGGAATCAAATGCCATATTTATTTCAATATTCATCTTGGCAAAATAGCCCCTTTACAGAAGATGTATTCAATCAGCTAATTAATAATCCTGATATTATTCATTTTTCAACTAGGGATAAGCCTTGGCATAATAGTTGTAACCATCCTTACAAAGATTTATTTTTTCAATACCTTGATAATTTAATTTGGTCTAATTGGTCTGCTGAACAAGCTGTAAAAAAAGAAAGGCAAAAACAGATTGCGTTTTTTAGTAACGTTTATTATATGGCAAAGCAGCGAATTAAGTCAGTGTTAAAAGCATAATAAAAAACTAAATCTCTCTTTCAACCGAAAAAAGTAAGTACCGCAAGGCGGAAGTCAAAAATAAAAAGTTGAAAGTCAAAATTTTTATGGAATAAACTCTTTATGGCTTTTCAATAATCTGCTTATTTCCGCCATGCTGTACTAGATAGACTAGTCCTCTTATTCGCCACAAGTTTTTAGATCTTAGAAATAAATAAGTTAACAGCATCAGCGATCGCAAAACTTGAATCTTTAAAATTCGATAAAGCTTCACAAATAATATTTTGTCATTCAACAGACTACAAAAATCAAGCTTCACTATTTTTTGTAGCGTAATTACATTAGATTGTAATGTTCAATAGAGGAAAATTTTTCCTGTTTGAGCCGAAAATCACTGCCAAAACTACCTCTAAAGTATTCACCATAAGGATTAGCGGCAATTTTACTCAAATCTAATTGGACAATATCGAAAGAATGGACAATCCAAATCGAAAGAATGGACAATCCAATCTATATTTTGTTCATTTGAAATATAAATTTAATTTTGTATAGTTTTGCTAAGGGTAGTAATTGTTGTTTTTATTAGTATTTCTTTATTGAAGATGAAAGTCAAAAAATACTTTCATTCACGTCTTTGATCTTCCTTTTGATAGAGGAATTTCAGTTCAAGTAATAGGAGCTTAATTCTAATGGCAACTTCTGACAATAGCAATCAAACTGCTGGGTCACAAGGTACTAGCAACAGTTTATCTGGTAACGGAAATTTTTCTTTCAGTGATGGCAAATGGCAGTCCACCGATGGCAGCAGTTTAGATAGTAGCGGTGGCTCCGGTAGAGGTGGCTCCGGTAGCAGTGGCTCCGGTAGAGGTGGCTTCGGTGGCGGTGCTAGTGGTAGCGGTGGCTTCGGTGGCGGTGGCTCCGGTGGCAGTGGCTTCGGTGGCAGTGGCTTCGGTGGCGGTGGCTCCGGTGGCAGTGGCTTCGGTGGCGGTGGCTCCGGTGGTGGTGGCTTCGCTTCCTTCATTGGTGGTGGTAACTCATCCACAATCAGCGAAGATGGAAAGTACGCCTACAATTACGAGCGACCACTCGACGAGCGGGCTTTAACTGATACTAATAATCCGTTCAATCAACTGGTCGGAGTCCTTGGCGGTGATCCCAGCGCATTAGGTGGTGGTAGCAACCCTTTTGCTGGTGGTAACGCATCCGGTGATAGCGCATCTGGTGGTGGTAACAACCCCTTCGGTGGTGGTAACGCATCCCGTGGTAACGCATCTGGTGGTGGTAGCAACCCCTTGGGTGGTGGTAACGCATCCCGTGGTAACGCATCCGGTGATAGCGCATCTGGTGGTGGTAACAACCCCTTCGGTGGTGGTAACGCATCTGGTGGTGGTAACAACCCCTTGGGTGGTGGTGACGCATCCCGTGGTAACGCATCTGGTGGTGGTAACAACCCCTTGGGTGGTAGTAACGCATCTGGTGGTAACCCATCTCGTGGCGGTAACAACCCCTTCGGTGGTGGTAATAACCCCTTTGCTGGTGGTAACGCATCTGGTGGTAGTACCTCTAGTGCTAACAATGCCGCTGCTAGTGGCAACCTCCCTGGTAACTTACCATTTGGCAGCACTCCCCCCTCCAATGAGAGTGGTAGCAACCTACCTGAAACTGGCAACGGTCTACCTGTACCTTATAAGAGCGACAACTGGATATCTGATATTCAAAACTTAGATGGTGCAAATGCTACTGGTAACAGTGGTCAAGGTAACGGTAACTGGAGTTTTGGTAGTAACAATACAACCGACGGTAATGGTAACTGGAATTTTGGTGGTAGCAATACAACCAACGGTAACGGTAACTGGAACTACGGTGATGGCGGCAAAACCGAAGGTAATGGCAACTGGGGCTTTGGTAACGAGAATACAACCAACGGTAACGGTAACTGGAACTTAGGTAATAACAACGACATCCTTGGTAATGCCAATACACAGACTAGTAGTAACAACAGCATCCTTGGTAGCGGCAACACTGCCAATGTCAGTAACAGCAATCTCCTTGGAAACCGGATTGAAGCCAGTGGTGATGGCAAAACACTCGTTGGTAATGAAGGCTGGAATTTTTCTGTTAGTGGCGAACTGATATCGTTAGGTAGTAATACACCCAACCAAAATATTGCCAAAGATGTTAACAGTTTAATCAATAGTCCTGAACTTGTACCATCCGCCATGTCAAATCCAGGCTACAACAACCCGAATTATGATTTCTCTACCATATCCTAAAACTTTGTAGCAGACAGGGGCCAGTTTTTGCATCGGTAAGCCTGTCTATTGTAGCAATGAGTCTTTTTGTGAACGTGAGTTGATTACATTTTGAATATAATACTTCTCGGTTAAGCTTTGCAGTTGAAATTGCTCTGATTGAGCGCTGCAAGAATCAACCTTCTAGCACTTCAAAAATTTCAATCTGTAACTAACCCAGAAGTATTACTTTTTGCAATGCAGTGAGCCTTTTTGAACCGCTAAATTTTTTTAGTTAGCTATATAATTCAAAAAAATATTGATTAATTCCAACAAAGAAGGAGCATCTTCAAAAACTAAAACTGTAGCAATGTTGGTTTATCATCACTAGCTCAATTTTGTTAGGTTTTGTAAGGTGTTTAATTTAAGTCGAATTAAGTCAAATGCATAAAGATTATTTTCAGTAGCTCGGCGCGAGTAAAAGGTTTAGTGAGATATCCAGATGCGCCCACTAATTTCGCCTTTACTTTGTCTACAATCCCTTTACTGCCAGTGACAAAGATGATAGGAATCTTTTGAAATATTGAATTATTTCGTATAATGCGACACAACTCATAACCATCGATTCCTAGCATATTTAAATCCAGCAAAATTAAGTCCGGTTTGTGTCTTATAATTGACAAAACGGCTTTGACTGGGCCGTTGATCGTAACTACAGAAAAATTTTCATTTTCTAAGAAACGGCTAATTTCCTTGAGAATTGTAGGGCTATCATCTACAGAAACAATTTTGTGGACTTTTTGTGCCGTTACAGTAGCAGCCGTTACTATTTGGGAAGCAGGATTTGTGTTATTTAATATTGTTGGTTCCTGAAAGTTCTCTTTTGGAGGAGGAGAAAGCTGTGGTAATCGCTGAACAGGAGCTACATTCTCTTCAAAAATATCCGGGTAAGAGTTGACGGTAATATTTAGTTTTTCTTTTGTGTCAACTAATGGAACGAATTTTCTCAAAAGCGATTGCTCTTCAAATATCTTTGGTAATTTATCAAATGGTGGATCAGCTTCATGCAAGATAATCGCCCCCTTAAGTATATAAGGGTATAAATTGCGAGCCAATTCGATTTCATCTTGATTCAAAATTGTAGCCAAATGACATAGGCTGAAACCCTTCATCCAATTAGTTAAATCTGGCTGAAGTTTTGGTAAATCTTTTTCCTGGATTTTGCTGTTAATCAACAGATATGGACGTTGAAATGCAGAAGAGATTTGGGGAACAAAAGCTTGCCAATTTTCTAATCTTACTTGGCAACGTTGTAAAATCTTTTCGACATCTAGCCTACAAATACTTGGCATTTTCTCAAGTGGTTGGGCTAATTCATAAGTACCTTGTTTGATTAACAAAAATGATTCAATCACCTCTTTAACTAATTCTTGAATCAGCACTGCTGCTTGTGTAGAATGTAGATATTGCTGGCTAAGAAGCCAGGATATAGCCTGATACTCAGGGGGGTGGTTTATCGAATTGTTGTCATTTTCAATTAACTGACTGTGTGAGTCAGGTTCAAACATCAAACGTAGTTGGACACGAACCTCACTTGTCAGCAGTGGAATTTGGTGGCTGAGGCGACGCAAATGACGTTCTAGCCTATCAAATGGTTCCACTGAATGGGTAGCGTAAGTTATTCTTCCCTGTTCTAGGTAAATCGACCAAGAAACTGAGTTACTCAATGCTTGTAAACAAGTACTGTCGGAGCAATTTGATAACTGTCTTAACAAATTTAGAGGACGTAGTTTGGTGAATGCACCAGAATTATTCATATTTTTTAAGTTTTTTTGCGGAATCAACAACCGAACATTTGTAAATTGAAGATATCAGCTATGAAGTATTTTCTTCTTTGTAATATTTCTCTCCGTAGAAATTATGCCTTTTAAAATATGTATATATATTAAAACGATAAAAGGAATAGACTTAGAGCTTATTTGTTACATTTAGCACGCTCTACTTATTTTATATTTTCTAAAAAAATTAGGTGGGTATGAATAAACGTAAACACTTATCCTAGCTAGACTATTAGTAGATGTCGCTTATTTCTGGATTTTACTCACTATCGACAACCTTGGCTATAGACCTTAACTAATGACGTTTATTCATGCCCACTCACTTAAAGAAGCAAATTTTATCCCAAGTTTCCGCAGTTACACTGGTATAGTTTTACAGCTAATGATCTTAATTGTGGTTAATTACTTTTATGTAAAAGAACGATTTTTCTACATAAAATCTTTAAAATTTTATCTAGGAAAGTTTACGTATTTATTGTACTGTAGGGTTAATGGATATAAATTTTGGTAGATACATTACAACAGGGAATGCTGGGTCTTGATAAACTCTTTTTTGCTAAACTAAACTGTTCTCAAGTTCTTCTTAAATATATCGAGAACTTCATGAAAAAAATTTGTTTAATAAAAATTAGAGCATCTACCACTAGATACTATATTCTGTAAGTCGCCTCGGCGGCTGTAATTATATACTCTCAAGAAAGGGAAATAAAGCTTTGAACTTTAACATAACACATAAAGTTATGGATGATACATTAAGACTTGATGAAGTAGTAGAATTTGCTGAGAATCCAGAACCGCGTTGTCCTTGTGTACTGTTGTTAGACACATCTGGCTCAATGCAAGGAGATCCGATTGAGGCTTTAAATCAGGGTTTACTAAGTTTAAAGGATGAATTAGTCAAAAATTCCTTAGCAGCAAGACGCGTGGAAGTGGCGATCGTAACTTTTGATAGTAATATCAATGTAGTACAAGACTTTGTCACTGCTGATCAATTCAATCCGCCAATTTTGACAGCCCAGGGGTTGACTACGATGGGTGCAGGAATTCATAAAGCTTTAGACATAATTCAAGAGCGGAAATCTCAGTATCGTGCCAATGGGATTGCTTACTATCGTCCTTGGGTATTCATGATTACCGATGGAGAACCGCAAGGTGAGTTAGAAAATGTTGTAGAGCAAGCATCCCAACGCCTACAGGGAGACGAAGCCAATAAGCGTGTAGCATTTTTTACAGTAGGTGTAGAAAATGCGAATATGACCCGTTTAAATCAAATAGCTGTGCGTACCCCCCTAAAGCTCAAAGGGTTAAATTTTATCGAGATGTTTGTCTGGCTGTCAACTAGTATGTCGGCCGTTTCTCATTCACAAGTAGACGAACAGGTAGCACTACCGCCGATTGGTTGGGGAACTGTTTAATTAAAAATTGCAGCTAGCTGTGTAAACATCAAGCTGCTGGAAAAAAAATTTATGAACATATCAAAACAGATTGCTCAATGGCGGATTGTGGCTGCGTCTGTATGTGGTACGAGTCACTTAAAAAACAATCAGTTATGTCAGGATGCTCATCACTGGCAGATATTATCAGATAATGTTTTAGTGGCAGCCGCAGCAGATGGTGCGGGTTCTGCTAGCCTTGGGAAAGTGGGAGCGATGATTGCTGTGGAGACAGCCATAGAAAATCTTTCCACTAAAGGACTCACCCGGAAAATTTTCAGTGATGATGCCTATGTGCGATCGCTCTTAAATGATGCCATACTAGCCGCCAAAAAAGCTGTGGAGGATGAGGCGGCTACTTGTGACAAACAGCCTCAAGATTTAGCAACTACCTTAATTGTGATGCTTGCCACGCCAGAAGTTGTGGCTGTGGTACAGATAGGTGATGGTTTGGCAGTGGCAAAAGATAGTATGGGCAATTTGTTGGCACTGACTATGCCTGACAGCGGCGAATACATCAATGAAACCACTTTTTTAACTTCTCCTACTGCCTTAGATACAGCGCAGATGAAAGTCTGGCGCACAGACATAGTAAATGTTGGCATCATCACTGACGGACTACAAATGCTGGCTTTGAATATGGTTGTTGGCGAACCTCACAAACCCTTCTTTTTTCCGTTATTTGAATTTGTAGCTAATGCCGAGGATAAGACAGAAGCAAAGGAGCAGTTAGTAACATTTTTACGCTCAGAACGGATTACACAACGCACTGATGATGATTTGACACTCATTATAGCTGCATTCAACAATTCATAAGCAATACATCTACAGGTTTCACATCTTACATAACTCCCGTTAGCGGTAATTTCATTATGCAGGTACTACGTTGTTCCCCTAGAAAAGAAATCCTCAGTCTCAATGTCAGTTTGGGACGTGGCGGTGAAGCTTGTGTTTATGCAGTGCCATCCGATAACAACTTGGTGGCAAAGATTTACCACAAGCCAACTACTGCCCATGCTGATAAACTCCAAGCAATGCTTGCCAACCCGCCGGAAAACCCTACGGCGAGTTTAGGGCATATCTCAATTGCTTGGCCAGAGGATTTATTACGGGCACCAGATGGCAAAAACAGCATCCTCGGCTTTTTAATGCCACGGATTCAGGGGATGCGTCCAATCATCGACTTTTACAACCCCAGAACCCGCCGCCAACACTGCCCCCTATTCAACTATCAGTACCTGCTCCGCACGGCTCGTAACTTGGCGGCGGCTTTTGCAGCTTTACACGCTAGTGGATATTGTATTGGTGATGTAAATGAGTCAAATATCCTCGTCAGTGACACAGCACTGGTGACTTTGATAGACACAGACTCCTTCCAAGTACTCGACCCAAGCAACAATGTTGTTTATCGCTGCCCAGTAGGTAAACCAGAGTTTACCCCACCAGAACTACAGAATAAAACTTTTGCCCAGCACGATCGCGAAATTTCTCACGATTTATTTGGGTTAGCGGTGCTGGTATTCCAACTCTTAATGGAAGGCACTCACCCATTTTCGGGGATTTTTCAAGGCGCTATTGAGCCACCACCCTATGAAGCCCGTATTGCATCGGGTCATTTCACTTACAGCCAAAAGCGCTACGTACCCTACCTTCCTACGCCCATTGCACCCCCTTGGGAAATTCTACATCCCAGCTTACAAGAACTATTTGTCCGTTGTTTTGAAGAGGGTCACAACAACCCACTGCTGCGCCCCAGTGCCCAGACTTGGCTCTCAGCAATATCTGAAGCCGAAGATTCTTTGATTACCTGCACGACAAATCCGCAGCATCGCTACAACAACCATATGCGTAGCTGTCCCTGGTGTGAACGTACCGTGCGATTAGGCGGACGCGACCCCTTCCCATCACATCGGGCTATAGAAGCTAGAGAACATCTCCAACCGCGAATCAAAGCGAAAAAGCGCTACACTCAAACACCGCATTTTCCACAGCGAAGCCGAGCCATGTCACCGCAGCTAAATTATTGGCAGCCAATAATTACCCCAAGCGGTGCATCTTATAAACCTTCCAAGAAGTCAAAGTTGTACCCGATTATTTGTTGCTTGCTGGGTTTTGGTTTATTGGGATATGCGGACGTAATGATTAAATTTACTCAGCCGTTGGTTTCTCAAAATGCTTATACCCAACAAACATTGAAGTCTCGCCAGACAAATCAAAAACTCAGCTTCGCTGATTACTATCAGCAAGGTTATGTTGCTTACAAAGATCGAGATTATGAAAAAGCAATTGCCAGCTTTACCGAAGCAATTGAACAAGAACCGACACACGCTAGAGCTATTGTAAATCGTGGCAATGCCCGCTATAACCTCAAAGACTACGAAGGAGCAGTTGTAGATTATAGCCAAGCTCTCAAAATCAATCCCAATCAAATCAAAGCTCTTGTGAATCGGGGTAATGCCCGCTATATGCTTGCCGAATATAGTAACGATCCTGATCTAGAGTATAACCTAGCGATCGCCGACTATAATCGGGCAATTGGCCTCGATAATAATGAAATTGAAGCTTATATCAGACGGGGCATTGTCCGCACCCAAATGGCTAAATATAGCGGTGAATCTCAACAAGCTTACAAAAGAGCGATCGCAGATTTTACTCACGTAATACAACTTAATGTATCCAAAGCAGAAGCTTACTTTCATCGCGGTGTCGTCTATTATCAAATTGCTCAATATAGCAGCAATTATGAGCAAGAATATAACCAAGCGATCGCCGACTTTAACCAAGCATTAAGTATCAGCCCGAAACTAGCAAAAGTATATCTCAAACGAGGTATGGTTCGCTATGAACTGGCACAATATGGCGGTAGTGAATCTAACAAAAACCAGACGAAAGCTATCGAAGATATACAGGCGTCTGCCAAAATATTTCTTGAGCAAGATGATATGGATAATTATCAACAAGCACTCAGTAATATGTGTATAGTCATAGAAAACAAATGTGACCCTTTATTCCAAAGCTCAAGTAATTTGGAAAAAACTAACTAAAAACAAGTAAGTTTTTTTACTGGCATATTATTGGTTTAAATTTCATAAATCAAGCCTGGCTAGGGTTAGCGTAAGCTAACCCTAGTTATTTATTGGGTAACATTTTTTATTTAAAAAAAATAATTTATTTTCCTATTTTTATATATTCATATAGCTTTTATATAGAAAAGATTTTAATTTATGTTTCCTTCATAATTTTACCGAAAATTATAGTTAGATTATTGACGGAGAAAAAGAAAACAGAAATCAGTTTTTCTCTATCTAAAGTGCATCCTCTTCATGTCGATAAAGTTAAATAATAATATCCCTACAAATCTCCGAGGTAATTGCATGAAAGCGGTGATTTTGGCTGGAGGACTTGGTACACGCCTCAGTGAAGAAACTAGTATCAGACCCAAGCCTATGGTTGAAATTGGTGGTAAGCCAATTCTCTGGCACATAATGAAAACTTACTCTGCTCACGGCATTAACGACTTCATTATTTGTTGCGGTTACAAAGGTTACATAATTAAGGAGTATTTTGCTAACTACTTCTTACATATGTCAGATGTAACCTTTGATATGCGATTTAACCAAATGAACGTACATTCTGGTTATGCTGAACCCTGGCGTGTCACCTTAGTAAATACAGGTGATAATACAATGACAGGCGGACGCTTAAAGCGAATCAGCGAACATCTTGGTAATGAGACTTTTTGCTTTACTTATGGTGATGGTGTAAGTAATATTAATATCACCGAGCTAGTTAAGTTTCATAAAGAACAGAAGACATTAGGAACACTGACAGCCGTTCAACCAGCTGGGCGTTTTGGTGCCATTTCCTTAGGATATGAGCAAACTAAAATTACCAGTTTTCGGGAAAAGCCCGAAGGTGATGGAGCTTGGATTAATGGCGGTTATTTTGTGTTAGAACCAGAAGTAATTAACTTAATTGCTGATGACTCTACCGTGTGGGAGCAAGAGCCATTAGAAAAGCTAGCTGATATGGAACAGCTATCTGCTTTTAAACATGATGGTTTTTGGCAACCGATGGATACTTTACGCGATAAAAACTACCTAGAGGGGCTATGGAAAAGTAGTCAAGCTCCTTGGAAGGTATGGTAGAAAGAGTTGGGATGAGGGAGCAGGGGAAGATGAGGGGATTAAGGGAGATGAGGGAGACAAGGGGACAAGGAGAATAACTCCTCACTCAACACTCCCAATGCCCAATGCCCAATGACTTTATAGATTTACTGTAATTTCAAGTACAATAATACTAATGTATGATTTTGCAATTATAGGTGGGGGAATAGTTGGACTCTCTACAGCTTTGGCTTTAGGAAAACGCTATCCCAATGCTCGGATTTTAGTACTAGAAAAAGAGAGCCAATGGGCATTTCACCAAACCGGCAATAATAGTGGTGTGATTCATTCTGGTATTTATTACAAACCAGGGAGTTTTAAAGCTAAATTTTGTCGTGACGGTTCTCGCTCTATGGTGGAATTTTGCCAAGAGCATGGAATACAGCATGAAGTTTGTGGTAAAGTAATTGTCGCAACTGAAGAACAAGAGCTACCACGCTTAGAAAATCTCTACAAACGTGGCTTAGAAAATGGCATAGAAGTTAAGAGAATAAGCCCCGAAGAAGTCAGGGAAATTGAACCTCACGTAAAATGTGTAGGTGGACTTCGGGTATTCTCAACTGGTATTGTTAATTACAAGCAAGTTTGTTTGAAATATGCCCAGCTAATTCAACAGCAGGGCGGGGATTTGCACCTCAATACAAAAGTTCTGAAAATCTCCCCAAGTGGTAAAAATCAGGTACTCCAAACAAACAAGGGTAGCTTTGAAACCCGCTTTGTAATTAATTGTACTGGATTGCATAGCGATCGCACCGCGAAACTAGGTCAAGTTGAACCCCAAGCAAAAATCGTCCCATTCCGGGGAGAATACTACGAACTCACCCCAGAAAAACGCTATCTGGTCAAGACACTAATTTACCCAGTTCCCAATCCAGATTTTCCCTTCCTGGGTGTTCACTTTACCCGGATGATTGATGGTAGCGTCCATGCAGGCCCAAACGCTGTTTTGTCGCTCAAACGCGAAGGTTACAAAAAAACCGACTTTGACCTGCGCGATTTTCTTGAAGTCATCACCTATCCTGGTTTCTGGAAATTGGCAACCAAACACGCTGATGAAGGCATCCAAGAAATCATTCGTTCTTTTAGTAAAGCAGCCTTTACCAGAAGTTTGCAAAAACTAATTCCCGAAGTCCAAGCAAAAGATTTAGTTCCCACCCATGCAGGAGTCCGCGCTCAAGCCTTAATGAACGATGGCAAGCTTGTAGACGACTTTTTGATCGTTTCTGGTCAAAACTCCATCCATGTTTGCAATGCTCCTTCTCCTGCGGCTACATCTTCTCTAGAAATCGGCAAAGCGCTTGTGGCAGAAATTCCCCAACTTTCGCATCTAGATAATGTAGTAACTGCATAGATAACATAGTTATTACTTCCGGGCTGCTGAATAAAAGGATGAATCTTGTATAGTGGACATCTTTTCCAGCCTGGAAATACAAAAGACGGGTAAGATACCTATCTCACAAGAAAAAAGTGTAGTGCATCAATTAAGAACCGCTATAGAGGGCTGCTACTCTATGGGTTAGTCGGCAGACTATGTAATGACTGTTAGCCGAGTTATATATAACGCTTCTGGGTTGAGTCCAATGACCTAACCCCCAACCCCTTCCCTACATTCGCGCAGCGTCTCGTTGGCGTTCGCGTTCGCGTCTCTGAAAGAGAAGCCTCTCGTAGAGAAGAGAGGGAAGGGGAGCAAGATTCAAAGCCTCTTTCTTCTTAGGAGAGAGGTTTGGAGAGAGGTCAAGTTATTTGCATACAAACGAAAAATATAGCGGTTCCCTCTTGGATGCAACACCCTTTAGGGCGTAAATCTGTGCGCCCCTACTAAACGAAAATTTAACTCATCAATACAAAGGCATTAACCACAATGAAAATATTAGTAACTGGAACAGAAGGCTATCTTGGTTCATTATTACCCCCTCTGCTAATTGAACGGGGACATGAAGTTATCGGTTTAGATACTGGTTTCTATAAAGTTGGTTGGCTGTACAACGCTAATGGCGTAACACCCAAAACCCTCAACAAAGATATCCGTAACATCACCCCTGATGATTTGGAAGGTGTTGAAGCCATAGTTCACATGGCGGAACTATCCAATGACCCTGCCGGACAATTAGCGCCTAACATTACCTACGAAATAAATCATATAGGTTCAGTTCGTCTAGCTAGTCTAGCTAAGGCTATGGGTGTGCGCCGTTTTGTATATATGTCTTCATGCAGCGTCTACGGTGTTGCTACCGCAGGTGATGTCACAGAAGAATCCCCAGTTAATCCCCAAACAGCCTACGCAGAATGCAAAACTCTCGTAGAAAGAGATGTTAGACCACTCGCTGACGATGACTTCTCTCCCACTTTTATGCGAAATGCCACTGCCTTTGGTGCTTCTCCCAGAATGCGCTTTGATATTGTTTTAAACAACTTAGCAGGGTTGGCATGGACTAGCAAACAAATCAAAATGACCAGTGATGGTACACCCTGGCGTCCATTAGTCCACGCACTGGATATTTGCAAAGCAATAGTCTGCGCCTTGGAAGCACCACGAGACATTGTACATAACCAAATCTTCAACGTGGGAGATACAGCAAACAACTATCGCGTCAGAGAAATCGCGGAAATTATTGCTGATATTTTCCCAGATTGCAAATTGTCTTTTGGTGACAACGGCTCAGATAACCGCAGCTATCGGGTATCCTTCGAGAAAATCAACACAATCCTACCCGGATTTAAGTGTGATTGGAATGCCCAACTTGGTGCCCAGCAGTTATTTGATTTATTCAGTCAAATACATATGGCTGAAGATACTTTCTTATTTAGAGGATTTACCCGCTTAAAGCAATTAGAATATCTAATTCGTACTGAACAAATTGACAAAGATTTTTTCTGGAATAAAAAGTAGTTAGAATTTCCTAGCAGTAGTGAACAAATAATTCAAGCTTCCGAATCAAATATTATTGATTCGGACTTGTTTACCTATCAAATTATTTGCAATTAGTGAGTTGAAGTTTATGGCGATCGCAAAATGCCGTTTCAGTGGTCAACCTCTGCACCAAACCTTTATTGATCTAGGAATGTCACCCTTAGCCAATGCTTATCTTAAAGCAGAACAGCTAAATAATGCCGAGAAATTTTATCCTCTTCACGCTTATGTTTCCGAAGACACTCTTTTAGTTCAATTAGAACAGTTTGAAACTCCAGATCATATTTTTAGCGACTATGCTTATTTTTCTTTCTACTCGGTAAGTTGGCTAAAACACGCCAAAGCTTACACCGAGATGATGGTAGAAAAGTTTGGTTTTAATCATCATAATCAAATTATTGAAATTGCCAGTAATGATGGCTACCTGTTGCAATATTTTTTAGAAAAGGGAATCCCAGTCTTAGGAATAGAACCAGCAGAAAATATAGCCAAAATAGCTCAAGATAAAGGCATTCCTAGTATTAACAAGTTTTTTGGAGTTGAAACTGCTAAAGAACTTGTCATACAAGGAAAACTAGCTGACCTTTTGATAGGCAATAATGTTTTCGCTCATGTACCGGATCTAAACAATTTCATTGCTGGGATGAAACTCATCCTCAAGCCGAATGGCATTTTGACGATGGAATTTCCTCACATTTTGCAACTTATTCAACAAAACCAGTTTGATACTATTTATCACGAGCATTTCTATTATTTCTCATTCATAACTATCGAAAAAATTTTTGCAGCACACAAATTGCAACTTTCTGACGTAGAAGAATTATCAATTCATGGCGGTTCATTAAGAATTTATGCTAAACATGACAATGCTGATAATCATCGTATTAGTGAACGAGTTAGCCATTTGAAAGCAAAAGAAATGGCTGCTGGACTACATCAGATAGAGACTTACATTACATTTACAGAAAAAGTTAAAGAAACAAAGCACAAGCTATTAAATTTTCTTTTGACAGCTAAAGCAGAAGGTAAATCAATCGCTGGTTATGGCGCACCTGCTAAAGGCAACACATTGCTCAATTACTGTGGGATTGGTAAAGATTTTATCGATTATACAGTAGATTGCAGTCCCTATAAACAAGGCTTATTTTTACCTGGAACTCATATTCCCATTTTTTAACCAGACAAAATCCGCGAAAATAAACCAGATTATGTTCTAATTTTGCCTTGGAATCTCAAGGAAGAAATTATGGAACAAATGGCATTTATTGGCGAGTGGGGTGGACAGTTTGTAGTGCCAATACCTGAAGTAAAGATTTATCCATGTTCTATTCCGGATAAAGTTCTAATAGCATCGTAATTACTAATTATAAATCAAAAAAATGCCTGTTATTAATATATTGTTCTACTTGCAATAATGGGCAATATTTAAGCAATTTTCAAATAGAAAACACCAAATAATTCGTTTTTAGAAACCGTTAAAAACACAAAGAGTTAAACTGAAAAATAGCTTATTAATTACTAAGCTTGCTGTTAATAACTTCTTAACTACAGATTGGAGCTTAATATGAAACTGCTGACTATTGCTATTCCTACCTTTAATCGCGCCCAACTTTTAGATAAACAACTTAATTGGTTATCTCAAGCTATTAAAGGTTTTGAAGACTACTGTGAAATTTTAGTTTCTGATAATTGTTCAACAGACAATACTCAAGAGGTGATTAAAAAATGGCAAGCAACACTTAGCAATCTCACATTTAAATCAAATAAAAATTTAAAGAACTTAGGCGTAGTGAAAAATATTATGTATTGCCTAAATTCTGCAACAACAAAATATGTTTGGACAATTGGTGATGATGATCCAATTCAAAATAGAGCCATTGCTTATGTGATTAGCAAACTCAAGCAACATGAAAATTTATCATTATTGTTCCTCAACTTTTCTGGCCGGAACCAAATTACTGGTGAACCAGTTCACCCACCAACAATTGTTAATAATCGCTGGTTTGATATAGATAGTGAAGATGGTGATGGCGATGGTAAAGCTATATTTGAACATTGTTTCTCAAAAAGTGTTGGTGCAGTCATTTTTTTAACTGCTACAGTCTACCGCGCTGACCTAGTAAAACGCGCTCTACAAAATTGGCAAGATGCTGAAAATAACTGGATATCTTTAGCATACTTAGCCGGATATTGTGCTGCCAATGGTAGCGTAATCGTCACTAAAGAAACTTATTTAGAATGTATTGTTGGTGTGAGCTATTGGCAGAAGGAACCAAAATCTGCGCTGTTAATGCAATACAAACACATACCCGAAGTGATTTTGAAATTGGAGAAAAGTGGATATTCTAAGCAGTTTTGTAGACGGATGCTTTTGCAGAACGGTAAAGAAGTTAATTTGAAAGTTTTTTTAGGTGCTTTAAGAAGATGGCCTATGTCTGCCATCAAAACAGTAGTTCCATTTTTGGCTTTAGTCAGTTTGTGCGCTTTTGATGTGATGGTTTCTAAAGAATTCGGGTTAACAGAATCAAGTGAAACCCCTACTCAATAAATACGTAACTATAAATCATAAACTACTAAATTCGTGTCAAATAAACATCGTGATTAAAAGGTATTTACGCTATGCTTGCTGCTATTAAACGTAAAATAAGTACGCTGCATTCTGATTTTAAATATTACGTAGCCTGTTGGAAGCATAGCAGAAATTTGCCAGCATTAGAAGGAAGCGATCGCAACATCCTTAATGCTCTCAAAAAAGATGGCGTTTGCGTCACAACACTAGCAGAATTAGGGTTAAATTCTAGCTCCGAACTGCTCAAAGCTGCTTACCATCAATTGTCTCAGATGGAAAATCCCAACAACGACCATCTAGATGAAAGGTTGCCACAAATTTACACAGTTACAGGTTTACCAGAATTTTATGCCTGGGGGATAGAGAAAAGGCTGCTAAACATCATCGAAAATTACATTGGTCTTCCTGTTGCTTTTCATGGTGTACATTTACGCAAAGATTTCAAGAGTAAACATCAGTTTGGAACTCTCCTATGGCATAGCGATGCCGAAGACCGCCGGATTATCAAAATATTTATTTACTTGAATGATGTAGAAGAAAAAACTGGGCCTTTTGAATATATTCCCCGATCTTTAACTTCCTTATTTAGTTGGAATTATATTCAACTTTACTACAAACTTTGGAAGTCAAGCTATATGGGTATCGACGATGAACAAGTAAAATCAGTCATCCCCAAATCAGCTTGGAAATCCTGCCCAGGCCCGGCAGGTACGGTCATTATTGTAGATACGAAAAATGCTTTGCATCACGGCACAGTCCGCGCAGAAGACAGGTCAACACTGTTCTTTTGTTATACCGCCAATCCCCCCGAACGACCAGACCTCTGTACCCAATACTGGGATGATACTTATCCCAGAGTAGAGTTACCCTCTGCATCAGATGGAGTTAAAGTTCCGATTTAGTAACCTTTTGTAGGTTGTTCAATCCAGGCTCATTACTATTATTTATTGGTGCAAACACCAAACAGTTAGCAAGTGTTTTCTGTACTCAATATTCGTCTTAAACAAATCACATGATTTTTACCGAAACCGCACTCAAAGACGCATTCATTATTGACTTAGAAGAAAAACCAGACCACCGTGGTTTTTTTGCTCGGTCTTTCTGCGCTCAAGAATTTGAAGCACACGGATTGAAGTCAACAGTAGCCCAATGTAACCTGTCTTTTAATTATAAAAAGGGCACTATCAGAGGAATGCACTATCAAATTTTGCCAGCAGCAGAAACAAAATTAATTCGCTGTACTAAAGGCGCAATCTATGACGTAATTATTGATATGCGTCCTGAATCTCCCACTTTTCTATCATACATCGGTGTAGAACTAACTCCAGAAAATCGTCGTGCCTTGTATGTTCCAGAAATGTTCGCCCACGGGTATCAAGCACTCACAGATGAAACCGAGGTTGTATATCAGGTAGGTGAATTTTACACCCCAGGCTATGAGAGAGGGCTACGTTATGATGACCCATTCTTTGCTATTGATTGGCCTCTAGATGTGACTGAAATTTCTGAGAAAGATTTAAATTGGCCTTTGTTGAGAATGATGACTGTTGGAGCAAAATAGCTATTTTAAGCTGGTAACTACTCTCTGTTTAACTTCAGAATTACAAGAGGTATCAAATGCCAAACAATACTTTATCCCATCTAACTACTTCTATGAATTCGTTGTTCAAAAAAGTAGTAACTCGCATTGATTATATCAAAGGCTTGAAGGTTGTTTCACTCAAACCAAACCAGCCTTCTAAAGGAAATGTACTTTTTTCTTATCGGATTGAGCCATTCCTGTTAAAAGCTGGTCAGCCCATACCTCATGACCACACTTGGTACTGGGAAGTTTGGCGGATGGTGCAAACATTTTTGGATCTTGGTTATAACGTTGATGCCATCCAGTTCTACAATGATGAATTCGTTCCAGAAAAAGATTACGCATTTTTCGTTGATGTCCGTCATCGGATGCAAGAACTAGCACCAAAACTCAATAAAGATTGTGTGAAAATTTTCCACGTTGACATTGCTAATATGGTGTTTCGGAATGCGGCTGAATGCAATAGACATTTAGAACTACAACAAAGGCGGGGTATTACTCTCTGCCCGCAGCGATATGAAGTGCCTAACTTGGGAATTGAATATGCAGACTATGGCATAGTTTTAGGCAATGAATTTACTATCAATACCTTCAAATACGCTAACAAACCGATTTATCGCGTACCTCTTTCTAATCCTACCGTCTATCCTTGGCCAGAACAAAAGGATTTTGAAGCTGTCAGAAAGAATTTCTTTTGGTTTGCTAGCCACGGTTTTGTTCATAAAGGGCTTGATTTAGTTTTAGAAGCCTTTACACAAATGCCAGATTTCCATTTAACGGTTTGCGGGCCAATTAATAAGGAACCAGAATTTGAAAAAGCTTTTCATCAAGAGCTTTACGAAACACCCAACATACATACTTATGGTTGGATTGATGTTATGAGTCCTGAGTTTATAGAAGTTACCAATAATTGTATTGGTACTGTGTTTGTTTCAGCAGCAGAAGGTGGAGCAGGCAGCGTTATTACTTGTATGCATACAGGGTTAATCCCAATAGTCAATTACGAATCTAGTGTTGATGTACATCAGAAGTTTGGTGTGCTATTAAACAATTCTTCGATTGCAGAAATCCAATCGGCAGTTAGAAGAATTTCTAATTTGCCTGTAGAAGACCTGAAAAGTATGTCTCGCGAAGCATGGGAACATGTCAGAGCAAATCATACTAAAGAGAACTTTGCTAAAGTTTACCGAAATACTATAGAGCAAATTATCGAGAATCACAGCCAGAAAAAGCAGACATCTAGCAAACAGCTGGCTAGTAGCGATCGCTAAACCAATTTACTATGAAAATGTACTTAGTATTTAGCTTTAAAAAACTATTAAGTGCAAGTTTATAGAGAATTTGTATCACAACCAACAGTTCCAAAAAGGAGTTTAGTTCATGATTATTATCGATCGCGCCTTACAAGCTCGTGCAGCAGCAGGAAATCCTATTAAAGTGGGAATGATCGGTGCTGGTTTCATGGGTCGAGGAATTGCCAACCAAATTGTTAATTCCGTGCCAGGAATGGAGTTAGTTGCTATCTCCAATCGCAAGATTGATGCAGCTAAACAAGCTTATTCGGAAGCCGGAATTGAAGATATTCAAGTTGTTGCAACTGTCAGCGAATTAGAAGATGCGATCGCAAACGGTAAGTATGCAGTCACAGAAGACGCTAAGTTACTGTGTCGGGCTGAGGGCATCGAGGCCATAATCGAAGTCACAGGGGCAGTGGAATTTGGCGCTCACATAGTTATGGAAGCGATCGCCCATTGCAAACATGTGATTATGATGAATGCCGAACTCGACGGCACTATTGGCCCCATCCTGAAAATCTATGCTGACAAAGCAGGTGTGATTCTCAGCGCCTGTGATGGCGATCAGCCAGGGGTGCAAATGAACCTCTACCGCTTTGTAAAAAGCATTGGTTTAACTCCGTTATTATGCGGTAACATTAAAGGACTCCAAGACCCCTATCGCAATCCCACCACCCAGGAAGGATTTGCTAAACGTTGGGGTCAAAAGCCCCACATGGTGGCTAGCTTCGCCGACGGAACCAAGATTTCCTTTGAGCAAGCGATCGTTGCCAATGCCACAGGGATGAAAGTCGCCAAACGGGGAATGTTGGGATATGACTTCAACGGTTCTGTCGATGAAATGACCCAGTTATATGATGTTGAACAACTCAAAGAACTGGGCGGCATTGTCGATTATGTAGTTGGAGCAAAACCAGGCCCAGGCGTATATGTATTTGCCACTCACGACGACCCCAAGCAACGCCACTATCTCAACTTATACAAATTAGGCGAAGGCCCACTTTACAGCTTCTATACTCCTTATCACCTCTGTCATTTTGAAGTTCCCCTGTCCGTAGCGCGTGCTGTCCTGTTCGGTGATGCCGTTATGTCTCCACTAGCAGGCCCCTTAGTAGATGTTGTCACCACTGCCAAAATCGACCTGAAAGCTGGAGAAACACTGGATGGCATCGGTTACTACATGACCTACGGACAATGTGAGAATTCCAATATCGTCCAACAGCAAAATCTTCTACCAATTGGTTTAGCCGAAGGATGTCGCCTGAAACGGGATATTAATAAGGATCAAGTCCTCACTTATGAAGATGTAGAATTACCCGAAGGCAGACTTTGCGACCAACTAAGAACTGAGCAAAACACTTATTTCGCCCCAGAAAAAATCTTGGTAGCAGTTGGGTAATAGCGACAAATGAATTGGCTGTAGGGGCGTACAGCTGTACGCCCTTTATGTTTTGGAAAAATCCCCCCGCCTGCGGCGACCCCTTTTTTAAGGGGGTGAAAATTAAAAAAGCCCCCCTTTTTAAGGGGGGCTGGGGGGATCTCCCAGGCCCCTAGCTACCTACGTATTTGTCGCCAGAATTTCGTTAAGAGGATAGGAAGCTATACTGCGGGACACTAAAGTTGTTGATATTAACTTGCTGGGGAGCGTTGAAACAAACCTGATCGAAACTTTAGGTCAAATTCATGAAAATTGCTCTAGTCCACGATTATCTAACCCAGCGAGGTGGGGCAGAGCGTGTATTTGAACTGCTTTGTAAGCGTTATCCTGAAGCAGACATTTTCACATCTCTGTACGATCCACAAAAAACTATTGATCTAGGCGATCGCATAGTCAACACAACATTCTTGCAAAAAATTCCTGGTGCAGCAAAACATTTCAGGTCAATGGCTCCTCTATATTTTCCTGCCTTTCGTGCCTTGGATTTGCAAGATTACGATCTAATTATTAGCAGTAGCACCAGCTTCGCCAAAGCAGTGCGAAAAAAGCCAAATGCCCGCCACATTTGCTTTTGCCATAATGTCACTCGTTTCTTATGGGATACAGCAACTTATTTAAGAGAGTACGGAGACTATAGATATTTTGCTCCTTTAATCGAACAAGTATTTCAACTAATGAGAAAGGTAGACCTGAAATATGCACAGGAACCTGACCTTTACATTGCTAATTCTAGTGTTGTTGCCCGCCGTATTGAAAGTATTTATGGCAAAAAGGCAATGATGGTGAACTATCCAATTGATACTAGTAAATTTCTTTTTTCCGATATAAAAGATGAATATTATCTGGCCTCAGCCCGGATGATCAGCTATAAACGCCTTGATATCATAGTCGAAGCTTTTAATTGGCTGGGATGGCGGTTATTAATATCAGGCGACGGGCCAGAACAAGCACGGTTAAAATCTAAAGCATTACAAAATATTGAATTCTTGGGACACGTAAGTGATAGAACCCGCAAAGACTTGTTTTCCAAAGCCAAGTCTATTATTGTCGCAGCCCTAGAAGATTACGGATTAGTTCCAGTAGAGGCTAATGCTAGTGGCACACCAGTCATCGCCTATGGAGCAGGTGGAGTTTTAGATACTCAAATACCAGGCGAAACAGGAGTCTTTTTCAAAAGACAAACACCCGAATCTCTACAAATTGCATTACTAGAAGCCAATGGCATCTCTTGGGATTACGATCGCATCCGTCATCATGCAGTAGCAAACTTTTCGGAGAATGCATTCTTTGGGAAAGTTGAGCAAATTATTAACCAAGCTTGTGGTCTGCATCAAATATTCATTTGATTTCTGAATCTCTTCCCACTATAAGATTACCTATTTATTTTTCTCTCCTGCTCGTTGGCGGAAGCCTCTGTCTGCGACACGCTACGCGAACGCAGAGAAGGCGGTTCGGAAAAAGAATAGGTATCGGAGAATCTCTTAGCGTAAGTCTTGAAGACAAGGATAATAAAAGTGGTTCAAACTAGTCTAAATACTCACATAACTACAGCTTCTGAAAACGAACCAAGCTACGGACAATTATTTGCCGTATTTGTGCGAAGATTTCCTTGGTTCCTAACAGTATTAATTGCTTCTATTGCTATTGCAGGTATGGTAACTTTTAAAACCAAACCTACTTATAAAAGTTCAATGCAACTGTTAGTAGAACCTAACTATCAAGGTAAAAAAGAAGGTGCGGGCATAGACAACCAGTTTACTGACTCTGATGTTGTGATAGATACTGCCACCCAGCTTAACTTGATGCAGAGCTCAGGACTTATCCAAAAAGCAGTTGATAAACTTCAGTCTGATTATCCAGATATAAGTGCAGCTGAGATTAAAACTTCTTTGGTCTTAACTCAATTAAGGAGCAAAGAAGATAATGTTGCTACTAAAATATTTCAAGTTGAATACACTGCTGGAGATCCAGAAAAGACACAAAAAGTTCTGGATGCGATTCGACAAGTTTATGTTGAATATAACAAACAACAGCAGACTTCGCGGTTACAAAAAGGTCTGCAAATTATCAGAGAGCAGTTAAGTAAAGCCAGTGAAGAAGTAAACGCGGCTGAGACAAATTTACAAAGGTTTCGCAGAAATCAAAACTTAATTGATCCAGAGTCACAAGCTAAAGCGATTGAGACAGCTTTGAACAATATTGCTCAAGAACGTCAGACAGCTCGTGCTCAATATGGAGAAGCTTTGGCACGCCAGAAATCTTTGGAAGAACAACTTAACCGTTCTCCTCAAAATGCTTTAGTTGCTTCTCGTCTGAGTCAGTCTACTCGCTACCAAAGCTTACTCAACGAAATCCAAAAAACTGAACTGGCACTAGGACAGGAACGTTTACGCTTTACAGATCAAACTCCAAGTGTGCAAAAGCTCAAAGAACAGCTTCAGAACCAAAAGGAATTATTGCAACAAGAGGTAGGAAGAACTTTAGGCGGAAAGTCTGCTGGTGCATTCACGAATGGAGACTCTCTTCTCGAAAAAGGACAACTTGGTGAAATTGATCTTAACCTTGCTGGTCAGCTAGTAGAAACACAAACAACTATAGTTGCTTTAACTGCTCGCGATCAAACTTTGGCAAAGAAAGAAAACGAGCTACGTTTTGAAATTAAACGCTTCCCGCCTCTCTTGGCTTATTACAATCGGATGCTACCACAGTTGCAATTTAGTCGTGAAAGATTAGAGCAACTTTTAAGAGCAGAACAGCAATTGCGGCAAGAACTTTCTAAGGGTGGATTTAATTGGGAAGTTGTGGAAGATCCCCAAAAAGGCGCACAATTAGGCCCCAATCTCCAACAGAACTTGCTGTTAGGTGCTGTGGTTGGGTTTATGTTAGGAGGCATTGCTGCCTTTATCCGAGAATCGGCTGATGATGCAGTTCACACCACTGCTGAGTTAGAGAAGCAAATGGCCATGCCGTTGTTGGGAACAACTCCCAAATTACCGCCAGCCAAACCCAGAGAATCAATGATCAAGTTGCCCTTTGGTAAGCCAGAAGTTCTCGCTCCTTGGACAATTCAGGTATTGCAATCTCCACCACGTTGGGAATCGCTGGATCTGATTTACAAAAACATTGAACTTTTGAATACTGTTGCTAACTTAAAATCTTTGATGATTACCTCAGCTTTACCTGATGAGGGTAAGTCAGCTTTGGCGTTGGGTTTAGCGATGAGTGCTGCCCGTTTACACAAAAGGGTTTTACTAATTGATGCCAACTTACGTGATCCCAGTTTGCATCACCAACTGAATCTTCCTAATGAACAAGGGCTTTCAACTCTATTGGCTAGTGATGCAAATCTACCCAACCAGATTAGTCTTCAATATTCAGGTTCCGCTTACATCGATATTTTGACGGCTGGCCCCAAACCTGCTGACCCAGCTAATCTCTTGAGTTCCCCTCGGATGATGCAATTAATGGCAGCATTTGAAGAAAACTATGATTTGGTACTCATAGATGCTTCCCCAGTTCTCGGTTTGGTGGATGCCATGCTTACCGCATCATCTTGTCGTAGCGTGGTCATGGTGGCAAGCATTGGTATTGTGACGCGGAGTCAGCTTAATCAAGCGACAGCCATGTTGAGTAAGTTAAATCTGATTGGAGTTGTAGCTAACGGAGTATCAAACTCTAGCAGTAATTACGTCCCTTATGTAAAAGAACACCAATTAGCTCTGCGTCAAGCTGTGGAAAAGTAGTTATTAGCGGTTATAGGTTGAAAGAACCCCACCCCCAGCCCCCTCCCTGCAAGCGATGAGGGGGCTATGATGCAATACCTTTAAATACAACACGCAGTAGGGGCGCACAGCTTGTGCGCCCTTTGTTTTTGATGAACCAAATTTAATTTTGTTGCTATCAGGAAAATCTCAGCATATTTATGCTATCTTTATGGGTTATCAGAGAAATCACTGGCTATTTAAAGAGTAAATAAAGAATTTATTTGAGCGATCGCTATTTCTAAATACTCTTATATTCTAGAAATTAAAGCACCTTCATAAAGGCTAGAAGACAAGATTGGACTGGTTTTTTTTAATCTATCGACACAATAAACACCCCAGTACAATTAAACGTAGATATAGATTTATGGGTAATTTCCCTCTACATATTTCTACTTTCAGTAGTTACCGGAAAATACCGATTGCCCATGAATATTGATAGTAAGGTTGATTTGTACACCTCTACACCAGCAGGGTTCTGGATGATATGTGCTTGGCTGAGTGGCAAATAGCAATAACATATTTTTGCCCTCAATTCTCTCCAATTTGGACTGACAACAAGATTCGGATTTGGGTCTTTGGCATTGATAGCCTTTGATAACGCCTCAGTAATTCACTCCTGTATAAACCCAAAGACATTATGACAACTTCAATAATTCCAACTCTAGAGAATTTATATGATGTAACCCAGTCACACCAAGATAATCGTGGGGACTGCACACTCCAGTGGCGACGGGGTAAGCTGTTGGTGAAGCCGCCTGGACAAGTTAAACAACCATATCTGCCTGCATTAAATAGCAAGCGATCACTAGTAGAATGCTTACAACATTCTCCTGTAAGTTTGGTAAGCATAGATCCAAAATTGGGTGAAGCTTTGCTCAGGTTTTGGGCAGATGCGTGTGAAGAAGCTCAAAAACCAATATTCCTAAGCATACCCGCTAACAAAAAACTGCCTAATCAACCCTTCAGACAATTACAGCGACTAATTGATTGGATTGCTGCTTTCGTGCTGCTGTTATTAGTAAGTCCAGTCATGTTGGGATTGATTGTGTTAATGCAGGTTTACTCGCCAGGGTCACTTTTTTGTCATGAATGGCGTGTTGGAGAACGGGGTAAACTGTTTCGGTTAATCAGGTTTCACACCCAAAACACCACACCACTAGAACGTTGGATGGGTAAATACAGTCTCGACAATTTACCACAGTTATTTAACGTGCTGCGAGGTGACATGAGTTTAACCGGATTTCGTTGTTGGACTTTAGAAGATGCAGTACAGATAAATAAACTACCAGAAATTACAGCTTTATGGGAAGCAGACGCACAGTCTCACCTGTTACATCTAGATAGCCAAACCCTGTAATTTATCTGTGCGGTAATTGATGTTTTCATCTACCGCACTGAAGATAAAGCAAAAATTGCTTAAATCGCATTTATAACGGTCTATCTACCTTGCCAAACTATTATTATAAAATCCATGCATTCCCAATTTCCTCAACAACTCCGTAGTCTGCTCAAAGCTACTAGCTTTTGGCAAGACAACTATTTAATATTGCGAGAATTTAAACACTTTCGTAAAATTGCAATTTTAGCTCTGATATTTTCAGTTTTGGCGGCAACTTTTGAAGGTGTGAGTATTGGTTTCTTGCTTTCCTTCTTGCAAAGCTTAACTAGTCCTAATGCTCAACCTGTCCAAACAGGAATAGGCTGGTTTGATATTTGGATTTTGGGAGCAAAGTCATCAGCAATTAATCGCCTCTACCGCGTATCTTTGCTGATTTTATTAAGTACTTGGTTACGTGCGACTTTTAACTATTTTTCTCAAGTTTACACTGAATTATCTCAACTCCATCTTGCCGATCGCTTACGTAAGCAAATTTTTGAACAGTTACAATCCTTATCATTAAGTTACTTTGCCAAAAGTCGTTCTGGTGAACTAATTAACACAATTACCACAGAAATCGAAAAGATAAGACAGGGTTTTAGTGGCGGAGCCTTTTTAGTAACTAGAGGATTAACAACTCTTGTCTACTTAATATCAATGTTTTTGATATCATGGCAACTAACGCTGATTTCGGCATTACTATTTACACTTTTAGGTGTGGGGTTGTCTAATCTGAACGCTAGAGTCAGAGAATCAAGTTTTGGCATGACAACTGCTAACGCTAATTTTACATCAACAGCCATAGAATTTATTAATGGCATTCGTACTGTTCACACCTGTGGTACTCAAGAATTTGAGCGTCAGCGTTACTATAAAGCTAGCGATAAGGTAATAAGTACTACAACTAAAGTTGTTTTTACTTGGACACTTGTGAAGCCTATTGCCGAAGGGGTAGCGACTACGGTGTTGGTCGGAATGATTATTTTAGCATTCACTAGCCTTGTTACCAATGGAACGCTACAAGTTGCTTCTTTGCTAACCTTTTTCTTTGTGCTATTTCGCTTTATTCCCTTCGTTCAAGATATTAATGGCACTAGAGCATATCTCAGTACTTTACATGGTTCGGCAGATAATATTAAAAATTTGTTGAAAACTGATGAAAAATATTACTTTAAAAATGGCAAAATTGAGTTTAAAGGTTTAAAAAGGTCAATAGACTTAGTATCTGTAGATTTTGGCTACGATGATGAAAATCTAGTGCTGCATAATATTACCCTGACTATTGAAAAGGGAAAAATGACAGCATTAGTTGGAGCTTCGGGTGCTGGTAAAACAACCCTTGCTGACTTAATTCCTCGATTTTATAATGCTACAGATGGATATCTTTACATTGATGAAGTTGATGTACGACAGTTTGAAATTAACTCTCTACGTCGCAAAATAGCTGTCGTCAGTCAGGATACCTTTATCTTCAATACTGATGTTTGGCAAAATATTTCTTACGGTACTCCAGAAGCGACTAATGATGAAATTAAAGCAGCTGCTAAACTAGCGAATGCACTGGAATTTATTTTAGAAATGCCCGAAGGTTTTGATACCCAATTAGGCGATCGCGGTGTTAGGTTATCTGGAGGACAAAGACAGCGAATTGCTATTGCGCGTGCTTTACTGCGGAACCCAGAAATTTTGATTTTGGATGAAGCCACTAGTGCTTTAGATTCGCTATCTGAGCGATTAATTCAAGATTCATTAGAAAAGCTATCTGTTGGTAAGACAGTAATTGCGATCGCTCACCGTCTTTCTACTATTTCTAAAGCAGATAAAGTTGTGGTATTAGAACAAGGACGAATAGTAGAACAAGGTAACTATAAAGAACTACTTGATCTCAAAGGTAAGCTTTGGAAATATCATCAAATGCAGTATGAAGTAAGACAATCAGATTAGGAATAATATCCAAAATCTCGTTAAATTTAGGCTGTAGGGGTGTACAGCTATACACCCCTAAATCAGATATATGTTGAAATGTAAACACCAAAATAAAAATAGTATCTTAATTATCTTTATCTTTACAAGAAGTGTTTAAGAGCTAATGAAATTAGTGCTATATGCTTAATATTAACGAAAAAATGTACGATAAAAAATATAACAAAGACCTAATTTATCAATGCTCTAATTTTGATGTAGGTGAGGGTGGAGGTGTTGAAACTTATTTAGCTTCTCTATTTGAACATCGACCACATGAAGTTAGCGATCGCGTGATAAAATCGCTTAACAATGTAGATCAAAGCCAGTTTAAATTGCTGCACATTCACAGCCCAGATTTGCTATTGCAGCTTACAGGCGAATGCCCTGCCATCTTCAGCGTTCATAATCACTCATTCTACTGTCCTAGCGGTACAAAATATTTAGCAGGGCAACGGACAATCTGCGATCGCAACTTTTCTTATTTAGGATGTACCTGGGGTAAACTAGTAGATAAGTGTGGTAGCCGTAGACCTTTCAAAACTTTGAAAGAACTTCAAACTACTAATCAGTTATTAAATATCTTAAAAAAGATAAAAATTACTTTTGTTGCTAATAGCGAATATGTGCGGCAACAATTGATCCAAAATGGTGTACCTCCAGAACAAACTCTAACGCTACACTGTGGGATCTCTGTACCGCAAACAGCAACTGCACCCTTAAGTTTAGAAGTCCATCAAAATCATAGAATTTTGTTTGCGGGACGAATTGTTTCTGACAAAGGTCTAGAATGGTTACTCAAAACCTTAATACATACAGACCCGCAAATTAAACTTGATATCGCAGGTGAAGGATGGGAACGACCCCGCTTAGAAAAATTAGCAAACAGCCTCAAATTAAATAACCGGATCACTTGGCATGGCTGGTGCGATCGCGATAAAATAAATCAACTTTATCAACAGTGTTTTGCAGTCATTTTTCCTAGCGTTTGGCCTGAACCTGCTGGTCTTGTAACTCTGGAAGCATACTCTCGTTATCGACCTGTAATTGGTAGTGCAGTCGGAGGGATTCCAGAACATTTACGGGATGGAGAAACGGGTATTCTTGTTCCAGGTAATGATATCAAAAAGCTGGCTGATGCCATCCATGAGTTGTATAGAGATCATCAAAAAAGCCGATACATGGGGCAACAAGGCCATGCTTTATTGATGAAAGAATTTACAATGGCTACTCATGTAAATAATCTACGAACAATTTATGCAAAAACAATAGCTGAATTCCCTTCTAGAGCAAAAAAGCTATATAGCATTCCTCAAGCTAACTAAGCTTAGTTTGTTAAAAACATCAATTAGTGCAATCTTCTACTTAAAAAAATCAAGGGAGAAAAATATGTCATTACATAAAGAATGCGAAGCACCTTTAGTTAGTGTTATTATCCCCACTTATAATCGACCAGAATATCTCAAGCAAGCGATCGCTAGTGCTATAAAACAAACTTATCAAAATATCGAAATTATTATTTCTGATAATTGTAGTCCAGAAAATCCCCAAGTACTTGTCGAATCTTTTGGTGATTCACGCATCAGATTTTGGCGGCATCAGCAAAATGTAGGTATGATTGCTAATCAGCAGTATGGCTTCAAGATGGCGCGAGGTAAATATGTTGCTAGTCTGCATGACGATGATATTTGGAATGAAGATTTTTTATCAAAGCTAGTACCACCACTTGAAGCAAACTCTGAGTTAGTTATCGCTTTTTGCGACCAATATATTATAGATGCAGATGGGAAAATTAATAATATTGGAACTGAAGAAAATACACGCGGTTACAAGCGGGATAAACTAGCAAAAGGAATTCATAAACCTTTTTATAAAATTGGATTGGTAGATAAAAGCATACCTACTGCTGCATCTTGTGTGATTCGCAATAATTTTATTGATTGGGATAGTATTCCCTCAGAGGTTGGCGGGATGTGGGATTTATATCTAACTTACCTCTGCTGTATATCTGGTGGTAGCGCTTACTACTATCCAGAAAGATTGACGCGATATCGTGCCCATGAGCAAACTGATACTATGCTCAGTGGTAGTCGAGATGTACAGGCAAAAATTCGCAAAGCTAAAAGCGAAATGTTTTGTTATCAAGTCTTTATGGAAGACGCTCGCCTACAGCAATTTAAGACTTACTTTCAACAGAAATGGTTAGAAGCTAATACCACTTTAGGAATTGGTTTGCTACGAAGTGAACAGATAGCCGCAGCACGTCCTTATTTTTGGCAGGCGCTGAATCAACAAAAATTTAATGTGCGAACTATAGCGGCACTTACTCTTAGTTTTACTCCGCAAGTTTTAGCAAGTAAGTTAATGAAAATACCAAAATAATAAAGTAATAGTGAACGCAGAGTCAATAAAATAAGATTATTTAAAATTCTTTATCTGCGGTTATGGGTGAGCTTTTATCATTAAGGAAGGTAATGCATGAAACTTTGTATTGTTACTCATAAAATCAAAAAAGGTGATGGTCAGGGACGGGTAAACTATGAAGTTGCCAATGAAGCAATTCGTCGTGGTCATCAACTGACATTATTAGCTAGTGAAGTCGCACCAGAGCTAGAAGACAATAGCCAAGTTAATTGGATTCAAATCCCAGTCAAAGGCTATCCGACAGAATTTGTGCGGAATTTCATATTTGCCCAGAAAAGCGCAGATTGGTTACGTCAACACCGCTCTGAGATTGATTTAGTTAAAGTCAATGGAGCAATTAATATGGCTGCGGCTGATGTGAATGCTGTACATTTTGTACACAGTTCATGGTTGCGATCGCCTGTTCATATTTCCCGCAATCGCCGAGATTTATATGGCTTGTACCAATGGCTGTTTACGGCTTTTAATGCCCGTTGGGAAAAACAGGCTTTCCAAAAAGCGCAGGTTGTCGTAGCTGTATCAGAAAAGGTAGCACAGGAATTAGTCAATATTGGTGTACCGCGTTCTCACATTCGCGTAATTGTCAACGGTGTTGATTTAGAAGAGTTTGCTCCTGGTGGAAGCGATCGCCAAAAGTTAGGTTTACCGGAAAATGTCACCCTAGCACTGTTCGCTGGAGATATCCGCACACCCAGAAAAAACTTAGATACAGTGCTGCACGCCTTGGTGAAAGTTCCCGATTTACATCTGGTGGTAGTGGGACACACCCAAAATAGCCCTTTCCCAGAACTAGCAGCATCGTTAGGGTTAAGCGATCGCGTGCATTTTGTCGGATATCGCCGTGATATCCCCCAAATTATGCAAGCAGTAGATTTATTTGTTTTTCCTTCCCGATACGAAGCTTGCAGCCTCGTATTGTTAGAAGCACTTTCTTCAGGACTGCCAGTAATTACTGCCACAGCCACCGGGGGCGGTGAGTTGGTGACACCAGAATGTGGCATCGTTTTACCAGACTCAGATGATATTAATGTTTTGGCTATGGCGCTGATGTCCTTGGTGAGCAGTCCCGCCCTCGTAAAGCAAATGGGCAAAGCAGCTCGCTCTGTGGCAGAAAGACATAGCTGGACTACTATGGCAAAAACTTATGTGGATCTATTCGAGGAGTTAAGCAAGAATGCGGAACACCGTTCTGATACCGACTTATCGCCGTCCACAAGACCTATCACGCTGCCTTTTGGCGCTACAGGAGCAAACTAAACCAGTTGATCAGGTGATAGTGGTTGTCCGCGATACGGATGCAGAAACTTGGGAATTTCTGGCGCAATTTAAAGCGCCCAACTTGCCACTGCATAGTGTGAAAGTCACACAACCGGGGGTAGTAGCAGCCCTGAATGCTGGACTAGCAGCAGTGGAGGGCGATATTGTCTCCATTACTGATGATGATGCTGCACCCCACCCAGATTGGTTAGAGCGCATCGCCGCTTACTTTACCTCAGATAGTCGTCTCGGCGGTCTAGGAGGGCGTGATTGGATACACCACGGCAGCAAATTAGAAGACGAATCCCGCCCCGTAGTGGGACAGTTGCAGTGGTTTGGGCGAGTGATTGGCAACCATCACCTGGGAGTGGGAGAACCGCGCGAAGTCGATATTCTCAAAGGCGTAAACATGAGTTTTCGTAAAGAGGCAATCGGACAATTGCGCTTTGACGAACGGATGCGCGGTACAGGAGCGCAAGTACATTTTGAAATGGCATTCACTCTGACATTAAAACGAGCTGGTTGGAAGATAATTTATGATCCTAACGTTGCTGTAGATCACTATCCAGCACAACGTTTTGATGAAGATCAGCGAAATAACTTTAATGAAGTTGCCTTTATTAATTTAGTCCATAATGAAACCTTAGTTTTATTAGAGCATTTGCCATTTATCCGCCGGATTGTATTTTTATTCTGGGCAGTATTTGTGGGTACGTGCGATAGTTTGGGTTTCGTACAATGGTTGAGATTTTTACCTAGCCAAGGGCAGTTGGCAGGAAAAAAATTGCTGGCATCCTGGCGTGGACGTTGGCAGGGATATAAAGAATTCGTAATGGGCTACGCCCCGCTTCGCTAACGTAATTCGTAATTGCAGACCGATTATTTCACTGTGAATTCTTTTTAAACCTTCAGATTTACTTATGTGTGAATCTAAAATCTAAAATCTAAAATTGAATGAATTCTAAGCAGATACTTTTTAATAGTTTTTCACAAGAAAGCTATTCTCCCGAAGAGCGATCGCTACAGGGTTGGATGGCGATCGCAGGCTTTATATTACTGACTGTAGTTTGCTATTTTGCTGGTGCTACCGCCGCATTGCGCCTAATTTACCCGGTGATAGCTTTAATAGTAGCCATATTTTTATACTTGCGGCATCCCATTCTCTACATCAGCTTTACCTGGTGGATCTGGTTTCTCACACCCTTAGCTACGCGCTTGGTTGACTATCGAGTAGGCTGGGACGCTACCCGCCAAATGCTCATAGCACCATACTTGGTAGTATTTGTAACTATTGCAACATTCTTGCGACACTTTCCCCGCGCCTCACGTCAAGGAGGCTTGCCGTTTGTTTTGGCTTTTATCGGAGTCTTCTATGGCTTTCTCATCGGTCTAATTTATAACCCACCGATCCCTGTAGCACGCGGACTGTTGGATTGGCTCAGTCCAGTCATCTTCGCTTTTCACTTATTTATAAACTGGCGAGATTATCCCAGCTATCGCCAGAACATCCAGCGAACATTTCTTTGGTGTGTGTTGATTTTAGGAGCTTATGGCGTATATCAATTTGTTGTGGCTCCTGAGTGGGACAGATATTGGCTCATAGAATCAAAACTATTCATGAGTTCTGGAAACCCTGTACCTTTCGGGATGCGTGTCTGGAGTACATTGCACTCAGTCGGCCCCTTTGGTTCAGTCATGCAAGCTGGGTTGTTGTTGTTATTTACCAGTTCTGGAAATTTAATTTTTCCTGCTTCAGCTGTTGGTTACCTGTCCTTCCTCTTAACACAAGCACGGACTAATTGGGGCGGCTGGCTACTGGGAATAATTATGATCATGGGTTCAGTCAAAACCCGGATTCAAATGCGCTTAATCACCATAATTGTAGTGATGGCAATTTGTGTTGTGCCGTTGACAACTATCGAGCCAATTGCTGGGGTTGTAGCAGCACGTTTGGAAACCTTTTCTAATCTTGAAGAAGATAACAGTTTTAAAGATAGATCGGGAACTTATGACAAAAACCTTGGTTTAGCCCTTTCTAATGCTTTAGGTAATGGGTTAGGAAATATTTGGAAGGTCAACGAAAAAACTGGTCAAATAGAAGTAGTGGTGATTGATAGCGGCATTTTAGATATATTTTTCACCCTTGGTTGGTTTGGAGCCATCTTTTATATGGGTGGATTAATTTTTTTAATTATTAGTGTTAGCAGCTATGGTGAAGGTCGTTTTGATAGTTTTATCAGTGCTGCCCGTGCCATTGGTATCAGTTCTGCTACACAGTTAATTATCGGTAGCGGTATGTTAAGTGTAGCTGGGATGATTCTTTGGGGATTTTTAGCTATGGCTATGGCAGGACACAAGTACTATCAACATCAAAAGAATTATCAATTATGAATTAATCCGAGAATATTTGACCGGATGCAAATTATTTTTTGTAGTTAGTTAAACAACAAAATCTTACAACTTAAATAGGACTGGTATCAATTATGAAAGCAATTATTGTAATGCCACTAGCCGAACAACGAGGTGGCGGTGAAATGATGCTCTGGGATTTGGTGCAACAGGGACGTAATGCTGGTGTTGATTGGCTGGTGATATTTTTAGAAGACGGCCCGATGGTCGAACAAGTAAAGTCCCTTAGCATTGATGCACGAGTTTTAGAAAGTGGACGTTTACGCCAAATCCACCGTTTTATTGCCGCCGTTTTTCGGATAGCTGCGATCGCACGCCGCGAACGTGCAGATATAATTGTCAATTGGATGTGGATTACGCATATCTCTGGAGGTTTGGCGGCGATACTGGCAGGGTTACCTGCTGTGTGGTATCAGCTAGAAGTGCCTAGTGATAAGACTTGGTTAGTGCGAATTGCTACTTTAATCCCAGCTCGTGCGATTATCACTCTCTCCCAAGATGGCAAGCAAGCACAGGCAGAGATTTGGCCTCACAGGCCAACACCCTTGGTTTATCCTGGTGTCGCACTAGACCGATTTGAACCTGATGCTTTGCCAACTCCTGAAGAAGCACGGCGAAAACTGGGCTTACCTTCGCACGGGCCGTTGATTGGAATTGTTGGGCGATTGCAACGATGGAAGGGAATGCACGTATTAGTGCAAGCAATGCCCAAAATTTTACAAAAGTATCCTGATGCTCATTGTGTAGTGGTAGGCGGTAAGCACGATTTAGAACCGGATTATGAGGACTTCTTAAAAGCGGAAATTGCAGCCTTGGGCTTGAAAGAGCAAGTAATTATGGCTGGGCTACAGCGTAATATCCCGGAGTGGGTGCAAGCGATGGATGTATTCGTTCATGCATCAGATAAGGAGCCGTTTGGAATTGTGATTATTGAGGCGATGGCGCTGGGTAAACCTGTGATTGCCGGTGATGCTGGCGGGCCGACGGAGATTATTACCGATGGCATGAATGGATTATTAACACCTTACGGTGATGCAGAGAAATTAGCGATCGCAATTCTCCGCTATCTTGACGAACAAGAATTTGCCCAGAGTGCCGGAGTAGCTGCCAGGCAACGCGCCCTCGATTTCTCAACGCAGAATTATGCTCAAAACTTTATTAGTGCAATTCGTGCTGCTAAGGCTTGACCGTCTGAAGTACATTACAAGCTCTCGAAAAGCGGGGAGGAGTTCTTGTTTTGATTCAAGCAAGAACAGCCATAACTCAATTTATACCTACTACTTTAGGACTTTATGCACTGTACAAACGAATCATCATCATTTATTAAACCCAATATCACTAAACCATCTCAAACTCTAATTGATGACTCTTGAGAAAATCATGGGTAAAATGATCCACCACATTTGTATCAGCTAATTCCAAATTATAAAAATCTACAGCTTCATGATCAAAATATGGCCCAGCGTGCCAAGTACCCTCATGTAGCTTGATAAAACAATTCCCCGGAATGCGGAAAGCAGCAATCTCTTCTAATGGTGGTTCATTCGCATCATTATTAGGAGGACAAACTGCAATTAACCAATCCTTCCCTTCTAAAGAACCCAGACATTGAGTGCATTGCATATGACGAGTAATTTTGTAAAACTTTCGCCCTCTTTTGTGCAACCGCATAATATAAAATCGTGGAATTCCATTTTGCAGATTTAACTGGGCATCTTCACCATCGTAAGCTTTGCCATCAAAACTTGCAAAAATAACTTGTCCATAACGCCGAAAGTTCTCAGAACTGGCCCATTGTGCTTGCAATTGTTGCACTGTCTTTGATGCGCTCATATCAAATCATTGAGAGAGATTACTTAGGTTTATTTTCCTCCACAATGACTGAACTTTATACAGCCATTATGGTGAATTCCTTAAGTTTAAATGCTCTAAATTGTGAAAAAACAACCTCAGCTAGCTAGATAACTACGTACTTGTTCTTTTTGCCGTCGTAGGAGACTTAGAGCTTTTTGCTCTATTTGACGCACTCGTTCTCGACTAATACCCATGCGATCGCCAATCTGTGCTAAAGAAAGTTCATATCCATCAGTCAGACCAAAGCGCAAGGTTAATATTTCTCGCTGCTGGGGAGACAGCTTTGCCAACAAGTCTTGTAAGTCTTGGTGCAAAGATTCTTCAACGGCATAGTCTTCGGGAGAAGGGCCATCATCCTCCAGTATGTCCTGCAATTCTGTATCTTGTTGTTCACCAACTCGCGCCTCTAAAGAGAAGGGTTGACGGGCCAAGAACAAACACTCTCGAACTTGGCTCGGTGTCAAAGATAACGCGGTGGCAATTTCAGCAGTAGTAGGAACGCGACCTAACTGTTGAGATAATTCTCGTTGCACCCGTTTAATTTTGTTCAGTTTCTCAAAGACGTGGATAGGTAAACGAATTGTTCGTCCTTGTTGGGCGATCGCTCGTGTGATCCCTTGACGAATCCACCAATAAGCGTATGTAGAAAACTTATAACCAAGAGCAGGATCAAATTTATCCACCCCTCGCTCTAAACCCAAAGTACCTTCTTGAATTAAATCCATAAATTCCAGGTTGCGGTGCTGATATTTCTTTGCCACTGCTACCACTAACCGGAGATTAGCCTGAATCATCTTCTGTTTGGCTTGATGTCCTTGTCTTAGCTGTTGCTTTAGCAACTCAACACTTAATTCCACTTGATCTGCCCATTCATGCAGCGTGGGTTCCTGCTTTAATTTCACAGCCAATTCTTCTTTAGCAGCTAGTAAATTCATCATCTGCTGCACATGTTGGGCAAAAATAACCTCTTGTTCACGAGTCAACAAATCTACACGCCCGATCTCTTGCAGATAACTACGTACAATATCATCTGTAGCTCTAGGTCTTTTATCTGCGGCTAAGTTTTTTTTCTTCGTTTGTTGAACTTCGGTAGGTGGAGATGTTAAGTTGCTCATGGTTATTTGCTCCTCTGTAACCTCATCAATTTATTGGTATCAAGTCTAGATATTCAGACCCATAGCCATTTCACACTGCTAATCAATCAATTAACAATACTGATGAATTTTGGTCTATGATACATTACAAGTCAATTCTTGGAGATAATAAACCCAAAATCAACCCACGCTCTAATAATAACATCATCAGTAGTGACAAATCAATTACCTCAAGTACCATTACCATATCTTTAGAAAGAATTACACTGCTTTATTATTGATATTTGGATATATCTAAACATATTATTGTTTATTCAATTTTTAAACAAAATTTATGAATAAATTAAATATTTATTTTCTAATAATATTTGATTACAACAAGAATTTTAATAACAGTAAACCTCTAAATTAGCCTTAATTGAAAATTATTAAAATACCAAATAAAAATTTATTTTTATTAAATATCAAATTATTAAACTTAAAATACCCATTTTTTACCCCTAATTCTTTGCTAAATAATCTAATCGTATCAAGCCCGGTACGTAGAGTGTTTACCATGATAAAAGCACTTTTTTAACCTCTCCTACTTAAGGACCGCTTTTCTAGAAGCAGTTCAACTGGGGGTAAACAAGTCAAATCCTCTTTTCTTCTACCTCCAGTTTTTGTTGCAATTTAACCAACCGCTACTGTACATCTTGTTAATTGCGGGTGCAATCAAGGCGTTTCTGGGACAGTGGGTGAATGCTGGGGTGATTTGGGGTGTAACTCTGATTAACGCCATTATTGGTTTTGTGCAAGAATCTAAAGCTGAAAGTGCGATCGCAGCCTTAGCTTCTTCAGTGCAAACCAATGCAACCATTATTCGCAATGGTGAAAAGGTGCAAGTTTCTTCCACAGAGTTAGTACCAGGAGATGTAGTACTACTTACTTCTGGAGATAAAGTACCAGCAGATTTGCGTTTGGTGCAACTACGAAATCTGCAAGTGAATGAATCAGCACTAACGGGCGAATCAATTGCAATTGAGAAAAACACGGAACCGCTAAGTCTAGATGCAGCGTTAGCAGAACGCGTCAATATGGCTTATGCTGGTAGCTTCGTGACTTTTGGCACTGGTAGGGGTATTGTTGTCGCCATTGGAGATGCCACAGAAACCGGGCGCATTTCCCAGTTAATGGAGCAAGGAACCACCCTGAAAACTCCCTTAACCCGCAAATTTGACAAATTTAGCCGTACTTTGCTGTACATAATTTTAGGCATAGCAGCATTCATGTTTGCAGTTGGGCTGGGATACGGCTACTCCTGGACAGAAATGTTTGAAGCTGCGATCGCCTTTGCTGTCAGTGCCATTCCCGAAGGATTGCCAGCAGTAGTTACAGTTACACTAGCAATCGGTGTTTCCCGCATGGCGCGTCGTCATGCGATTGTTCGCAAATTACCAGCAGTGGAAACCCTTGGTGGTGCTACAGTTATCTCAGATCTTGCACCTAGAAATATGAATGTCAATTCCATGACTAAGTGCTAAAGGTCGAAGCCGTTCAATATCCAGTAGTAATAAAGACAAGACTAAATGAGGTAGAAAAGTAGAGAGTGCAAGAAA
>JAHHHS010000036.1 GCA_019359215.1 Nostoc indistinguendum CM1-VF10 | reverse complement strand
GTCAAAAATCAAACAGAGCTGCTATGGATAACAACTATATGTTGACCATTTTAACTGCTTGCTTATCTCATCATCATGATGCTGAAAAGCCTTGTTGTCAATAGCCTTTGAAATGCGCTTACCCTGGCCGAAAGAGGCGGCGAGTTTATAGACAATCTGCACAAAACAATCTTGGGATATGTAAGCGAATTTAAGTTAGAAGTCGAAGATTTATCAAAGCAACCAGGTGAAGTATTTTATTACTTTAATGGTCAGCGTTATCGGGAATCAGCAGTAGTTGATGAATTCCGAAATTTTGTTACCGCAATGAGAGTTGATTTACGCACCCTGAAACAACCTACTGCGGATAACTTCACTATATCTGAGCGACTACTGGATTTGACTAATCTCCAAGATTATCTTAATAGTCGTGGAGCGGGAACTTTACTCAAAAATGTAATTAAATCTGCATATATTAGTGAATATGGTCGAGAAATTGACCAACAAAGCTGTTTAAATTTTTTACTATTTATTCATGCCGATAGACGCTCCAAGTTTAAACCTTTTGGAGTGTTTAGCGATGAACGCTATCATGTTATTGGAGGCAATCAACAGATTGTTGAAGGATTAAAAAACCGTTTACCAGGGCAGATTCAGTATGGTAAAAAGCTGATCGCTGCCAGGAAGGATAGTGCTAATAAAATTGAATTAATTTTTAACAATGGTCTTAGTGAAAAGTTTGATGCTGTTGTATTTTCTCTTCCTTTCTCAACTCTGCGCGAAGTTGATTTAAAAGGACTTCAACTACCACAGTGGAAACTTGATGCTATTAATAATTTAGTCTATGGAACTAACTCAAAACTCATAGTAGGTTTCAATGGTCGTCCTTGGAATACCCTTGGTAGTAATGGTAGTGCCTATGCTGATCTTGCCAACCTTCAAGGTATTTGGGAAACTAACCCTAGTAAAGCTACATATGGCCGAGCAGTGTTAACTGATTACGCTGGCGGCAATTTAGGTGCAAGACTTAACCCAAAAAATCTTCAACGAGAAACTGCTAAATTTATTAATGACCTAAAGTTTGTCTTCCCTGGCGCAGATATTTCAGCTGTACAGATTAAAAATACCGAATATCTAGCTTATTTAGAAAACTGGTTGTTAAATCCACTCACCAAAGGAAGTTATACCTGTAACCAACCTGGTTACTTTACAACGATTGCTGGTAATGAAGGTAAATCAGTAGATAACATTTACTTTGCAGGAGAACATACTAACTCATTTTATGAATGGCAAGGTTTTATGGAAGGAGCTGCAATCTCAGGTGTTAATGCTGCCAAGCAAATTTTGAAAGGTTTTAACAGATAGTTCCTTATTTATCAATAAAGGTAGGGATCGAATCTCCTAATGATTTATTTGGCGTTGCAGAGAAAGCGGGATGATTTGACAACTTCTAAAATTCCCCCCTGCTTCCCGGTCACTGAGCGTAGTCGTACCCTTTTGGGGAAGCAAGCTAGCAAGAGTGTCTGTCTGCGACACGCTGTTTGCGAACGTAAAGAAGTGCTGCCTCAAGAGCTTACCCTAATTCATCTCACTGTTGTGCAACGCCATTTATTTTTCCTGTCTCTTTCAATAAATATTGAATAGATCCCCAGATATCTGCATAATTAAAGTTTGCTCGAGCAAGGTTTTGATTTTTGAAAGAACGACCTATCTTATTTTTACTAGAGAAATCCTGGGGCATGACTGGCCTGCTAAAAGCGAGGGTCTAAACAAAGTAAATGAACCAAATAATCAATTTTAGTTTTGGTCATAAGACGATCGCTATCTTAAATTTCAAGAGATTATATGAGAAGTTTTCAACGTGTTCGGCAATTTTCTATTTTCAGTCTGGTGTTCTTGCTGTTTTTAACGATAGCTATTAGCCTTTTTGCCTATCAAGTTTCACCGTTAAGAGATCCAAGTTTTCAGCCCGATAGTGCGAATGGAGGTTCGTTAATAGATTGGATGCAAAGCGTAACAGAAGATCATTGGTTATTGTTAGCTAATATAATAGCGTTTTTACTTTCTACAAATCTCACACTAATTATTTGGCAAAGGCGGAGATTTCACCAAAATAATAAATGGGTAAGTTTTATAATTATGACAGTAAGATGGACAATCTTTTTTGGAGGTTTTTGGTTGATATCGAGAATTTACTTATTAAAGCAATGGCTAATTGATTAAAGCAAGAAACGCAAAACTTTTATAATTTGTTGAAAATTGCAGGCATTTCCGATTTTCTGGCTTGCGTATAAAACGATCGATTTTTACTTTATCAGAACTTTTTTTAACTTGGAATGTATTAAGCTCATCCCACCACTGAAAGGGGATGGGATTTCAAGTTTGTTGACTGTTAACTGTCAACGGTCTAAAAAGGTGTCTCTCATGCCATTTTTAAAAAGAGTGGGTTTTTCAGATACCTTTTTATAAGTTTTATTTCAGCCTGAAAATCCGTCAATTCCTTAAAAGCTATGGCAATAGCTGCTTCAATTTTAGAAGCTGAAAAGTTCTTTAAACTTCCTGGCTTATGATTCCTCAGTGGCATATTTTATATTTTTATCGACATACGCGAGGCACTTTGCTTGAAACAGAATATGTTTGTACCGCTCACGGTCTTATTTTTAATATTTAGAAGCTTTTAAAAGTATTTGTCTATATATTTTACCATAAAAATATCTAATTATAAGCCCATTAGCTAATTTCTTCCCTTGGGTATATAACTTAAAATCATAAGCAAAACTCTTGACAGATATGGCAGGAGTTTAATTTTGCTAAACCTATAATTAAATCCTTGTAAACATTCAAACTTTATCTACTGGAAAATGTGTAGTAATTTTGAGTTAATTAAGAAAAAGATCAATAAACATAAAATCCAAGTATTGTTATTTTCCATATTTTTTGATATCTACATTTAAAATATGGAAAATTTACAGATTTGTGACAATTTAATTTACGTAAACTTAAATGTTGTTTATAAAATTCTGCTGAGTTTTATTCTTCAAAGAAAGTTTATATATTCCAAGCCGAACAGTGTTACTAACTTAGTCCCGATAACATAATAGTCAGGATATTTTTCCAAATAACTAGTGAGTTACCCGGCTATCAAAAATAAAGACACTAAAGAATAGCAAAAGGTAAGTAATATGTATCATACTCAAATATTGCCAAAAACCGTAGCAACCAATAGTAATTTACAGCAAGTAATCGTTAGTGAAGCAAAAAAAGATCAAGGACAAACGCATGAATTAACTATTACTGATATAGCAATATCCTTATCTCCTGTTGGGTTTATAATTAGTTGGATGGTTTTTTTCCTAATATTGCGAAAAATCCGGGCATTTTTAGATTATAAAATGGTGTTTCCCTCCAAAGCTATACACAAACTTCCCTGTAAAAACTGTAGCTTTTATTCCAATAATCATTATCTAAAATGTGCAGTAAATCCTTCTATTGTTCTTACCGAAGAAGCAATAAATTGCTCTGAATACTCAGCCAACAATAAAAATTTATCCTCCAAACATCCTTTTGGCTAGAAATAATAATTTTCAATTTGATGCTGCACGAGTACCGAGAGCTACTTAATATGTAGGTTCTTTAGCTGTTAACACCAGCGATCGCCTGTCTTTTTGCGTCACGTTTATTTAGCTGCGCCCTGATTAAGTTGAATTAATAGCCAAGTGAGATAAGTACCGAAAGGGCCCCAGAGAGCATAGGGTAGAAATAGCCAAGAGGCTTTTTGGGAAATTGGTTTAACCAGAAATGCTAAAATGTAGACTAAAAGTGTTGCCAAGCCACCGGCAATCATTCCACCTGTTAGGCTGCGAAGTTCTACTACAATGGGACTGTAAACTGAGGTTAATAGGGCGATCGCTGCATACATAGCCATCAACAGCCAAGGACGAGACTGTTTTGAGGTTTTCTCCCAAACGATAATTGCTGAGATTGTCAGACAGACCCAAATGAATGTCCAAATAAATGGGATGAGAAATTCAAAAGTCAACCAGCCGGGACGCTGCAAGTTTTGAAACCAAGGATCACGGAGTGATGTTAGCAGGCTACCGCCGAAAAATAGTGCTGCTGAAACTGCTGTGATAATCCATCTCGCTTTCACAAAGGTTTCCTGCCATGTAGGGATTACACTTGTAGTCTAGCTCAAGGTTGCGTTAGTGTTTAAATAATAGTGGAATCTTTTAGCTTTCATATTAGCTAATAGAGAACAATACTTAATTACATTAGATTGATGAAAAAGGTTTAATCTAACGGAGTTGAATCGCAATATCAAGAGCGATCGCAGCCAGCGCAAACCATAACAAACTTTCTCCAGCTAACACTAAAAAAGGCCAAATTGTGCTATAAGAATCCCATCCAAGTTCTATTTGAGTTAATCCCCGCACCAAGCCAAACGCCAGCACACCACCGACTTTGAGTTGGGGATTTTTATCCGAGCGGATGATGTAGCGGTAGGTGACACCAAATAGTAAACCAGTAAAAGTTGCAACTGCACCACTCACCCACAAATGCCAGTTAACATCACTTCGCAGACTTGCGAGTATTTGAAAATACTTTGCTAGTACTAAATTATTCAAAAGACTAGCGATCGCAAAAGCAAAACACACAGATAAACCCCCAATTATTCCAGCTTTGAGGGATTCTATGCGTTCTGCCATTAACGCCAAAATGTTCATAAATACTTGATTCATCTGCCCAATATAGCAGCTTACTTCTGGTAATACTCCATAACTTTTAATAACTTCAATGCGGGGACGATCGCCATTAGCTTTGAGACGGTGTTGCAAAATCATTAACGTACTATCTAGTCCTTGGTGCAAATCAGCAAATATTTTAGTATCACTATCCGAACGACAAAAGGTGCGGAGTGAATTAGAAAGGTTTTGAATTCGTTCACTTCCTAGCTGGAGTGAGTTCAAAATTTTCCCCATATCTTCGAGAACGAAGCTCAAATCCAAGTTCTTAATAGCAGTGGTAATTTTGGCTGTTGGGTTTGGATACTCCTGTTCATACAGTAGGAGCAACTCGGTTACTCCTGAAATGTATTCTTCCAAGGGTGGAATATTGCTGGAAATAAAGCTGATGGGGTTGTTGATTTCATGGCCAATACCAGCAATTAACTCTCCGAGTGTTGATAGTTTCTCTTGCTGCACTAGTTGGACTTGCGCTTATTGTAAAGCCTTGGTGCGATCGCTAACTTGTTGTTCCAAAGATTCAGTCAATTGTTTGAGTTGTAAATGTACGCGCACTCTAGCAATGACTTCCTCTTGTGCAAACGGTTTAGGGATGTAGTCTACTGCACCAAGGGAAAATCCCTTCGTTTTGCTTTCCGTATCCGCTAAGGCAGTAGTGAAAATAATCGGAATGTTTTCAGTGACAGGATTGGCTTTGAGGCGGCGACAAGTTTCAAATCCATCAATACCCGGCATTTGTACATCCAGCAAAATCAACTCTGGTTGATTGCGTTCGGCTTGAGCGATGGCGGTTTCTCCATCGACTGCAACACGAAAACGAAAACCCTCACTATTGAGCGCTGCACACAGGACAGATAAATTTGTCGGATTATCATCCACAATTAAAATAAATCCGTTATTTGGGGGTTTTCTCATGATGAGTTGAAAATTAAATTAAAATTTAAGTGAAATTAGTTGATGTATTCTTGAATAAAATTTTCTAAACGTTTGATTTGGAAATTACTAGCAAGCTGGACGAGTTGCTGGACAAAAACATCTAAATTATCATTAGATGCAGAAATTTGTTCAGCTAGTTCTAAAATATTTTGAATATCGCCGTCCTGTGCAAGTTCTAGTAATTGTTGTAAAACCTCTTTGTCAGGATAAATCATCTCCTCATTTTGTTTATCCAAACCACCTGTAGAGATTTTTTTGATTGCGTCTACCTTAACGTCAAAAATACATTCCAATTGTAAGAATTGCCGTAGCATTTCCAGCAGCATTTCAGCCTCTATAGGCTTTGGTAGAAATGCATCTGCACCTACATCAATACTCTTATGCTGGTCGATTGCAAACACACTGGCTGACGAAGCGATGACAGCAATCTTTTTAAATGGCCCAGACTGACGCAAACGTTCGATCAACTCAAATCCATTCAATTTAGGCATCACTAAGTCAGTAATAATCATGTCTGGTTTGTAGGCTAGAGCCTGCTCCCATGCTTCCTGACCTTGACTAGCTTCTACAACAGTAAACCCAATTGGCTCTAGTAAATTTACAATTACTGATCGGTTTTCCCATTTGTCATCTACAATCAAAATGGTGCGTCTTTGTCCTTGATAACCAATAATAGTTCCCTCTTCAACCACTCTAGAAACCTTTGCCCACTCTTTAGATTCTGGCAATTCTGCCTCAAACCAGAAAGTGCTACCTTTGGATAAAGTACTTTGCACCTGAATTTGACCACCCATCAATAAAACAATTTTTTGGCTGATTGCTAATCCCAAGCCTGTACCTTCAGATTGTCGTTTCTGACTTCCCACTTGCTCAAAGGGCTGGAAAATTTTCTCGACTTGTTCAGGGGTTATACCCGTACCAGTATCTACTACCTGAAAGCGAATTTTGTAGTTAATTTTTCCATTGCCATTTGATTCTTTACCAATGACTTGAACTTTGAAGGTGACACTGCCTTGATTAGTAAATTTCATGGCATTACTAAGCAAGTTAATCAGTACCTGCCGCAAGCGTTTTTCATCAGCATGAATACCCGTTGGTAAATTAGGGTCGAGTTCAACATGAAATGCGATGACTTTTTGTTCTGCCCGGATACGGCAAATTTCAGTTACGCTATCTATAAAAGCAGGCAAGTAGAAATCAACAGGATACAATTCTAGTTTCCGGGCTTCTATTTTGGAGAGATCCAGAACATCATTAATTAGGGTTAAAAGATGAGAACCACATTGATAAATGATGCTGAGTCCTTTACGTCCTTTATCACTCAAAGATTCTGTACGTTGGAGAATTTGTGTATAGCCTAAGATGCCGTTAAGAGGTGTGCGGAGTTCATGACTCATATTGGCAAGAAATTCACTCTTGGCTTGGCTGGAGTTTTGAGCGACTTCTTCTGCAATGCGTAATTCTTTTTCGATGCGCTTGCGCTCTACAATTTCACTTGAAAGCACTCGATTGATAGCTTCTAGCTGTACTGGGCTAGGTAGTGTTAAAGCTTGAGGTATGAGATAAAATAACGCAAATGCCGTATATATAGAAATAATCGCAGTTACAGCTTTTAAACCACCTGCAATCCAATAGTCTGGATGCCAAAGCGTCCAAATATCTATCAAGTGCCCAGTACCGCAGGCAATGATAAAAGCACCAAATAATAAAAAGACTCCATTGAAAGGAACGTCTTTGCGCTTGGAAATAAAGTAAATCAGTAGGAAGGGAATAGAATAATAGGCTAGAGCGATCGTGGCATCAGAAATAATGTGGAGCCAAACTAATCCAGTTTGCCAGAGATAACAATGTCCGTGGGGAATAAAACCGTTAGATTGGAAAGGATAGTTGAAAAATGTCGGCATTATACTAGGGGTTGGTGGATTTGAAATATATATCCATGACCCTAGTATTCCCAAACTATCAAGTCGGAAAGCGCGATCGCTATTTTTTTACATTGGTCTTTATTGATGCTTGAGGTATAAGCTTACCAAGAAAAAATCGTGTGTGTTTGCGTAGGCGTAGCCCGTCGTAGACATCACACGCAAAAGTTCCAGTGGCATTTATAAAAAAAATCTCAGCCTGCCCAATCCCTGTATGATAAATATTAGAAACCTTTTGTAATCATTTGAAAAGCGAGACTATGGAGATTTTGACACTAGGTTGGGTATCACTTTTAGTTGTGTTCACTTGGTCAATTGCAATGGTAGTTTGGGGACGTAACGGACTGTAGAGGCATTGTGGAAAGTCCATTTTTGAGTATTTTAACTTTAGTAGCCGTAGTACTACTTGTAGTAGTCACTGGTGGTATTGGTTATTTAACCGTGGCAGATTGGCGCGATCGCCGTCGCCGAGATGAAGACAAACGCATCAGCCGCAGCGCCACTCCCAAGCGGCGATAATTCTCTCGTGGTTGAAAAATGTTTTGTAGGGACACGATAATATCGTGTCCCTACATTGTTTTTTGGCATTCTCAAGAAAGAACTGTTAACTTTGCGATCGCTAGGGGAATCATAAGCTAGAAGACTTTCAATATTTAAAGTCCCACTGGGAATGGAACACTCCTCTACTACTCAACCCATAGCACCAAATTTAGAACAGCAAGAATCTCATTCAGATGTGACATCCTGCTTGCGTCAGAATGAGCAACAAAAAGCCTTGTCTGGAGTTATTGCCCGCATCCGCGAGTCTCTAGATATTGACGTGATATTCAAAATTACAGTTACTGAAGTTCGTCAACTTCTGAAAAATGATCGGGTTAGCGTGTTTCGTTTCTATCCTGATTTGGCATGGGAAGGGGAATTTATCTATGATAGATGTGGCAGCAGAATGGGATTCGGCACTAGCAGCTAAACTGCGCGACCACTGCTTTAGTGAGGAGTTTGCAGAACTATATCAGCAAGGTCGAATTAGAGCAATAGCCGATATTTATCAAGTTAATGCCAGTGATTGCTACATCAAGATTCTGGAAAGATTCCAAGTACGTGCCAATATAACTGTCCCTTTAATCAAAGGTAAAGATTTATGGGGGTTATTGTGTATTCATCAGTGTAGTAGTCCTCGCCAATGGGAAGCATCAGAAATTGAGTTTGTGCAACTGATTGCTGAACATTTGGGAGTTGCTTTGCAGCAAGCAGATTACCTCGAACAAGTAAAACTACAATCAGCAGAATTAGCACAAGCTAAAGCCAGAGAAAAAGCAGCTCAATGGCAAAGAACTATAGCCATAACCATTGAGAAGATTCGTCAGTTCCTAGACTTGGAAAGTATTTTCCGCACAAGTACCGCAGAACTTAGGCAGCTGCTAAATGCTGATCGTGTGGCTATTTATCGCTTCAATCCCGATTGGAGTGGTGAATTCGTGTATGAATCAGTGGCACAGGGTTGGATTTCCCTCATACATGAGCAATTGCAGCGGCCAGAATTGAGTGAAAACGTCAGTAAATGTAGCGCCAAAGATTTAGCTAAACCTCCAGTCGCTGACACCTACTTACAAGATACAGAGGGTGGTAGCTTCAGTCGCTGTGAAGTGTACCGTGTTTGTAATGATATTTACAATTCAGGCTTTAGCGACTGCTACATTAAAATCTTAGAGATATATCAAGCAAGAGCTTATGCGATCGTTGCCATTTACCACGGTCAGAAGCTCTGGGGTTTGCTAGCAGTGTACCAAAATGCCAGAACCCGTGATTGGCAAAAAGATGAGGTTTACTTGCTTACCCAAGTGGGTACGCAACTAGGTGTAGCTTTACAGCAAGCGGAATTTATCCAACAAATGCAGATCCAAGCAGCAGAGATTAGCAAAGCTGCTGAAAGACAAAGGGCATTGGCGACCACCGTAGAAAAAATCCGTCAGTCTCTTGATATTGAAGCCATCTTTAAAACCACAACTCAAGAAGTCCGTGGGCTATTAGAAGTAGAACGAGTAGCAATTTATCGCTTCTATCCTGATTGGAGTGGCGAATTTGTGGCTGATTCTATTGTTGATGGTTGGACACCAATCGTTAAGCCGCAGCCTGTGACAGAAGGCGTTTTTGTACAAGGAAAGCAAGCGGGTAAGTATGCACGGAATGAAGTTTTCGTCCCAATTTCTCAGGGCGAGAAGTTGTGGGGATTGCTAGTAGCTTATCAAAACTCACAGCCTCGTTATTGGCAAGATGAGGAAATCAACTTATTGGCGCAAGTTGGCGTTCAATTAGGGGTAGCATTACAGCAAGCTGAGTCGTTGAAACAGATGCAGGTGCAGACCCAAAAACTGGCTCTGCAGGTGCAGACCCAAAAACTGGCTCAAGCTGCTGCACGAGAACGGAAAGCAGCCCAAAGAGAGAAGGCATTAGCCGCAACGGTGGAGAAAATCCGCCAGTCTCTTGATATTCATACCATCTTTGCCACCAGTACAGAAGAAGTCCGGCGGCTATTGGAAGTTGATCGAGTGACAATCTATCAATTCAGGACTGATTGGAGCGGCGAATTTGTGGCTGAGTCTTTAGCCCAAGGTTGGACACCAATAAGGGAAATTGTACCTGCGCTCGCAGATGATTACTTGCAAAAAAACCAAGGCAGGAACTTTGCTAATGGTAAAAGTATTGTTATTAAAGATATTTACAACGTCAATTATTCTATCTGTCATATTGCCCTGCTTGAGCTAATGCAGACTAGGGCATATATAGTTGTGCCGATTTTTCAGGGTGAGCAACTTTGGGGATTACTAGCAGCTTATCAAAATATCAAACCCCGTGATTGGCAAGAAGATGAAGTAGATTTGCTGATACAGATTGGTACTCAATTAGGGGTAGGGGTTCAGCAAGGGGAATTACTCGAACAAACTCAACGTCAAAAAGAAGAACTTACCCAGACTCTTAAAGAATTACAGAACACTCAAAGCCAGTTGATTCAAAGTGAAAAAATGGCAGGTTTAGGGCAGTTAGTTGCTGGCGTTGCACATGAAATTAACAATCCGATTAGTTTCATTTACGGCAACATCACTTACGTTACTGAACATACCGAAAATTTACTAAAATTACTGCGCCTGTATCAGAAACAGTATCCTAAGGCAACAGAGGAAATTAAAAAGCAAGTAGCAGCACTGGATTTAGATTTCATTAGTGATGACTTGCCCAAAATTCTAACTTCAATGAAGATGGGGGCAGAGCGAATCTCTCAACTCGTCTTGTCGTTACGAATTTTTTCTCGACTTGACGAAGCAGGAATAAAGCCCGTTGATATTCATGAAGGCATCGATAGTACTTTGCTAATTTTACAACATCGACTGCAACCTCAGACTAATTCTTTTGCCATTGAGGTAGTTAAACAATATGGTGAATTGCCTTCAGTAGTCTGCTATGCAGCCCAGATAAATCAGGTGTTTATGAATATTCTCAACAATGCGATTGATGCACTGGAAAACTTAGAAAAAAGCGGAAAAATAATTGACAATCCTAAAATTTTAATTCGTACAGAAGTCCTCGAAGGGAATACTATTCTGATTCGCATTGCTGACAATGCTTGTGGGATTCCAGAGGTGATGCGATCGCGCATTTTTGAACCTTTCTTTACTACCAAACAACCTGGACAAGGTACTGGCTTGGGATTATCTATTAGCTACCAAATTATTGTCGAAAAACACGGCGGTAATATCAAGTGTGTTTCTGAACCTGGCAACGGCTGTGAGTTCTGGATAGAAATCCCGATAAAACGATAGTTAGTTAAGAAAGAAACTAGGCGATGCCAACTCTTAAAGACGCTACGCGTAGCAAGATCCCCATAGAAGTAGGTGGGCAACTCTTGAAGAGGCTATGCTAACGCCTACGCTTTTTTAACGAACTACAAAGGAAGAAGAGAGCGATCGCACAGTTTTGGAACTGCCTAGCCTACTTGGGAATCTCTAATTGTTAAATACCAATTTATGGGAAAAAAGGTGCATGACGCACGTTTAGTTGCGGCGATGATAACACACCAAATTACACATCTACTTACATTTAATATTGATGACTTTAAACGTTTTTCTGCAATTGTAGTTGTTGATCTGCGCAGTGTTACACCACAGTCTTAATTATATTGCCAGAGCGATCGCTCTTTTTAAAGAACCACAGAGACGCAAACAACACAGAGGAATAAGAGGGCGATCGCATTTCCAATAACGTAGGTTATGCGATCATATTTATTGTGAAGGTGCAATTAGGCTATGGCTATTTCACTCTAATTTTAGAAATAGTGACTCCAAATCTCTATATCCACTGATGGCACGGGTAATATCAATTCCATCTTCTCTGGGATAGTAGAAGATGATATATTCTTCAATGTTAAATCCTCGTAGATTCGCAGATAATTGCTCATAACTCTTTCCCATGTTGGGAAATCCAGCAACTAATTTGCATTTCTGGCGAATAGCATCAAAAAGTTTACTATGAGGGAAATATTCATTCTAAATAACTCTACTAACTTGACTATATTCAAATTTTATCGCTAATTGATTTGACGAAGGAATACGACTCAGTTTTCAACTGAAAGATTAATGCGATCGCATTTGGTCTGAAGGTGCAATTAATTAGGCGATCGCTTTTTTAACGAACCACAGAGGCGCAGAGGACACAGAGGAAGAAGAGAGCGATCGCACAATGGAGATTTTGCAGGCGATCGCTTTTTTATTTCACGCAGAGGTGTAAAGGAAGAATATAAGAGGCGATCGCACAATAGAGATTTTGCAGGCGATCGCTTTTTTATCCCACGCAAAGGAAGAATATAAGAGACGATCGCACAATAGAGATTTTGCAGGCGATCGCTATTTTTAAGGAATCACAGAGGCGCAGAGAATACAGAGGAGGAAGAGAGCGATCGCCCTGTGGATATTTGGCGATCACTTTTTTAAACGAACCACAAACTACACAAATAATTATTTCTACGATATTTTAGCAGCAATTGATCTACCAATATTATGGTAATATTCATTTTTCAAACCTTTAGTTACAGGATGTTTAGCTATAACAAACACAGTCTGACTATTTCTACAAATTAAGAAACCTTCTGAAGTTCCTGAAAACTCAACATCCGCTATTTTTTCAGTTATTCTTCTCCAAGAATACTCACATCCCACACCGTAGAAAACAACCGCTTTAGGTTGATGTTCTTTTATTCTCTGACTAATATAATTTATTCGCTTATCAAGGCAATACTGTTCATAAGTACCTCTATTAGATAAAAAAGAAAGTTGAGTATGTGGATGATTAAAGATCCAATCCTTAAGAGATCGTGACGGTAGAGGGAATAATTCTAATAAACAAGTCTCTTTATCTTTTCTGCCTAGTTCGTTTATTTGATATTTACGAACATTTTCTAAATCAATATTCTCTTTTTCTTTAGCACTCAATACAATGCGAATCAATTTATTCCATGTTGGTTGTATTCTTTCGTCCCATGTTCCCATATTTATATGATATTCTGCAACATCATCTATTTCACATTTGCCCCTGTTTGACCATATATTTATTATTTTATTAATATCTTGAAAGTCTTCTCCTCTTTCTTCCATACCAATAAACCAATAATTTCCTTTATAATTACCATATCCATAAAATACATCGACTCTTTCTTTAAGAAGCTCATCGCTCATCATTAAAAAAATCTTGACCTAACATAACTCTGTAATTTTACTTCTAAAATTAAAATTTGTTAGTCAAAAGTAATTGAGTACACATAGAATGTCAAGTAAAATAACAAAACTGAAAATTTTCCTAAATTATCAAATTCATAATAAATAACCTTTCTATTCTTTGCATGAGGTAATTCCCCAACAAAAAACTTGCCCTGGGAATATCACACGCCAAGGCAAGCCAACTCTCTAATTCTTTCTTTACTTCGCGCCCTTCTCTTCGAGACACTTCGTGAACGCGCCTTTGCGATTCGTTTCTCTTAAAGTTGCTTCACTTCCGAAACCAACTTCGCCACCATATCCTTCGCACTACCAAAAAGCATCGTAGTTTTATCTTTGTAGAACAACTCATTATCTACACCGGCAAAACCCGTACTCATCCCGCGCTTAATCACAATCGTCTGCTTCGCCCGATCTACTTCCAAAATCGGCATACCATAAATCGGACTATTTGTATCACTCCGTGCCGCCGGATTTACAACATCATTTGCCCCAATTACTAAAGCCACATCCGCTTGATCGAACTGGGGATTAATATCATCCATGTCGTACAACTGGGTATAAGGCACATTTGCCTCTGCAAGTAACACATTCATGTGCCCCGGCATTCTCCCAGCAACGGGGTGAATGGCATACTTGACATCAACGCCCATTTTTTCCAACTGATCTGACAATTCCCGAACGCTATGTTGAGCTTGGGCAACTGCCATACCATAACCGGGGACAATTACCACAGAACGGGCATAACCCAACATCATCGCCCCTTCTTCAGGATCGATACTGCGGACGGTTTGATCGGTTGCACCACCACTAGCAGCATCACTACCAGAACTAGAACCTGTACCAAAAGCGCTGAACAGCACACTGAAGAGAGAGCGGTTCATCGCCTTACACATAATTTCGGTGAGGATTAAGCCAGATGCTCCTACCAAAGCACCAGCGATGATTAACATATTGTTCATCACCACGAATCCAGCAGCAGCAGCCGCCACACCTGACAACGAGTTCAACAGCGAGATTACTACTGGCATATCGCCGCCACCAATGGGGATGACGAACATCACGCCCAACACTAAAGAAACACCAACCACTCCTAAGAATATGGGTAAGCTATCTGGTGTGATGATTAAGTAGGCACTACCTACTATATAAGCACCCAGAAGCAAGAGGTTAAATGGTTGCTGAAATGGAAATGTAATCGGAGAACCGCTAATTAAACCTTGCAATTTGGCAAAGGCGAGAAAACTACCTGTGAAGGTAACACCGCCAATTAACACATCCAACAGGATGGAAATATTGACATCTAAGGGTATTGGCTGAGAACTATCTAATAACCGCCAGAATTCGGCAACAGCTACTAATGCCGAAGCCGCACCACCCAAACCGTTGAGTAAACCTACCATTTGGGGCATTTCGGTCATTTGGACTTTGTAGGCAACGATCGCACCAATTCCCGATCCAATAGCCAAGCCCAACAATATCATCTCGTAGTTCAACACATGCTGATCCAGCATTGTCGCTGCGATCGCCAGCAGCATCCCCGCAGCAGCTACGATATTACCGTTTCTCGCTGTAGCAGGTGATCCCAGCTTTTTCAAGCCCAGAATGAATAACGATGCAGCGACTAAGTACGTCAGCTGAATGCCAGTTGGTAAAAAGTCGCTCACGCCTTAATCTCCTTCTTCTTGAACATTTGCAACATTCTATCTGTCACTAAAAAACCACCCACAACGTTGACTGTTGCTAATACCACAGCAATCAAACCGAGAATTACTGAGACACTTGTGTCTCTCGCGCCAGCAGCAACTATTGCTCCAAGTACCGCAATGCCAGAAATCGCGTTTGAGCCTGACATTAAAGGCGTGTGTAGAGTCGGTGGTATTTTGTTGATGACTTCAAAGCCGATAAAAGATGCTAAAACAAATACAAACAAAGCAGCAAGTAATGCCTCTGTCATGAAATCAAAACTCCTTGTGTAAATGGGAATGGGGCATGGGGCATTGGTTATTCTCCCTTATCTCCCCTTACTTACCCTGCTCCCTCATCTCCCTAATTAACCGCCGGTTGTTGAGTAGTCAAAGCTTGTAGCGCATCCCGCACTCGTTGATTGCGAATTTCACCAGCATGGGTAACGCAAGCTGCATCAACGATGTCGTCGCTAAAGTCAACCTGCAAAGCTTTGTCTTTAATTAGCAGTTGCATCAATGACGTAACGTTCTTGGCATACAATTGGCTGGCGTGAATTGGCATCGATGATGGGAGATTAATGGGGCCGATAATTGTCACACCGTTCCATACAATATCTTTACCGGGTTCTGTGCAGGCACAGTTACCACCCTGTTCAGCAGCCAAATCCACAATCACTGAACCTGGTTTCATTTGTGCCACCATTTCTTCTGTAACTAGCCGTGGTGCTTGTCTCCCAGGAACTTGGGCGGTGGTAATCACCACATCAGAATTTTTGATGTGTTCGGCGACAACTTCTTGAGTGCGTTGTTTGCTAGCTTCAGAAATTTCCTTGGCGTAACCACCTGCGGCGACGGTTTCTTCTTCTAATTTGACTTCAACGAATTTTGCCCCCAAGCTTTGCACTTCTTCTTTGACGGCGGGACGGATATCAAAAGCTTCTACTACTGCTCCCAAGCGTCTTGCGGTAGCGATCGCTTGCAATCCGGCTACACCAGCGCCCATAATAAATACTTTCGCTGGAGCGATCGTGCCTGCGGCTGTGGTTAACATCGGGAAATATTTCGGTAATGCAGCTGCGGCAATTAATACTGCTTTATAACCTGCTAATGAAGCTTGCGAGGACAAAGCATCCATACTTTGCGCCCTGGTAGTACGGGGAATCATTTCCATACTCAAGGCTGTGACTTTCCGATTTGCTAGTTGCTGTGCAACAACAGGATTTCCCAAAGGATTGAGGAAACTGACTAATATAGCCCCTTCCTTTAACAAATCAACTTCTGAGCGTCCATCTTCTCGTTCTTGAGGTGGACTGACTTTCAGCAAAATATCTGTTTCGCCCCATAATTTGGCAGTATCGCTGATTATTGTGGCTCCTGCCGCTTCATAGTCAGGATCGTTGAAAAAAGATCGTTCTCCTGCACCTGTTTCCACCCAAACTTCCAAACCTTGTTTTACCAATCGAGCAACGGTGTCAGGAATTAATGCCACACGACGTTCACAAACTTCAATTTCTTTAGCAACTGCTATTCTCATGAAATCTCCTGAAGATAAATACCTAATCTCTGCCAAGTAAGCGATTGCCTAGATGAGGGATATCCCGCACTCATAGTACTTAGACGGCAAAATCAGCCATGACTTTTACTTGTAGATTGAACCTTGAAACTTTCCTCTCCCACTTTTAACTATCCAGGCAAAGCCTGGCTTTGCCGTTCGCAGATGTCATATTCTCAGATAGTTGCAAACAGGGTTACGTATTGCACATCCTAAATTAATTCCCAAATTTTGCATCTTTATCTTCAGCTTGTTTTCGGGATTGAGAAATTTTGGTATTCCTTTCTTATAGAGCAATATTGACCAAATTTTGAACGCTTTATAATTTCCCAATCAAATTTTAATGATTACGACTTTGATTCCAACTTATTTTAATCAATTTAGCCCAACTTAACTGGCGATCGCTGATGCCACACCTCAATTTTTATAACAAAATTCTCAAATTTAGATACACTTATACATATTTAGAAACACAATCCAATCCCAACTGTATTTCTATTTAGTTCAAAATTTTACCAACCTAATCATCAAATCAGCAGTCTGTAAGAGTAATAAAGTAAATAAATTATATGTTAAATTTGCAACTAGGTAGTATTATTTGCCACCCAAACATCAAGGAGGATGGCACTTTTTATTGTTACTGAACGTCAATTGTTAGGAAGTGAGTAGTAAACTTTAGTAACGAATACTAACACACGGTTATTTAGATAACAGATTTATATTTTGGTAGAGGAAGCCCAATTATGCGACGTTTACTTTCCGCTTTAGCCGTGACTAGCTGTTTAATGACTGCATTTCCAGCCCTGACTTGGGCGCAAAGTTTACCTGGGTTTACGCTGTTTAGCGGCATCAAACAAGAAAATCAACTCCCCTTCCGGTTAGATTTTGGTGGACAAGCTAATGGTTGGGATAGATACATATTGAGGATTCCAGCCCAAAGAATGAAATTGGCTGTTGGTCAATTTGCCATTACCTATCCTGATTATTACAAAGGAACTTTTGACCAGAAAAACATTCAAGTCCGAGTCAAAGGCAAAGCAGTTCCGCTTTCTGAGGTGAAGTGGGACAAAGAAGGTAAGTTGATTAATATTTTTCCCCAAGAGCCGGTACCAGCAGGTAGTGGAGTTGAGGTAGTCTTATCTAACGTGAAAAACCCAGCCTTCGGCGGAATTTACTATTTTAACTGTCAAGTTCTCTCGCCTGGCGATGTGCCACTACTGCGCTATATGGGAACATGGATTTTAAGCATCACTTAAGAGTGCTGAGTGGGTGTAAGCAATGCCCTACGCTCAATTCCCAATTCCCTAATAAAGTGATAAAGTTAGAGATTGTGAGTTTTTATAAAAATCACCTAAGAGGAGAACAGTATGAAAAGAACACTGGGCGGTACTAGCCGTAAGAGAAAAAGAACCTCTGGTTTTCGAGCCAGAATGCGGACACCAGATGGCAGAAACGTGATTAGCGCTAGAAGAAGAAAGGGACGTCACCGCTTGAGCGTTTAGGAAATATTAAGCTAAAAAAACATCTGTGGCTTTGCCTAAAGCAAATCGGCTAAAATCCCGCAAGGATTTCCAGGCAGTTTTCCGGGAAGGGATTCGGTGTAATGGCTCTTATTTAACGTTGAGAGCCTTAAAGCCGTTATGTTCAATAAAACCTTCTTTGTCCACTGCCACCCAGACAACACAAGCAACTGACTCAGCAGATTTTGCCAGCACGCGGATTGGCATTTCCATAAGCACAAAAGTCAGCAAAAGGGCAGTGGTTCGGAACCGAATCAAACGGCAAATTACTTCTGCTTTACATAGTTTGCTGCCCAAATTATCACCAGGATGGCGGCTAGTGTTCATTGTCAAACCCACAACAGCAGAATCTAAGTGCGTAAGCCCACAATTTCTGCAAGAATTAGAGCAGTTGTTGGCACAAGCTGAGGTGTTCGATGGGAATTCGTGAAGATGTTTATTATGAAGGTGGCCCCCATATTGGGGATTTGATTGTTAACCTGTTGATTGGACTAACCATTGTCGGGATACCATTAACAGTTGGGGCAATTGTCAGAGCATTGTGGCTGCGTTTCCGCATCACCGATCGCCGGATTACCGTGACGGGAGGTTGGCAGGGACGCGATCGCACTGACATAATTTATTCAGAAATCGTTAAAGTTGTCACAGTTCCCCGTGGCATTGGCTTATGGGGAGATATGGTGCTAACCCTAAGAAACGGCAGCCGTCTCGAACTGCGTGCAATTCCTAAGTTTCGAGAAGTCTATGACTACATTAACGAAAGAATTGCTGCTAAAAATCCCGAATATAGCGCTGCTGCTAACAAGTGATGGGAACAAGCAAGGGGAGATAAGGGAGAAAAATTAATGCCCAATGCCCAATGCCTAATGCCCCATTTGAATGAATGTGCGGCTATCCGTAGCGAAGGGTAGTCGCACATAATTTATGATTTAGATAAACTTAGATTCAGTCAGTTTACAGTACCTCAGGTTGAATTCAGAATAATGGATTTTGGTATCGGCTTTCTCTCGAACAACGTGATGCTGCCAATCATAGATTTTTTCTATGGTATTGTGCCTAGCTACGGATTGGCGATCGTTGCTTTGACCCTGATAGTCCGCTTCGCGCTCTATCCCCTGAGTGCTGGCTCAATTCGCAATATGCGGAAAATGCGAATTGTACAACCTCTGATGCAGAAGCGGATGGCAGAAATTAAAGAGCGCTATAAGGATGAACCGCAAAAGCAGCAGGAGGAAATGGTCAATGTTCAAAAAGAATTTGGCAACCCCTTAGCAGGCTGTTTTCCATTACTAGTGCAAATGCCGGTTTTATTAGCGTTGTTTGCTACTTTGCGGGGTTCGCCTTTTGCAAGTGCGAACTACAGCGTTAACCTGCAAATTCTTCCCGCAGAACAAATTGAACAAATTCAACCGCAAGCCTTTGCCACTGCTCCTCAAAATATTTATATTGCTGATGGAGAACACGTTAAAGTAGCTGCCATCCTTCCTAGTGGTAACAAACTAGCGGTGGGAGAACAAACTAAGATCCAATATCAGACCGTTCAGGGCAAACCATTTCAGGTACTCTTAGCAGAACACCCAGAAAATAAGCTGACTCCTGATTGGAAAGTCACCAAGGGTGAAGATAGAGTAAAAATTGATGCCGATGGCAATGTAGAAGCTTTGCAGCCTGGAGAAGTCACTATTCAAGGGACAATTCCTGGACTAGCAGCAGAAAAAGGCTTTCTATTTATTGATGCCTTAGGCAGGGTTGGTGCAACTGATCCAGATGGCACAATTCATTGGGATATCGTTGCTATGATCGTCTCCTTTGGAATCAGCCTTTATGTTAGCCAAATGCTTTCTGGGCAAAATTCCAGTGGTGGCAATCCGCAACAGGATACAGTTAACAAAGTCACCCCAGTAATATTTTCTGGGATGTTTTTGTTCTTCCCCTTACCAGCTGGGGTGCTGATGTATATGGTGATTGGTAATATTTTCCAAACTGCACAAACTTATCTGCTCTCCCGCGAACCTCTACCAGAAGAACTGCAAAAAATCGTAGAAACCCAGGAGAAAGAAGCAGTAGTCGCAGAACAAAAGGCATTGCCTTTTGAACCAAAAAGTGCCAAGAAAAAGGCGATAGGGGGATCATGAGCAATATTCCCATGCAGCGAGGTCAGCAGTGGTTAAAAACCCTGTTGGAACTCACTGGAATACCTGCCGAAATTCAGGGTCATTTAGAAACTGCCCAATCTCAAGAGGGTGATTCCCCAGAACCAGATAACTACTGGTTAACAATTGACCAAACTAATTTGACAACAGAACAAATCCAGGTATTAATTGGTGCTGATGGTTCTGTATTAGATGCAATTCAGTATCTAGCAAATTCAGTTTTAAACCTAAGCCAACCACCGGAGGAACAAGCCTCTTACACTATTGAGTTGAATGGCTACCGAGTTAAGAGAGAAGCCGAAATTCGCGCATTAGCAGAAGCAGCAGCTGATGAAGTGCGCTTTTCTGGTAGAGAAGTGGAAATTAAATCCCTTAGTTCTGCTGAAAGGCGGCAAATCCATACATTCTTGAAGGATTTTGGAGATTTAGAAACTTTCAGTCGCGGTAAAGAGCCGCATCGTCATTTGGTTGTGCGAGCAGCTTCGTTGGAAGAAGTTAGGGATTAGGAGTTATTCAATTTTAGATTTTAGATTTTAGATTTTTCTTTCAATCCAAAATTCAAAATCTAAAATTGGCAGAGTTAAGAGTTAACTGAAGCTCATAACTATATAATTTCACAATTCCTCTTGTTCCTAAAAGCTAAAATAAAGATGTAGCATCAGTATAATTGCTGCTAATAAAGATAAATTTTTAGTGAGGATGTCTCACAAATCCTATGGACGCAATTTTTATTCCGCAGCTAACTAAAGCCCCGGAGCGGACAGAGGAAGTTCAGGTTCAGGAATTTCTGCCTGGTCTAGAAACGTTGACACCAGTTCGCGGTCATGTGCGCGTAAAGCATCATGGCAATTACCTGGAAGTGTCTGCTCAAGCAGAAACAATTATTACTTGTACTTGCAACCGCTGTTTGCAGCAATACAATCGCCGCTTAGGGCTTGATACGAAAGAAATCATTTGGTTAGACGAAAATGCAAATCAGTCAGATGACTTGCCCCTAGAGCGAGAAGTGACTATGGAAGATTTGCTAGAAACCCTACCGCCCGATGGTTATTTTTATCCCAACGAATGGCTGTATGAGCAAATGTGTTTGGCAGTACCTCTGCGCCAGCTGTGTAATCGCAATTGTCCAGGTATTCCTATAAGTAGTACAGTTGATAATTCTGATATTCCTGAAACTCCAGTTGATAACCGTTGGGCTTCTCTGGAAGCTTTGAAAAAGCAACTTCCGGGGTAATAATTTGGTAATTCCATCAGACTTAAGTCTGCACTTACATGAACTAAGCCTGTCTAGACAGGCTTATTGTTTTATTAAATACTTATAGCGTTTCCTAAACAACTAAGGTAAACCAAAATTTTGGTTTACCCACAGAGGAATGGAAAAGAACAAAACCCCCAAAGAGGATATTTGGCTGCAAGTCAAAATATGGGTTTGACATTTTTGTGCCTTGATTCCTTCGTTCTCTCATTTAAAGTCGATGTTTGAGTGGTTTATCCGACACACTACCTTTAATTTCCACACTCTTGAGATGTTTTATCAAGCGCCAACCATCGCAGAAACATAAATACCGTTTGACGTTATAAATATTACATTTGGATCATAAGATGTTTCTTGTCTCTTGAAGCCTCCAACCTGTATTATGGTGGTATCTCCGCTCAAAATTCTAATATTAATTCCTCGGTTATCCGTCGAGTAAGTGATGTCAACATTGAGAACTTCACCATTTGGCAGCTTGACTGGCACGAAATCAATACCAAGGAGATTTGGAGCTTTTGCAAAAGGGCGTGAATTTACGTTCAATAGAGGCTTCAATTCAATTTCGCAGAGGCTTTTCCATTGCCCTGATAATTCTTCTCCGTATTGCAAATACAACTTAATTTGCTCTTCCTAATGTTAATGTATTGTCAGACTAAGGGCATCTTAAATACTATTAAAAAGCGGGTTTAGAGGCATAATGTTGGATAAACAAGCAACAATAATAGTCAGCACATAGTTATTATCCATAGGGGCTTGATTTGATTTTTGAAGATTACTACATTTGCCAAAATTAAATGTTATAAATCACTTAATAATTTAAATTCTGCTCACCATAATAAAGCGATCGCCTTGAAAAAATATCTTATCTTATATAGAGCGATCGCATTGCCAACCGCTATAAAGTAGTAAATGTTAGTTTTTTAGTTGTTAGAGGCGATACAAACCTGAACAATGAGAGAAGAACTAATAACCACAGCCAAATATGAACTTCCGTGAAGAGTTTAAACTGCTGTTACGCGCCCGCTACCCGTTAATTTATATTCCTACATACGAGGAAGAACGGGTAGAAGCAGCTATCCGGGAAGAAGCAACCAACCAGGGTAATCGCCCAGTATATACTTGGGATTTTGTTGATGGCTACCAAGGAAACCCCAATGATGTTGGGTTTGGGCGACGTAACCCGTTGCAAGCTTTAGAATTTATCGAAAAATTACCAGCCTCTGCACCTGCGGTATTGATTCTCCGAGATTATCATCGTTTTTTAGATGATGTAGCGATCGCCCGCAAACTCCGAAATCTGTCCAGACTCCTCAAGTCGCAACCAAAAAATATTGTCCTACTGTCGCCGCGCATCGCCATCCCTGACGATTTAACCGAAGTGCTGACAGTCGTCGAGTTTCCCTTACCTGCCGCACCAGAAATTAAAACTGAGATAGATCGTTTGTTACAAAGTACTGGTAACTCCCTTTCTGGCAAAGTTTTAGATGACTTGGTGCTATCTTGTCAAGGGCTTTCGATGGAACGGATTCACCGGGTTTTGGCAAAAGCGATCGCTACCCACGGTGAATTGCAACCAGAAGACGTGGATCTGATTTTGGAAGAAAAGCGTCAAACTATCCGCCAAACCCAAATCTTGGACTTCTACCCCGCCACTGAGCAAATTTCTGATATCGGCGGGCTGGATAACTTAAAAGACTGGCTGATTCGCCGGGGAGGTTCATTTACCGATCGAGCGCGACAGTACGGATTACCGCACCCGCGTGGTTTAATGTTGGTGGGTATTCAGGGAACTGGTAAATCGTTAACGGCCAAAGCGATCGCTCATCACTGGCATTTACCTTTGCTACGTCTGGATGTGGGAAGGTTATTTGGTGGTTTGGTGGGTGAATCAGAATCTCGCACTCGGCAAATGATCCAAGTCGCTGAAGCCCTTGCTCCCTGTATTTTGTGGATTGATGAAATAGATAAAGCCTTTGCTGGGCTAGGTAGCAAAGGTGATGCAGGAACAGCCAGCCGTGTGTTTGGCACTTTTATTAACTGGCTAGCGGAAAAAAGCTCACCCGTGTTTGTCGTCGCCACCGCCAACGACATCCAAGCTTTACCGCCGGAAATGCTGCGTAAAGGGCGATTTGATGAAATTTTCTTTGTGGGATTGCCCACCCAAGAAGAGAGAAAAGCAATTTATGATGTTCATTTATCCCGATTGCGCCCCCATAATTTGAAAAGTTATGACATCGAAAGGTTAGCATACGAAACGCCCGATTTTTCTGGGGCAGAGATTGAGCAAACTTTAATTGAAGCGATGCATATTGGATTTAGCCAAAACCGCGACTTTGCTACTGACGACATTTTAGAAGCAGCCAGTCAGATCATCCCCTTGGCGCGAACTGCTGTAGAGCAAATTCAGCAACTCCAAGAATGGGCCGCGGCTGGGAGAGCGCGTTTAGCATCGAAACACAATCCTTTAAGCGAACGCCTCCGGCGTACTACGTAAACGCATTCGGCAGTAGCTACAATAATGAGTTAGTTAATAAATGCTAGTCAGTAGTCAACAGTTAATCATGAATTATTATTGACTACTGACTATTGACCACTGGTGATCAGGTTTTAACTATGTTGTCTGGATTAACAAAATTTATACTTGGGTTTTTCTTAGCGATCGCTGTACTAATAGGTGGCGGCGCTGCAATTGCACTCTATTTTATGAATCGTACCGGCATACCCCCTGCCAAACCCGTTTATTCTAACGATAGTCCTTCGGTGAAAGCCCAAGCTCCCAAAGCAACTGAGCCTGGAAGTAAATCTACCCTTACACCCGAGACAAAGGCTGAATCTTCTCCAAGCTCAACCTCCACTCCCACAGAATCACCAAAGGCTACTCCATCACCAAAAGCATTGCCATCGGGAGCTTACCGGGGGCGTGTTAATTGGGCTGAAGGCTTGAGTTTGCGATCGCAACCAAATCAACAAGCTGAAAAGATTGGTGGGGTGGGTTTTAATCAAAAAATTATTATCTTGGAAGAAAGCGCGGATAAAGGCTGGCAAAAGATTCGTTTGGAAGGTAGCGAACAAGAAGGTTGGGTGAAAGCAGGTAATACTGAAAAAGTTGATGAACAATAGGCATGGGGCATTGGGAGGTGGAATAGCATCATTCTACTTGTTCATAAATCTCACCAAATATCGAAACTCGCCAAAATACTATCAGTCATTGGCGAGTTTTGCCGAGATTATTGCTGGATTCCAACCTGCTCAAAAACTTAGATATGTAGCACTTGCAGCTTTTTTATTTAAATAAGTTCTTATTTATTCTGATTTAGTAATTTATGAGCAAGAATTTATTTGGAAACCGATATCGTATGAGTCAGCTTTTCCTTCAAAGATGATAGTCTTGACTCATTTTAGGTAAGTGTAATAATTTGTTTAGCAACCCGATCATCCCTACCGAGATTAGGTGTGTCCGTAGTTTCATCTGTTTCCCTAAGCTAGACACGCATTTCTAGAGCAATTACTTGTAAAGGATCATACATAAAACAAGCATAATACAGAGTAGCTGGTATAATTCTGTATAGCCATAACTAAAAAAGCAAGTGAAAACAGGGGTAGATAGCTACTTAACTAAGCTCGCCTCAGTCTATGAGGTATCCGAAAGCGTCAAGGGTGTTCCTGTCGTAGTTAATTTCGAATTTTTGAATTGGAAAAATATATCTACAGGTGCTGCAATGCGTCTTTTATCTGTAGCATTGATTACGGGGCTTCTGAGTATAGCTGGGCAAGCTTTAGCACTTCAGAAAATCGGAAGTAGTGGGGCTAATGTTACCAGTAGCCAGAGATGTTTAAAAAAGTTGGGTTACTTTAACGGCCCGGTGACAGGTAAATTTGCTAGTTTGACTCAAAATGCTGTGATTAAATTCCAGCAAGCTAATAGAATACCTGCTGATGGGGTTGTGGGTACTAATACGCAACAAGCCTTACAACGAGCATGTCAAAGTAGAACTACTAGTAGGAATACTCGTGGCGCATCGCGATTGCCAGTTGGTCAATACCCTAATCTCTCTCAAGGCAAAACTGGTGCAGCCGTGACAAGGTTACAACAGCGTTTGCGGCAGTTAGGCTACTTGAATGCTAATGCCACTGGAAATTTTGGCCCAATGACTAGAGATGCTGTAATTGCATTCCAGCGAAAGTATCGCATATCTGCTAACGGGATTGTAAATCAACAAACTTGGAACGCACTACTGGGTTATCCTCCGACTTCAGCCAGATCAAGTCTCTCGACTCAACAAGTAAAAGAACTACAAGCCCGTTTACGACAGTTAGGTTTTTTTAATACTAATCCCACTGGGAATATTGGCCCATTGACCAGAGAAGCTGTCATCCAATTCCAGCGAAATTATCGTCTACCTGTTGATGGCATCGCCAATGCCCAAGTTTTGGAGGCATTGCGTAGAGCCTCCACAGGCGGATATGCTACTCAACAACCAAGCAGAAATTATCTGACTTTAGGGGATCAGGGAGATAATGTCAGATTAGTTCAAGAGCGTTTGTCACAGTTGGGTTTCTCTAATACCAATCCTGATGGTTTTTTCAACGATTACACCAGAGAATCTGTAATTGCATTCCAGCAATATTCTCGACTTAATTCTACTGGAAATGTAGATTGGCAAACTTGGCAAGCATTAGGGTTGAATAACTCGACTGGTGGCAATTATACTGAGGCTAATGGTTATATATTACCTGAGACTAATCGCTATGTAGTACCTGTTAATACTGGCTATGTATTACCTGAGACTAATCGCTATGTATTACCTCCCACCAATGGCTATATAGCACCTCGGATTAATGGCAACACATTAGTTGCTAATAATCCTTACAGAGTAATAATACCAATTTCTAATAATGATACTCTGATTAAAGTGCAACAATATATACCCGATGCCGTTACAGAGCAATCCAGTCTAGGAGATTATGTGAATGCTGGAGCATTTAACGATCGCGCACAAGCAGAAGCACTAACGAAAAAGCTCCGCTCTTATGGTCTCGATGCACGAGTAAAATTCAATTAAATTGACAAACTCAACTGCGAACCTTGCTGAGTTTTATTCACTTCAATCCTGGCTTGGAAAGCTTCTTTGAGGTGGGGCATATGCGTGACAGTGAGGATGCAGGCAAAATCGGAGGCGATCGCATTAATCGCTGCAATCAAGCGATCGCATCCTTCGGCATCTTGTGTACCAAAACCCTCATCTACAATTAACAATTGCAAAGCTGCTCCCGCCCGTTGTGCTAATAATTTCGCCAGGGCTAAACGGATGGCAAAGTTAATTCTAAAGGCTTCTCCACCAGAGTAAGTTTCATAAGATCGCGTTCCTCTAGAATCGGCGATTAGAATATCTAGGGTGTCTATCAGCTTGGCATTCTTCTTAGTTGATTTAGCACTACGCCCAGCTTTTTGAGTAATAAATTGTACATGAAACTGATTGCCACTTAGCCGCGAAAGCAGTTGATTTGTCTCAGCTTCCAGTTGCGGTAACACATTCTCAATCATCAGTGCTTGGATACCATTTTTACCAAAAGCTTGTACTAATTCCTGATAAACACGGCATTCCTGCTTGCAAGATTGTAATTGCTGCTGCTGTTGTTCATACTGAATTTGCAGCGTTTCTAATTGATGCGCCAACTGTTCTAAACGCCCTAATTTGGCTATTTGCTCATCGAGTTGCCGTCTGCGTATTGCTAACTGCTGCTCTAAAGCTTGAATTTGAGCAGATGGGTTAGCTGTTGCTTGTAATTGCTGGATAATGCTTTCGATTTGTCCGCCGAGTTTTTGCCGCTCCGTTACTCTGGCGCTTCTGGAATCCTCTAAGTCTTGCAATCTCGTTTGGAGTTGTGGATATTGCTGCTGGGCTGACAGCAGTTGTTGATACCGCAAATGCCAAGATTGAGCTTGGCGGACAGCCATACGCAGATTATTGTGCTGTTCGGAACTGTAGCCAATTTCAGTAATGTGACGCTCAAGAGCCGCAATTTGTTTAGCACATTCAGAATCAGTCTGATCTTGCTGGATTTTGGCTTGTAATTGAGCAATTTGGGATTGTAATTCTGGTTTTCGGGCTAATAGTTGCGCTTGTCGCTTATTAGCATCCTTAATCTGCCCTTGTTTAATTTCTGCCCAACGCCACCGCTCAACTTCGCTGCGGGCGAGGGCGTGGTCTTGTTCATTATAATTAGCTTGTTGCAGATATTGTTCTAGCTGCCGGAGTTCGGCTTGTTTATCGGAAGCGTAATCACCAGCTTGGAGCGATCGCTCTAAATGTTGTTTTTCAGCAGCAATTTGTTGTAACTGTTGTTGCACATCAGTTGTAGCTTCTAACTGTGCTGCCAACTGTCCCCGTTGTTCGCGTAAACCATCGTAGCCCGCCAACTGTTGGGAAATTTCTCGATATTCCTGCCTAAGTACCTGAATTTCTCTGTCTGACACAGCCATTTGTTCTCGCACTACCCAAAATTGCCCTTGGGTATCTTCTAACTCAGCCTGTGTTTTTTCCACTACTCGGCTCCAGTGATGTTCGTCTAAAGGACGTTCGCACAATGGACAAAGTGCTTCAGGATTTTGGAGCATTTGCAATTTTTGCTCTAATTCTCCCAGCAGTTTTTCATAGTCGCGTTGATGAGCTTGCAGGCGTTCGATAAAGTGCCGCCTTTCTTGCCCTTTTTCCTGCACTCGTTGCAGATAAACCCGCTTTTTCTCCAGTTCCTCAATCTGGATTGCCACATCCATCACCGCTTGTTGCAGTTGCGGCTGGCGACGGTGCTGGCGTTGCAATTGGTTCTCAGTACTTTGGAGTTGTTCGAGTCGCGCTACTAAACCAGCATGAGTGCGATCGAGTTGGCTTTGTAAAGTTGCTCGTTGTTGCAACAAGGGAGTAACTTGCATTTGCAGTTGATCTAAACGAGCAACATGGTGACGGGCTGCGGTTAGTTGTGACAAAGCAGCTTCTACTTCACCTGATTTAGTCAGAGTTTGCTGAATATCTCGCTCTTGTTGCTGCAAAGCTTCGATTTGGGCTTGGGCTTGTTGCAGTTGTCGTTCGATTTCGTGAATTTGTTTGGTAAGCTGTTGTTGCTTTTGTTGGCGAGTCTGTTGGGCGCGGGTGTATTCTTCAAATTTAGCAGCAAAGGCTTCTTCTTGAGATTGAAGACTTTGATATTGGGCGTATCCAGCTTTAATTTCAGCTTCTTGGCGTAATATTTTTTCTAAATCTGATAACTGAGAGTTAATAGCTGATTGTTCTTGTTGGAGGCGATCGCAATCTTGGGTAAGATTCTGGTATTGCTGCTTTACAAAGCTGAGTTGTTGTTCCCAATTTTGGCGCTGGTGCTGGACAACTTGCAAACTTTGTAATTGAATATTATCAAAGGCTTGTACTTGTTGCAGTTGGTTGAGTTCGGCTTCTAACTCGACTCTTTGCGCTTGAGTTGTCTCGCGTTGTTGCAACTGAATTTTAATCGACTCCAAAGAACGCTCTAACTCTACTGCCCTAGCTTTGAACTGACGAGAAGATTCCTTTGCCCGTTCTTCCAAATCATCATACTGATTGAGTTTCAACAACTCCGCTAAAATCTCTTTGCGTTCCGTCGGGCGTTTGAGCATGAACTCATCCGCACGACCTTGACGTAAGTAAGCAGAATTAATAAATGTATCGTAATCGAGCTTGATATGTTCTAGAATCAAATCTTGGGTTGCTCTTACCCCTTTGCCAGTGAGTGAGCGAAACCCAGATGGTATTTCTATTTGAAATTCAAGAACGCTAGTACCTCCCCGAATTCGGGTACGAATCACTCGATATTTTTGCTGGTTGCTTTGAAAAGTAAAATCAACTCGAACTTCTTTTGCGCCAGAATAGATCACATCATCTTCAGCAGTGGCGCGGCTTTCACCCCAAATTGCCCAAGTGATTGCTTCCAAAAGTGAAGATTTACCCGCACCATTGGAACCCGAAATACAAGCCGTATGCAAACCACGAAAATCTAAAGTTGCATCACGGTAACTAAGAAAGTTTTTGAGGATAAGTTGTACTGGGATCATTCACGCTATAGCGCCACATCTACTTTTAATAGTTAACAGTACAGATGCACTGTTTGTTAGTTTAGCTATCTAGATATCAGGTTTCTAGTCTTGAAGACTTCAATTTTACAAAATTTAACAATAGGTTGAGTCAATTTTTCTTGTTGGATGAAGAAGTTTTGCTGTCTTTAGAGAAAAATGAAACTTATGTAGAGGTTTGTTGTTATTTCTGCCTCTTATCTGAAAGAAAAACATTCATAGAAGAGTGGCAATACTGCGTAGGTTTTGCCTAAAGAATCATTCTGATGTAGGTTGGGTTGAGGAACCAATACTGTTCGGTTAAGAAGAACCATAGATATTTAGGGTAAATGCCGTAGTTAACATAACCACGGCATTCTTAACTATATTTCCAAGATTTATTGTCAATCTTTACCCACAGTCAACAGCATATTCAATTAGCTGGGCAAGGCGCTGACGTAGGGTTTCTAATCCCAAGCGCTCACTGGCTGAAATAAATACTGCTAAGGGAAATTCTTCCCTAGCTAGAGCTAGTGTCTCACTATTGGCTTGATCAATCTTGTTAAAAATAACTAGCGCGGGGCCAGGAGTTATTGGCATTTGTGCCAAGATTTCTCTGACTGAGCGAATATGACGCAACCAAGCGGGGTGAGACAAATCCACCAAATGTAGTAGGGCATCAGCTTCTGTGACTTCCTCCAAGGTGGCGCGGAAGGCATCCATTAACGATGCAGGCAGTTCATGTATAAACCCTACCGTATCTGTAATCAGAATTTCTTGGTGTTCATTTGTTTCACCATAAGGAATCACCAGGCGGCGCGTTGTGGGATCAAGAGTCGCAAATAACTGGTCGGCTGTATAAACCTCTGCATTCGTGAGAGCATTCAATAAGGTAGACTTTCCAGCGTTGGTATATCCAACTAAAGCCACTGAAGGAACTTCTCGATGCTGTCGTCGCTGCCGTAACCGCGAACGATGGGCTTGTAACTGGTTCACTTCTTTTTGCAGGCGGGAAATACGCTGCCCAATGGCACGGCGTTCAGTTTCCAGTTTAGTTTCACCAGGGCCACGAGTCCCAATACCACCACCTAATCGGGACATGGTGCGACCTCTACCAGCCAGTCGCGGTTGCATATATTCTAACTGGGCTAGTTCTACTTGCAACTTACCGGCACGAGATTGAGCGCGTTGGGCAAAGATATCCAAAATCACTTCGGTGCGGTCAACCACCCGAATACCAATTAGCATTTCTAAATTGCGGACTTGGGAGGGTGAGAGGTCGCGGTCGAAGACGACGAGATTAACTCCTAGTGTTTGGGCAGTTAGGGCAATTTCTTGCACCTTACCTTCACCAACTACTGTCTGGGGATGAATGCGCGATCGCTTTTGTTGTATTGTCTGTAATACATCTCCTCCAGCAGTATCAACTAAACGTGCCAATTCCATGAGGGTGTCCTGGAATTGTAGGGGAGTTATTTCACTGGTCATCAGCCCAACAATTAGCACGCGATCGTGATCAGAATCTACTTCCTGGGCGATAAATTCGCGCTGAAATTCCGCTTCCAGATTTTCTACTAAGTCTACTAAATCCTGCTCTGCCAGATCATCCAAGCTCAGAGGTGGCGATATATTCCAACTTGGGGATTGGATTTGTTTAGAGTGAGCGAAGCCGAATTGGCTTTCCTCTACTTTGACGGCAGCAGGACTAGGAATCAGGGTGCGAGAGTCTTGGGGTGTCAGATGAGCTAGATAAGTTTCTTTGACATACCCGGTAGCACCGCCTCCCCGCCGTGTAAATCCCGTTCCGGTAATGTTTAAAACAACTAGCGCATCTAAGCGTTGCAGTGCCATAGCCGTGAGTGCCGCTTCATTGGGCGGTTCTGGCTTGAGATGTGTGGCAATACAACGAATACCACTGAGTCGTTCTGCACCGTAACGGGGCAATTCCATCGGTGGTATTTGCGTTTGACGTGGTGTGCCTACCCCAACGCGAATCACTTGTCCGCGACGGTTGACGTAAGTGCACACAGGCTGATTGATTTCTGTGCTAATTGCTGCCAGACGCTGGGAAAACTCGGACGTGGTGATGCGATCGCCCGGTATACGCTGGTGATACAGCCGCTGTAGTTGCTTCAGCTGGCTGGATTTCAAACCTTGAAGATTTCCAAAAATAGTTTCTATAGGCGTTTATGACCAGTAAAATGGCCCCCCGAATCCTTATATGTCTATTTTACAACAGGGTTTAGGCTCCTATCTATCTCCTTTGAGGGATGCATTGTGAATTAGTTCGCGGGGGGTATGGATTTGACGCTATTTTGGTGGTAGTAATCCACAAATCGAGCAATGGTAACAACACGCGCCGCCTCACAACAAAGGGCTGTTTTGAGAAATATCAGCTGGCAGACTTTTGAAACTATGCTAGCTGAGATTGGAGAGGATAGAGCCTCTCGAATCAGCTATGACCAAGGAACGCTGGAAATTATGACCCCACTGATGCCGCATGAACATTGGAATTGTTTGTTGAAACTGCTCATTTTCGTTTTGGGTGAAGAGTTGAATTTAGAGATTTTTCCTACAGGTTCAACGACTTTGAAACGGGAAGATTTGCGGCGTGGCGCGGAACCAGATAGCAGTTACTATATTCGCAATGAAGCGTTGGTGAGGAACAAATCAGAAATTGATTTGAACCATGACCCAGCACCAGATTTAGTAGTAGAAATAGATTTAACGAGTTCTTCGCTGAATAAATTCGATATTTATGCGTCTTTAGGTATTATAGAAATTTGGCGTTATGACGAAGGTGTGCTGTATATTTACCAACTGCAACAAGGGCAATATATAGAGTGTAATTATTCGCCAATTTTTGCACAATTGCCTTTAATTGAAATTGCTCGATTTTTAGAAGAAAGCCAAAGTATTGGCGTGATGAAAATGACGCGTAATTTTCGAGAATGGGTGAAGGAACAAATTTAAGTATTTAGTACTGTATCGGCATCGCTACATTAATTTAGTATTTATAGCATTTATTGAATCAATGCTTGAAACCGCTCATCTTCACGGATACATCAAAATCAGAGTCGGTTTTTGCCCATTCACGACATTCATCAGGGCTTAGATTAATTGCTTTTTGTAAATTTTCTAATATCTGTTCAATATTACCTTGAAGTGCATAAATGTAAGCTTTGTTGTACCAAGCTTCGTGGTCATCTGTTTTAAATTTTAGTGCTTGGTCGTAGGATGCGATCGCTTTTTTGTAATCTTGTCCAGCAAACTGATAAATTTGTGCTTCTGCACTTAAACTTTCTAAAGATACCTCAGTCAGCGCCAAATCTTTTAAATCTTGCCAACCCTGTTTTAATAGTTAAGAGGATATCTGTATATTGCGCTCGGAGTCAAGCCCGGTGCTACACGGATAAAACCTACCTACAGAAAAACTGGTGTTAGAGTTTTTCGCCACCGCTTCACTGCTATTTGTAATTCAACCGACAACCAACTATCAAATTGCGGGTAAACTGGCGATCGCGGCACCAATTCCCACCCAGCAGGTTGTAAAATTTCTCTCAATGCCTGTTCCTGAATATGGGGATAATCGGGATTTACTTCATCTCTTGGCCCAATTCCACCCAAGTCTCGCGCACCAGCTTCGATACAAGCGAGTAACCATCGGTCATCTTTAACTAAATTGGGCGGAATTTGAATAGTAATATCTGGCGGTAAAATCTGGCGCGCCCTAAAAATCACTTCTGGTAACTGATGAGGATCAAAAGGAGGTGCATCAAAAGTTTGCTGATGTCCAGGACTATGAGGTTGCAGGATAACTTCTTGAATGTGATGGTAACGTTGGTGCAAGTTAGATATAGCTTCTAAAGTTTCCCACCAATCATTTACAGTTTCTCCAATTCCCAAAAGTAACCCAGTTGTAAAGGGAATCTGCAACTCTCCCGCCCATTCTAATTGTTGTAAACGAACTTCTGGTAATTTACTTGGTGCGTGGCGATGTACAGTATTTAACAATGTTGGTGTTAACTGTTCCAACATCAGCCCCATTGAAACATTCACACGTTTCAGCTTTTGCATTTCCTCAAAACTCAGGGGGCCTGCATTAGTATGCGGTAAAAAACCCATTGAAAGCGCTAACTTGCACAAATCATAAATCCGCCCAAACCACGCCTGACGCATTGGCGAATAGGGATGCACTTCACCGCAGAGGATGAGGATTTCACAGACTTTTTCTCTTTGAAGTGATTGTAAAATACTTTCTGCATCTGAAAGACTCATCCAGGGGCTTTTACCCGGTTCGGTACGAAAGTTGCAGTAACTACAGCGATTAAAGCACTCGTAAGTAGGAACGATTGTATAAGCGGGGCTATAGGTGACAAGAGAGCAATTATTAATTGGCATAAGCAGGATAATCTATTAGTAAAAATAATGTCTTGTTCAAACTATATAGATTACTGTGTGACTGTTGCTGCCATTTGCCACTATTATGCTAGTATTTTGCTTTGTAAACTTCTGGTAACTGCCACCAAGAAACATTGGGATATTCGTGATGTTCTTCGTGGTAGCCAAAATGATAGCAAGTGATAAATGACCACCAAATAGGACGGCTAATTGTTTGGGCACGATGAGGTTGAACATAACCCCCTGTTGGTTCACTATGGGGTAAAAAAGTACCAAAATAAAATAATTGTAATGAACTTAAAAGGGAGGGTAGCACCCAAAAGTAAGTTAAATTATCACTTGGTATATGGAGTATATATTTAGAAAAGTTATAAATACTAGTCAAGGCAATTATTTGTCCCCAACTCCAGTAACCTTTCATAAAATGAAAATACCAAGCAAAGAAATTTTGGTGTTTTCCATTATGAAAATCCGGGTCTATTTTACTTGCTGGATTATGGTGGTGTAACCAATGTTTTTTTAATAATTTTTGATATGGTAAAAGACCATAAAGAGATAGAGTCAATGTTCCAATAAAATGATTGATCTTAGGGTTCTGAGGAAATACTACCCCATGCATGGCATCATGAGATGTGATAAATAATCCCGTATATAAAAATGTCTGCCAAAGTATAACAGGCAATAACATCCAAAATTTTAGCTTGGAGATGTCAACAGAAAGTAATAAACTCAGGCTAATTACCCATGTACTAACAATGACAATAGCAATGAAAAGTCCCTTAAACTGAAATTTACTTTTCACTACTGGAGACTGTTTTGTTTGATGACTGGATGGTTCTTTTAACTGGATCACGCTTTTACTTTGCCTAGTATTCAGGTGAAAATTTCAAAAATATAGTCATGACAAAAACAACTAACCGATAAACTCTGTTAGTGCTCAATTTTTTACATTCGACAACGCTAATGCTCTAAGTATATGTAGAAATATTAAGATCCTTTAACTAGTATTGCACAAGCAACTGTATTTTAAAAACTGTTTACGGTTGGAAGGCTGTATTGTTTGAGTAATGGCACCGGACAGTTTAGTATTTAATATAACCAGTGCCTTGATACTTTGAAAGTCCTAAGCCTGCAAAAAGACCGCCAATAGGCAGGGAGTTTAGGAAATGAGGTGAAGTACGTCCCGCACTACGCTATAACCATTGAGATCCCAAAGTAGGTAAGCTAGAAAACCAATCATAGCCAAGCGACCGTTCCAAAGCTCAGACTGAGGAGTTAGCCCAAGTTCACCAGCATTCCGGTCTTTGCCATTGTATGCAGTTTCGGTTTTATCACTAGGATAAAGTGGCATTGTTAAATTTCCTTAAGAAGCTAATTACTTTGTTTATATTACTTAACTTACCTGTTTGGCGCTATCTGTCTATAGTTTCAAAGTAGAAGCAACTCTAAAGAATGAGATTTTAAGGCAGTTCAGGAAATACTTATCTAACAAAAGTTCAATGATAGATTTTATTAGACTGTAGAGTAGAGGTATTTTTATCAAACAACTGCTCAAGAAGACTTATACTATCAGTCAAAAAGTATTTTGGATATGATAAAAAATCTAACGAAAGTTAGATAGTTTCTAGAGTGTTATTACCCAAAGTAATAGACAGTAAAGAGGTTTTTCAAATTTTAAGTATGGCTACTACGGTACTGATTACAGGTGCTTCTAAAGGCATTGGCAAAGCAACGGCTCTTTTATTTGCGAGACAAGGGTTGAAGAGTCAGGATAATTAATTTTTGCTACCAGCACATTGTGCTATTGTGATTCACATTCTCGTTTCGTTACATAGTGGCGATAGCGAAACATTGCTTCTAGTTGCACTTGCACTAACCAACCACTGACAAATTCAACTGTTCCTCCGCCAGGCATACAGAAGGAGATAGCATCAGTCAGCCTAGTTTTGCCAGCTTCAGGTTCAAATTCATGTCGATGTACCCAAGACTCAAAGGGGCCAGATATTTGTTCGTCGGTAAACAGGCGATATTTTTCATATTCAGTATGACGCGCTAACCAAGTTAAGGGTAATGGGCCGAGAAACAGGCGAAATTCTGTGATAGCGCCTACATTTAGCCCACCCTCACGACGAACCACTTGGACTGGTTGCCAAGGTGGATTCAACAGTTGCAAAATATCTGGCCGTTCGTGAAATTTCCAAACTACTTCTGTTGGCGCATTAATTACTGAGGAATGTTTAAAGTGCAACATGGAAAGAAAAACCTAAAATTCAACTTTCGGATTCTGTATCAATTTCGATATCTAAGGTATCTTCATCAACCCGGACATACAAAATATTTGGGTTACAGCAAACTTGACAATCTTCAATATAAGATTGCTGTCCTCCAGCACTCAAATCAATAAAAGTTAAGTTCGGTTCGCCGCAATAGGCGCAGTAATACTCAGCTGTGTTTTGCATCAAGTTTTCAGGATTGGGAATTGGGCATTGGGCATTGGGAATTAGGAATTGGGCATTTTAATCTTAGTCCTTAATCCCCAGTCCCTAGTCCCTAGTCCCTACTGCCCAGTAACGGCTGTAATTCCTTTGGAGATGGGTTGATATAACTCTGAGCATCAGCCAAATGCTTTAGTAGTGTAGACTGTGGTAGAGGCCCTTGCAAGTGACTCCAGGGTAATATTTGGTCTGTTGACCATTCGGCGTGGACGTAGAAATCTAAGTCGGGGATTTGTCCCTTGAGTTGTTTGAAAGCACGTTTGTAGCTACCCAAGGAGTCGCCAAAGTCACGAGTCAGTTGAAGAAGTTGGGACACTCTGCGATCGCCTCTCGATAACAAAGCCTGTATAATCGACCAATTATAGCTTTCTGGGCGAAATTCTATCCCCTGTGGTTTTAGCTGTTTTTGCAAAAACTGCAACCGCTTTTCAGCTTGGCGATTCACCCCAAACCATTGAAACGGTGTGTGTGCTTTGGGTACAAAGGTACTGCATCCGTATGTTAACCGCAATCCTGGCGCAGCTTTTTTGATATTACGCATCATCGCCACGGTTTGTTCTAAATCTTCTACTTCTTCACCAGGAATTCCTGCCATTCCGTAGAGTTTCAAGCTTTTCAATCCGCCAGCTTTGGCATTTATCGCCGCTTGGATAATTTCGTCGTTATGCAGCTTTTTGTTGACGATTTGGCGGATTTTCTCGGAACCACTCTCTACTGCAATGGTAAGCGATCGCGTGTCTCGTTTCGTCAAAATTTCTGCTAACTTGACTGTTACGGTATTGGTTCGTACTGAGGCAATACTGAGACGGACGTCATCGTACTTCGGTTGACTAATATAATCCAGCAAAGTCTCAAATTCTGGGTGCTGAGTTACAGAAGCGCCCAATAATCCTAGGCGATTTGTGACTTCTAAACCTCTTTCAATGGCTGGAATTAATGAACTTTCAAGACTAGCTGTTCTAAAAGGCAGTGTGAGATAACTCGCTAAACAAAAGCGGCACATTTCTGGACAACTTCTCACCACTTCCACCATGTAAATATTTTCCCATGCGGCTTTTTCGGTGACTACAGTCGAAGCTGATAGAGTATTTCCCCGATAAGTCTGCTTTTGCACCACTGCGGGAATTCCAGGGGAAATTGGTTTAATTGACTTTACTGCACCATCTACGCTGTGATATTCGACTGCATACAAACTGGGAATATAAATTCCTGGGACTTGTGCAAGTCTTTTTAGTTGAGTTTGTCTAGAAGCATTTCTGACTTCTTTGTACGCCTCAATGAAATTTCCTAGGAGGTCTTCGCCATCCCCCAGTAAAATTACATCAAAAAAATCTGCAAAAGGTTCGGGATTCGCTGTGAGAACGGGCCCACCACCAAAAATTATCGGATGAAAATCATCACGAGAAGTTGCCAGAATGGGAATTTCTAAAGATTCCAGCAAACTTAGGATATTCACATAATCCAGTTCCCAGGAAATTGAAAATCCCATAATTTCCGGGGTTCTGGGGAGTTGTTCGTGAGTATCTGTAAACAGGCGACTAACCTGCACATCATCACGCGTAGCCAAAGTTGCCCAAACTACCTGATAGCCGAGGCTAGTGATGCCTACGCTGTACTCATTGGGAAAAGCGAAGATGATGGGGATAGCGTTGGTATTTGGGTTAGCGGGGGTGAAAAGGAGGCGTTCAGAGGTAAATACAGATGATGTCACAGATGTTGTTAGGGGTGTTTAAATAATGGAGTCTCATAGAATTCGCGCCTACACAGGCAAAAACCACTTTTCCTTCTCTTTTCTACGAGATGGGATGCGAACGTGGGTTTTATTTTAGTCCGCGCAGGCTGACGAGAGTTTGTCTAGGCGAGATTTATAGTCGCTAGGGCTTCTTTATCTATATTTAATTTTAAGCCATAAAATTATCAAGTTAAAAAACAATGTCACACTATTAGCAAGAATAATTGGTAAAGCTTGTAAATAAATTCCATAGATTAACCACAAAAAAACACCAATTATGAATGTAATTAGCGTCACCATAGAAACATCTTTTGCTGATTTTGTTCGCCACGTTTTAAACATCTGTGGCAAAAAAGAGATTGTGGTTATTGTGGCAGCCGCTAATCCTAGAATTGTCAGAAAATCCATTGCGATGCAAACCTATAAAAGAAAGTTTTCATTGGTTAAACAACTTATAAATTAATTTCTTATAATACTGTATTAATGTCTTCGATTTTACATTGTAACGTGAGGTAGAAAGTGGAAAAAATAAAAAGGAAAAGTGTTTAACTCTTTTCCCTAATCAATAAATAATATGTGATTTAAACTAGCAAAACCTATCAATTAATTCTTCACGGGATAACTGCAACAGTAAAGGCGTAAACTCTTCTGGTGGTAATGTCAATAAAGGTTCAATAATTGCTTGAAGCTGATTATCTATTTCACCAAAGCGAACTTTGAGCAAGTTTTCCACCACCAAGCGTTCTCCCTGCTGAATTCCTGTTTCGAGTCCCCGTTGTTCACCTTCTTGTATCGCCTGTTCTCGGTCTTGTTGGTAAAGTGGTGCTAATCGCATAAGTAATTCCCTATCTTCCTTGTCTTGATTTTGAGTGACTTGTAAGTTTTGTTGCAAGTTGTACAGCAATTCTAACGCTGCTTTTCGCAAAGGATTATCAGGAATAAGCGCTTCTAGTTCGTCAATTGCTTGCTTTTGAACGTTCCCTCTACCGATGATTCTCAGCCATAAGGTTTCTGAGATAGAAGGCAACTGATGAATTGCTACTATCGCAGTACGCAAATATTCTGCCATGAAGTACATTCCAGGAAGGTAGCCAACTTTTGGATTAGCATTAAATCCTGATAAGAGTTGCGCTGATGCGGTGGGGGTAAGAATCCATAATTTTAGTAAATCAGATTCTAGAATGCGTGTTTTATTTCGATTGGACTGTCGTTGTAAATCGCCACGTACCTCTAATAATTTTAAGAGGCAATCGAATCGCAAATTTCTGTAGCTGATGCTGCGTTATGAAATGGTTCAAGTAGACAAGGGGTAGTGACAAGTTGGCCTAATAATCCGAGTGTTTCTGGTATGTTAATTGGTTGTGGTTTAGGGATGAAATAAACGTCAATTTCTCTAACTTCTCCTGCGACTCGTCTAGGTGCTTGGACTTCGCCGTAAGGAGTGAGTAATTGTTCAAGATAGTCTTTGGCAAATTGGTCATGAATAAATCTGGTCATGTTGGGAGTTTGGTGATGCAAGCCAGTTTATTTACCATTATCTTACGACTTTTTGAGATAAGACTTAGCCCAAGAGTAGCGTTGTGAATCTTTTTTCAGTAAATATTCTGCTGCTTCATGGCGTTTATTCTCATCTTTTATACTTCTGACTAATCGTTTTCTCTCATCATCTATATCTTCAGGTTTAGCACCGCGTTTAATTGCTTGCTCATACCAATAATAACTTTTTGCATAGTCACCCCTATCATGAGCAATAGCTGCCATCAATGTGCAAGGTTGATAACTTTCTGGCTGATATTTCATAGCATTTTTCGCACAAATCTCTGCATCAGCTAAGTTATCCATATTTCTGAATGCTGCACCTCTAGTTACTAAAACTGCTGACTTGAGCTTGTTTTCTCTGATTTGGCTAAAGTCTAAGTTAGTAAGCTTTAATGCCTGTTCAGCTTCCTCTGCTTTGCGCCAATAACTACTAGCTGTGGGAATATGCCATTTATGCCCAGTGCGGTGAAATTCTTGCTCATAAAACTCTGCTTCTAGCCTGTAATAAGCAAGAGCAATTTTCCCACCACTAGATAATAATTCCTCTTCCATAAGCTGCAAAACCAACTTAGGATCTAGCCGTTCTTTTTTCTCTAGTTTGATCATAATCGCGTAAAATGGCTCTAGCGGAAGTGAAGGATCTATCAATTTATATTTTCTCTTGAGGATAGCAAAGTGCTTTTGTTGAGCGAGAATAATGATATCTTCACGTCCATTATTTTTCAGCCACTCAATTTCTGACTCATTAAGTAGTTCTCCTAAATCTATTTTATATTTTAGGTTAGAGGTGTATTTTTCATTTGCAATTTCTATAATCTCAGTTAGCTTGCGTTTTTTGATAAAGTTAATATCCTGTTCACCTAACTGATTGGACAACTCAAGCCTTTTTAGAATTTTATACAGGTGACTCTTAGGCAATGAATCCTGATACTCAGTTGCTTTATACTTAGCTTTTAAGGCAGCAAATTCTCGTGTTTGTTCCAATTCTTGAGCAATGGCAATTGTTTCGCTAAGTCCTTGCTGTTCTAGCCAGTTAATTTCTGACTCACTCAAACTATTTTTTGCGTCAATGTTTTGCAGTATCAGATATAGTGGACTTGATAATGATAAGTCTGAGTGTGTGTCCGCTTGATATTTATCTCGTAACTGAGCAAAATTAGCTTTTTTTGCTGACTCTTGTTGTTGAAAAAATTCTGCTGTTTCAAAGAGTTCGTTATTGATAAGCCAATTATATTCAGAATTACTTAAACGTTCTATGACCTCTAATTTTTTCAGTATTTGATATAGTTTACTATCAGGATATGAGTCTTGATATTGAGTAGCTTTGTATTTAGATTTAAGTTGAGTAAATCGTTTCACCTCTTGAGCAATTTGATTCGTCTCATGTAAACCGTTTGCTCTTAGCCATTTAACTTCTGAATCAGTGAGTAAATTTCCTGACTCAAGTTTCAAAAGAATGAAATACAGACGACTTGATTGCCAAGAAATGTTATCCTTTGTAGCTTTATACTTAGATTTTAATTTTGAGAATTCAAATTCTAGATTGCCGAATTCTCGGAATCTATGTTGCTGCTCTTGCTTGATAGCTTCTAAAGTCTCTTTAAGCTCAAACTCTCCCAACCAATTAAATTCTAAATCACTAAGTTCAATACCTAAATCAACTTTTCGCAATATAAAATACAGCAGACTTGCGGGTGATGAATCGTTATATTTAGTTGCTTCGTACTTGGACTTTAGGCTAGTAAAGTGTTCTAAACGATTTTGAGACTGTTTACGCATATTGGTAGTAGATGCGATCGCACTTAATCAAATGTGTTATTCGCTACTATATTAATAGCAGTACAAAACGGCGAGTCAGACACCCACCGTTCTTATTTACGGTGCTTGCTGCTGTTTAAGTCGCTTGAAATTCATCACACTGATATAAGCTCACAGAAAATCAGGAATTAAAATCTTAGCAAGAGGCACAATAGTAGCTGGAACGATTTTCAAAATATATCGTTAAAAATCCCGTTGCCTACAAGCTACGGAATGTCGAAATCCAAAAAAATTACATGAATGCTGAAGAATTATTAAACCAAGGATTAAACCAGAGTTTACAAAGGGATTATCAAGGAGCGATCGCAGATTTTAATCGCGCTATAGAAATCAATCCCAATTTTGCCACAGCCTATTATCACCGAGGTAATGCACGTTACTTTTTAGCCGATTACGAAGGAGCGATCGCTGATTATAACCAAGCATTACAAATCGATCCAAATCTCGCCCACTCTTACCACAGCCGGGGTAATGCTTACTTTGCTTTAGAAAAATACGACAAAGCGATCGCTGATTATATCCAAACAATAGAAACTAGTACCCAGTTAGCTGATAATATCAATATTGATATTGCCAATGCTTATCATAATCGAGGTGTAGCTTGTTTTGAGAGCGGCGATTATCAAGGAGCAATAGCTGATTTTCAACAAGCTTTACAGTGGCATCCCGATTTTGCCGCAGCTTACAGCAATCGAGGTAATATTCACCATATATTAGGAAATTATCACGAAGCGATCGCTGATCACGACCGGGCATTACAATTAAATCCGAACTTGGCAGAGGCTTATCATAACCGAGGTAACGCTCACTACTCTTTAGCAGAGTATCAAAGTGCGATTGCAGATTACAACCGCGCCCTAGAAATTAATCCCAGGTTTGCCGGAGCATATTACAATCGGGGTTTGGTTCTTGCTCATCTTAAAGAATATCACCGAGCAATTGAGGATTTTAACCAAGCATTAAAGTTCAATCCTGATGATGTGCAAGCCTATTCTGAGCGAGGTCTTGTGCGTAGTACTCTTGAAGACTATGAAGGTGCGATCGCAGATTATGACCAAGCATTACAAGAAAATCCGACTTTAGCTTTAGTATACGGCTTTCGGGCGAATGCTCGTCGCCGACTAGGAGACTATCAAGGCGCAATTGAAGATAGCAATCGCCTATTACAACTCAACCCTAGTTTAGCTGAAGGATATTGCGATCGCGCGGCGGCTCGTCGTTCTTTAGGTGATCATAAAGGAGCAATTAAAGATTACGATCGGGCATTGCAATTAAATGATAACTTAGCCGCAGCTTATTACGGGCGGGGGATTGCCCGTGAAGCCCTGCAAGATTTACAGGGAGCAATTGATGATAACACCCAAGCAATAGAGTTGGTTCCTGAATTTTCTCAAGCGTACTGCAATCGAGGAAATGCTCGTCGTCTTTTGGGGGATGAACAAGGAGCGATCGCAGATTATAATCAGGCATTAGAAATTAATCCCGATTTAATTGAAGCATATTACAACCGAGGTTCAACCCATTATGCTTTAGAAGAATATGAAAGTGCGATCGCAGATTACACCCAAGCGTTGCAAATAAATCCCCAATCTGCTGCATTTTACAGCGATCGTGCTAATGCCCGCTATGCCCTAGAAGATTATCAAGGGGCAATAGAAGATTACAGTCGGGCGATCGCGATCGACCCCAGCTTTGCTGAAGATTGGTACAATCGGGGTCGTAGCCGTTCTTTATTGGGAGACTTGCAAGGAGCGCTTACAGACTTGAACCTTGCTTTACAGCGTCAACCTCATTGGGCTTCAGCTTACATTCTTCGGGCAGATGTCTACCGAAATCTGGGTGACTCCCAAAGAGCAATTGCGGATTTCCAGAAATCCGCAGACTTGTATTACCAAGAAGGAAATATTCAGTATTATCAACAAATTATTGACCTAATTGAACAGCTTCAATAAAGGTATTGGGCATGGAGCATGGGGCAGGGACATCATTATTCTTCCCCTGCCTCCCCTGCTCCCCTTGCTCCCCCTACTCACTACTCCCTTGTTTCTTCAAAATGAAACCGTTCCATGAAGCGGCGGTCAATCCAATCTTTGTAACGCCACAATAGTTTGTGAGGTGGTAAAGTAAAGATGCCTTTGGTTGCGATCGCTCGTCCGTCTCCTGTACCAATTAAACTCAAATATTGTTTCTGTGGTTTATAGGGTTTGAGCGACTTACCTAATAAGATTCGTTGCAAATTCTCAAATAAAGGCTTGCCTTGCCTAACAGCAAATACCCCAGCTTTCGGACGCGGATGATTTATCATTGTAGCGATGTCACCAGATGCAAATACCTGCGGGTGCGTTTGAGATTGCAACGTGTCCTCTACTAGAATAAAACCTTGCTCATCAGTTCCTAGTCCAGCCGTTGTTAACCATTCGGGCGCTGATGCTTGTGTTACCCAAAAAATTTTATTACACTCTATTGTCAAGCCAGATTCGCATTTAATCTCAAATATTTCTTTAGTTTTTATGCGTGGTGTAGGTGCAAGTTTACACACAGTTTCCCTAAGATGTAGTTTAATACCTCGCTCGGTTAAAATTTGCTGAATTTGATGGCGTACTGATAAATGGTAATTGGGCATTAGTTCCATGCCACGCTGGAATAAATGAATTTCTAGATTTTGAATTGGTTGTTGAGTTTGACGTAAAATGCGGTGTATATGAGATTGCATTGACAGAGCCAATTCTACACCACCAGCACCACCACCCACGATCGCAATGCTAATTGGTTTTTGAGGATTTTTACCTACAGCTTCAATTAATTCATACCAATGTTCCAATAGATGCGATACTGGTTTAGCTGCGATCGCATATTCTGCTGCACCTGATACAGACACTGTGGCCGGAGTGCTGCCAATATCAATAGACAGCACATCAAAATCTACCACAAGCCCATTAGCACACAGAACTTTGTGATTTTCCAAGTCTAGGGCAACTACTGTGTCAATATACAACCGTGCTTGAGCAAAGTTCGCTAAAGGTCGCAAGTCAATATGACAATCATCGTGGCTATAAAATCCAGCAATGTGTCCTGGTAACATTCCAGAGTAGGCTGTATTTTTTGCTGCGGTAATCAACGTCAAACTGATACCGGGTAAAGGCTTTCTCCCAAACATCTTCAGCGCAATTGCATGGCTGTGACCGCCACCAATCAGCACTAGGTCTTTAATTATAGGCTGTAATTTTTGCTGCATTGAAGTAGTTAATAACAATAGTATTCGGGTTATGAGATATTTCGTCTTCGCGTAGCGTCTCTGGGAAAAGAAGGCTATCCTTTATAATTAGTGGTTTTCATAAATGATTCTGAATGCTCTATCACTAATTAGGTATCAATCAAATTAATTACGATCAGGGTTAATTGATAGTGAAGATGAAGAGTAGTGAGTACAAGTAATTTTTGAAACCTAATTTTATCACTTAAAAATGTTTACAGGAATTATTAATGCTTTTCATAGCATAAAAAATATTTTACAGACAAATAATAGTCAGATATCAAGAATGTGTCTGAGGATATATCATTTCCAGAAAAAGGTTCAACAAACTCAGCATCAGTCGCCAAAAGAACGTTTAAGAATAGCAATTGAACAACTAGGGAATAAGACAATAGAAATCAGTCTAGCTGTAATTAATGATTTAGAGCAAATTGCCCAAAATCATCCACAGTATCACTGGACAATCATGGACATACTTACTACTTTTGTACGAGAGAACGCTCCTTCTATACCCCAAGAGAAAGTAACGAGCAACCTGTCAACAAAAATTCGTGTAGATATTCAAGCAGCCCTTACCGTTATCGCTACAAGAGATGTAAACAAAGACCCAGAGAATGAGCAACTTGATTTGAGTCATACGGATATGAGAGGAGCAAATCTCAATCAGGCGAACCTAAAACAGATAAATCTCTATCAAGCTAATCTTGCAGGAGCTAACCTAACAGAAGCTAATCTTGCAGGAGCAATTCTCAGTGCAGCTAATCTAGAAGGTAGTAACTTATATTTAGCTAATCTAGAAGGAGCAATTCTTAGCGCAGCTAGTCTAAAAGGAGCTAACCTCTCAGGAGCTAACCTACATTGTGCAAGCTTATATCTAGCTAGGCTAAATGAGGTAGTTCTCAATGATACCAAACTCGGTGGGGCAAACCTCAGAGAAGCTAAATTCTCTGATTAAAAAATTAGTCTTGCAAGACGCAAGTCAAAAGTAAAAAAGTTTATAGCTTAGGTTTTTACCGATTTTAAATGAGTGCCGACTTTTCGCTTTAATGTATTATAGCGGTTTCAATACAATCTGAACCTCACTCCGTATTTGCTAAAACAAACGCTCCTCTCTCCTTAGTAAGGCTATGATGTACACACAAGTATTTTAGAGTTGTCCTACAGCGTTTATATCCTCCTAAATACCCCGATAAATTGGGGAACTTTAAGAGGTTTTTGCCCCCTTTAAAACGATCGCACCCCACAAAATCAACTCAAAGAATCTGGATCTATCCCCAACTTTCGTAATTCTTGTGCCAGCCTTTGAGTGCGTTGTTCAGCAGTGATAGCGCGTTCTTCGGCAGCGATCGCTCGTTCTTCTGGTGTTAAATATCTGACTCCTTGTTTGTCATACCAATATAACCAATCCCGCGTAATTCCCTGATAGGTTCCCCGTTCATGACCAATTGCTAAACCTATCTCTGATAACCAAACGAGATTTCCTGGCTGCAATACATATTCACCATTTACAAAGCGATAAACTTCTAAAGGTGGTTTTCTCCGGCGTTGGGGATTGTAGACAACATAATACAAAATCTCCATCTCAGCATAAAGTTTCTTTTTGCTGGTGGTGTATTCCCCACGCCGTCTGTGAGAAACACCTTCTAATGCCATAATCGGCATTACCTTTTCTTCCCACAACACATAACTTAAACGCAAGTTCTCATCAAAAACTCGCTCGACTCCTAAACTTAAAAATCCATCGGGTACAATCGGCGGTAATTCGGGATCGTAATATATCCCCATATCAACGCCAAAAAACCAATCCATCCGGCTTGTCCACAGCCAAGCTAAGATGGCTTCTAGCAAGCCAGGAATCAAATGTTGTAGTTGATTATCCACAGGTTCATCGTCAGAATCGGGCAGATCCTCGGCGGAGGGTAAGCAGTGCAATGGGTTGTAATTTAACATGGTGGGTGCGTAGGCATAGCCCGTCGTAGACATCGCAAACTTATAATATTGATGATATCTATCCACCTCTGACTTTTTATTGCGATAATTCCCAAGGGGGACGCGCTCTCCACTGGTCAGTTAAAGGGGGATAGATGACACTCAAGCGATTGGTTTTATTTTTTGTACTAACGCCGATAGCAGTTCTGTTGGCAGTTTCGGCTTTATTCGGTAGTTGGCAAGAACCTCAGTTCCAAAGTCGCTTGGAATTGTACCAAACCAATATTGCTCTACAAGCTCAAGCTTGGCAATCAGAAGATAGCAGTGATGACAATCTCCAGGGGATTCGGGAAGCGATACTTGGTGAGCAGCCCCTAGAAAGCGCTACAAAACAATATCAGGAGGCGCGTCAATCTGTTCAAGCTAATTTAGACAAAGTTAACAATAAACTTACACAATTAGGTTCTCAAACCGAAATAACTCCCATACCTCCGAAACCTCTACCGGATGTTCCTCCCACAACTAAAACTTCTAAACAGGGACAGCAACAATTACAGCAATCCCTCAAGCAACTCCAAAAATTACTGGCGGAATTAGACTTGCGCCTGGGAATTTTACAAGCACAGCAAGGAAAAACGGATACAGCCCTCAAAACTTGGAGCGAATTACAACAACGCTCAGATATCAATCCAGAGTTTGGAGAAACCGCAGATGTATTGAGTGGACTGTGGAGCAATCCTCCCCGTCTGCTGCAAAATGCTCAAGAACGGATTCAAAAGAATTTAGAAGGTTGGTTTCGCTCTACTACTTTGGTCCAGCTATACCAACTTCAGCAACGACAAGACGCTTTATCAGCACTTAAAGCTACACAACAAGAATCTGCTGCTCAAGCGGTGATCAAATTAGCAGTTATTGGCACTATCCCCACCTTGGCAGCTTTAATTGGTCTAATATTGCTGATTTTCTTATTTGCTCAACTCTTGTTGAAAGGAAAAGCCTCGTTATTAGCTCAAAATGCTGATGTCCCTTGGTCAACACCTTGGGATGGGGAAACGATTTTGCAGGTTTTTATTGTCGGCTTTTTCTTCATGGGGCAAATTTTTGTCCCTTTATTGCTATCGCTACTCCCCATCCCGCGTCCCGTCGGTGATGTACGACTTCAGGCTTTTTATGTTCTAGTTAGTTACTTTCTAGTAGCATCGGGTGCGCTGTTAGTGCTGTATTTTTCTCTCAAACGCTTTTTTCCATTACCAGAATTTTGGTTTCGCTTCCATTTTCAAGATAAGTGGTTTTTGTGGGGACTGGGAGGCTATTGCGCGGCTTTACCTATAGTTGTGGTGGTATCTTTAATCAATCAACAGCTATGGCAAGGACAGGGTGGTAGTAACCCCCTGTTGCAACTAGCGCTAGAAAGCCAAGACGGTATAGCACTTGGCATATTTTTCTCCACAGCTGCGATCGCAGCTCCATTTTTTGAAGAAATTCTGTTTCGCGGCTTTTTGTTACCTTCTCTAACTCGCTACTTACCAGTGTGGGGAGCGATTCTGATTAGTAGTTTGTTGTTTGCGATCGCTCACCTCAGTTTGTCAGAAATTATTCCCCTAACTGCATTAGGGATTGTCTTAGGAGTAGTTTACACGCGATCGCGCAACCTCCTTGCTCCTATGCTCCTCCACAGCCTCTGGAATAGTGGTACATTATTAAGCTTGTTTGTTCTAGGTAGCAATTAGCACTTAATGCCTACTGTTGCTAAAAACAAAAACATTTGTTTTTATCTTCATAAGTAGGGAAAATTTACTGATTATAATTGGTTTTTAAGCATAAATACTAGCTAAAAACCCAATTAAGATAATGGCAAAAGCAAATGAAATAATGCTATTAACATAGGCAAAAAACTATCTAGTTAAGCATTGATTCTTATCCGGGCGATTTTAGCTAGCAACTAGTCTTGTAACTGGTGCGATCGTGTTTCATGTCCACTGGAAGCGATGTCTACGACGGGCTACGCCTACGCAAAAAAATCCGGAAATAATACTGATGGACTTGTAAAAAGTGGTATAGCAGTTTTTGCTGATTCTTTGGGTTCATTCTTCTCAAGATGAATGTTTTACCTAAAAATCTGCAAAATTGCTGCACCAGGGTTTGCAATCATCAAATCTAAGCTGATGCGCGCTAAAAAAGTATAAACACTCTTTATGGTCGTTAACTGTTAACTGTTGACGGTTAACGGTTATCAGTGATCAGTCATCTCAAGTTAAATGCGTAACAGCTTACCAAAGTGCTAGATTTTCTGGCTATGCCGCAAAACATTTTAGCGTCCCCTCTGGAATAGAACTACGCTGATTTTGGTTATTTCTCTTGAGACTTACTCGTACTGAAAAAATTAAAAATTTATTTATTAAGCAAGTAACTGTATTTGCTTTGATTACAATAAAGACTTTATTTTTATACCTCACCTATCAAGGAGCAGCACTTAATATGTCTAATTTCAACCCCAGTCACCCAACCAAACAACTTCTAGCTGGTTATTGTGGCATTATCCTTGGAGGGTTTGGGGTTCATAAATTTATTCTAGGATACACTCAAGAAGGCTTTATCATGTTGGTAATTTCTGTAGTCGGGGGTTCTTTCACCTACGGAATTGCCTTGTTAATTATGCAACTTGTAGGTTTAATTGAAGGCATGATCTACTTGAATAAGCCCCCTGAAGACTTTGTAAATACCTACTTTGTGAATAAGCAGGGCTGGTTCTAAGGGACTTCCAAATAAAAAAATAATCAATCGCTTTGGTGAGCAGGGGGAGCAGAGGAAGCAGGGAGAGAAGAAATCGGACAGTCGTGTTGTATGTAGGAATTGAATAATTTAATTTTTGGATGTCCCTAATACTCGACCAACCCAAAAATCATGGGTGAGGGCAGTAGGAGGAGCAGCACTTCTCTAAGAGACGCTGCGCGTAGCTTGCTTCCCTAAAGGGGTATGACTACGCTCAGTGACCGGGGAGCAGGGGAGGCAGGGGAAGAAAAGAACTTGAATTTCTTACCATAAACTCAGTAAAGTTCCCTTGCTAGACCACTAACTCTAGACCGATTTGATTTGATGCTGAGTGCAACTATTACTTTTTTACTCAGTACTCAGAACTGTTTCGGTGCAATAGGCATATTGCTAGTACGTCACGGCGGAAACAGAGCAACCATTAAATCAGTGTCTAACAGTTTTATCACAGTTTCAGTCTCTGATAATTGATAACTGATAACTAGAGTTTATTTCATAATGCTTTTGACTTCTGCCTTGCGGTACTAGACTGATTCATCATTAGCAGCAGTTATACAGAACTTCTACCTTCTATATTTCTTTTTATTGATATGCTCATTCTCAAACCTAAACAGCTTAAATGGGCAATATTCTTCTTGTTGGGCATAGGCTATTTCAGTGTTATGTCTCATTTGGAAATTAACTATTTCTTAAAAAGCCTGATTGCGATCATGCCAATGCAGGTTGGAGCTATTATTTATGTGACTTATCTCCACTGGAGCCGTCATTGACCCTCAGCTAGGTACGAGAAATTAATAAATTTAATAGGGTTGACATACAGTCGTAGTTCCATATTTAGCCTACGCTCAAATTAGAGACGCTTTTTGTCAGGCGTTGAATTTCTGTAGCGAATCTAAACACTTGCCATGCAACTTGTCCCAAAAACTAAGCTAGCCCCAGAATTTGACCCAATCCTAGAGAAAATTATTCTCGATGTTGGGGGTATGAAGTGTGCTGGGTGTGTGAACGCAGTAGAGCGACAGCTAACCCAATATCCAGGAGTCAAGAGTGCCTGCGTGAACCTGGCCACAGAGGTAGCAGTTGTAGAGTCAGAAACTGGTGCGGTAGATGCAGATGCACTAGCACAGCGATTAACAGCCGTTGGATTCCCGACTCAACCCCGAAAAGCTAGGGGCACAGTAGCAGGCGAGATATCTACCTTACCAGACCCAGCAGAACGACAACGCCGAGAAATGCGTTCTTCTCTATGGCAATTAGCGATCGCTGCAATGTTACTGTTATTGTCGGGAAGTGGACATTTTGGTAATCTTGGTAGCTCAGTGCTGCCAGTGCTAAATAATATCTGGTTTCACTGTGGATTGGCGACAGTGGCACTATTAATTCCCGGTCGCCCGATTTTAGTAGATGGCTGGCTGGGCTGGCGGCGAAATGCGCCTAACATGAACACCCTGGTGGGATTGGGAACGCTGACTGCCTACATTGCTAGTTTAGTAGCGCTGCTCTTTCCCAAGATGGGTTGGGAGTGCTTCTTTGACGAACCAGTAATGATGCTAGGCTTTATTCTCTTAGGAAGGACATTAGAGCAACAAGCTAGAGGTCGCGCTGCTGCTGCATTTAGGAAACTGCTGGCACTCCAGCCACAGGTAGCACGATTGATTGCCAACCCAGAGAAAGCAGAAGTAGGATCTTCTAGTGTAGAGATTCCTGCTGAACAGGTGCGTGTTGGTGAATGGTTACAAGTGCTGCCAGGTGATAAAATTCCTGTCGATGGTGAAGTGGTGGTTGGTAAAACAACGGTGGATGAATCCATGTTGACCGGGGAAGCCGTGCCAGTAATTAAGCAACCGGGAGATACGGTGACAGGAGGGACGATAAACCAGTCAGGAGCGATCGCTATTCAGACAACCCGGACTGGAAGTGATACAACTCTAGCTCAAATTGTCGCCTTAGTAGAAGCCGCCCAAACTCGGAAAGCACCAGTACAAAAATTAGCAGATACAGTAGCTGGTTACTTTACCTACGGTGTCCTGACAGCATCCGTATTAACATTTGTCTTTTGGTACTTTTTCGGTACTCATATCTGGACTGATATCACCATGTCTGTTGATATGGAAATGATCAGCCACGCTCACCACTCCCAACTCCCAACTCCCCACTCCCCTATATTAATCAGCTTAAAACTAGCGATCGCAGTTATGGTAGTCGCCTGTCCCTGTGCTTTGGGACTTGCCACCCCAACAGCCATTCTTGTCGGGACTGCTATGGGCGCAGAACGGGGTCTATTAATTAAAGGCGGCGACGTTTTGGAAAAAGTACACCAGTTAGATACCGTAGTCTTTGATAAAACTGGCACTTTGACCACGGGTAATCCTATCGTCACAGATTGTCTCTTGATTGAGGAATCGGGGACTGGGGACTGGGAACTGGGGACTAGGAATTCCCAATCTCTATTACAACTAGCAGCAGCCGTAGAAAGCGGTACTCACCACCCCCTAGCAAAAGCGATTCAGCAAGAAGCACAAGAGCAACAGTTATCTATTCCAGAGGCTGTGGACTTTCATACAGAACCAGGGCTAGGAGTGTCTGCTGTGGTAGAGGGAACAGTTGTACTGTTGGGGAACTGGGACTGGTTAAGTTGGCATGGTATTGCCATTAACGAAACTGCACAACAGGTAGCACAGGATTTGGCAACAGATGGTAAAACAGTTGTTTGCGTAGCTGTTGGGGGAACTTTAGCTGGGTTAATTGCTGTTTCTGATACCCTTAGACCAGATGCCCAATCCACTGTAGACAAGTTGCGTCAGATGGGCTTACGGGTAATGCTGCTCAGTGGCGATCGCAAAGAAGCAGCTAGCGCCATAGCTAAACAACTAGGATTAGATAGTGCTGATGTAATAGCGGGTGTTCCTCCAGCGAAAAAAGCAGCTGCAATCCAGTCTCTCCAGTTAGAGGGGGCAAGGGGACAAGGAGACAAGGGGACAAAGAAAACTCCCCACTCGGTAGTCGCAATGGTAGGAGATGGAATCAACGATGCTCCAGCTTTATCTCAAGCAGATGTGGGAATTGCTTTACACTCCGGGACAGATGTGGCGATGGAAACTGCTGAAATTGTCCTAATGCGCGATCGCTTAAACGATGTCGTCGAATCTATTCAACTTAGTCGCGCCACCTTCAATAAAATCCGCCAAAATTTATTCTGGGCTTTTGCATATAATACAGTTGGTATTCCTTTAGCAGCTGGTGTTTTGTTCCCTAGCCTGGGTTTTGTCCTTAACCCATCTGGTGCTGCTGCATTAATGGCCTTTAGCTCTGTTAGCGTCGTCACAAACTCAATATTATTACGGCGATTAGCTCATCACCCGTAGAATACTCTGTTGCACGTAAAATCTCCATCTCAAGTTAAATTGGGTCGCCCCGCCAGCTCTTAACCTGATCGCAAAGCCTCTTGGGGCGCTTATCAAAGCTATCATAGCAACTGGAGTAGAACCACCAAGTTCTACTCTTTCAAGGTATTATGCAATTTTAAAGCTTATTTAGATCAGCACCACAGACTTATGGTGCCTTAAAAATGGCAAGATACGATACTAAACAAATCTTGATTAATCACAGTTCCACCGATTTGTCAATGGCAGCAGAAACCAATGAAAACCATCTACTGATTATTGAAGACGATCAAGGTCGCAAAGAATTTTCTCTGGATCACCCCGTCTACTCTATTGGTAGAGACCGCGAATGTAATATCCGTTTGATGTCGCAGTTTGTCTCGCGCCGCCATGCCACATTAGTGAGATTGCCACGAGATCATAATAGTCAAAGCTACTATTACCGGATTGTAGATGGCGATGCCAAAGGCAAGCCTAGTTCCAATGGTTTGATGATTAATGGACGTAAGATACCAGCTCACGATCTTAGAAATGAAGACGAGATCGTTTTTGGGCCTCAAGTACGTGCCATTTATTATCTTTTAAGAAATACTCAGCGTTTAGGGCAAACGGATTCGAGTGAGTATGACATTACACTAATAAACCCCGGTATGGCCGAGGATTTAGAGGATGCGGGAGAGTGAATTTATAACTACCAATAACAGCCTGAGAATCCCACGACTTGAAGGCGTAGGAGTGCCAATTCAATCCCTAAAGCTATCCTGCAATACTTTCGATCAAATGCCAATGGCGACTACTTTCAATAGCCTGCTTGATAACTTCAAACATTTGTCGGCAGTAATTATCTAGTTGAAGTGGTAGTTCTTCATTTTTAATCACAATGCTCATCCGGGTTTCTGTTTCAGTAGATTTTGATTTATCAATCAATACTTCTACTGTGATCAATTTAGGAAAAGGAACATTGCCCGGAACCTCACGAGCGATAATATAATCGCCAGTGTAGTATTGAATATCCAACTGAGAGTCCTGTAGAAGTTCTACAAGTAACGGCAACAGATGGTCACTAGGAACAGAAACGGTAAATGAACAGGTATAGCGAGCCATAATAGCCCCACGCCTTGCAACACTCTGTCCATCGTATAATACCGAAGCATCTAAACGAAAAGTGATTAAACCAATTCGCAATTCGCAATTCGCAATTCGCAATTACGTGTTCTAACGGGGATTTAGACCCCGCCACAACACTTGCGGCTTGATAGAAGCCGGGGACTTAAACCCCTACATTTTGTTTGTTAAAGAAGCAAATTTATTGAGTTTTGAAATAAAGCATTACAAGATATCACAGTCACATTTGTTTTATCCACAAGCAAAGTACCGTAAGCTGAAAGTTTGATCAAAAACTTTACAATAAAGGTTTGGCTGAGGTAGAAAATGAAAGTCGCCATTACTGGAGCAACAGGATTTGTCGGTAGTCTTTTGGTACAACGACTCCACGCACAAGGTCATAAAATAGTAGTACTAACTCGGAAAACCGCCTTTGCTAAAAAGGTTTTTCCGTCTGAGGCTTTCCCAAATGTAGAAATTGTTGCCAATACACCAAATGCGTCTGATTCTTGGCAAAGTGTCATCGCAAGTTGTGATGGCGTAGTTAATCTGGCAGGAGAACCCATTGGTGAAGGACGCTGGACACCAGAACGCAAACAAGAAATTCTCAATAGCCGGAAGTTAGGTACACAAAAAATAGTTGAAGCAATAGCCAACGCTAACCCAAAACCAACTGTTTTAATTAACGCTTCGGCTATTGGCTACTACGGCACTAGTGAGACGGCTACCTTTGATGAAACAAGCTTATCTGGCAACGATTTTCTCGCCCAAGTCTGCCAAGCCTGGGAAGCAGAAGCGAGAAAGGTAAAAGATGCTGGTGTACGGTTGGTAATTCTGCGTTTCGGGATTGTTCTAGGTAATGGTGGTGCCTTAGGTAAAATGATTCCGCCTTTCAAACTTTTCGCTGGTGGCCCCATTGGCAGTGGTCGGCAGTGGTTCTCATGGATTCATGTAGACGATTTAGTTAGCCTGATTCTGGAAGCTTTAACTAAACCGGAAATAGAAGGCGTATACAATGCCACTGCCCCTAACCCAGTCCGAATGGCAGATTTAAGCCAAGCTTTGGGGCAAGTGATGAATCGCCCTTCTTGGTTGCCTGTTCCTGGTTTTGCGATCGAAGCTCTTTTAGGAGATGGGGCGATGGTAGTTTTAGAAGGTCAGCAAGTCCTTCCGAAGCGCACCGTGCAAACAGGCTTTGAGTACAAACATCCTAATTTACAGTCAGCACTAAGACAAATTCTTGCATAGATTAAAAGGGGGCAGGGGGCAGGGGAAGCAGGGGGAATAATAACCAATGTCCAATGTCCAATGCCCCAGTCCTCAATCCCTTAACTATTGACTAGAGAGAAATTTTCTGGAAACCCAACTGATAATACCGCTAAGAATAGCACCGCCCATGAGGATGCCAATTGCTGGGTTAAACACGGGTTGCCAAAGTTGATGCCACAAATCCAAACCCAGGTTTACTCCTATAGAATCACCGATCGCAGCGATCGCTAACCAGACAAAGCCAAACAAAACCAAAAAAACATCTGCGACTAAAATCGTGTTTAGCCAATTTAACAATTTATCTTTCATCTATCCTTTTGTATAACTGCCTAAAATTTTAGGGCACTGCTAATTAAGTAAGTTAGAAGTGAAGATTGCCTACTAGAATTTAACTCCTCACTCCTAACCGGAGCTTTCGGAGTCTCCGGCTTTGCTCTTAAGTTCTCATTCCTCCAACAGCCAATTTCTAACTTTTGTCAAACTCTGCCAATCTGGTTTTCTACTTAAGCCATCTTCAATACTGGTTTTTATTTCATCGCGCCATTCTGGATTGACAAAAATTAGCTGCTGTGCTATGTCAATATGTTCTCGTAAACCTTTTTGACCTGTTTCCAGCATTGCTAAGGCGAGATTGACTCTAGCCTGTGGGTCTTGTGGATTTAACTTAACTGCTTTCTGTGCAGCTTTGTAAGCCAAATTGGCTTTGTTATCGAGTAGATATAACCACGCCAAACAGACCCAAGCAGCACTAGTTTTAGGAGCGCGATCGCACACTTCTTTAAACACAGGGATTAAAGAATCTACTCCTTCTCCTGCTTTATAGCGTTCCAAACCTGTATCAAATAAGGATTCAACTGTATTAGTCATTGGTCATTAGTCATTTCTCATTGGTCATTAGTCATTTGTCCTTGGACGAAAGACAAATGACAAATGACAATATTACACCCCAAATGACTTGCCGCAACCGCAAGTTTGGTTAGCATTGGGGTTAGTGAATTGAAAGCCACCGCCAATCATGGCATCGCTGTAATCGAGCATTAAACCGTAGAGATATAATAAACTCTTGCGATCGCTAACAATTTTGAAGCCATCGTAGTCAAAAACTTCATCCTGCGGGGTGATCTTGCTAGTGTCTTCAAAGTCCATCATATAAGACATCCCTGAACAACCACCCTGACGGACTCCTACCCGTAAGCAGAAATCTGTGCCTTGCTTGTCCCGGAGGGATTTTACCTGGTGCAATGCGGCTTCGCTCAACAGAATTCCGCGTTGTTGAGACTGAATTGCTTGTGTCATCTGCTCTTTCAACTCCTTAATTAGTATAAGCTTTACCCTATATCGGCTTATTAATGCCTTTGGGTTGCCCTTGATGTTTTTGTATTCATTCTAGCGGCTTAAATGTCGTTAGATACCAAATTGTAAACACTCCGTCAAAAGCAGCCAAACATTTTTATCCTAGAATTGAGAGACTCAGTGTATTTATAGATTCGGTATTTTTGGAGTTCAAGCGTGGCAGCAGTCACCAGAAGCAACTATCTTTCAGGTGCAGCCATAAAAACTTAATCCGAGGCTAGCTATCCCCCAAAGTCTACTTCCAAATTGCTTCTTTTGATTAACTTATTCTATGACAAGTTTTAATCGCTCTACCAGTCGTCGGTTGAAGAAACTAACTCAAATTCCTTCTGTATGGGAGGGCGATCGCCGTCCGTTGTCATCACCAAACCAGCACTCAGACTCCGAGGAAAAGGGAGAATGCATTCTTTGGGTAGATTACTCCCAAGGTGTGGTTCGAGGAATGGACGTGGTAGCTTCAGATATCGGCCCAGAAGCAATAGTTCGTACCTTAATGCGAGCAATGGAACATCCCCACAGTCCGGCAAGACCTGCCAGACCCCAAAGAATTGTAGTCAAAGATCGCGAGATCCAATTTTATTTGCGGGGGGTGCTGCAAGATTTGGATATTGCCATTGACTACGCACCAGAATTGCCTTTAATTGACGAACTGTTTCGCGGGTTCGCTGACATCCTCGATAGTCAAACCCCCGATTTACCCCCACAGTATGCACAAATCTTACGAGAGAAAGCATTTGCAATTTGGGAAGCAGCACCTTGGGAATTTTTAGAAGAACAGCAAATTTTGTCAATCGAGATAAATAAGTGGGATGTTGGCACACTCTACGCCTCAGTTATGGGAATGCTGGGAATGGAGTATGGGATTTTGTTTTATCGCTCAGAAGAGTCTTTAAAACAGTTTCGCGCCGCCGTTTTAAAAGATGAAGAATCAACGGAGCATCTAGAAGAAGCGTTCCTCAAACAAGATTGCCTATTTATTACCTTTGAGAGTGCTGACGAAACCGATGAAGATGAGGATGAAGAAAATGATTTGGCAGATATGCCATTATCAGAAATTGACCCAACTTTTGGGAATATCCACCCCTTAGAAGGGCTACGGTCTGTTTTGTATGACGAAGAAGCACTGGTAATCTTCGTTGCGATCGAAAGCCTGAGTCGCTTTATTCGCGATCACCGTCGCCAGCTTCATGAGGACATTTTTCCTACCCTCAGCCGTCGTTATCGCATTTCTCTGCCGCAGCCGGAAGAATCAACTAAATCTGTGGCTGTGACAGTCTCTACCATGCCGCAATTAGCAGCAGAATTAGAGGAAATGGCAGGCTTTGATCTCGATGATGAGGACATTGGAGACTTTGGCTCACCAAATTTTCAATCATTGCAAGATGACTTGATACCAGAAGATTCTTTCCTCAGCTTAGGTGTAGTGTCCTGGGAAATGTTGGAGTATCTCCGTAAGGGGACTAGCTACCATAAGGCTGGTGAAATCAAAGAAGTGGGTGATGGTTTACCGGTGATTTTAATTCAAACTTCCCGGCCCAAGGCTAAGGCTGTAATTGAAAGAATTGAAGCAATAGGCGGACTGAGAGCTATTTGCTTTAATCCAGGTGCCGACCCTTTCGATGGCGATCGCTACGACTTGGGTTTATTACAAACTCAAAATGGCGAATTGTTCCTATTCGGTGAATTTCTAGATGAAGATCCTATTCATGTAGAAGCCCGAAAAAAATGGAATCAACGGTGTAAAAATACTAAAGGCTACTGTGGTTTAATCATTGCCAAAGGATTAACCGGAGCCTCCCGTGGCAATCCTCAGTTACGAGATATGATGGCTTTGTTTGAAGCGCGATCGCTTTCGCCTAAAGATTTAGGTCTTGGCACTCTTCAACTGATGCCCCAACTCAAATTTGAATAGTTGCAAAACTTCTCGCAATTTTCAATCTCTAATTGTGGCTATAGAAATCTGGTTTAATTCTTTTGGGATTACTAGAAAGAAGCTGATGATTTAGAAGCTTTTACTAAATCTCAACTTCATTAAGAATTATTATCTTTGTCTCCCTTTTCTTTTTGCTCCCTCTAACTTGCTGAATCAGTATATTTGCATAAAACATTAATCACAATTTTTAAAATATATAACACGACAATTGTTGCGATGTCTACGACGGGCTACGCCTACGCAGCGTCAATTGGTATTCCATTTACTGCTGCAACGGCAACCAGGGAGCCAATAATACTATTGAGCAGAGAAGCACTACCAGGGTTCTTGGTGTATTCTTTGATTTTGCCCTGTAAACCACTATCACCACAGATTTCCGCGCGGATTTCATTGAGGGTGAGTTGTAGAAGAGATTTTTTGCCCTTACTATAATCTGTTTTGCCGACTTTCTCCTGCCAAAGTGCATAAAAAGTGCTTTCTAGATTGCCATTGTGTTGTTGCAGAGTAGTAAGCGCTTGTTGCGCTGGGGTGTCGTTTGGCAAAAGTTGCTGAAGTTATTGAATTTCGACAGGGGTTAATTGGGCATTCATATATATTTGACTTAATTATTTATTGAGTATTTGTTAGTTCCTGAATTAACTCATCAGGTGTAATAATTCTGGGAGTAGCAACTGGAAAATCTCTAGGGTTGCGAGTAATAATAGCATCTAAGTGATTGAGTACCGCAGCGCTGTATTGAATAGCGTCTTCAAAATCTCTAAAGTTAACGGTTAATGCCATATTGATTGTCGTACTGTCTACTGTTGCGACTTGGCAGAAGGTTACAATTCTATTTAAAAGCGATAGAGCAGATGCTCGACCTTTATCTTTCCGAATGATGTAGTAGAGGTCACTAAAAGTAGAAGCAGAAAGATAACCTTCTATTTGTTTTTGATAAATAAATGAGAATACTTGTATAGTCTTGCTGTAAAAGGGATGGCGTTCAAGAGCAAAATCCAAAATTATATTAGTGTCTAATAAGACTCTCACAGATTATGTTTCTCCCTCAAATATTCCCATTTAGCTTGGTCGGGGTCAAAATCTGAAGGAGTCGGCTCTGTACTTTCTAACCACTCTTTCAAAATAGGTATAGAGCATTCCACTATTCTTTTTTGCTTTTCAGGCTGGGACTGAATTTGATTTTCTCTAGAACTTTCCAAGGATGGAACTGGTTGCAAAATAATTACTTCTACCGTCCCTGGAGCAATATTTAAAGGTTCGTGAATAATTAAATTACCGGATTCATCAATTGTGGCGTTGAGCTTATAGGCTTGCATATTGGTTTTCCTCATCTATATATAATTAAATAATATTTCAGGCAATTTCACAGATTATGTTTCTCCTTTAAAGCTTCCCATCGGGCTTGGTCTGGGTCAAAATCTGGTGGTGTCGGTGGGGCATTTTCAAATAAACCTTCAAATGCTTTGACTTTAGACTTTCTTCTCGGCTTTTCTGGCTGTGACTCAGTAGAAGTTTCCAAGGATGGAACTGGCTGCAAAATAATCACTTCCACTTTTCCAGGAGCAATATTTAGAGGTTCGTCAATAATTAAATGACCTGATTCATCAATTGTGGCGTTTAGCTTGTAGGCTTGCATACTTTTGCTCCTTTTTGTTTCTAGGATAGAATACTGCGTAAATTAAGTCCTAGTTGGGTTTCGTCCCTCAACCCAACCTACATTCTATTTACCAGAATCGATATCTCCTAGAAAATTACCTAGAGATAATTTATTAGTTCTTGAATCAACGATCGCAGTTATAAGTGAATGTCTTGTCGTCACCAACATTACAACATTAAGTCTTAATGCTATAACATTAAGGCTTAATGCTATAACCTTAAGGCTTAACCTTATAACCTTAAGGCTTAACGCTATAACGTTAAGACTTAACGCTACAACATTAAGGCTTAACGTTACAACATTAATCACCAGTATCATAAGATTAAGGCTTAATGTCGTAACGTTAAGCCTTAACATTACAACTTTTTGACAAAAGCTTGTGCGATCGCTCTTTAGGGTAGTGCGCTTTGCGCGATCGCAAGCAATGCTTAAATAAAACTTATGCTCGGGGGAATATAGCAACTCCCAAGGCAAGTTCAGCACTTCGGCGTTATCAGAAATGATGCCCAGTTCACAGTTATCTAGCCCTTCCCGTGTCGCTTCTTGAAAAAACTCTCTTCCTTTCTCTGTACTGTGAAATACTAGCTCAAATAAATGTTGTCCCCAATGCTGTAATTTTTGTTCAATTTTTACAGCGTTATCAGGAAAAATACCGTAAGGAAACTTTAGATAATCTTCTAAATACCAGCGCAACTCAGCCGCGTTTTCTTCGTCGAAGGGTTGCGGGAAGCCGACTTCTGGCGCAAAACGAGGACTTTCATATCCGCGTTGCCAAGAAAGTTGGATTTTGTCGTCTTGATGAGTTATCCGCAACCAATTCTGCGCCATAGCTACCGCCAACACTAGTTAATGTGATGCTACTTTATCCTAGTCATTCACGCAGAGGTTAGCTGATTACGCAAATGAAATCAGCAAATTCTATTGGGCTAGTACCGCAAGGCGGAAGTCAAAAGTCAAAAAGCTTTTATTTTGGGCTTTTTGGCTGTAATGAAATGGTAGGTTTATTTCCGCCGGTTTATACTAGGCTTTTAATTCAGTACAGATACAGCGATAATTTACTCAAATCATCATTGAGTTGTTTCATGCTGCCAGTTATTGAAAGCATTGTATTACGTCAAATGGCTTCGGGCGATCGCCTCTACTTACAAGTATACAAATTCATCGGCGCTCAACCTGGTAAAAAGGTTTACATTCAATCTAATCTGCACGGTGCAGAAATTGCTGGTAATGCCGTAATTCACCAGCTAATTGAGTTTTTATTAACAATAAATGATACAGATTTAACTGGAGAAGTTTGGTTAGTTCCCGTTTGCAATCCAATGGGGACGAATGAACGCGCTCATCATTTTTCCCCTGGACGACACTGCCTTTATGAAGCTAAAGACTGGAATCGCATATTTTGGGATTACGAGAAAGAAGCTGATGATTTAGTAGCTTTTACTAAATCTCAACTTCATATTGATCTAAAGGTCGTCCGACAAAATTATCTAACTATAATTAAGCAACAATTTGCAAAAATTTTAGAAAAAATTAATTCTTCTAGTGGTGTACCCTACACTGAGCTTTTTAGCTACAGGCTACAAAATCTCAGTTTAGATGCAGACTACTTAATTGACTTACATACTTCTACAAATCAAGCTTTAGACTACCTTTATTACTTCCAAAATCGACAAGAAAGCGCAAAATACTTCCTGCTTGATTTCGGAATTGTACTTGATAAATACGATGGTGATGCTTTTGATGAAGCTTTTATCAAACCTTGGTTAGCGCTAGAAGCTTGTTTTAAAGAGTTGGGTCGAGAAATCAAGTTTGATGTGGAAGCTTGGACACTAGAATTAGGAACAGGAATGCAAATAAACCCTGATTCAGTAGCCAAAGGTGTACGGGGTGTGAAAAACTATTTAGTGCAAAAAGGTGTAGTGCAAATTCCTGATTTCTCATCTGACAAAAAAACTCATAAAATGACTTTCGCATCTAGCAGCAACAGGAAAAAATATTATGCGATCGCAGGTGGTATGATTCAATCCAGAATCGAATTAGGTAGCACAGTCAAAGCTGGAGAGAAACTCTATCAAATTCTCAGTTTTAATAAAGAAGGTAAGTTACCTATTGTAATTGATGTCTGCGCTCAAGATAATGGATTGGTTTATGATGTCGCAACCAATCAAGCTGTAAATGAAGGCGAGTTTGTATTGGGAATTGTTAGTTAGGGGATAGCAAATATATCAAGTAATTTTAACAATTCGCAATGGGCTACGCCCTGCTACACTAACGCAATTACGTTTTGTGATAGCGTTCGCGGAGCGTCTCGTAGAGAAGCGTTAGAGAGGAACGAGCGTCTTGGGATTTAGACCCCAACACAAAACAAGCTTTGGCATTAGGGATGTCTGTAATTGATTACTAGACCTCTTCGATATACGCTTCAGGGTAAAAGTTATAGGTGTTAGGGACTTTTTGCAAGAGGTCTAGGGTTTACCGGAGTAGGTGGGGATATGGGCGATTGATCGCGTTTTGGGTTTTGTGGAGGTGCGATCGCTATTCATTCTATACTTGGTGTAATTTCCTGTGACCCATGTATAACAGCAAGTACATCAATTTGTTCGGGTTTGATGTAATAAATAATTCGATATGAACCTTCAATGACTTCCCGAATTTGCTCGGTTTCAAACTCTGGTACAATTAGACCAGATAGAGGGAAATTCGCAAGCTGCTGCGAACGTTTGGTTATACGGTCAATAATTCTGGTTGCATACTGAGGTGAATTCTGGGCAATGTAAGTATAAATTGCAGATAGGTTTTCTACGGCTGTTTCTGCCCAAAAAACTTTCACTCTGGTAGTCCAAATTTTGCCCTAACTTCCTGTACGGAAATTACTTTACCAGCTTGGCTCTCAGCAAGTCCAGCTTCAATAACTTGCCTAACATAAATCTCATACATGAGGTCATCCCATGTTGAGTTAGCAGGTAATTTATCAATTAACTTTCGAGCTTCTTCTTTAATATTGAGCTTTTCCATAGAGATTGCAGATAACTTGCTTTTTTATATTGTACGCTCAACGCACGAATCGAGGAAACGCATACTTTGTAAAGCTTGCAGTAGGAATTATGTTTGGGTTTGTGGAGGTGCGATGTCACAAGCCGCGTTGCGTCTACGCATTTGGATTTTGTGGAGAAGTGCGATTGGGTTTAAGTTTGTGGAGGTGCGATCGCTTTCTGAAAACCAATTTAACTTCAACTACTTTGTTGCTGTTCCAACCAAGTTACTAAATCATCCATCTCAGACATTCTTAAGAGCGATCGACATAAAGCCTCTAATTGTTCAATTTCCAAACCTTGGACTTTTTGATAAATTGATTCATCAATCTCACCAAAACGTTCTACTAGCAGAGACATACATAAAGAAAAAGCTTCTTGTTGTTTACCCTTTTGCAAAATATCTTGATAAATCACTGATTCTTGCATAATATCCTCACTTAATAATTGACGAATCAAAGTTTTGTCGAATTACAAACATTATCAAAACTCACAATATTAACAGACCTAATATTATGATTATATTACAGCTATTTTCAGGTAAATAGACTACGCGTTAAAGCCGCAAGGCTTTGCGCCCCTACAATAGGGGTGGTTCAAATACATGAAATAGCATTTTTAATTTCCAACACCTGTACAATATCAAACTCTACTAAAGTTTGTATTTTGATAGGCACAGCATAGCTGTGCCTGTACCATTTATGTTTAGTCTCCCAAATAAATACCCATACCATGAGCGGTTTTAACTAAAGTACCATTGGGATCGACAGCGCTATAGTGAGCGATCGCTTCTGTAATTGGTACACTTAATACTTGGCGATTTTGCCAAGTCACCATGCGATCGTATTTATCCTCTGCAATTAGATTAACTGCCGCAACACCAAAAGCTGTTGCAACTAATCTGTCTAGTGGTGAAGCAGTTCCACCCCGTTGAATGTGCCCTAAAACTGTGACTCGCGTTTCTACACCAATGTGCTCAATAATTTTATCTGCTAAATATTCGCCAATTCCACCGTATCGAGATTGACCTAAGCGATTTGTAATTGTCACATTTTCCCCATCGTGGGTACGAACTGCTTCGGAAACAATAATTAAACAATAGTTTTTGCCTTTCTCTTGGCGTTCTTTGATTTTGTGGCAAATATGCTCAACTGTATAAGGAATTTCGGGAATTAAAATTACATTTGCTCCCCCTGCAATTCCCGCAGCTATTGCTATGTGTCCTGCATCACGCCCCATGACTTCCAAAATCATGACTCGGCTATGACTTGCAGCAGTAAAATGTAATCTATCTAATGCTTCCGTGGCAATATTAACTGCTGTATCAAAACCAATAGCATGTTCAGTAACGCCAATATCATTATCAATGGTTTTGGGAATACCTACTAGATTAATGCCTCCTTGTTGGGCAAGACGGCGCAAAATTGCCAAACTACCATCACCGCCAATACCAATCAAAGCGTCTAAACCTAGCTCATGATAACCTGCAATGATTTCTTCGGAGCGATCGCATAAACTCCCATCCGCCATTGGAAAAGCAAAAGGGTCGCCTTTATTGGTTGTTCCCAACATTGTGCCACCCGCAGTTAACAGCGAGTCAACTTGATCAACTTCCAGCTTGGTAAATTGTGGGGGACGCGCCATCAATCCTAGAGTCGCTTGACGAATTCCCAGAACCTCCCAGCCGTAAGTATCTACAGCGCAGTTTACTACAGCCCTAATCACAGCATTTAAACCAGAACAATCACCTCCACTGGTAAGAATTCCAATGCGTTTGGGTTCTCCCATCTTTTTTATTGACATTTTGATCCAAATATATTGAGTAGTCGATGAAACTTAAGACATTAGCAGCAGATTAAACCTAAGCAAAAATTCTCCTTGTAAATGCCAAAGTAATTTTATGTTTCTTTTGTATCTAAAAACAAAACAAAGTTATCTCAGCTGTAAAATATAAGTGTAGAGCCAGTAGTAGATTAAACCTCGGCAAAAGCAATCCCTAAAAATGCCAGGGGAATTTTATGCTTGTTTTGTGTCTAAGAAAAAACCAAGTTATCCCAGCTGTAAAATATGAGGGTGGAGCCAAAGGTGACTAGTATTGATAATTACAACTTCTCTTTTTCAGGAGAAGTAGCAATCCCACAGGCTCCTCCTGAATTCAAATCAGGTTTTATCGGCATTGTTGGTCGTCCTAATGTCGGTAAATCTACTTTAATGAATCAATTGGTAGGGCAAAAAATTGCCATTACATCACCAGTAGCTCAAACAACACGTAACCGTTTGCGCGGCATTTTAACTACACCAGAAGCGCAATTAATTTTTGTAGATACGCCAGGAATTCATAAGCCCCATCATCAATTGGGGGAAGTATTGGTGCAAAATGCCAAAATTGCCATTGAATCGGTAGATGTAGTGCTATTTGTGGTAGATGGAGCGGTAGCTTGTGGAGCAGGCGATCGCTATATTGCCGAATTGCTGTGTCGCAGCAAAACACCAGTGATTTTGGGCGTTAACAAAATCGACCAACAACCGTCTGATTCTCAGTTTTTAGATGATAGTTACGCTCAGATGGCCCAGTCCCATGAATGGGAAATTGTGAAATTTTCTGCCAAGACGAGTACAGGATTACCGCAACTTCAAGAATTATTAATTGAACATTTAGAAATTGGGCCGTTATACTACCCGCCAGATTTGGTAACTGACCAACCAGAACGCTTTATTATGGGTGAATTAATCCGAGAACAAATTTTATTATTGACTCGTGAAGAAGTACCCCATTCAGTAGCGATCGCTATTGACCTAGTAGAAGAAACTCCCAGCATTACCCGGATACTTGCTACCATCAACGTCGAGCGCGATTCTCAAAAAGGCATACTCATTGGCAAAAGTGGAGCGATGCTCAAAGCAATTGGTAGTGAAGCCCGCGAACAAATCCAAAAGTTAATCTCTGGTAAAGTTTACCTAGAATTATTTGTGAAAGTTCAGCCAAAATGGCGACAGTCGCGGATCAGTTTAGCTGAGTTAGGTTATCGCGTGGAAGAATAATAATTGGTCATTTGTCATTAGTCATTAGTCATTGGCAAGTAAAAAAGCAAAGGACAAAAGATAAATGACAAAGGACAAACGACAAATGACTCTTAATTAATAAAAATGTCTTTAGATATTCGCTATCCCTTAAATTTACCAGCCAATGCTCCGCCGTTGCGGGTGTTAATTGTCGAAGATGATCCGATGATGCAACTGGGATTAGAGCAATCGTTAATGGCTCATCCTCAGTTGGAGATTGTTGGACAAGCAGAAGATGGTTATTTGGGAGTTCAAGCTGCACTGCAACTAAAACCTGATTTGGTGGTTATGGATATTGGGTTGCCGCGATTAGATGGTATTGCCGCGACACAGCAAATTAAGGCGGCGCTGCCAGCAACTCATGTGGTGATGTTGACATCTCATCAAACAGAGACAGAAATTATTGCAGCACTCTCTAGTGGTGCAGATGCATATTGCATCAAGGGTGCAAGTGTAGAACGATTGTTAAGTGCGATCGCAGCCGCAGTTGATGGTGCAGCCTATCTCGATCCTCAAATTGCGCGGCGAGTAATTGATAATCTCAAACCGCCCTCACCCACCACCAACAACGCCAATTTATCTGGGCGCGAGTTAGAAGTGTTGAAACTGATGGTAGACGGCTTGAGTAACCCAGAAATTGCCGAAAAACTTTATCTTAGTCCCAACACCATCAAAACTCACGTCCGAGGGATTATGAATAAATTAGCAGTAGACGATCGCGTGCAAGCAGCAGTTGTAGCGCTGCGTTCTGGGTTGGTTTAGAAAACAAATGCCGCAAAATCCAGAAACAAACCTCAACAAAAGTAACATTACTGGTGTATCCAAACTTAATAATGAATTCCCCACTTTCTGCCCTCAAAGCCGCGAAGAATGGCGGAGATGGTTAGATAAAAACCATCGTACTTCTCTTGGTGTATGGCTTATCTACTACAAAGTAAAAAGTGGTAAGCCAAGTGTTCTACCAATTCACGAAAAGCCTGATACAAATAAAGCATCCAAAATAAATCCATAACCTGTAATAGAAGCAACAATTGATGTAGTTAACTGGTCAAGACGTTGACGGATAACTGCTCTTAATTCATCTAA
>JAHHHS010000035.1 GCA_019359215.1 Nostoc indistinguendum CM1-VF10 | reverse complement strand
GTCATTCGCTTAAATTTTTTTGCAGTAAGCTGCTTGGCTTTCTCTATTTTCACTGCTCCTCAAAGTCCTAATCACAAATTCCCAAACCTTTAATCATACCACAAAATACTTTTGCAAGAGTTCTACTTAAATTAGTAGCTACGTTTGTGAATGGCGTTAAAAATATTTTGGGATGCTAATTAATTTATGTTGCAAAGCACGATGCCTACGGCGGTAAGCTACGCATTTCTACTTTTGTGTAAATTTAAGCGCGATATTTAAAGATAACTTAACTAAATAAAATTTGTAAAATTTTTTACATTATAATTTGAGGATATCTACTGATATTCAGCAACTATTAGAGTATATGCAGTTTAGTTGTAACAATCATGTGACGAGAATCACACATATCTATGATTAGGATCGTCTCTTTGCAAACCCTAACTAGGCATAATTAATGACAACTGAACTCTAGCCGAGTCATTAATAGGGAACACACTTAATAGCCGACAGCCTTTATCAAGGACTGTCGGTTTTTTGTGTCCGTATGTCCTTCATCCTTTGAAAAATGCCCCATAGTTATACTTAAAAAATAAATTTCCCCACAACTGGTTAGTAACTTGACAGAGATTTTGCCACAGCCACTACCAAGTGTGGGGAGGGTATGATCAAATTGGGTATCTTATGCCTATGGAGCGCTTATTGCACTCACTCTAGTAGACCGGAAGTATACTCCTAGAACCAGCACACACTTTGTATTAAGACATCGCTTGAATGATGTAATCAAAGTAAGGTCCTGCTTCGGCTGCGTCTTCTGCACTCAGTAAGCTAAGGGAGGCTATTTTGAGGGAATTGATCGCTTCTACCATTCCAGGTACGGGAACGCCCAATGAATTGTACATTTCCCGCACACCAATCAAACCAATTTTTTCAATTGGCTCTTTATCGCCGGCAAGCACACCATAAGTAATTAGACGCAAGTACCAGCCAAAATCGCGGATACATAGAGAGCGTTGGCGTTCTCCGTAAGCATTACCTCCGGGGGAGATAAAGTCAGGACGCTTCTGCCAAAGTTGTTTGGTTGCTTCTTGAACTATCTTTTTTTCGTTTTCGGCTAAGGTAGCCGCAATCCGCGTCCGTTGTACGCCGGTTTCCAAAAAGTCTTTGATGTTTTTAAGTTCGCCACTGCTGGGATAACGCAGTTCGTCGTCGGCTTTGAGAATAACTTGGCTAATTACAGTCATGATTATTGAAATCACCTGAAATATTATCTGTTAGTTTAGCGAGTTGGAGGTACACAAGTGAAGGGATACGAGCTAGTTATGTATTGAATTTATCTATTTGGGGACAGGGGACTGGGGACTGGGGACTGGGAGACAAGGAGAATAACCATGCCCAATACCCAATACCCAATGACTAATGACTAATGACTAATGACTAATGACTAATGACTAAAATAATTTGGCAACAGGGTGAATTAATTGAAGTAACGATCGCTAACCTGAGTGATACAGGTGATGGTGTGGGACGCGCTGATGAGCGTGTAGTGTTTGTCCCAGATACTGTCCCAGGCGATCGCGCTATTGTCCGCTTGGTTCATGTTAAACCAAAATACGGCCACGGAAAGCTCCAGGAGCTATTGGAACCATCTCCTCACCGTATCCGACCTAGTTGCATTGTGGCGGATAAGTGCGGTGGTTGCCAGTGGCAGCATATTGATTATGATTACCAGCTAGTAGCCAAGCAAAATCAAGTTATCCAAGCAATGGAGCGCATTGGCGGTTTTGTCCAACCACCGGTAGATCCGGTACTCGCCGCCGCTTCTGCTTTAGGTTACCGTAATAAATCTACATATCCTTTGGGCATATCGGCAACGGGACAGGTACAAGCTGGTTACTACCAAAAAGGTAGTCATCAATTAATTAACTTAAATCAATGTCCAGTTCAAGACTCACGATTGAATCCCTTACTTGCCGAAGTTAAGCAGGATATTCAACAACAAGGTTGGCGAATCTATGACGAACAGCGTCACCAAGGACAAATTCGCCATCTTGGTTTACGCATTGGCCGACACACTGGAGAAATGTTGCTGACTTTGGTGGTAAAGGACTGGAATTTATCAGGGATTGAAACCCAAGCGCAGGAATGGTTAAAGCGTTATCCGCAGTTAGTCGGAGTGTCGCTCAACCGCAATAGCGATCGCACAAATGCTATCTTTGGATCAGAAACCCGTTGCATCGCTGGAGTCCCACACCTGCGTGAAAATTTTGCTGGACTGGAATTTCAAGTGCGCCCAGATACATTTTTTCAAGTGTATACAGAAACAGCAGAGGCACTATTGGAGATAATTCAATCAGAACTCAATCTTCAAGGGCATGAGTTGCTAGTTGATGCCTATTGTGGTATTGGGACTTTAACTTTACCCCTTGCCAAAAAAGTACGGAGTGCCACAGGATTAGAAGTGCAACCAGCAGCAGTGGAACAAGCTATTTTGAATGCCCACCGCAACGGAATTGATAATGTGACATTCCAAGTCGGCGCAGTAGAGAAATTGCTTCCCAAAATGGGCACAATACCAGAAGTAGTAATACTCGATCCGCCACGTAAGGGGTGCGATCGCGCAGTCATCGATACTTTACGGCAATTGAAACCATCTCGGATCGTTTACGTCAGTTGTAAAGTAGCCACCCTCGCCCGTGACCTGAAATTGCTTTGTCAAGATGGGCAATATACTATCACACGGGTACAACCTGCTGATTTTTTTCCTCAAACTGCTCATGTTGAAGCTGCCGCCTTTCTTGCGCTATCAGATTCGCACAAGGATAGTAATTCCTTTACAAAAACTGAAATTTGAAATTTTTAGTCTAGTGCATACTAAAGATGCTAAAATTGAATTAAGGCAAAAATAAAAATTCATTTTGTTTAAATAAATTCAAGCTGCATAGGTTCTTAGAAATATGAATTGCATTGTGTAAATGATAAATCGGCAATTAACTAGAGTATGCCAATACTCTGTCAAATTACTAGCATCTTTTTAAGTTGCTGAATCCATTATCAAAACTATTCCAGCCGTTATCTATCTAAGCAATCCCAACTCATACTATAGAGCAAATGCTCCCTAGCATTTTCAAAATTTAGTTTTAAAGACGCAAGTTTGAAGGCAGCATGACCACCTCAAGTTTTATCAGGGTGCCTGTAATAGCAAACTGATGTCTAGCTAACTGAAAGCTATGGGGTTTCTCTTGTGATTACAATTTCACTCCGTCCAGTTGCACGTTATTGGGGCACTATTAGTTTTGCCTCAACGCTCTACCTTTGCCCAATCTTAGATTTACTGTTGGCAGAAATCCCAGCAAAATTACAAGCAGAACTGCGGCTAGGACTTCAAGAAGCCCTAGTAAACGCAGCTAAACATGGCAATAATCTTGATCCAAGTAAAACAGTTGTAGTTCGTTTTTCTTTAATAGATAATCAATATTGGTGGGTAATATCAGATCAGGGTAGCGGCTTTACTCCTGCATCTACTAGTCAAGAAGAACCAACAGACTATTTACCACCAGATGAATCAGAGAGTGGCCGTGGTTTATGTCTTCTCCATCAAATTTTTGATCAGGTAGAATGGAACCGCAAAGGCACAGAATTGAGGCTTTGTAAACAAATGGAAAATCGCCGAGGACTATCTCTGCGACGGGAACGTAATTAGGAGTTAGGAGTTAAAAATTAGGAGTTGAATAATAATTCATAACTCCTAACTCTTAACTCCTAACTTTTGCCGTGAGTTGGACAGGGAGGGGCAGAAATGGAGCGATCTAACCAACCAATTGCTTGTTCTAATCTAGCTTGAGCTTCTTGTGGCTGATTCTTTAAAAGATACACAATCGCTGCTGCCACTTGTTCATTAGCGCGGGAATTGCGGTTAGACTTGAGGCGATGCCAATCGTTAGGGGAAATGCTCAGTCTTTCCATAAGAGCTTGAGCTAGTTCCAGAGTACTAAGTTCATTCAGTTGACTGGTTTTCGGCAGCTGGGTAGATTGGGACATAACTATTGGCACATTTGCATTTACTTCTACTGTACTACTTGTAAATGAAGCCGCCTAAACAATCACAGCCGTCAGCAGAAAATCCCGAACCAGATTTTGAACAAGAACTAGAGGAAGTAGAGCGATCGCTCCTATCCTTAAAAGAACGTTACGAGCAAGTGCAACGCGATCGCCAACAACAGGCACAATGGCAACAGCGCCGGGATCAACTAAAGCACAATATAATCTCAGACACCAGAAATCAAAGCAGAGTTACGGCACATTCAACAGCAGTTGGAAATGCTAGAAGTGAACTTAGAAAGCCAATTATTTTCTTGGCGTAGCCTCAAAAAACCTTTCTGGCAAGTCGTCCGCTTTGGTGGAATGGGCGTTATCATAGGCTGGATATTAAAGTCTTATGCTGGGTAAATATGGCAAATCGACGGATTGCAGAAATATTGCGAAGTGGTCAACCTGATGAGTCTCTCCTAGTTCAAGGCTGGGTGCGGACAAAGCGCGAGTCCAAAGGGTTTGCTTTTATTGAAGTCAATGACGGCTCATCACTAGCTAATTTGCAAGCCGTCATTAATCAGGATTTGCCAGATTACGAAGCTGTCTTGAAAAAACTGAATACAGGTGCTGCTGTCGAGGTGACAGGGGTACTAGTGGCTTCTCTTGGTAAAGGACAACGGATTGAGTTGAAAGCCGAGTCCGTGAAAGTTTACGGGGAAGCTGATCCCGATACATATCCCCTGCAAAAGAAACGTCATTCCTTTGAGTTTCTGCGAACCATTGGACATTTGCGATCGCGTACCAATTCCTTTGGTGCAGTTTTCCGTGTCAGAAATGCTTGTTCGACAGCAATTCACCAATTTTTCCAAGAAAGAGGCTTTTTGTGGGTACACACACCCATCATTACCGCTAGCGATTGCGAAGGCGCGGGTGAACTGTTTAGCGTTACCAGTTTAGATTTAAAGAATATCCCCCGTACAGAAAATCAAGCAGTAGATTACAGCCAAGACTTTTTTGCTAAACCCACATATTTAACAGTTAGCGGCCAGTTGGAAGCGGAAGTTATGGCGATGGCGTTTTCTAATGTCTACACCTTTGGCCCTACCTTCCGTGCCGAAAATTCCAATACCTCGCGCCACCTAGCAGAATTTTGGATGGTTGAGCCAGAAATGGCTTTTTGTGACTTAGAAGGCGATATGGATTTAGCTGAGGCGTTTCTCAAACACATTTTTAAATATGTGTTGGAAACTTGCCCAGAAGATATGGAATTTTTCAACGAACGCATTGATAAGTCTGTGCTGGCAACAGCCGAAAATATTATTAATAATCAGTTTGAACGCTTAACTTACACAGAAGCTATCAAACTTTTAGAAAAAGCCGATGTTAAATTTGAATATCCAGTGAGTTGGGGTTTAGATTTACAATCAGAACACGAACGATACTTGGCTGAACAATTATTTAAAAAGCCTGCGATCGTTACAGATTATCCAGCGCAAATCAAAGCTTTTTATATGCGCTTAAACGACGATGAAAAAACTGTCCGCGCAATGGATATTCTCGCACCAAAAATTGGCGAAATTGTCGGCGGTTCCCAGAGGGAAGAACGCTTGGAAGTATTAGAACGCCGGGTATTAGCGCAAGGGTTAAAACCAGAAGACTTGTGGTGGTATCTTGATTTGCGTCGTTATGGTACTGTCCCCCACGCTGGTTTTGGATTGGGTTTTGAACGACTCGTGCAATTTATGACTGGTATGGGAAATATTCGTGATGTGATTCCCTTTCCGCGTACACCACAAAGTGCTGAGTTTTAGTTTTAATTTTATACCTAGCAATTTCAAATCTTTAGGTATTTGAATATTGTTGATAAAAAGAAATCAAACTGAACATATTTATCATGAGTTTATAAGACCAAACCATTAGCACTATAAAATTAAATTTGTTAGGTTTGGATTGACGCAAAGAAAACCAACCTAATTTTACTACATCCTGTTTTAAACACCACTTAATTACCAAGTACTTCTCATCTACGCTTCTCCTGTTTCTGCTCCTCAACTCCTTGGCGTACTTCCAAATATTTTTTGACAGTTGCATTAGCTTCACGCATTATTACTAATCTTGATTCACGAGAAATTAGGGTTACAACAATTGTTGTAACCCTACAGATTGGCTATATTCAATTTGCTCGAAAACCACTATAGAATAACAATTAACCTCATAACTACTAAATTATGAGCAATTCTTCACATTTACTGCATCTAGATTAATGGTTTGCCAAGATAAATACTTTTTTGCTTGCCTGCGTGAGATAAGTGACGCTAGTGTTAAAAGAATTGTGCAAAATAAAACCCTCATCCCAGAAGTCGAGTAGGAAGCTAGAATGGCAATTCCAAATAAACAAGTAAAATCTAATACAGATATTTTAGATAATAGACGCACCCAAACTCGTATTCAAGTTCGCATTCCTAAAGATTTGCATGAGGAACCAGTCATTTCACGGCTGGTTTCTCAGTATAATGTCATAGTCATTATTGCTGATGCTCAGGTAAGCGCAAACGTGCCACAATATAGCTGCTTCGATCTGGAACTGCGAGGTACTGTTTCTCAGATTGAAAGCGCCCTAACTTACCTGGATGAACTGGATTTAGAAGTTTTGCACCAATCCAGCCCTGAAGAAGATGGTTGGTAATTAATTTTAGATTTCGGATTTTGGATTAATAATCCAAAATCCAAAATCTAAAATCGGTTATGCCATTTGATTTTCAATCGCCCACCGCGCTAGTTCAGTGCGGTTGTGGAGATTGGTTTTGCCCAACATATTGGACACATGGCTTTCAACCGTGCGCTGACTAACATTTAGTTCTTCAGCAATTTCCCGGTTAGCTAAACCCCTAGCGACGAACTGGACTACTTTCAGTTCAGTTGGGGTTAATTGCACATCGAAGGGAACCTGGATACGGGAACCGTTTTCGCCTCCTTTTGCTTGGTGTTCTTTCCAACGGATAGTTTGTTTCAGTGAGGATTCAACTTGCGCTACGAGTTCTTCTGGTTCAAAGGGTTTGACCATATAAACATCAGCACCTTTATTCAGACCCTTAACTCGGTCTGCACTTTGTCCCTTAGCTGAAAGGAAAAGAACCGGAATCCAGCTGGTGCGTTCGTTTTGCCGGACTTGTTCCACAAAAGTATATCCGTCCATTTCCGGCATCATCACGTCGCAGATGATCATGTCTGGAACATCTTGCTCTAAAATTTCCAGAGCTTCACGTCCATTTTCGGCGGTGATAACTTCATATCCTCGGAATTCTAAGTAATCCTTCACCAGCAAGATGAGGTTAGGGTCATCATCAATCAATAGAAGTCGTTTGTGATCTTTCATGCTGGGCTCTTTCATAGCAGTGGCACTTGTCGCGCTTCGGTCCATCAAAGTCTTGAATATTTATCCTCTATGGTGGGTTATTTGGAGGTGTTGTCCTTTTCCCTACTTAACTTGCCTTTGCTGTCTCGAAGTCTCAAAAATGCCGAGCATCTTTAAAAGACTAGTCGCTCGATAGCAAAAGTCCAGCAAGGATACGTATAGCAGTAGTATCTATAATGCGCTATTATATATCGCATTGAAAGTGGCGGGCGAGAAAACACTGATTAAATAATAATCCTTCTGACTCACAAGTAAGTATTGGCTTAAAGATGACCCTACCTCAAAACCAACCCGCACTTTCTTAAAGCTTACTGCAATAACATATCCTTCGGTTGTTAAACCTCTATGAGGTGTTCGCAAGAAACTAAGGAAGTTTCTGGCAAAGGATGGGTTAAAAATGCATATTCTTGTACCACCTCATTGCCTATTAAGTGTTCTTGGATGATCTGCTCAATAACTTCCGGGCTTGCTTGGCGATACCAGACACCATCAGGGTAAACCACCATTATGGGTCTAGAACAACAAACGCGCAAGCAGTTGGCTTTAGTTCTATAGACGCAAATGGGATGACTCTGTTGTGGCTCATCAAATTTTAACTCTTTAAGCCACTTTTTTAAGTATTCCCCGGATTCCAAACTAGCTCGTTTTGAGCAGCAGTTAGCAATTGTCTGGTCAGCGCCAATAAAAATGTGTCGCTGAGTTTTTGCAAATCCTAAACTTTCTACACAATTACTCAGGGATTTATGTTCTAGAGATTTAGTGGTTTTGGGGATTTGATGGCTAGACTGGATCACTGTATTGTTACTTATCGAGCGACTCCCTGATTACAGTTCTATAACAATTTCCAAGCTTTGCAAATAAAGTTGACTGAGTAGGGAATGGGGGATTGGGCATTGGACATTGTGAAAACCCTTCACTAGTCCTGACTGCTGACTTCCTTTAACCATATAGAAATATACGTAACTTATTGAACAAAACCTGAAGGGTAAAAATAATTAGGCATTTATACTTAAGTATATTAATGAATTTCTAGTTCGGGAACCCGTACTCAAAGAATTCTTGCCATTGGATGCTACTTTTCGGTAAATTAGCACTCAGGAGTTGAGAGTGCTAAACTCTAAAAGGAAGGAAATAATATGGCAGCTTTATCTTTAAGCGTTTCTACAGTTAAACCTTTGAGCGATCGCGTTTTCGTAAAAGTGAACGCCTCTGAGGAAAAGACCGCAGGTGGTCTGTATTTGCCCGATACTGCCAAGGAAAAGCCCCAAGTAGGGGAAGTAGTGGCTCTTGGCCCTGGCAAGCGTAACGATGACGGTAGCCGTCAAGAATTGGAAATTAAAGTCGGCGATAAGGTGCTGTACTCTAAGTACGCTGGCACAGATATTAAACTCGGCACCGAAGAATATGTACTGCTTTCTGAAAAAGATATTTTAGCAGTCGTTGTTTAGTAGGGAGTGGGGAATGGGGAATAGGGAATGTCAAAATAAAGACAATGCCCAATGCCCGATGCCCAATGCCCAATGCCCAATTCAAGAAAAAATTGACTTAACTCCCGGAATTTAGACACCTATGGCAAAGCGCATTATCTATAACGAAAACGCCCGTCGCGCCTTAGAACGAGGCATGGACATCTTGGCTGAGGCTGTAGCTGTTACCCTTGGCCCTAAAGGTCGTAACGTAGTCCTAGAAAAGAAATTTGGCGCACCGCAAATTGTTAATGACGGTGTAACGATCGCCAAAGAAATCGAATTAGAAGACCACATTGAAAACACTGGTGTAGCTTTGATTCGTCAAGCTGCTTCTAAGACCAACGATGCCGCGGGCGATGGCACCACAACTGCTACCGTTTTAGCTCATGCGATCGTCAAAGAAGGCTTGCGGAACGTTGCAGCTGGTGCTAACGCGATTTCGCTCAAGCGCGGGATTGACAAAGCTACCAATTTCCTTGTAGAGAGAATCAAGGAACACGCCCGTCCAGTGGAAGATTCCAAAGCCATTGCCCAAGTTGGTGCGATCTCGGCTGGTAATGACGAAGAAGTCGGTCAAATGATTGCCCAAGCAATGGACAAGGTGGGTAAGGAAGGCGTAATTTCCCTAGAAGAAGGGAAATCTATGTTCACCGAGTTGGAAATCACTGAAGGGATGCGCTTTGACAAAGGCTACATCTCTCCCTATTTCGCTACCGACGCTGAACGGATGGAAGCGGTTTTTGATGAGCCTTTCCTACTGCTGACTGACAAGAAAATTGCCCTAGTTCAAGACCTTGTACCAGTATTAGAGCAAGTAGCTCGTGCTGGTCGTCCTTTGGTAATTATCGCTGAAGATATCGAAAAAGAAGCTTTGGCAACCTTGGTAGTAAACCGTTTGCGCGGTGTACTCAACGTAGCTGCTGTTAAGGCTCCTGGCTTTGGCGATCGCCGCAAGGCATTGTTAGAAGACATCGCTGTTTTGACCGGCGGTCAACTAATTACCGAAGATGCTGGTCTGAAGCTAGATAACACCAAGCTAGATAGCCTGGGTAAAGCTCGCCGCATCACCATTACCAAGGACAGCACCACAATTGTTGCCGAAGGTAACGAAGTTGCTGTTAAGGCTCGTGTCGAGCAGATTCGTCGTCAAATCGATGAAACCGAATCTTCTTATGACAAAGAGAAACTGCAAGAGCGTCTTGCTAAACTCTCTGGTGGTGTCGCTGTGGTGAAAGTTGGTGCAGCGACCGAAACCGAAATGAAAGACAAGAAACTGCGCCTAGAAGACGCTATCAACGCCACTAAAGCTGCTGTGGAAGAAGGTATTGTTCCTGGCGGTGGTACAACTCTGGCTCACCTTGCTCCTGAATTGGAAGTTTGGGCAAAGAGCAATCTTAAGGATGAAGAGTTGATTGGTGCGTTGATTGTCGTTCGCGCCTTACCTGCACCTCTGAAGCGGATTGCTGAAAACGCCGGTCAGAATGGTGCTGTGATCGCTGAACGCGTGAAAGAGAAAGACTTCAACGTTGGCTACAACGCTGCGACAAACGAATTCGTCGATTTGTTAGCTGCTGGTATTGTTGACCCTGCTAAAGTGACTCGTTCTGCTTTGCAAAACGCTGCTTCTATCGCTGGTATGGTGTTGACAACCGAATGTATTATAGTTGACAAGCCTGAGCCTAAGGATAGCGCTCCTGCTGGCGCTGGCGCTGGTGGCGGCGACTTCGATTACTAATACTTTGTAATTACATCATAAAACAGCTGCTTCCTTTGTGGAGGCGGCTGTTTTTTTGTGTCAAAAGAAGAGGAGGAAGGTGAATTACGACAAGGCTTGTAAATATTTAGCTTGGCGGGTTTGCGGTTTGAAAAGGATTTGGTTAGGCAATTTTTACGGGAGGATATTATGAAAGAATAAAGAATCTGTAATTTCTCAAGATATCGTTCAAAAAGAAGCTTTTAAATTTTAGCTAAACCCAGCCAACCGTCCCATAAATTAACTACTGACCTAACACTAAAGGATAGTTAAATTGTTCAGCTATTGGTTGCAAATAATCTAGTTCTTAATCCTGAGATTGTTCTTCTAATAACTTACGCGCTACATCACGAGCAATTTCTAGAGTTTCAGCAACAGCCCTTCCTTGAGCTACTAAACCTTGAAGCTCAAGGAAGGACTGTTGCTAAATAAACGCCTTCAGGTAATTTCTCAATGTGGATGTTTAGCAATCTTTCCATTATTGTATGTAGATGTTACTGTTTGGAGCGGTTTAATTGTTATCATATCGGTTTTCTGAACCACAGCGATGTCTACGACGGGCTACGCCTACGCACTTCTACTTTTCCATAAAAACCTATGAGCCAAATTAATCCTGAAACAACCCCCTTACATACCTTAAACCCACTCAATCGATTTTCTGACAGAGCAGAGGATTATGTAAAATATCGACCAAGTTACCCCGCAGATGCAATTAAATTATCTTGGAAGGATTAGGTGAAAATTCACAACTCGTAGTAGCAGATATTGGTGCAGGTACAGGAATTGCTTCAAGATTGTTAGCTGAAGGGGGGGTTAATGTCGTAGCTATAGAACCAAACGCGGCGATGCGAGAAGCTGCTAAACCACATCCTTTGATAGAGTTTCGTGATGGAACAGCAGAATTTACTCAACTACCTGATAATTCAGTTGATTTAATTACTTGTTTTCAAGCTTTCCACTGGTTCAATCCCGAACCAACTTTATTGGAATTTCACCGCATTTTAAAACCATCAGCACGCTTGGCTGTAGTGTGGAATAACCGCGAACAAGAAGATGCGTTAACTACAGAATATAGCCGAATAGTCCGCGAAGCATCTAATAATCATCCAGCAGAATCTCGAATGCAGTCGGTAGAGCCATTGTTAGTAACTCCCCATTTTATTAACATCCGTGAATATAATTTTACTTATAGGCAACAGTTAGATTTAACTGGACTTATTGGACGAGCAATGAGCGTTTCTTATCTCCCGCGTGAAGGCTTGGGATATGAACAGCTTATTGATAGGTTTCAAGAATTATATCAGCGCTTTTGTGATGAAAGTGGTTTTGTCTATATGGTTTATTGCACTAGCGTCCACCTTGGCGAAAAACAATGATAAATTGCGAGTAAAGTAGCAGAGAATGCATTAAATAAATATAAGGTATCTGAAGTTTAATCTTGAATTTATAAATGACCTGCAATCCGCAAGTAGCAGAAGGTTGGCATGGCAAACTTAGTTTAGTCTATGCCGATCGCAAAGGCACAACCCAATTAATTTACAATCACCAACAAGCGCCCCTAAAGGTACAACGCCCATTTTACCCAGAAGGGGAAATTTGTCATAGCGTCATTTTACATACAGCCGGGGGAATGGTAGGAGGCGATCGCTTATCCTCTAACATCCACCTCAAACCCCAAGCCCAAGCCTTAATCACTACAGCTGCTGCAAGCAAAATATACCGCAGCAATGGCTTACAAGCTAGACAAACCATCCAGATGCAAGTTGACGCTGGCGCTTGTTTAGAATGGTTGCCGCAAGAGACAATTTTATTTAATGACGCGATTTATCGGCAAGATTTACGGGTAGAATTAGCGACCGGGGGCAGTTGGTTAGGCTGGGAAATTACCCGATTTGGTCGCAGTGCTAGAGGAGAGAAATTCTTGCAAGGAGAATGGCGATCGCACACTGAAATTTGGCAACAAGATGTTCCATTGTGGATTGATCGGCAATGGTTACGGGGTAGCGAAGAAACTTTTCACAGCCCCCACGGTTTGGCTGGAAAACCAATAGTAGGTAGTCTCGTTTGGATTGGTGGTGCAGTTTCAGTAGAAATTGTCGAAAAAACGCGAAATTTATGGAATGGGGAAGGTGAAACGGGCGTTAGCCGCTTACAGCATGGATTATTGTGCCGATATCGCGGTTCTTCTACATCTGAAGTGAGAAACTGGTTTATTGATGTTTGGCAGTTGCTGCGAGTTTCTTTTCTGAATCGTGGTAATTGTATACCAAGAGTGTGGCAGGTTTGAACCGCCAAGACGCCTTCGCAAAGCGTCTCGTAGAGAAGAACACCAAGAGGAAGTACGAATGCAACTTACGCCGCAGGAAAAAGATAAGCTATTAATTTTTACAGCTGCTTTATTAGCAGAGAGACGTAAAGGAAGAGGTTTAAAACTCAATTATCCCGAAGCGATCGCTTATATTTCTGCTGCCATTTTAGAAGGCGCAAGGGATGGGCAAACTGTAGCTGAATTAATGAGTTACGGTACAACTCTATTGACGCGAGATGATGTCATAGAAGGGATACCTGAAATGGTACATGAAGTGCAGGTAGAAGCAACTTTTACTGATGGTACAAAGTTAGTGACAGTACATAATCCAATTCGTTAAATTTACTTAATACTGTGTGATTTTGAAACCAAAAAGTATAAAATTTAGCACTAGCTAAAATTTTACTGCTTGACTATTGTCAAGCATAAAGGCAATGAATACAGGAAACCCTGGCTTGACAGCAACCATTATAACCACCGCCATAACTACTGCCTTTGCTATTGTAGCCGGAATAGTTAATCACATTATGTCTGGTAACAGAGACAGAGAAAATCAGCAGAAAACTGCATCCTTAAAATATACTGGACAGCAGCTAGAAGAACTATATGGGCCACTCGCTTTTCTGATCTGGGAAGGTAGATGTACTTATACAACAGATTTAGTAAAAAAGTTTCTAGAAATACGCCGTCAAGAACATACCTTAGAATCTCTTAAACGAGAAGAGAAAAGTCAAAAATATATCTTAGAATCTCTTAAAGGAAAAGAAAAAAATGGTTATAAAATTTTCCCTTTACAAGACGAAGCAGAAATTAAACTATGGACTTTTTGGATAGAAAAAGATGCTTTTCCTCGCCATGAAAAAATTAAAAAGCTTTTGATGACAAAGACACACTTAATTGAAGGTATAACAATGCTAGATAGTTACAGCGCTTCCCGCTATTATGCAGTACAGTTTCTTGAACCTATCCCACTAATACCGAAATATGGTAATCTACCTCTCGTATGAGAGGGGTGTATCTGTGTATGGCTGGGCGTTTTGAAGGATTAAGTGACCTGGAATGGAAGTTGTTTGAAGATATATTTCCTAATGAGCCCTTGCTACAATCCACATCTGGATTAACAAAATATTATTAGTGGGATAGGTTCATGATACCAGGGGAAATCATTGCACCAGCAGGTGAAATTGAACTAAATGTTGGTCGTCCAACTATAAAATTGCAAGTGTCAAATACAGGCGATCGCCCCATACAAGTTGGTTCCCATTATCATTTTTATGAAGTTAATACCGCCTTAAATTTTCACAGAGAACAAGCGCGAGGAATGCGCCTCGATATCCCAGCCGGAACCGCAGTCCGCTTTGAACCAGGCGACGAAAAAGAAGTAACTTTAACCCCTTTAGTGGGTACTCGCCAAGTCTACGGCTTCAACGCTAAAATTAACGGTTCTCTGTAGGTATGAAAATGGAATGGTACAATGAACCACCTGTTTGGGAAGTAAAAGATGAAGTGATCGCTATCACTTCCGGCGCAAAAACAGATTTCTGGCGGGAAACTCACTACGGTTTTATTAGAGATAATGGTCACTTTTTTTATCAAAAGATTCAAGGTGACTTTATTGCTGAAGTGAAAATCACCGGACAATATCAGGATTTATACGATCAAGCGGGCTTAATGGTACGTTTAGATGAGTTGAATTGGTTGAAATGTGGTATTGAATTTGTCAATGGCGTGCAACAAGTTAGCGCAGTAGTAACACGCAATTACTCGGATTGGTCTGTTATTCCAATGCCGCAAAATCCATCTGCAATTTGGGTACGTGTGACTCGACGTGGCACAGCAATAGAGGTGGAATACTCTCTAAATGGAACTGAACACACAATGCTGCGGCTTGCTTATTTGACTCCAGTGGAAACACTAAGTGTTGGTGTGATGTGTGCCTCGCCTGAAGGGAATGGCTTCCAGATGAGGTTTGAAAAATTCCAAATTCGCAGTTTGTGAGGAATAGTTATGAGTTACAGAATGGATCGCCGCGCCTATGCCGAAACTTATGGGCCAACTGTAGGCGATCGCATCCGACTTGCAGACACAGAATTATTTATTGAAGTTGAACAAGACTTTACCACCTACGGCGATGAAGTGAAATTCGGTGGCGGTAAAGTCATCCGCGATGGGATGGGACAATCCCCCATTTCTAATGCTGATGGTGCTGTAGATTTAGTAATTACTAATGCCTTAATTCTCGATTGGTGGGGTATTGTCAAAGCGGATATTGGCATTAAAGATGGCAAGATTTTCAAAATTGGTAAAGCTGGAAATCCTTATATTCAAAATAATGTAGATATTATTATTGGCCCCGGTACTGAAGCCTTAGCCGGTGAAGGAATGATTCTCACTGCTGGCGGTATTGATGCCCATATTCATTTTATTTGTCCCCAACAAATTGAAGTTGCGATCGCTTCTGGAATTACCACCATGATCGGCGGTGGTACTGGCCCAGCTACGGGTACAAACGCCACTACCTGCACCCCCGGACCCTGGAATATTTACCGAATGCTGCAAGCTGCTGATGCTTTTCCCGTCAACTTAGGATTTTTAGGTAAAGGTAACGCCAGTCAACCCCAAGGACTTGTAGAACAAGTAGCCGCCGGTGCAATGGGGTTAAAACTTCATGAAGACTGGGGAACTACACCCGCAGCAATTGATACTTGCCTCAACGTTGCCGATGAATATGATGTACAAGTAGCGATTCATACTGATACTCTGAACGAAGCCGGATTTGTTGAAGATACGATCGCAGCTTTCAAGAATCGTACCATCCACACCTACCACACCGAAGGCGCAGGCGGAGGACATGCACCAGATATCATCAAAGTTTGCAGCCAAGCCAATGTTCTGCCATCTTCCACCAATCCCACACGTCCTTACACCCTCAACACCTTAGACGAACACCTGGATATGTTGATGGTATGCCATCATCTCGACCCTGCGATCGCCGAAGATGTCGCTTTTGCCGAATCTCGCATCCGTCGGGAAACCATTGCTGCTGAAGACATTTTGCACGACTTAGGCGCATTTAGCATGATTTCTTCCGACTCGCAGGCTATGGGAAGGGTAGGCGAAGTGATAATTCGCACCTGGCAGACATCTCACAAAATGAAGGTGCAACGCGGAACTCTTAAGCCACAAGAAAGTGAGCAAAAAGCAGACAATTTTAGAGCAAAAAGATATGTTGCTAAGTATACGATTAATCCAGCGATCGCTCACGGAATTGCTGAATATGTGGGTTCAGTGGAAGAGGGAAAATTAGCAGATTTATGTTTGTGGCGTCCTGCATTTTTTGGCGTGAAACCAGAAATAGTCATTAAAGGCGGAATGATTGCATGGTCGCAAATGGGCGATGCTAACGCCAGTATTCCCACACCGCAACCAGTGTATATGCGACCGATGTTTGGTAGTTTTGCAGGGGCGCGTCATGCTACATCATTAACTTTTGTTTCCCAAGCAGCTTTAGAGAACGAAATTCCCAGCCAGCTAGGTTTACAAAAGGTAGCAGTTGCAGTTTCTGGGACACGCCAATTGAGTAAGCGGGATATGAAGTTGAATGATGTACTACCCCAAATAGAAGTAGATCCAGAAACATATCAAGTCAGGGCAGATGGCGAGTTACTGATTTGTGAACCTGCGACAGTTTTACCAATGGCACAGAGGTACTTTTTGTTTTAGAGTTACGATCAAATAGTTAAACGTTGCATCTGATGTAGAAAATCATGCTACCTTTTAAGAAAAAAATAGTGACTGATGAAGCGATGCGTCCGGTAGCGGTGTTGATTGATTATCAGGACTGGCAGCAAATTGAGAAGATATTAGAAGCTCATCAATCACAAAAGAAACAAGAGTTTAATTTAAACCAGTATGCTGGTGTAATTCAACTAACTCAAGACCCGTTAGAATATCAGCAGCAAATTAGGGATGAGTGGTGTTGACACAACCTTTAATTTTGTTAGATACAAACATAGTCTTGTATTTTTTTGGTGGTCGCTTGCTAAATCCACTACCATCAGGACAATATTTTATTTCAGTGATTACTGAGATTGAATTGCTCTCTTATCCGAGTCTCCATTTAAAAGAAGAAACACAAATTATTGATTTTTTAAATAAAATTACAATCATTGGTATTGATAGTAATATTAAAAATTTCACAATTACATTTCGCAAACAATACAAACTCAAGCTTCCTGACGCAATAATTGCAGCAACTGCAAAATCTATAAATGCAATATTGTTTACTAATGATGTAAGATTGGCTAATTTAACAGAAATTAACACTCAGGCAGTGCAAATTGTGTAATGTGAGCGATCGCTTGTTCTGTGGTGAGAGTGCCGATCGCAATTCCTTCCACAGCAGAATTCCAGCAAGTTTTGAAGTGAGAGCGCAAGAAGTTTAGGAGCCATAATTCAATTAGCTTGTGGCTATATGTTAAAAAAGTAAGTAAAGTAGTTTTTAAAATGCATTTCATTTATATAAATTTTTTGGTAAACATTTTTTTCGGAGAAGTTTACCTAAAAATACTATCTAAAAAACTATACGGCTCTTGCGTTGGTTTTATGGTATGGCATTAAAATAGCCATTTTATAGAAAGGTTCAAAAATTTAAAATCCAGTCATAGCAAGGAATATAGGCTCTGATTAGGTTTTATTTATTATTCGACTCCATAAAAAGAACTGAAGAGCCAACTATACTAATAAACCAGTTTTCCTAAAAATTTATTTTTACCCCATACCTTGCGTCTATATGACTTCACAATCTTCTCACTCTGACAAAATTCTAGTTGTTGATGATTCTCCCGATAACGTGTTTTTGATCAAAACTATTTTGGAGGAAGAAGGTTACACCATTAGCACCGCAGAAAATGGTATTTCGGCCTTGGCAGAATTAAAAGCTTCTCCTTGTGACTTGGTTCTGCTGGATCTAATGATGCCAGATATGGATGGGTACGAAGTCACCAAGCACATTCGTGGAGATATGAAATTGCCACAATATATCCCCATACTGCTGATAACTGCCCACGATGCGCCCAACGTCGCCCACGGATTAGACTTAGGTGCTGATGATTTTATCCGCAAACCTGTAACAGTAGATGAATTGCTGGCACGAGTGCGATCGCTCCTGCGTTTGAAGCATAGTATGGATGAACGTGATGAAATTGCCCGCCAGCGAGAAGATTTTGTCTCCCGCCTCACCCACGACTTACGCACTCCCTTAGTGGCGGCTGATCGTATGTTGATGCTATTTCAACAAGGCGCTTTGGGAGAATTATCATCCCAAATGCAGGAAGTAATCGCCATCATGGCCCGTAGCAATATCAACCTGCTTTCTATGGTCAACACCTTATTAGAAGTTTATCGTTTTGAAGCAGGTCGCAAAACTTTGGCATTTCAACCAGTTAATCTGGGCCAATTGCTAGAGGAGGTGACTGGAGAATTGGCACCTCTAGCTCAAGACAAGGCACTGTCCCTAAATTTGGACTTTACTGAAGATTCAAGCACAAACACAGTGATGGGCGATCGCTTAGAATTGCATCGTCTATTTACAAATCTTATCGGCAATGCAATCAAATTTACCGACTCTGGGTCTGTGACTGTTCATTTCAGTTCTCAACGCCAGTTAGATAAAAGTAGTCAATCTCAGTTATCTGAAAAATCTAATTCCGTTGAATATATTAGCATTGAGATAGCGGATACTGGCCCAGGTATTCGTCCTGAAGAACAAGCAACTATATTTGAAAGATTCCGTCAAGGTAGCCACAAGAGTTCTGGTAGTGGCTTAGGACTCTATCTTGCTCGCCGAATTGTCGAGGCACATCAAGGCATTATTTTGTTTAATTCTGAGTTGGGCAAAGGTAGTGTATTTATTGTCCTTTTCCCGACTACAAAATTAGACAAATAGTAGTTATAAATTATGAATTACCAAGTTTTTTACCTTGATAATTCATAATTTTATTATTCTATATTAGAAAATAATAAAAATTAACAAATTAAGTGTGCTGATATAGCAACGATAACATTGAATAAATAGTTTTTTATGGAACGAAACAATGATTACCACTGAATTATCTAATATTGGCAGTATTATCCAGAATCAGCGTGAGTTTTTTAAAAGTGGCAAAACTAAAGATGTCACTTTTCGTATTGAACAGCTTAAAAATCTTAGGCAAGCAATCATTGAGCATGAAGAGTCAATAGTCGAGGCATTAAAAGCAGATTTACATAAACCAACAGTGGAGACTTACCTTACAGAAATCGGTGTCATTAAAGAAATCGATTATGCTATAAAACATCTCAAAACCTGGACTAAGCCCAAAAAAGCACCCGTTTCTTTTGATTTTTTTTCCTACTCAGCGAGAATTTATCCAGAACCTTTAGGGGTTGTTCTAATTATCGGGCCTTGGAACTATCCATTTCAGTTAATTATCTCACCGTTAGTAGGTGCGATCGCAGCCGGTAATTGTGCAATTATCAAACCTTCAGAAATTGCTTCTCACACGTCTGATGTTATTGCTAAGATTATTACCAAACATTTTGACCCAGCTTATATTGCAGTGGTTGAAGGGGGTGTTGAAGCTAGTCAAAAACTACTTGCAGAAAAATTTGACCATATCTTTTTTACTGGTGGCACAGCCGTTGGCAAAATCGTTATGGCAGCAGCAGCAAAATATCTCACACCAGTTACTTTAGAATTGGGCGGCAAAAGTCCTTGTATCGTAGATAGTGATATTAATCTTGAACACACTGTCAGACGAATTACTTGGGGCAAATTTATTAATGCTGGACAAACTTGTATCGCTCCTGACTATCTTTTAGTTAATAAAACAATCAAAAAAGATTTAATAAACGGGCTGGAAAAATGCCTAAAAGAATTTTATAGTGATAATCCTGTAAACAGTCCTGATTATGCTAGGATTATCAGCCAAAAACACTTTGAGAGATTGGTTAACTTTCTCAAAGATGGTGAAGTTATCATTGGTGGAGAAAATCAACCTTCAGAGCGTTATCTTGCCCCCACAGTTATTGATAATGTCTCCTTAGAAAATTCTGTAATGCAAGAAGAAATTTTTGGCCCCATTCTACCCATTATTGAATATACTGACATTGCCGAAGCGATCACTTTGATTAACTCTAGACCTAAACCCTTGGCGCTATACTTGTTTTCCCAAAATAAAAATCTACAAAAGCGAGTTTTGCAGGAAACTTCATCGGGTGGAGTTTGTATCAACGATACAGTGATGCAGGTTGGTGTTTCGTCTTTACCATTTGGTGGAGTGGGAGATAGCGGTATTGGCAACTATCATGGAAAAGCTAGTTTTGACACCTTTTCCCATAACAAAAGCGTATTGCAAAACTCATTCTGGCTCGATTTAAAATGGCGATACGCTCCTTATGAAGGCAAATTACCAATAATCAAGAAACTTTTAGGTTAAAAAAAGTTAGGAGTTATGAGTGAGGAGTTAGGAATGAGAAATAAAAATTTATAACTCCTAACTCTGCTAATTTCAGATTTTGAATTTTGGATTGAATGAAAAATCTAAAATTAAATAACTCTTAACTCCTAACTTCTAACTCTTAAAACCCAAAAGCATTACTGTAACGCTCCTCAGCCCAAGGTTCACCACGACGGTGGTAGCCATTGCGTTCCCAAAAACCAAGTTCTTCACCAGCTAAAAACTCTAAACCATTAATCCACTTAGCACTTTTCCAAGCGTAAAGATGGGGCACAACTAGCCGCATTGGGCCACCGTGTTCAGATGGAAGGTCTTCACCAAAGACTTTAAAGGCAAAGAAGTTTTCTTCGCGCATAAAATCTTCTACAGAAATATTGGTAGTGTAGCCGCCGTAGCAGTGTTCCATAATATGGGCTACTTTCGGTTCTAGCTCAATCAGACCCATGAAATCTATAACTTTAATGCCAGTCCATTTAACATCGAGTTTAGACCAGCGCGTTACACAGTGGAAGTCTGCTGTGAATTCATGTTGAGGCAGCGCCATAAAGTCTGACCAACTAAAGGTAGCAGATTTTGCCAAACCCCAAACTCGAAACTCCCATTCCTCAGTGCTGACTTGGGGAGTTGCGCCGTAAGTTAATACGGGGAAACCTTTAGCTAAGTGTTGACCAGGAGGAACCCGTTCCCCCTCTTCATTCCCTGGTTTCTGAAAAAATTTTCCTAGCATAGTTAGAGAAAACTTGTTTTTCTCAAGATTATTTACAAGCTTTTCGCTGAGTTGCCAACAGCACCAGATTTTTTACTTTCTATATGATTACTTGATCACTACTCATCGATAATAGGTAATGGGTAATGGATATTCCCAATTACTCACTACCAATTTTTCTCGATCTAATGAGCTTGTTTAGAGTATCTATGATTCAAAATGCAATCAGGAAAGCTAATAAAAAGCGTTTATCCAGTGTTAAAAATATTGGTGCTGTTTATGCTTTTCCTGACTGGAGAATTATGATTCTTCTTCCTCTTCTTCAGCAGTTGGATAGACAAATGTAGAACGTCCAGTCAAAATTGACTTACCCAAAGAAAGGGCTTTCTGAGCTTCGATGACGGCTTTGTGCCTCCAGGTAGCTCGACGTTTATCTCGTTTTGATTTGGAAGTTTTCTTCTTAGGAACAGCCATGTCAGCAGATATTGCGATTTTTGACAACCTTCTTATTCTAGGCCATTCAATGACGCGAAGAACAACAGGTAAATTTAAATTGATCGGTTGAGACTGAAGTAGGACATGGGGCAGAGGCAATTCCAAGAGTAACCTCATCGCATCTCCTGAAGTCCGTGTCAAGCTAAACTCGTCATTTTTGGGTTGGCAGATTGCTAGCTGCTGGAACTGCATTAGAGCTATTTTCAAAGAAAAGTAGCGATCGCGCAGTTTTAAAATAAGTCGCCCAATTTTGAGCATCGGGACGCGATCGCCATTGGGGACGACTAACATCTAATGTCAGAACTGGTGCGATCGCTCCATAATTTTGTACGGATACTATGATTGAAACATCCGTTACCAAGATATCTTGGTCGAAGCTCCTCTGAGCGGCTGCCCTAGCGGCTGCTTCCGCCCTCCGGAGAATGGTTTCATAGTTTTCTTCCGGCAGGCGGTCAATAGCTAGATCAATTCTAGCGGTGTAAGCTCGCACAACTTGGGGTGCGAGCGCTTCCGTTAAAAACCACGCAGGAACGGTAGATATGAGCAAAATTACTAAAGGAACTATCCGGATTCTTCTGGCAATTTGGCTAATAACTGAAAAGGGAGTGATCGATGATGGTAGGTGAGCAGAAGTCTTGCTCATGACCTTTTATCTCCTTAGTGATGATCTGTTATTGAAATTAGGTGAAAGTATTTCCCGAATATTTAACGTAATAAAAATTTACATTCTAACTTAAGATTCGATCAGAATCACCTAGACTATAAGACATAGGTTAGCTTTGTTTTTTTGGCAAAGCCAACCGCAATTTTAAGACCAGCAAACAATAACTGACAAAGAGCGGGATGGCAAATTACTGGGCAATCGCGATTGGCATCAATCAATATCAGTTATTTCAACCTTTAAGTTGTGCCCAAGCAGATGCTGAGGCAGTAGAGGATTTTTTGGTGACAGAGGCAGGTTTTCTCCCCAAACACTGTCTAGCCATGACGGACACCTCGCCACGGATTGGCGACAGATCAACTTATCCGACTAAAGAGAATATTCTGCTGCTGCTTCAGGATTTGGCAGCGACAAGTTGGCAACCGGAAGATTATCTGTGGTTATTCTTTAGCGGCTATGGGGTCAGCTACCAAGGCAAAGATTACTTAATGCCAGTAGAAGGTAACCCCGAACTCGTACAAGAGACTGGCATAGAATTGCGATCGCTAATGCAAAGCCTGCAACTTGCTGAGTTGAATGTATTGCTACTACTCGATATCAACCGCGCTTTTGGCACTCAAGCTGATGCTCTCGTTGGTGAAGAAACAATAGAATTAGCCCAAGAACTACAACTTGCGACAATTCTTTCTTGTCAACCAGAGCAATTTTCCCATGAAAGTAGCGAACTAGGTCACGGATTCTTTACAGCAGCCTTGTTAGAAGCTTTGCGTTCTGGTAATGGCAGTAATTTGGCAGATTTAGAAAGCTACCTAAGCCTGCTTATGCCAAAATTATGCCACCACCACTGGCGTCCTGTCCAAAACCCTGCCACGATTATCCCATCAAGGACGCAGGTAATCTTGCCAGAATTAGCAATGGAAAGTGATTTCCAATCAGAAGCAGTGATTTATCCTGAAGAATCTTTTGCTATTGCCCGTGCGGCTCCTCCCCTTGACGATTATCCTAGAACTTCAGCAGAACGGGGTAGATGGGGAGAAGCTATTGTGAATTCCTCCCAACACAAGGTCGAAAAGTCTAAAATTAAACCAGTTCAGGAGTCAGCTACTAGCTTAGTTCCCCAGCCAATAGCGGAAACTTCTTTAGGAGCGAATCCAAAGGGAAGATTTATCCCCAATTCTTCCAAAGGTTACGTCTCTCGATTGCCATCGAATCAATCAAGCATTCCTTTTTGGAAACAGTTTATTTTATGGGGCGGAGGCAGCCTGCTGGTAGCAGGTTTAATCGCCGTAGTTTTTCTTCGTAATCAAGAAACTTTTAGAATTAAGCAAATATCAAGCACATCACCCAATGCTACTGCTAATGATCGCCAGGTTATCGAGAATTTACCAAACGATGTCTACGACGGGCTACGCCTACGCACTCCGGAAGTTAGATTTAAAAATCAATCTAGTGCCCAAATAACTTCTAGTTCGGAGTCGGAAAAGCGAAATCAAGCAGTCTTAGACTTGGCGAAAATGTCGCTCAAACAAACTCAAGCTAGTGATTTGAGCATGGCGATCGCTACAGCCCGGAAAATTAAACCCGGTGAACCACTGTACGAACAAGCTCAGGAGAATATTAAGATTTGGAGCCGGATGATTTTGGATTTAGCAGAGGGTCGTGCTAAACAAAGACAGTATGCTAGCGCTATCGCTGCCGCTCGATTAATCACCAAAGATGAAGCCCCCTACGCGAAAGCACAAGCAGCAATGAACCTGTGGCGGCTAGAGGGCAAGCAGTATGTGAGTAACAAAACTCTTTTAGATGCAGCTAATGCTTTAATTAAGCCGGGACAGGCATCTACCTACAATCGTGCGATCGAAGTTGCTAGGAAAGTACCACCAGGCCAACCTGGCTTCGATACTGCCCAAAAATCGATCAATAAATGGAGTGAGAAAATTTTAGACTTGGCCAAGCGTCGCGCCGCCCAAAGAGAACGTAATGCCGCGATTGCAACAGCTGCTTTAGTGCCAGAGGAGACGGCCGCTTACGAAGATGCTCAGGATGCCATCCAAAAATGGCAAAAAAAATAGTAAAAAAATAGTAAAAAAATAGCAGAGAGTTAGGAGTTAGGAGTTATATTTATTTTTAATTCCTCACTCCTAACTACTCAACTTTACTTTTAGCACTCAGCAGTACTGTGATACATCTTCGCCGCATTCATCAGCTAGATAGCACAGCGCTCGGAAACGTAAACCAACCACTTCTTCATATAAAGGGTTGAGCTTGCAGATGGGCGGAATGTGAAACAGGGTTTTCCCAAATAATTTGACATCTCGCTCAAAGGGACACTGAGATGGAATCAATTTACACAAGCGGTGAGCTAGTTGGCGATCGCGGATTTGAATATTTTCTACACGCTGCCGTAGGGGTTGGAGAATATCCCAGTAAGGCTTGGAAATAGAAGGGTTTAGCTGGGTAGCTTTGTCATCACTAGTCTCTGCTTGATTGATCGATACCCAGCTTGCCAGAAAAATCTTTTTTGTGGTATTGTCGAATACCTTCATGGTTAATCCTCTGTGTTATTGAGGTTATTCATCTTTTTGATGAATATATACAACGTGGCAACGAACTTTCTCGGAAAAATCGCGTTCTGACTGCGATATAATGTAATACCTGATTAGCCACTTAAGTCAGAACCTAATTTATTACTACGTCAAGTTAATCGCAATTTTCTGGGGATCGGTAGTCTAATATTACGATCTTGTTCATAACTTGATATAGTTTAAATTTTAGTAAAGACATCCATCATTGGATAGGTATTAGTGTAACATTTACAGAACTTAATATCAGATATTCTTGAGACCATTTTTGCTAAGTATAAATATCAGTAAAACCCTAGCAGGCGCTTTTACTCCCCGTATTCCCACTTCCCTACGTTCTCGCATCCTTTTTATTGCTGGCTGAATGTTGTAGAAGCAGAGAGAAGTCTGTAGACGCTGCTACGCTTTAAAGCCAAGTGGGTTGGCTTTCGCAGTAGATGCAAAGCGGCTAGTCATGAAACATCGGTCGTCGCAAAGCCTCAGTAAAGAAAGTGATTTTTCTTCAATTTGCAGTCTATAGCGTCTTAGGGCTAACTTATCTGGGGTTAGCATTGGGTTACATTCCTGGTTTACGCATGAACCGCGCCACCATTGCTTTGGTCGGTTCTGCCTTTTTAATTGCTTTAGGTGTTCTGAATTTAGAGGAAGCATGGCAGGCTATTGATGCCAATACCATCGTATTTCTGTTGAGCATGATGGTAGTTAATGCCAACCTATCCTATGCAGGGTTCTTTAGACGATCGCTATCAGTGATATTGAGTATCACTCGCAGTCCTTTAGGTTTGTTGATGGCTTTAACTTTTGGTAGTGGTATTCTTTCGGCCTTTTTTCTCAATGACACTCTGGCGCTAGTTTTTACACCATTAACCTTGAGTTTGACTCAAGCTTTGGGTTTAAATCCGATACCTTATTTACTAGCGATCGCAGGTGCAACTAATATAGGCTCGGTAGCAACTTTGAGCGGTAATCCCCAAAATATTTTGATTGGCTCCTTTTCAGGTATCTCCTATCTAGATTTTCTGCGTGTATTGGCCCCAGTTGCCCTAGCAGGGTTGGTAATTCAGGTGATATTACTGTGGCTACTTTACCCCGATGTCCGCTCAGTCAAACCTTGCCAAATATTACCCACCACCAACCAACGGATTTATAAACCCTTATTTAATAAAACATTAGTCATTACAACTGGGCTGCTAATTGCATTTACTGTTGGCTTACCCTTAGCGCAGTCTGCTTTAGTTGCTGCTAGTTTGTTGCTAATTACTCGGCGGGTTAAACCCCAGGGCATTTTGCAAAAGGTGGATTGGAACCTGCTGGTAATGTTTTCTGGATTGTTTATCCTGACGCGAGTCACACAAAAGTTGAATTTGCTCCAGCCATTGACTCACACAGTAAACTCTGCCGCGAGTTTATTGGGTGTAACTGTCGTTTTATCTAACTTGATTTCTAATGTTCCGGCTGTACTCTTATTACAACCGCTGATTTCTCAAGGTGATACTAAGTCTTGGTTATTGCTAGCAGCAGGCTCAACATTGGCAGGGAATTTAACCTTATTTGGCGCAGTCGCCAACCTGATTACTGTAGAAGCTGCTGCTGATTTAGGTTACAAGCTAACTTTTTGGGAACATCTGCGCTTTGGAGCGCCTTTAACAGTGTGTACTTTAGTTTTAGTGTACCTCTGGGTTCATTGAGGATATGTAGCAACAACCCTAAGCTGAAAACACCTGCTGGGCTGTCAGGGTTAGTTCTGCGAATGTTTGAGAAATAATTTGCTGGTTTCCAGTAAACACAGTTTGCTTATAACTACCATTGTTTAGCAAACACACCGTCACCTTATTTTTTAAGGGATCAACAATCCAATACTCGACCACACTAATAGCTGCATACTCAGAGGTTTTTTGATTATAGTCCCGCTCAACAGATTCAGGACTTACCACCTCAACTAATAGGGGTGGAGCAGTTTTGAGGATAGCCGAAGTACTCTCAATACTTTGTGCCTGTTGGTTAGTAATTACACAAATATCAGGTCGCCTGGGTTGTTTATTGGTCAGCACCTCTGTACCGTTAGGACGCGGTTGTAAAGGCAGTCCCATTTTTTGAATTTCTAAAAAGAAGCGAACTAAGAGTAAGGTGATAATCGCCTCATGCTTACCAGTACCAGGAGGCATTTCTAGCAGCACCCCATCCTCAAGTTCATATTGCTTGTCTGTGCCGTCATTAAAATTGATGTATTCTTCAAGTGTATTAATTTTTATTGGTGTTTTAGTCATAGCGATCGCCTCCAAGAGCTATAGGCAAGTACTATTTACTGAGGTTTCTATACCCATAATAAAAAACTATATTTCACGGCAAAGCGCAAAGACGTTAGAAAAACTCTACGTCTCTGCGCTTTAGCGTGAGATTTTTATATTAAATTCTCTACGATGCTACTTGAGCAGCAGTCCGAGTGCGCCGTCTTCTGCCATCAGCAACTTTCACAGGCGGCTCATCAGGGATTTGCATCAACAAAGTCACAGATGGCTGACATTGCAATTCCCGCCGGATGGAACGTTGCAATTCTCGTTCTAAAGTTCCTTGCAATCCACCCCAATCTATATCTGCTGCTTCGCCTTCCGCAGGAGCAAATTCTGTCCAGCGCACAGTGAGGATTTCTTCAATGCGTTGTTTTACCCAGGTTTGTAGCAGCGATCGCTCTACACTTGTAACTACACCCCGTAGGTGAACTTCTGGTTTTGCCAACAGTTTACCATTCCAATCAATGGCAGCTGCGATCGTGATAATGCCTTCCGAAGCCATGCGTTGCCGTTCTTGCAGCACTTTGGCACTTACCATACCCGAACTAGTGGTATCCACCAATTCGATACCAGATGGCACTTTACCAGCGACGCGAATAGCATCTTCAGTCAGTTCGACAATATCACCATTCTGAATGATGATCATGTTTTCTGCGGGAATGCCCATATTCTGAGCCGTTTCTGCGTGCTTCACTAGCATCCGATGTTCGCCGTGAAATGGTACAAAGAACTTGGGTCGAGTTAAGGCAATCATCAGCTTTTGCTCTTCCTGACAGCCGTGACCGGAGACGTGAATCCCTTTATCCCGACCATAGACCACTTTTGCACCTTGAATCATTAATTTATCAATGGTGTTGACTACTGCGATCGTATTTCCGGGAATTGGGTTAGCAGAGAATACTACTGTATCTCCTTCGCGGATTTTGATGTGAGGATGTTCTTTGTTAGCAATGCGGGTCATTGCTGCCATCGTTTCACCCTGAGAACCTGTAGTTAAAATCAGTACTCTTTCATCAGGCAGATTGCGGACTGCGTGCAATGGTTGCAGCAGATTATCTTCACATTTGATGTAACCTAAATTGCGGGCATGAGCAATCAAGTTCAGCATGGAACGCCCCACAATCGTCACTACACGGTTTTGCTTCTTGGCGATATCCAAAATCATGTTGATGCGATGGACGCTAGAAGCAAAGGTAGTGACAAATAATCGCCCAGTGGCTTGACTAAATACTCTCTCAAGATTTGGATAAACTGAACGCTCCGAAGGTGTAAATCCTGGAACTTCTGAATTAGTAGAATCACTTAAAAGGCAAAGAACGCCTTTTTCACCATGTTCTGCTAACCGTTGCAAATCAAATTTTTCACCATCCACTGGGGTATGGTCAATCTTAAAATCTCCTGTGTGAATGACTACACCAAGGGGAGTATGAATGGCAACAGTGAAACTATCAGCGATGGAGTGGGTGTTGCGGATATATTCCACTAAAAAGTTTTTGCCAATTCGCACCACATCACGCGGTAGAACTGTTCTGATTTCTGTGCGATCGCGCACTCCTGCTTCTTCCAATTTACCCTCTAGCATTGCCATTGCTAGCCTGGGCCCATAAATTACGGGGATATCAAATTGCTTGAGATGGAAAGCAATCCCGCCAATATGGTCTTCATGACCGTGAGTAACGATCATCCCTTTAATTTTGTGGCGATTTTCCCGCAGATAGGTCGTATCTGGCAAAACAATATTTACTCCATGCATCGCCTCTGTGGGAAAAGCCAATCCTGCATCTAGCAGGATAATTTCATCGTCATATTCAAAAAGACAGGTATTTTTCCCAATTTCGTGTAAACCGCCCAAAGGAATAATTTTCAAGGCGGAATTATTAGCTTCGTTTTTAGCCATTTTCTCCTTAGATCGTTACTTGTGGTTAATTTAGTTGATAGTTAACGAACTTGTATTTAAGACAACATCATTTGTCTCTTAATTTAGTCCCAAAGCAATCAAGTTTTAATTGAAGATTTCAATTTTTTATTCAATAAAATCGACTGTACACTGAAGAATTTATAGTATGTCTATCAGTCCTAGCACAGATTTTTAAATTGCAACTTATGAACAATTATGAGCATTGTTTATATGTATCTTTAGAAAGCGGCATAACAACGTTTAATCGCATGGTGGCTAGATTAAGCTAAGTTCTTTCAGAACCGCTTCTAACTTTTGACTTACTTCTAAATCAGCTTCACATAGCGGCGGACGAGTTGAACCAACCTCCCAACCTTGAAGTTTGAGTGCTTCTTTCACTGGAATGGGATTTGAAGTGAGAAATAAAGCTTTAAACAACGGGAAGAGTTGGAGATGAATGTCCCTTGCTACCTCAATTTTACCCGCACTAAAAGCTTGGATCATCTGCTGTAGTTGGTTTCCTACCAGATGAGAAGCCACACTTACTACACCCTTTGCCCCGATCGCTAACAAGGGCAAAGTCATATAATCATCACCAGAATAGATGTGGAATTCTTTTGGTGTCAAGCGACGAATTTCGCTTGCCTGATCTATATTACCAGTGGATTCTTTAATCCCGACAATATTGCTAACCTTAGCTAACCGGGCAACTGTTTCTGGCTGAAGGTTTTGTCCGGTACGACCTGGGACATTGTATAACAACAATGGCAAGTCGGGACAGGCTTGTGCTATTGCCTGAAAGTGCGCTTCCAATCCCGCTTGTGGCGGTTTGTTGTAATAAGGGACAACTTGTAAGGAACCATGTACTCCTATTTTAGACGCTTTTTGGGTGGCTGCGATCGCTTCTTTGGTGGAATTTGAACCACAACCTGCGATCACCTTGGCTTTTCCTGCCACGGATTTCAATACCTCGACAAATAACTGGTATTCCTCATCCCAAGTCAGGGTAGGGGATTCTCCTGTTGTGCCGCACACCACCAATGTATCTGTGCCGTTATTAGCTAGATGCGCTGCCAGTTCTGCCGCTACATCATAATTGACACTCCCATCTGCTTTAAACGGCGTAATCATAGCGGTTAAAACATTGCCAAAATCTCCCACCCTGTTTTCACTCCTGATTACCCATATTTTTATATCTTGGTGGTTTTCCCTTGTAATAACCTATCTGCAAATTACTTTCAACAGTAATTTGCACATTTGCTTTTTTTCATTAGTTGTTTATTTTTACTAATGACTAGCCTGAAACGTAAGCTTTAGCAGGTTTGAGTAGGTTTTGTTCTACGAGCAACTCGGCGATTTGTACTGCATTCAATGCTGCGCCTTTGCGGATTTGGTCGCCGCACAACCATAATTCCAAGCCACAGCTATGAGAAATATCCTGACGAATTCTTCCCACTAAAACTTCATCTCTACCAGTTGCTTCAATTGGCATCGGAAAATAATTAGTTTCCCAATTTTCTACCAATTTTACTCCAGGAGAGGAATTTAAAATTTCTCTGGCTTCCTCTACACTAAAGGGAGTCTCAAATTCTAAATTAATGGCTTCTGAATGGGCCCGTAGTACGGGAACCCGTATACAGGTCGCAGTGATTCTGATTTGCTGCGTGCCAAATATTTTCCGGGTTTCGTTGACCATTTTCATTTCTTCCTCACAATAACCCAAATCGTTTAATGGAGAGTTATGGGGGAATAAATTAAATGCCAGTGGGTAAGGCAGTACCTCAGCAACTGGCGGCTGTCCTTGTAGTATAGCGCTTGTTTGGATTTTGACTTCTGCCATTGCTCTAGCACCAGCACCACTAGCAGATTGGTAGGTTGAAGCTACGATACGTTGCACTGGTTTAACTTTATGCAATGGCCATACTGCCACACTCATTAAAATTGTTGTGCAGTTGGGGTTAGCAATAATGCCTTGATGATTAGCTGCGGCTTGTGGATTCACCTCTGGCACTACTAAGGGAACTTCCGGGTTCATCCGAAAGGCACTGGAGTTGTCAATTACCACTGCGCCTTTTTCGACGGCAACTGCTGCCCAAGCTTTGGATGTGGAACCACCTGCACTAGCTAGTACTATATCGACATTTTCAAAGGCGCGATCGCTCACTCGCTCTACTGGTATATTCTCACCTTTAAACCTTAGCGATCGCCCGACACTCCGCTCTGATGCCAATAACTTTAAGTCAGCAATCGGAAAATCACGGATTTCTAATAATTCCAGCAACTCTGTGCCAACTGCACCAGTTGCTCCCAAAATAGCTAAACGATAGGATTTTGACAAATTTGCTTCCTCCTTTAAGATATTTATCTGCAATTTTTTGGAACAATTGACTATTTGCTTATGTTGCTTATATTTAAATAGCGATCGCAGCCCTGAAATAAAGTTTGAATAGATTTAGATTTTTTTCTAATTTAATCTATCTTTATAGATTTAATAATTTATTTGCTTGGTTATTTAATTAAGTTAATTGATGTTGCATTTTACAAAATTGCCGTTCCATTTTTTCATGTATCTAAAACTAGATTATTGTAATATTATACAACAAACCGCCATTTAGCATAAAACTATAGATATATCTGCACTTAGGCGTTTGATTTGTAAGGTGAATAAACGTCTTGGCTGTAAATTGGGTTGCCAGGATGATGAATGTATTATGATGCAAATGTTGTAAAATCGGCAAACCATCAAATCGAGCTATGTGGCTAGGCAGCAGATTTACTCGCGTACCACAAGATTAGCTAAACTCAATGCTATAACTTTAAAGTACTAAACTACTGGCTGAAAACCAGGATATCACGGTGGTAGCCCACTGAAGAATTAATTCCTGGGTTTTCAGTGCTAAATTCAGACTAACTGAAGATTAGGGGCTGAGGGGCTGGCGAATAGGGATTGAACTACAGGCAAGGAAGCAGCAGGTAGCAGGGAGCAAGGGGGACAGTTCAAGTGGGGATTCGACACTTCGGCTACGCTCAGTGACCACCCCACCTATTGCGCTAGCTTCCCGTAAGGTACGAAAACCACTTACTAGAAGTGGGGGACTTAGACCCATTCGCTCTACTTCACAACAGGAGGATGGGGTCATTTCCCTCAGCTAATAGCCCCCTTCTCCCTGCCTCTTTGTTAAACTCTTCCCAATCCGCAATAGATTCAGCAGTTATTACAAATATTAGGCAAGAAGCCCAGACGCTCTTAGCCCTGGAAGTGTCAATAATTGTTATGAGAGTAAATTGTCAAGTCCTTGGCTATTGGCAGTAAACTGGATCTCTGTGGCAGGACACACTATCCATCCTTGGATGTCATGTCATGAAGCTTTATGACAATTTCCCATCCTCCTTAAGAGACATCAAGCCATAAACGCGAACAATTATTATTGCGTCTTATGTGTACGTACTCGGAGATTATTAAAATACCAGAAAACTAGAGACGAAGCATGAAAGTTACCCAGGAAAAACTTCCCGCCAGCCAAATTGGTCTGGAAATAGAGATTACGCCGGAAATTACCAAGCAAACTTACGAACAGGTCATTAAAAAATTAGCGACTACTGCCAATATTCCTGGGTTTCGTAAAGGCAAGGTACCTCGGCCAATATTGCTACAACAGCTGGGTACAACTCGTATCAAGGCAGCAGCGCTGGAAGAACTAATTCAAGACGGCATTGAGCAAGCAGTTAAACAAGAAGCTATCCCGGCAATAGGTCAGCCGCAATTGCGCTCCTCTTTTGAGGATTTAATTACGAATTATGAACCTGGAAAACCCTTGACGATTTCGATCGCTGTCGATGTAGAACCCGAAGTGAATCTAGTTCAGTACACTGATCTGCAAGCCAAGGCTGAAGAAGTCAAGTACGATCCAGAACGAGTAGACGCAAACCTTGATAAGGAACGTCAAGAATTGGCGACATTGATTCCTGTGGAAGGACGTGTAGCCCAAATCGGCGATATTGCCGTAGTTGATTTTAAAGGTTCATTCGCCAGAGTGGAGGGCGAAGACGAAACAGCTGAACTAGAACCGATTCCTGGAGCCGAAGCAACTGATTTTCAAGTTGAGTTGCAGGAAGACAAGTTTATTCCAGGCTTTATTGCTGGAATAATAGGGATGAATCCTGAAGAAACCAAAGAAATTGCAGCGCAGTTCCCAGATCCGTATGCTAATGAAGATTTAGCTGGAAAAGCGGCAACTTTCACAGTAACGCTCAAAGAACTCAAAGAAAAGGAACTACCAGAAGTAAATGACGATTTCGCCCAAGAAATCAGCGATTTTGAAACCTTAGAGGAGTTACGCGCTTCTTTGGTAGAGCAATATCAAAAAGAGGCAGACGACAAAACAAAAGCAAATAAACAAGAAGCCTTGTTAACGGAACTGCTCAACCACGTAGAAGTTGACTTACCAGCAACCTTGATTGAGCAAGAAGTGGATGCAATGCTAACGCAAACAGCAATGCGGCTGTCTCAGCAGGGATTGGATGTAAGGAAGTTGTTTACTCAAGATATTATTCCTCAATTGCGGGAGCGATCGCGTACTGAAGCAATTGAGCGGATCAAACGCTCTTTATCCTTGCGGGAAGTTGGGAAACGCGAATCTATTGAGGTAACACCAGAAGAAATCGCAGCCAGAGTTAGAGAACTTTTGGAACAGTACCCAGATGAGCAAGACGTTGATGAAGATAGACTGCGCTCAATCGTGGAAAACGAACTATTAACCGAAAAAACCATCGATTGGCTTTTAGAACATTCCTCAGTTGAACTTGTACCCGAAGGCTCCTTAAGTCCCGCAGAGGAAATAGAAGCCGCAGAATCAGATGCTGATGCAGAGCAAGCAGAGGAAGAAAGTAGCGAAGCTTCGACAGAAGTCACAGAAGGATAATTAAAAATCCCACAGCCATAAGTTCACCAGTTCTAAGTTAAAAGTACTGGTGAAATGGGTAAGCTAAAGGAGATGAGGGAGCAGGGGGATAAATAACCAATGCCTCTTGACTCTTAACTCCTCAAAACTCAGGGATGAAGGCAGAATAATTAAAAAATTAATGAATTTTAAGCAAATTGTGACACATATTATCCCCTGAGCTTGATACTGTGTTACACGGGAGGAAATTATATGAGGCATAATGGTTAACACGTAGCTATAAAAATCCTATTCGTCGAAAAGGCAGCATTTGCTGCTGAAACATTTGTCCTAAATTATCGTCAAAGAAAGCTTGTATGCTTGTATCGCAGTCGGGAAACTACCCCATCAGCAACCAAAGTCGAATAAACATTAACTCCCAGTTGAACAGCCCTAGCAACATCGTGCCGATGGTGGTGGAACAATCTGGCATGGGAGAAAGGGCTTTCGACATCTACTCCCGCCTGCTGCGAGAGCGGATTATCTTTTTGGGAACGCCAATAGACGATACCGTAGCCAACTCAATTGTGGCTCAGTTGTTATTCCTAGACGCCGAAGACTCAGAAAAAGACATCCAACTGTATGTTAATTCTCCTGGCGGCTCGGTCTACGCAGGCATGGCAATCTATGATACAATACAGCAAATTCGCCCTGATGTTGTTACCATCTGTTTTGGATTAGCCGCGAGCATGGGGGCATTTTTGTTGACAGCAGGGGCTGCCGGTAAGCGAATGTCTCTGCCCGACTCCCGGATTATGATTCACCAACCACTTGGTGGTGCTCAGGGTCAAGCCATTGACATTGAAATTCAAGCCAGAGAAATTCTTTACATTAAGGGTAAGTTGAATGAGTTAATGGCTCATCACACTGGTCAACCCATAGAAAGAATTGAAGCAGATACTGAGCGCGACTTCTTTATGTCGGCAGAAGAGGCAAAGAACTACGGTTTGATTGATCAGGTCATTTCCAGGCAAAATCTTCCCACAGCAGGGGAAAACGTCACCATTCTGAAATAAGAGGCTGGTATGTCTAAGTACGACTCCCATTTAAAATGTTCGTTTTGCGGCAAGTCTCAAGAGCAGGTACGTAAATTAATCGCGGGGCCGGGAGTCTACATCTGCGATGAATGCGTTGACTTGTGTAATGAAATACTAGACGAGGAGTTACTCGATACCAATGGTGCGGCAGCACAACCGGCACCAAGAGCAGAACCACCTCAAAAACGACGTACCCAATCTTCTAGTATTTCGTTTAATCAAATACCCAAGCCAAGAGAGATTAAAAATTATCTAGACGAACACGTAATTGGTCAAGACGAAGCCAAGAAAGTGCTGTCAGTAGCCGTTTACAATCACTACAAGCGGTTGGCGGTCATTCAATCTAAAGCCAGTGGCAAAGGTGCGGCAGATGATGCTGTAGAACTGCAAAAGTCTAACATTTTGTTAATTGGCCCAACTGGTTGCGGCAAAACTCTCTTAGCGCAAACCCTAGCGAAAATTCTGGATGTACCCTTTGCCGTCGCTGATGCTACAACGCTGACAGAAGCAGGGTATGTGGGAGAAGACGTAGAAAATATCTTGCTGCGACTGTTACAGGTGGCAGATTTGGATATAGAAGAAGCGCAACGAGGAATTATCTACATTGATGAAATTGACAAAATTGCTCGCAAGAGTGAGAACCCGTCAATTACCCGCGATGTTTCTGGCGAAGGCGTGCAGCAAGCCTTGCTGAAAATGTTAGAGGGAACGATCGCCAATGTACCACCCCAAGGAGGGCGCAAGCATCCCTATCAAGACTGCATCCAGATTGATACAAGTAATATTTTATTCGTCTGTGGTGGTGCTTTCGTAGGCTTAGAAAAGGTTGTGGATCAGAGAGTTGGCAAAAAAGCAATAGGCTTTGTGCAACCTGGAGAAGGCCAAACGAAGGAAAAACGAGCAGCAGATACTCTCCGCCATCTAGCACCGGATGATTTAGTAAAATTTGGCATGATTCCAGAATTTATTGGGCGCGTGCCAATGGTAGCAGTAGTCGATCCGCTAGATGAAGAAGCACTAATGGCGATTCTCACCCAACCACGCAGCGCCTTAGTGAAGCAGTACCAAAAACTGCTGAAGATGGATAATGTCCAGTTAGATTTTAAACCAGAAGCTTTACGAGCGATCGCTCAAGAAGCCTATCGGCGTAAAACTGGTGCTAGAGCGCTGCGGGGCATTGTGGAAGAACTTATGCTGGATGTTATGTATGAGTTACCATCCCGTAAGGATGTGACACGTTGTACAGTAACACGGGAGATGGTTGAGAAGCGATCGACTGCCGAACTGATAATACATCCATCTTCACTACCCAAGCCAGAATCAGCTTAATAGTCATTAGTCATTAGTCATTAGTCATTGGTTATTAGTCAAAAACTAAAGACTAATACCCATTTAATAAGGGAAAATGACTAATGACAACTGACAAAGGACAAATGACTAATGCCTTATATTAATGTTCGTGGGGTTGAGCATTACTACGAATGGGTGAAAAAACCATCTGGTTCTTTGGTAAAACCAGTGATGGTTTTCATTCACGGTTGGGCTGGTTCAGCTAGGTATTGGCAAAATACCGCCAATGCTTTATCGGAGCAATTTGATTGTTTACTCTACGATATGCGGGGATTTGGCCGTTCTGGTGGGAAGCCAACCATAGCCGAAGCAAGTGAAGCTATTGCCGAATCTGAGTCCCTCCAAGAAGAATCACAGGCAATCAGAGACTTAACCTATGAATTAGAGGAATACGCTGATGATTTGGCAGCTTTGTTAGATGGGTTGCATCTTCAGGGTGTCTATATCAATGCTCATTCAATGGGCGCGTCTGTTGCTACTTTATTTTTTAACCGCTACCCCCAACGAGTGGAACGAGGAATTTTAACCTGTAGCGGCGTTTTTGAGTACGACGAAAAATCTTTTAGTGCCTTTCATAAATTTGGTGGCTATGTAGTTAAATTCCGTCCCAAGTGGTTAAGCAAAATTCCATTTGTTGACCGGATGTTTATGGCCAGATTTCTACATAGTTCCATTCCACATTCTGAGCGGCAAGCTTTTTTGGAAGATTTTCTCGAAGCAGATTACGATGCGGCTTTAGGAACAATTTTTACTTCAGTCAGTAAGGCTCAATCTGAAGTGATGCCGCAAGAGTTTGCCAAGCTGACAGTGCCGACTCTACTCGTGGCGGGGGAGTATGACAAAATTATTCCAGCCGAGATGGGGCGTCAAGCAGCTGCACTGAGTGACAAAGTGGAATTTGTGATGATTCGCAACACAGCGCATTTCCCAATGTTGGAAGATGCGCCAACTTACTTGCAACGAGTACAAGAGTTTTTGCAAATTAACACCCCACAAACACAAGTCGGATAACTAATGACGGTTTTTTAGACAGTTAAGTGTACCTGTGTGATACCTTGACGCATTTTATATTGTCGCGTTAACCAAGACTTTTTAATTATTTTACCGAGTAAGGGAGCAAGTTGAATCAACAGCGATCGCAGCAGTGCATTTTTTCGCAGTAGTTCCCCTTGTTTAGCTTCCTCTAACTGGAGTTGCTGGGCGCGGATAATTTCTGGCTCACGTTCCGTTTGGATGTGCGATAGTGCCATGTCAATATCGTGGTGTCCAGCCTTTGTGTGCAACAGTGGCACAAGATGATTAGCAGCGACAATCACATCACGGAATGCTAGATTAATTCCTTGAGCGCGGACAGGAGACATTGGGTGTGCAGCGTCACCCAGAAGCAATACCCCTGGTGCGTGCCATTGTGGACAATAACCTACCATAACGGAAAGCCGAATGGGAGATTCGATGGTGTCTGCATGATTACGAAAATGTTCTGCTAGCCATGAGGGTGATAGTGAGGCAAAAATCTCTGCCCAGTTGGCTTGCTTGGAGTCAGTGTTTTCGGTTGCCGACATTACCCAGGCTAGATGCAGTTTCCCTTCTTCTGCTCCATGAAAGATGCTAAATGTGCGATCGCTATTTACAATAGTACGAAATACATTATCATCTGCAAACTTGGGACTGGCGGCAAGCTTAAACCAGAGAATATCAATATTTTTAGGCTGGCGTACCAATTCCAATCCGACACGTTGCCGCACAAAAGAATTTCGACCATCTGCCCCAATCACTAAGTCAGCAGTTAGTTCTCTCCCATCGCTTAGTACTACACCTGCGACACGTTGGTTACTCCATCGCAAGTCTTTGACAGGAACACCTTGGATAAATTCAAACCAAGGATGGGTTTGAGCTTCCGAAATTAGTGCTTTGAGTAGCGGTGGTTGTGAAACCAGTGTACAGGGTCGGGTTGCTCCCATTGGTTCATCAACTCGAAACAACTGCTTTTCCCCCAAAATGAATTCCCACGCGTCGAGTTGTCGATGGGGGATATGCTCCAACAATGGGGATAGTCCCATTTGCTCTAGTGCATCTAAGCCACTGGGCATTAATCCTTCGCCGCGAAATACACGATGAAAGTCTTTTGCTGCTTCAATTAGCGTTACAGTAATACCACGTTTTACAAGGAGCAGGGCAAGTGTTACACCTGTTGGGCCTGCGCCCACAATCACAATTTGCACTACCTTAGCCCTCCTGTATAGATGTTGGTCGAATTATCTTTGGATTAACCCAAACCCAGTTCTCGTTTTAGCAAGTTAATCGAGTTAGTACCGATATAATTTTCAACCTTAATCAGCTTCGGTGGACGAATAATATCTTCATCAGATGCTTGCACTGCTGCTTGCACTGCCGCAAAACTGGCTTGATCACTTATGATTACCTCAGCCCGTTTAACCATAGCTTGAAGTTTATAAACATCTTTTGGTTGTGCAGTCATCACTAATAGTTCATCTCCCCGCAGACCGTGGAGGATGACTTCTGCTGCTCGTGCAATCCCGGAACTGAGGCTAACTATGCCTACACAGTTTTCTTTTGGCAGGGTTTTCAATAGGCTGAGTTCTTTGCTGTAGTCGTAGATATCCAAAGGAATTACCCGTGCAGCTTTAGGAGCTGCGATCGCTTCTACATTACTAATAAAATACCGGCTTGTAACTACTGTCGCAGAGGTAGTTTTATCTAGCACAGCTGTTAATTCTTCCATTGCTACCAGCTGAACTGGTATTTTTAGCGATCGCTCTAATTCATACACCATCAACTCACCAGCACCCATATCATAGGATGGAACTGCAACCAGTACCCGCGCACTACAACGCAAGCGCCAGTCAATTTCCGCTAAAAATAGCTCTCTGGCTTGATTGAGTGAACATCCTTGGGTGAGCAGATCATCGAGTGCTTTCTGGACAACTTGATATGCATCAGGATTTTGTTTGAGTATTGGTGATTGCAGCCTGCTACCACCCTCATGACCTTGGGGACGAACATAAATTCCCGAACCAGCCATACTTTCAACAAATCCGTCTTCCTCCAGTTGACGGTAAACTTTGCTAATGGTGTTGCGGTGTAACCCAGTTTGCATTGCTAGTGCCCTTGTGCTTGGCAACTTGTAAGCAGGGGGATATTGCCGAGAAGCGATCGCAAACCGGATTTGATTAAACAGCTGGGTTGATGCCGGAATTTCGCTGTCTGGCTGAATACGGAATTGAATCATCAGCAAACCTCCTGAATACTAAGTGCTGAGTTTTGGAGCGGGGGAGAAACGCGATTAATCGCGTACTAGGGAGTGAGGAGTATACAAGTGTTGCTTTACTACTCAGCACTCAGCACTTTTAACTCAGCCTCCTTTGGTGTCTAGCTGCATTTGCTACATATTAAATATTTTATTTACACATAAAGTTTTTCTGGTACAAATTTCTAATGCGCTCATTATTGGTAATTGATAATTTAATTTCGGAAAAACCTGGGCATACTGGCATAGTTATATCAAATCAAGATACAGCTAATCACATAGCACTGGTAAAAATTATTATGACAGAGCAAGCAATAATTACCACAACGGTTAATCTTTTGCAAGATAATATTGAAGTGTCAGGTTATTTGGCAGAGCCAAAAGAATCTGGATCTTACCCAGGAGTCGTGGTATTACAAGAGATTTTTGGTGTTAACGTTCACATTCGGGATGTTACAGAACGGATTGCCAAACTTGGGTATGTTGCGATCGCACCTGCACTTTTTCAACGGACTGCTCCTGGTTTTGAAACCGGATACACACCCGAAGATATTGAAACGGGCAGAGGCTACGCGATGCAAACTCAAGCATCAGAGCTATTGAGCGATATTCAACTAGTAATTGACTACCTCAAAAATCTGCCCCAAGTCAAAAAAGATAGTTTTGGCTGTATTGGTTTCTGCTTTGGTGGTCATGTCGCATATCTTGCAGCTACCTTACCAGATATTAAAGCTACAGCTTCCTTCTACGGTGCTGGAATTACGACTCGCACACCAGGAGGTGGCGCTCCCACTGTCACCCGCACCAAAGAAATTCCAGGCACTCTCTATGCCTTCTTTGGTAAAGAAGATGCTAGCATCCCACCCGAACAAGTAGATGAGATTGAAGCAGAGTTAGAAAAATATAAAATTCCTCATCGTGTGTTTCGCTACGATGGAGCTGATCACGGATTTTTCTGTGACCTTCGTGCCAGTTATAATCCTAAAGCTGCTGCTGATGCTTGGGAGCAAGTCCAACAACTCTTTTCTTTAGTCAACTGAATTAGTCATTGGTCATTGGTCATTGGTCATTAGCAAAGGACAAATGACAAATGACAAATGACAAATGACAATCTAAACTCCAGTTGCACCATATCAAATAACAATTAATCTTCAAAAGTCATGAATTCCGAATCGAAACTTTCTCAAACAGCCAATTCGCCGTTTACAATGGACGATTTTGCCAAAGCACTAGAAAAACACGACTACCAGTTTCAAAAGGGACAGATTGTACATGGCAAAGTGTTCCAACTTGACCATGATGGAGCCTATGTTGATATTGGTGGCAAATCGTCAGCTTTTCTGCCGCGCGATGAGGCTTCTTTGAGAGCGGTTACCGATTTATCGGAAGTGCTGCCATTGCAAGAGGAAATGCAGTTTTTGATTATCCGAGATCAGGATGCAGAAGGTCAAGTCACCCTTTCTCGAAAGCAGTTGGAAATTCAGCACATCTGGGAACGACTGGCCGAAATGCAGGAAAATGCTCAGACTGTGCAAGTTCGGGTGATGGGTGTAAATAAAGGTGGTGTCACCGTCGATATTCTCTCCTTGCGGGGATTTATTCCGCGATCGCACCTGGCAGAGCGTGATAATTTAGAAGCACTCAAAGGTCAAAATCTGACTGTGGGCTTTTTGGAAATTAATAAAAACACCAACAAACTCATCCTTTCCCAGCGATTAGCAACTCGTTCTAGCAACTTCAGCTTATTAGAACTAGGTCAACTGGTGGAAGGTAAAGTTACTGGCATCAAACCTTTTGGTGTGTTTGTGGATTTAAATGGTATGGGGGCTTTGCTTCACATCAAGCAGGTAAGCCAAAAATTCATCGACTCATTAGAAAAGGTATTTCAAGTTGGTCAGTCAATTAAAGCTGTAATTATTGACTTGGATGAGGGTAAAGGGCGGGTTGCGCTTTCTACCAGAGTCTTGGAAAACTTCCCTGGCGAAGTGCTAGAGAATATGGATGAGGTGATGGCTTCGGCTGAGGCACGTGCTAATCGAGCTAGTAACAAAGCTGCTGAATAGTTTTGAAGTGGGCTGTTTGCACAAAGCGTTTAAATACCCATGTGAAACAATTTTGAATTGTTAATACTCCCCCCTGCATCTACAAAGATGTGGGGGGATTTTAAATTGGGAAAACTTTTCACAGACTCTTTTCTTGCCTCTAGCGGTAAATGCGGGTAAAACAAGAATTAATCAACCCCCAGTGCCAGGTATCGGATCTCTGAAATGTTAATTAACTCGTTGGAAACAACCCTGTTATAAATATTTATAAAAGTCTGAAGTGCTTAAATGTTTAGACTTCAGAAGTCTCGACGCGAGAAAAAAGAGATACCGAAACCTTCCAATCCTTCCATAAGAGACCTTCCCAGTGCACAGGGAGGTGTCCCTCATATGGTGAAGTGTTAAAAGCTACATCAAAGTAATCAATCCAGTTTCCTTTCACCCTCCATCCTACGCGATCGCCAAATTTTTCCCAGGCTTCTTTATAATATTCACCGTCAGCCTTCCCACCACATTCGAGATAAATTTTCTTCTGAATGCTAAAGCCAAAGCGCCCATTGCTAAATTTTACCCAAAGTTGGTCAATGGTACGTAAGTCAGCACAGGGAAAATTTTTTAATGTCTCTGTGCTTGTTAGTTTATAATCTCGGTCAAAGGGAAATGAGAAACAACTTAAAAAGAGCAAAAGTCGGCATTAAAAATCAACTAGGAAAGTTAACAAATAGTCCGACACTAAGATGGGTATTTCAGTGTTTTCAGGGGATTCATGCTTTGACTTTAAATGGTGTTAATCAAATTATTAATTTAACAGAATCACGTCATTTTATTTTGAATTACCTGCCATCATCTTGCCAAAAATATTATCTGCTTTCTTAATCTAAATAACCTTTAGAGAGCGAATAAAAATTTATCAATATATGAAGGAACAGTTATTGCTCCTCCAACTTCTAGTGCTTAAATAACCTATGATTATCAATCAAATCTTTTATGTTTGATTATTTTTCATTCTTTGTCATATTAATTCAGTATTATTTTCTTATTTATCCTGACTTTTCGCTTTCATCTTGACTGTAATCTCTTTATATTTCAAGTTGAAGTGCGGAAGATGGGATAAATATAAATTTAATCACTGGTAGGCAGCAGATTAAATTGTTTTTTGGTGGTTGCTACAACTTGCCGGAAGTACAACCACCAATATCCAATTTCAAAAATGGACACTACTATTTTATGTTCACGCGTTCCGAACTTGAAATCAAGACTATTAAAGAATTACGCAACTTGTGTCGTAGATATGGCATCAAACCAATTGGCAATGCAGGATACAAAACCTCGTACATCGTAACTCTGATGGCATTTCCACTTTTAGCCCTGCAACAAATGAAGCAAGGTAAAGGGTTAAAATTCCCTAACTTTAACGCTATCCAGATAATCAGTTCTGCTATAGAAGAGATGAATTCACCCACAGATGAGCAAGCAGCACTAATTCGGATAACTTTAGAAGGCAGGAAAATGAGCTATCCTGACCGATATGACCAGCAGAACCTGCTGAACTTGCACAAGGCTAAGATGTCGCTTGAACAAGCTGTTGACTTGTTGAGCCAGTAAAACTAATCCCATTTACCCTATCCCCTGCATAAGATGTAGGGGATAATTTTTACAGTATTAAGATAAATAAGGTATGACTTATTGGCTAATAGAGACCTAACCCCCAGCCCCTTCCCTACTAGGGAAGGGGAGTAAGATTCAAAGCCTCTCTCCTAACAGGAGAGAGGTCAGACTCTATTACATACAAACGAGCGAACCCCTATATAAGCCCTGTAACTATTCAATTTAGGTATTTATATGTTTCTAATAACTGGAGCAACGGGAGGAATCGGTCGCAGAGTTGTGCGACTACTACGGCGACGAGAACAGTCTGTGCGGGCATTTGTCCGTCTGACTTCGCGCTATAGCGAGTTAGAACACCGGGGTGCAGAAATCTTTATCGGTGACTTGCTAGAGGAAAGAGATATCCAGAAAGCTAGTCGGCGTGTCAAGTATGTTATCAGCGCCCACGGTTCTGATAGCGATGCTCTCTCTTTAGATTACCGCGCCAATATTGAACTAATAGACCAAGCAAAAGCCAATGGTGTAGAGCATTTTGTCTTTATTTCTGTACTGGGAGCCGATCGCGGATATGAAGATGCTCCTGTATTTAAAGCCAAACGAGCAGTAGAGCGATATTTGTCAGCTAGTGGCTTAAATTACACTATTTTACGCCCATCTGGATTAGCATCTAACTTGCTGCCATTAGTAGAACAATTTCGGGAAACGGGATTGTATTTGCTAATTGGCGATCGCAAAAATCGTACTTCAATTGTAAGTACTGATGATTTGGCAAGGATAATAGTGGATTCTGTGACAGTTGAAGGCGCTCGTAACCAGATTTTACCAGTGGGAGGGCCAGAGATTTTATTAAGAGAAGATATTCCTCGGATTTTTGGTCGGATCTTTACCAAAGAACCAGTAATAATTAACTCACCCCTATTGGTCATTGATGGGTTACAAGGCGCATTGGGTTTATTTAATCCCCAAGTCCAAAAAGCTTTGGGAACTTATCGCACATTACTAGCAAATGAATTTTTCTGTACAAAAGATGAAATTGCTAATTTGGAGGCGATTTATAACTTGCAGTTGGAGACATTAGAAGGTTTTTTGCGGCGCTATTTAGCAGTTTGAATAGTCATTAGTCATTAGTCATTTGTCATTAGTGAATAACAAAGGACAAATGACTAATGACAAAGGACAACGGACAAAGGACAAAGGACAAAAATGAAATCTCCCCTAGCTGTAAATGCTGCTCAAGCACGTCAGACAAAAGAGCGATTTGCCCAACCAGAGGAACAACTTACCTATGAATTGGGGAAGGCGGTACAGGAATTACCACCTCTATACACTAGATTATTAGCGGGAACGATAAGCTTCATTGTATTTGGGACGATCGCCTGGGCGTACTTCTCACAAATCGATGAAGTAGCAACAGCACCAGGGGAATTAATTGCTTCTACCCAGGTAAGACCGGTGACATCCTTGAATGGGGGGTCAATTGTTGCTGTTAAAGTACGAGAAGGCGATCGCGTTACTAAAGGTCAAGTTCTGATTCAAAAAGATCCAGACTTGCAAATAACTGATGTTGCCCGCCTAACCAAGTCTACTAGATTGATTCAAGACGATTTGCAACGTTTGGATGCAGAACGCATTGGAGGCAAAACTACTGGGACGAAAGTGCAAGATGAACTTTTAACCTCCCGCCTGCAAGACTTCCAAGCGCATCAAGCAGGGGCGGAAGCAGAAGCAAATCGCCAATTAGCACTCATAGATCAAGCCAAAGTCCGTTTGACTCGGTTGCAAGACAACTTAGTTAATGCCAAAAGCAGCGTTGCCAATGCCAAAACCAACCTTGCCAACGCAGATAGCATTCGGATCAAAATTGAAAGTAATTTGGCACTTGCACAAGAAAGGGAAAAAAGCTTACGCAGTTTAATGACTCCTGGTGCTGTACCTCGTGTCGATTACTTGGATGCCCAAGAAAGATTAACTCGTACACAGACAGAAATCACTAAAGCACAAGATGAAGTGATTAATGTCCAGAATAGAATCACAGAGGCTCAAGATAAAGTCACATCATTAGAAAAAGATATTGCTGCTCAAGTCCAAGAAATTCGCCAAGCAGAACAAGCTTACAATGCTGCACGCAGCCAAGCCCAGCGTGTAGCATCAGAACGCCAAAGTGAAATTTTGACCCAGTTCAACAAGCGTAAAGAAGAACTAACAACTGTTCAAGGTCAATTAGAGCAGGCGAGGAAGCAGCAAGCCTTAGAAACGATTGAGGCTCCTGTTGCCGGCACGATTTACAGAGTTAAAGCCACTAAGGGGCCAGTGCAATCAGGTGAAGAATTGCTATCAATTTTGCCAGAAGGAGAAGAAATGCTCCTAGAGGTGAAAGTTCTCAACCGCGATATTGGATTTATTCGTCAAGGAATGAAGGCAAAAGTGAAAATGGCAACTTTCCCTTTCCAGGAATTTGGCACTGTGAATGGCGAAGTTATGCAAGTCAGTCCGAATGCAATTGTTGATAAAGAATTAGGCTTAGTTTTTCCCACCAGAATTAAGCTAAATAAACACTCAGTTAATGTGCGAGGTCAAGAAGTACAATTTACACCAGGTATGGCTGCTTCAGGTGAGATTGTCACTCGTAAAAAGTCAGTTTTGACGTTCATTACTGAGCCTGTGACACGGCGGTTTAGTGAGGCATTTTCTGTTAGGTAGGTAGAGTTTCTCCTGATTTCATCACCAGTTCAAAAGCTACACCTAGCATCCACAAACCATATCTAAGACGTAAGGGTTTAGAATTGCTAAACCCCTATATTCATTTACGACAGACGAGCAGGTGGTTGATTTTTTAACCGAGCAGTATTGAACTAAACTGCAAATTATGATAATTTTCAAGCGATACCTAAGAACTTTCTATACTGATCCATTTGTTTTTGCATTCCCTCTAATGATTTCCAAAAATCAGGATTATTCTCATTTTTATTATCATCTCCGACATCATAAGTATTAAAACTAGAAATTGTCTGTAATGTAAGATAATTTGCAGTTTGTGCGCCGATAGTTAGCAGGTTGTCGTCAGACATCACCTCCTTTGCCAGAGAACTGACATTGGAAATATTAAAATTAGAGATTGTAGCTTGTGTATCATCTATTGCTGTGTCTGCAATTACTTGCTTTGCCAGAGAACTGACATTAGAAAGATTTAAACTAGAGCTTGTAGTTTGTGTACTATTTCCTGCGGTTTCTGTGACAATCTGACGGACTTGGGCATCAGTCAGGCTGGAGTTAGCACTAAGCATCAGGGCAACTACACCAGCAACGTGTGGAGTAGCCATAGACGTGCCGTTATAAGTGGCATACTGATTATTCGGAACTGAGGAGTAAACTTTGACTCCTGGGGCTGTAACGTAAGCGATTTCATCTGCTCCAGAGCGGTTAGAGAAGTCGGGCATATTATTATTCTTATCCACTGCCCCAACGGCAATTCCCGACTTGTATGCATAGCGGGCGGGATAGTCTGGTGATGATTCACCATCATTACCCGCTGCCATAACGACAATCACTCCTTTACTGCTGGCATAGTCAATGGCTGACTCTAAACTACTATTGGAAGATGCGCCTCCTAAGCTGAGGTTAATCACATTGGCCCCATTATCCACAGCGTAGCGAATACCTTTAGATATGGAACTATAGGAACCAGAGCCAGAGTCATTCAAAACCTTGACAGGCATAATCTTGGCATCATAAGCAATACCAGTGACACCGTAGTTATTATTTTCTCCTGCGATCGTGCCGGAAACATGAGTGCCATGACCGTTTTTATCTAAAGTGTTGTTGTTTTTGTCATTAAAGTTCCAGCCGTAATTATCATCAATATAGCCATTGCCATCATCATCTATACCGTTACCTGCAATTTCTTTGGCATTCGTCCAGATATTATTTCTTAAATCTTCGTGGTTATAGTCAACTCCAGTGTCCACAACAGCGACGACAACGCCCTTACCTGTGTATCCCTGTGCCCAAACTTCTGGTGCTTTAACAAGGTCTGCTCCCCAATTATTGCCACCAAGATTAGGGACATCACCAAAGGTATTCTGACCAGTAGCTTTAGCCACTGCTGCTGCTCCATTAATCAAGCCATAGCCATTGGTGGAGTTATAATTTTGAGTGCTAAAAGCATTAGTAGTAGCGTTACTACTATTTTTGGAGTCACCATTATTTAGCAACTGCACATCAGCATCGGCTGAGTTGTAGCTACTACTTCTGCTGAAGTTGAGGCCGTAGTCATCCTTTGTATTAAAGCTATCTAATGAAGAGATTGAAGTGACATTTAGCTGTTTATTTGACAACACATTTTTATTAACATCATCAATGAGCATAAGTATTTTCTCTCAAAGATAGCAATTATTTTTTGACACTTTGAAGCCTTAAAATCTTTATAAGAAGATTTCAATGTATGAATAAGCTCCATTCTCAATAATTACTATGAAATTTGATAACAAAATGCTAATTCTATTACCAAAAAAAATTCTGATAATTGCGGCTTTTATTAAGAATAAATTAATTAATTAAATTTTAAATCTTTTAGTTGTATTAATGGAGACTAACGTTAAAAATACTGCGATCGCTCGTTATAAAAGTATTTACACTACTCAGAATTATCAAAATTGAAAATTGCGAATGGAGTTATGCTCCATTCGCCAAAGGCTATCATTAAACCGCTTTACAAACGTTTATTTTCTACAAGCTTTCAGCTAGTTAAATCTACTAAATGTTTGCTTGCTGCCGTTGATATAGTGACCAATACAAACCTTTTTGTTGCAACAATTGTGAGTGAGTACCACGTTCAGCAATCACACCTTGCTCCAACACCAAAATCAAATCAGCACGTTTGAGGGGAGCAAATCGGTGAGCAATTAAGAACACGGTACGATTAGCAGAAATTTTTTGCAGGTTTTGCAGTACTTGTTGTTCAGTTTCACTATCCAAAGCGCTGGTAGCTTCGTCCAAAACTAAAATTGGCGCTTGGGAAAGAAATAGCCTTGCTAGGGCAATACGTTGTCTCTGTCCGCCAGATAAAGCAGTACCGCGTTCACCAACATTGGTTTCGTAACCGTAGGGTAATTGACTGATGAAGTCATGTGCTACTGCTAGTCTTGCTGCCTCTACTACTTGCTCTGCGGTAATGTCGGGACTACCGAGAGTGATATTTTCCAAAATAGAACCGTTAAATAAAAAGTCTTCTTGGAGAACTACACTAATTTGTTGCCGTAATGATGCTAAATCAGCACTTTTAATATCAAAACCATCAATAAGGATGCGTCCTGATTCAATTTGATAGAGGCGTTGTAATAGCTTAGACAGGGTACTTTTACCAGAACCACTGCGTCCGACAATGCCAACAAATTGCCCTGGTTCAGCAGTGAAAGAGATTCCCCGCAGAATTGCTTCAAAGTTTGGCCGGTAGCGGAAAAATACTTGCTCGAAGGTGACTTGTCCTTTCAGAGGTGGTAGAACTAAACCAGTCCCAAGTTCAGCTTCTGGGGAGACGTTGAGAATATCACCAATGCGATCTACAGAAAGTAGCACTTGTTGGAGATTTTGCCACAACTGTACTAGGCGTAAAAGTGGGCCTGTGACTCTGCCAGACAGCATTTGAAAGGCAACAAGCTGTCCGACTGTAAGCTTTTGTTCGATGACTAACTTGGCTCCAAACCAGAGAATCAGCATGGTGGAAAAATTGGTGAGAAAGTCACCAATGTTGCTGCTGATATTGGAGGTAGTAGAGGCTTTAAAACCTGTGCGAATGAAGCGAGCAAATAAGCCTTCCCAGCGGGCGCGGGCTACTGGTTCTGCTGCATGGGCTTTAACGGAGTGAATTCCGGTGATTGTTTCTACTAGAAACGATTGACTATCGGCACTCCGGTTAAAGGTTTCGTTGAGCCAGTTACGCAGAATTGGTGTTGCAACTATCGTTAAAGTCGCAAATAGGGGCAGTACTGCTAAGGCAACAAAGGTGAGTGGGATATTGTAGTAAAACATCAATGCTAGGTATACCACTGCAAAGATGCTATCCAGAATCACAGTTAATGCTGTACCTGTAAGAAACTGACGAATTTGTTCGAGTTCCTGGACTCGTGCTACTGTGTCTCCGACGCGCCGCGACTCAAAATAAGCTAATGGCAGACGCATCAGGTGGCGAAATAGCTGTGCTGATAAACTCAAATCGAGACGACGAGCTGTATGGGTAAAGATGAATAGGCGGAGAATGCCAAGTATGGACTCAAATATAGCTACGCACAAAAGTGCGATCGCCATTACATCGAGAGTCGGCAAACTCTCCTGCACCATCACTTTATCAATGACGACTTGCGTAATTAGTGGTGTTGTTAACCCTAAAAGCTGCAAGGTAAAAGATGCTAACAATACTTCTGTTAACAATCCCTTATACTTCCAAACTGCTGGAGTGAACCAACTGAGGTTAAATTTTTCTTGCTGGGATATGAGTTCTACTTGCCACAATTGTCCATCCCAAGACGCTTCAACTATGGGCTGCGGTAAGCTTTCACAAGTCCGTTCCGGATTTAAAGGGTTAGCGATAATGAGGCGATCGCCTTTAACTCCATAGGCTACTACCCAAGATGGACTCTGGGGTGAGTCAGAATTCCACAACAGTAAAGCTGGAAATGACAACTGTCGCAACTCACCCCAACTCACTTGTAAGCGCCGCAACACTAACCCTAACTTTTCTCCTGCTTCCACAACCTGCTTTGGGCGTTGTCCTCTGAGTTGGCGCTGCACCCATTCCAGTTGCACAGAATTTTCTAACTGTTGCGCCACCATTGTTAAACAAGCAGCAGCAGTGTTCCAGCTGGCAACAAAGGGATAATTTGAGATGATCAGATTGGCAGATGGGAGTCCTCTTTGGGGTTGAAGGCTATGGGGGCTAGAAGTTCTCTCTGAGGCTGGCGCTAGTGAAGGTGTGGAAGAGAAGGAAAATGTATCTCTTTCTCCCTCCGTGTTCATCGGTAACACTTGCCAGAACTCTTGAATTTGTGGATTAGAAAGTTCTACCCACAGTGCTGTATGCCAACACACTACTACTACTTCTTTACTAGCAGCTACAGCTTTAAAATCCGCAGACAGCTTTTGCAAATCACCAAACCAATCGCCCACATCTAAGGCGGCTATTGGTTTACCAACCCCTTCTTCTCTTAAGCGAACTTTTCCAGCCACAATTAAGAATTGGTAACCGCCGACATCGTTTGACCAGATTTTCTCTCCAAGACGATACTGACGAGTTTGGCACTCCTTTTCCAAAAGGGATTGTTGTTCGGGAGTCAGCCAGCATAGTGGTGGCTGATTCCAAGGCAAAGAAGCTAGCACTTTTAATCGTAAAGATTCATTATCCAGAATATTTAACTCACTTGTAATTTGACTGTCAGTTTTTGAATTTTCTCTGCTAGCCATTTCTCAAACAACTCATTTTGTAGTGCTTGCTTTAGTTGAGTATCTTCTAAAGACGCTGGCAGAAATTGTTCTACTCGAAACAAACCATAAGGTCCTTCTCCTGGGGGAGAGTCTTTGCCAACGATTTCTATTGGGCCTACCAATTGTCCAGGACTGGCCACATCAATAGCTGCCCGTAATATATCCGGCATACTTCCTCGGCTGACTATTCCCATCATGCCGTTCACAATTCGGTCATCTGAAAGCGAATACTCTTTAGCTAGTTGTTCAAAACTACCTCCTTCTTCAATCTGGGTTTGTAGTTCGTCTGCCAATTCTCGATTATCAACAACGATCCGAGAAAGTACTACCCGATCCAAAAAAATTTTGCGTTCAATAAAATATTCTTGGAGTTTTGCTTGGGTCACTACAGCTTTTAGCTTTTCTAACTTGTAACCAAAAACCACCGATGTGTGAAAGGTAGCGTAATCTGTGTTATTAGTCTTTAACCATTCTTGGAAACTTTGAGGGTCAATCAGTTGGTTTTTCAGCCTGAAGTCAATAATTGCTTGTTCAGTTATTGCTGTACCAATCTCAACATCGTCTCGGGTTCGGATTTCTTCCTCAATTACGTACTGGCGGAGAATATCCCCAATGAACTGCCCCAATTTCCCAGAGGCTTGCAAGTACTTTACTGCTTCCTCAATAGAAATTATTTTGTCATTGATTGTTAAAAATGATAAAGATTCCATGAACTAACTATGTGAAAATGGTTAAACACTTATAGGACTTTTAAATTAAATCATATAAAAATCATCTGGTCATTGATGAATAAATATGATAAAGATTTTATAAACTAATTACATCTAAATGGTCAAAAAATTATATACCTAGTAAATAAAATAATTTTCCATAATTACTTTTACGGTCTGCTGGAAACAGAACAGGATTGAAAATATCAGTTATAAGGCAAAACAAGTTGTGTAACCAAATCTTTATAGATTCAGATAAATAATTAGGTATATAAGCGAAAATAAAGCAAAACATATTAAGAATTGTTTCTTGCCAGTTGCTAAAAGTCAAGCCACTGCGCTGTTTATGTGACCAAGGTTGTAGCAACTGACATGCGGAACCTTAACGAGTAATTGTTTATTCTCACCCCTCTACTTAATTAAACTTATCCATGCCCAGGCAAGTAGCACTGCTGCGATCGCACCGATTAATGTATTAAAAATATTTACTACTTCATTAGTCAGCCAATTATACTTAGATTGTAATGTTGCCCCAATCACACTTTCTAAGTTAGTGGCAATAAATGCTGCCAGTACACACCAAGCTACTCCCAATAGATCAATTAAACCAACTGCCCAACCAACAAATGCGATCGCTACAGAAGCCACAATACCTGCTAAAGTCCCCTCCAAGCTTACCGCTCCTTCTGTACCGCGAGGCACTGGTTGGAGTGTGGTAATTAGAAAGGTGCTTTTACCATAGGCTTTACCGACTTCACTAGCAGTGGTGTCAGCCAACTTGGTACTGAAACTCGCTACATAGCCTAACAATAATAGAGACTGGGGATTGGGTACTAGAGATTGGGGACTAGGTACAACCAATTCCGAATTTATGATTCCTACTCCCAAAGCACATAGCGCCCCAGTCAAAGCCGAACCCCAAACATTTTCTGGGCCTCTTGCCCCAGAGCGCTTTTCGGCTATTCCTTCAGCCTCTTTCTGCGCCATACCGATACGAGTCACGCCAGAACCAACTAGAAAATAGAACATTACAACTGCATATCCTTGCCAGCCTAGAGTTACCCAAATTAAGATGGCCAGAAACCATGCGTGGAATGAGCCAGCAGGGGTAAGCAGTTTTTTCGGAGCAATCCAAGCTAAACCCAATAGAATTGTGTTTAGTCCTACCGCCACCAACCAGGGATTAACAGAATTAATTAAAAATGACATCAGAAATTAATAAGTAATTTTGTCTGAATATCAACAGAATAACTAATTTGTCACCCCTACTAACGCAAGGCAGAAGTCAAAAGTAACCCTTCGACTACGCGGCAGTTGAGCGCAGTCGAAACTCAGGGTTACACCGAGTGTTTGCGTAGCGTCCCGCAGAGAAGCCGAGGTGTAAAAAGTCAAAAGTCAAAACTATTATGGAATAAGCTTTTTAGGAATTTAAAATGGTTCCTCTATTTAGACCGCCTTGTACTAGTACTTAATTTCTGACACCTCCAAAACTAAAGTAATATGCTTGTATTATTAACTAAATAAGAATATAAGTTAATGTCAATTAAAACTGTGTTCAAGTTGACCACAATTAAGACTTAACAGCATAAATGCATAAATTTAGATAATCCAACTACTAGTCTTTTCCACACAAGCTATGAGCCAAACTTTATTCCATCTTGCTTTCCCTGTAACTGACATTGCCAAAACAAAAGCATATTACGTAGATGGCTTGGGCTGCATTCCTGGGCGTGAAAACCATCACGCCTTGATTCTTAATCTCTATGGCCATCAACTAGTGGCTCACGTCACCAAAGAACCCTTGACACCGCAACATACTATATATCCTAGACACTTTGGGCTAATTTTTACCCAAGAACGTGACTGGCAAGACTTACTAGACAGGGCACAACAACACCAGCTATTTTTTCGTGAGGAAACCAAAAACCGCTTTGTTGGCTCTCCTCTTGAGCATCGCACTTTCTTTTTAGAAGATCCCTTTTATAACCTCATGGAGTTCAAGTATTATCGTTACCCAGAGGCAATTTTTGGGAGTTACGAACATACACAAATTGGGGATAGGACTTAAAAAATCCAAAATTTAAAATAAAAAATACAAGACAAGCGTAATAAGCACCCTGGCTACTGACTGGATACTTTTTTAAGGAAAGGCAGCTTAATACGCTCTGCTAAAGCTGCTGTTACTACTGCTAAACTCCTGGGGTCTGTTAGCATCCAAGGGTGTAGAGCAACTGGTACTATGACTTCGCTTCCTACAGACATTTGTGAACTATTTGCTGGGACAATCATCAAATCATAAGGTGTCCAGATAGATGTAAAATTTAGCTGCCCCAATATTACAGCATCAGAATTTAAATCTTTGAGAAAAATGCTGTCGGGGCGCATTTGTAAACAACCAGGACGCCGGGAACCATAAGCAACCACAGTTCCATTATGGGGCGAAGAGATTGTGATAAACCTCTGCACGCGGTTAATTCCTCCCAGTCGCTGGACATAGTAACGGCTCACAATTCCTCCCATACTGAAGCCTACTAAATCCAGGTGTTGTTCTGGCGCAAAGGTCGCTCTAACATAATCTGCTATTTGCTTTGCCAACTCATCAAGACCCACATCACCATTATTAGGCACGAGATTTAGGGAATGTACAGACCAACCCTGTAGTTTTAACTGAGCCGCCATTCTATAGAAAACTGCCTCTGTGTCGTCAATACCGTGGATTAACAAAACGGGATTGCGTTGTTGATTTTCAATGTTCATTTACAAAATCTAGCTGAATTAAGGGGTGTATTTCAATTTTGTAGGTACTACTGCTCTACAAACTGAAGCTGTTACTTTTCGGATTCTTTAAAAGAGATTTTTGCAAAACTGAACTGCTCTCAAAGCTAGTTCGTATAAAATTTAACTTATAGCTATCACTATTTGCCAACAGGCTATGACACTCCTTCCACTGGTTGAAAGTAAACCACTTGCTTTTCTCCAATCAATAATTTCAAATAAAGAAATGTTAATTTTTGTTAAGCCCGCTTTCAGAATCTTGCTCTTAGTTACAGTAAAATTTAATAATTAGTTCTCGGTGTATGCAGGTCGCAAGTGCTTGCAAAAAAACATTTGCCCTGTGGTTTTACTAGAATGTTGATTAAGCACAAACCTATAAGGGTTGTCACCTGAATGGGGTGGCGCAAAGCAGAAAATGTAACATTTTGTCGTAATTTTTAACAATTACGGTTGATTTTCAAATATAAAAGGTAAAAGGCAGGAGTAATTGTAATGGATTTTATCAAAAACTTAATTTCGGGTATTTTGAGTTTCGTTACCGGACTGTTACGAGGGAAGAAAAGCAACGGCTATTTCTTGGAATTGGATGAAGCCAAAGATGCTGCGAAAGAGGTAGCATCGAATGCAAAGAAAGTAGCAGAGACGGTTTCATCGAATGCTAAAAAAGTAACGGGAACAGCTGCACCAGAAGCACCAGAAGCATCCAAGCCAACTTCATTGAACGGAACAAAAACCGCCGCAGCTAAAACTAAGGAAAAACCAGCTAAAAATCCTAAACCAGCCGATGTTACGCTAGTTCAGACTGCTGAGGGTCTTAAAGTTGAACCTGGCAAAAAGGCAAAAGCCGCAGCAGCCAAAGTCCTCAAAGAGGAGCCAAAGGAAACTACCTTTGCGCCTAAATATCTCGCACCTTCAGCGACTAGCTCTAATGGTCGTCGCCGTCCAGGGGCGAATATGAGCGCTTACTTAGACATGGCACGTCAGGTTAAAACCCCTGGTTAAATCACAGAGACGCGAAATTTCGCGTCTCTATACTTGATGAGTCAAGTGTGAATACGCAATATTAAGACAATTTTACCAGTTGTAGATGGGGAAACTCTCCAAAGTAGGAGTGATCGCTTAATACTCTCCACTACAACTGCATTTTTTAGGTTTGGATTAGATAATTTCTTGTCTAGCTAATCGGCATCTTTAACAAACACCAATCCACTATATAAATGAAAAGCTGAGTCCCAATTAGTCTGTTCCCTACGAAACAGATGAATGTGAGACTTAATATGACCCAGCATTTCTGTTTGATCTAATGTTGTATCTGCAAATGATGTGAAATCTGACCAAATTTTTACTTGAGGTAATTGCTGGTTAATCCAACTCGATAAACTATTCCAATTAATTCTGATTGTATTTTGGCTAGCTTGGGGAATGATTTCTAAACCTTGCTGAAATTCATAATCGTTATCACCAAATCGGAGAATGCAACGTCTACCAGGTAGGTGTAAATCACAAAACTGGGCATAGTCTTGTGTTTGAGTTTTTCTTTCCAGTTTACCGCGCACGTCACGATCTACGACTTCCTCAAAAATCGGCAACAGTCCCACTACCCTTGCTGTGACTTCTGACCAGTCAAAGGTAAGAGAACCGAGTTGATTTTTATCATTACGGCAAACAACAGTAGGTTGTGAGGTAGATTCTTGGAAATGTTTAACTTGATAAACTTGAATCTGCTGAATTTGAGCTATTGTTGCCCAAAAGCAAGGAATGCCAGCCTGCTGTAACTGTTTGCCATAAAATTTTAGTTCTCCTATTTGGCCAGTGCGGTACAACCTCCAGCCACGACTTGGTAGTAACAGCCGTGCAGTGTAAGGGTCTAGCTGCATGATCTGGGCAAATTTTCGAGAAGCTTCTGTTTTTAGTTCGTTACTGAGTGGCTCTAAAACTAGTACGCCAGGTTCGGTGTTATTCGCATAGGCTGTTGCTTGGGAAATAGCTCTTTGTCTTTCTTCTAGCTCCATTTCTTGTAGCCGTCGCAAACCTGCCGTGCGAGCGTTACTATTCTAGTATTCCTCGTATCTCGCAGCAGTTGCCGATAAACTTTTTCCGCATCCTGACGCTTTTCAGATACTTCATGCAACCGACCAAGATAATATTGTACCCAAGGATGTTCTGGCGATTCTGTTAGCAGCTGTTTCAGTAATTTAGCAGCTGTTTGATAATCTTTATGCTCAAAGGCGATCGCAACTTGCTCAATCATCACTTACTTTAAATACAGGCTGGAGTGATGTCTCATGCAAAATATATTTTGCGTGAGCTATAAATCATTTATACTTCACAACTTCCGGTAATTAAGGATAATGCTACTACTGGGGCTGTAACTGCTCTCAGGATGCGGCGACCAAGAGAAACAGGTTGAAATCCAAATGCGATCGCATTCTCGATTTCTTGTGTTGTCCATCCTCCCTCTGGCCCAGTAGCAATAACAATCTCGTCAGAAATGCTATTCAGCACCTTGTTTAAATGGGGATACTCACCGCGAGCCTCACAAATGTAACGGTGAATTGTCTGATTAGCAATGACAGCAGTGTTAAAAGTAACAGGCTCTAAAATTGTCGGCACGAATGAGCGCTCTGATTGCTCGGCGGCTTCCGCAGCGATGCGCCGCCAGCGTTCAAGCTTTTGAGGACTAGGATGAAGTAAAGTGCGATCGCTCAACACTGGTGCAATACAAGTTACTCCCAACTCTGTACAACACCGCACCACTTCATCAAATCCATTACCTTTGGGTAAAGCTATCATCAGCGTAATTGATACAGGTAATTCAGTTTCTACTAAAAGCGCTTCTAAAACCTGTGCTTGTTCCCCTGCTAGCTGTGATAACCACCATTTTCCTTTACCATCCATTGCAATAAAGCGATCGCCTTCACGCAAGCGCAACACCCGCCCTAAATAATGCTGTTGTTCTTTTGTAAGTAAAATTTGCCCTTGCTGGAGTTGGGAGGGTGCGATCGCTATTCTTTGCAGTTGAGACATTTTTCTTAATAAATTATTGCCCTGCTGTAGATATCTGTTGTCTAACCCAGGTACGGAAAGCACGAGTTGCTGCTATTTGTCCAACTTTCTTACTTTCTTGGATAAATCGGGGAATCTCTGTTACCAGCACAGGCGCAAAAGTTGGACTGCTATTATTCTGGAAGTATTGCCCACTATTCAGGGTGTAAACGTTTAACACATTTCCGTTATACCGCCAGAATTCTGGAACTCCCATTGAAGCATAAAGAGCCAACTTGTCTATCTTCGATCTGGAGTATTCTACTTCTAGTACTAAGTCTGGTGGTGGGTCTGTATTCAGGTCAATATTTTCTTTGTTGCGGACTAACAATTCATTTTGGATATAGTAACTACTGTCTGGCTCACCTCCTTGCTCCAAATCATCCCGCGTCATGGTCAACGAGCCAGCACTTTTAACTTCTAAACCAAATTCTTCACACAGCACAAGAACAAAACCTTCAATTAGACGGTTTGAATTCTCGTGTGGCATCAACGGGGTCATAATTTCTACTATTCCGTTGTCATAAGCTAGCCTTTTATTTCGCTCAGATCCCATATCTGCCAGCATAGCTTTGAATGTCTGCCAGCTGATGTTTTGCAGCACATCCCTAGCTTCTGCGAATTTTACTGTTGTTACCATAGTTCAGTTTTCCTGTGGATGTGTTACCTAACTGTATTAGGACTTACGCGAGAGAGACACAGATGGATTTATCTGTGTCTCTCTTTGATTTTATTATCTTCGATTTTTCGGCTTACGAAAGATTCTGGAAGTAAGCTTCTAGGGCTTCAGTCACTAACTGAGTCATCGGCTTTCCTTGGCTTTCTGCTACTTCCTTCAATTTGCCATAAACCTCTTCTTTCAAATTTACCCGGTGGCGTGATTTGTTTGCACCATTGGCTGTTTGGGGATCGTAGCTAACAGCAAATTCGCGGATCGCATCAAAACCAACGCGATCGCAAAAATCACCAAAGCTTTCCTTCGATTTCCGTGACTTCTTAAAGTAAACAAAAATCGGCTCTAGGAAGGTATCTAAATCATTATGGTGCAGCTTATCTATGTAAGGTTGCGCCAGTCGAGTTTGATTTGGCGAACCCCCTAACCATAATTGGTAAGATTCTGGAGCGCTACCGACAAAGCCCAATTCTGCCAAGTAGGGACGAGCGCAACCGTTGGGGCATCCTGTCATCCTTACCACAAAATGCTCCTTTTGTAAACCAACTTTATCTAATAGAGCGCGAATCTGCTCTAAAATACCCGGTATTGCTCGTTCTGATTCCGTGATTGCCAAGCCGCAAGTGGGCAAAGCCGGACAAGCCATTGCATACCGCACTAAAGGTTCGATTTTTTTAGGGTCGTCTCCGACACCGTGACGGCTGAGAATGTCTTGAATCGCTTCCTTGCTATCTGGTTCGATATCGTAAAAAATCAGGTTGTGGTTGGCTGTTAGACGGATGGGCAAGTTAAACTGCTCGACAATTTCCCGCAAAGCGGTTTTTAGTTGAAACGAACCTTCATCCTTGATTCGACCATTGTCAATGGAAATTCCTAAGAATAGCTTGCCATCACCTTGTTCATTCCAGCCGAGGAAGTCGTAATATTTAAACTCTGGCAGTGGTTTGAAAGCTTCGAGTGGTTTACCAAAATATTCTTCAACTTGGGTGCGGAATTTATCTACACCCCAATCATTGATTAGATATTTTAATCTGGCATGACGACGGTCAGTGCGATCGCCATAATCTCTCTGGGTCGCAACAATCGCTTTCACGATGTCGTAAACGTCATCTTTCGCCACATAACCGATGGGGTCTGCTAACCTAGCGAAAGTTTCTTCTTTACCGTGGGTTCTACCTAAACCACCACCAGCAAAAATATTAAATCCTTCTAATTGCTTCTTTTTATTGGTAATCACTACCAACGTTAGGTCTTGAGAATACAAATCAATCGAATTATCCCCTGGCACCGTCACGCAAATTTTAAACTTGCGAGGCATATAGTACGTGCCATAAATTGGTTCTTCGTTGTCATGGATAATTGTACCATTTCCATTGCGTTGTCGCGCCGCCTTCACCTCTGGGTTCTCTTCAGCACTAATTGCTTTTTCCCCATCTAGCCAAATTTCGTAATAAGCGCCTGTCTGAGCTGATAGCAAGTCAGCAATATTCTGGGCATACTCCCAAGCATACTGATACTCTGGGCGATTCTTAAAGGGGGCTGGTGGTGCCATCACGTTGCGGTTGATGTCACCACAAGCTCCCAAAGTCGAACCCAAATTTTTGACAATTGTAGCGATTGATGCTTTGAGATTCTTCTTTAAGATTCCGTGCATTTGGAAACCTTGACGGGTAGTTACTCGTAAGGTGTGGTTGCCATACTCATCAGCTAACTTATCTAAAGCTAGATACAGCTGCTGTGGTACTAAACCACCCGGATTTTTTGTCCGCAGCATAAACTGGTAATCTTTTTCCTGTCCCTTGGTGCGGTTGTCGCGGTTATCCTGCTGGTAAGAACCGTGAAACTTCAAAAGCTGCACCGCATTTTCGGTAAAATGGGTAGTATCTTCAAGGATCTCAGTTGCTACAGGTTCACGCAAAAAATTGCTATTTTCCTTGATTCCTTCTACTTTAGAAGGCTTACGGGTTGCGATGGGGGAAGGAGCAGATTTAACCATTAGACTTGTATATTATTCTCAATAAAGCATTATGTAGACACCGAATCAGCACCCTTGGGCTACTTGATCCCCGGTAATCCGGCCGGAATAATGAGGAATGATTTAATTTTACCACGGCAAAAGCCGGCTTCGTCAGTGATGTAACACTTAACAAAACCAGCTTTTGGGAGTAGTGAGTTTTGTTAGCGGATAGCTATGGTTAAGCCAGTGCTAAGTCCTGAGTACTTAAGTACAGTATAGAGTGACTGAGGGCTGAATAATCTTTTATTTGAAGCGATAACCAATACCACCGTTGAGGCTAACAGCAGGAGTATCGCTATTTTGGTAGGCACCAAGTCCGACTTTGGCATTAGTGTAGACGAGGAAATTATTAGCAACTTCCGATTCAACACCAGCACCTAGTACTACTGAATCTTTGTTACCTATGGGAGTTGGTGAGCCATCTTTCTCTACAAAAGAATAACCACCAGTTAAATAGGCATTAGTTCTATTAGCAATAGGCACATCCACAGAAAGTTCTGGGATAATAGCACTTGTTTTATCACTCCAAAGGACATTACCGCGTGCAGAAAATGGCGTAGTTCCTAATTTCACGCGACCTGTGACATTACCACCAAATGTGGCATCATCGTTGATACCTTGTCCGCCACTGGTAACGCCACCTGCAACACCAGCACCAACATAGCTAGCATCAGTACCTTTTTTAGTTTCAGCAGAAGCTTGACCAGCTGATAGGAAAAGAGGAGCAATTATTAAAGAAGATAATGCAGAAATTGTCATGAAAGACTTGAGTAAGCGCTTCATAATTTTTACCAAGTTTTGTATTTTTTACTTGTATATTCCAAGTCGATAATTGTATGAAAATGTTCCAAATGTTTCTTAGATTTTATTAACTTAATGTTTCTATGGATGCATGATGTTTACAGGCTAACTATCCCGAAAAATCAGAAATAAGCTGTTATAATTACATTCAATGTCTTTTCCTCTGGGTTCTTTGTTCCAAAAATAGACGCTTTTAAAACTGGCACAACATTTGGGGCTATAACTAAGTCGGGAAATGGGAAATAAAATACTCAGTTAACAATTTTTGCCGAGCTTTTCACATAGGATGAAAAGTAGGCTGTAGCATTCGTTGCAACAAGCTATAGAGGGAATATATAAAGTTAATTTTGAGCAATTATTGTGGAGATTGAATAATGCTAACCGCTGCAAAAACGTTATCTGGTTTGATGGGTTTATGTGTCGGTGATGCATTGGGTGTGCCGATGGAGTTTACTAGCCGTGCTGAACGAGTAAAATCTCCAGTGACAACGATGCAGGGTTATGGCACATGGAATCAGCCACCAGGAACTTGGTCAGATGATAGTTCCTTAAGCTTTTGCTTGGCAGAATGCCTTTGTAGAGGGTATTCGTTGGATGTTATAGCTAATTCCTTCTGGCGCTGGTACAAGGAGGCTTACTGGACTCCCCGTGGCGATGTCTTTGATATTGGTCAAACTACCCACACAGCAATTATGCGCCTGAAACAGGGAGTTGTTCCCCATCAGGCGGGTGGAAAGGTTGAAAATAGTAATGGCAATGGTTCTTTAATGAGAATCTTGCCGATGGCTTATTGTCACAGAAACTTAACTTTAAGCGAACTGCTAGCGCGCGTGCATGATGTTTCGGCAATTACTCATGCTCATGCGCGATCGCAGATGGCCTGTGGCATTTATATTAGTATTGCAGTGGCGCTCTTGGAAGGGGCTAACCTGCAAACAGCTTATTTACAAGCACTGCAAGATATCCAAACAATTTATTCTGTCCGAGAATTTTTGTTAGAGAAGCCCCATTTTGGCAGAATTTTCAGTGGTGAGATTGCCAAAGTACCAGTGGAAGAGATTAATTCTGGTGGCTATGTGATTGATACCTTAGAATCATCCCTGTGGTGTTTACTAAATAGCTCGTCTTATTCTGAGGCGGTGTTGAAAGCTGTTAACTTAGGTGGAGATACCGATACTACCGCCGCCGTTACTGGTGGGTTAGCGGGAATTTACTACGGCGTGGAAAACATTCCCAAACAATGGATGCACCAAATTGCTCGTAGACAAGACATTATTTACTTGGCAGAGCGTTTTGCAAGGGCTGTTTACAGCTAGTACCTCTGCGCGGAAGTCAAAAGTCAAAAGTCAAAATTAATACAGCGTAAGCGTTTCATTGATTTGAAGCAGATGTTGACGCTTAGAGTTAGTAGTTGAGAGTGAGGAGTTAGGATTTTAATAAATCTTCACTCCTCACTCTTTACTTTTAACTTGCTGAGAAATCCACTGCAAGTAAACTTGAGAACCAGCAACAATTGGTAAAGCAATAATTTCTGGCACTTCATAGGAGTGTAATTCCTTAATTTTGGCTTCCATTGCCGGAAATTGCGCCAAATCAGTTTTAATCAGTAATTGCCATTCTTCCTCTTTATGCAGTTCCCCTTGCCAGGTGTAAATTGAGTGGATTGGTAACAGACTCACACAAGCAGCAAGTTTAGCTTCCACAAGAGCATTTGCAATTGCTTCTGCCTCCTGCATATTGCCAGCTGTCACCAATACCACACCATAGCCAGAAGGTGTCTCCATGACCTCTAAACCGTCGCAGACAAAGAATAGACCTGACCATCAATCAATAGTCGCGTGATGCCCTTAGCTTGCAAATGAGTACGAGCCTTATGCAGCATTTTACTATCAGGAACTTTAATCACGCGATCGCGTTTAGTAGAAAAGCGCTTTGCCACGCGATGGTTATCGAACACCGGCAGAGTTCTTTGCTGGGTTTCCAGGTTAGGAATTTGCCCCAAATCACCAAAGTCCTTGAGAGGTCGGGTAATTAATTCCGAAGAACGGTCAATTACCAAATAACAAGTTTTTGGCAAATTGGCTATCGACAGAGGTAAAACTTGAACTGATGCTTCACCTGGTCTTCGTTTTGTGACTAACGGTCTTTGGTCATCCAGGTCATCGTCGTCATAGTCTTCATCCTCAAAGTCATCATCTTCTAAATCATCATCTTCTAAATCATCCAAATCCTCTGATTCGTCTAGCAAATCTTCGCCCAGCATCTGCGCGATGACGGCCGCTCCTGGATGCTCATTTTTTAGCGGTGGAATGGGAATGCTGACTATTTCCGGCGGCTTTTGCTCTGGAGTTTCTAATTTCTCTGTGACTCGGAGCTTCGGTTTTTCTGCCGCCGAGGGGCGTCGCCGGACCCGTCTACTAGCGGCGATCGACTCCGCCGTTTCCTCTGAGAAAAGTTCCTGCTCTACATGAATTACCCGACGTGGCTGCGGCTCAACCTTTGGTCCTTCCATAGGTGGAGTTTCGATGGGTGGAACTTCTATTTCCGGCTCTGGTTGAGTCAGCAGAGGTAATTGCTCGTAACTTACCTGCGCCCTACCCTCAGGAGTTCTCGCAGCCCGCTTTAAGGAGACTAAGTATTCATACTCATCTTCTGGCAAAGTGCTTTTGAGCAGGCGACTAATTGTCGAATTACTCACACCATAGCGGTCTGCCAAAGTTGAGGTTGTTTCGGCAGTCTCTCGATATAACTTAAGAATTTCTTGCTTGTCAGAATCTGTTAATTTTCTCACGGTAGATACCAAAAATCTTTACTAAGCTCGTTTTCGTCCACTGGTACGCCGCGTTCGTCTTAGTGATGCGTCATATTCTAAGACAGCGCCCATGCCAAATAACACTCCACTAAACACCCAAAATACTTCTAATATTTCCCCACTTTGATAATTGGGGCCTTGGGCGTATTTAAACCACATATCTGCAATGTAAAGCGAAAAGGCCGCTGCTGCAATCATTCGCCAAGACTGGGAAACTCTTCCCCCCCAAAAGGCTAGTAGCAGAGTGGTAGCAATAATTAACAAAACCACATCGCTAACTACGTAAAACCAATTCAAAATAGCGACTAGCAGTTCTGAGGGTGTTCCCTGTTGCATAGAAATCCACCATGCTAACAAACTACCAAACATTGCAATTGCTAACACAATTAGCCACTGCCATTTTTCCAGATTAATTCGCCTGGAAGCCACAGCTAAAATCATGCCTGCGCCAAGTAATAGATAACTAAGTACAAAAAATATATCGCCTACAGACACATCCGGTTCATCTTTTAAAATAATTATTTCTGTATATCCGAAAATTATCCCCCCAACGAAATAGGAAAGCATGCCTAAGCCAATTAAGAGCCAAACATTTCGCCCACTGACGATTTGTGGACTCAGCCAGTTCCTCAAGCATAAGATACTGGCACCCAAATAAGCTAAAGCTTCAAAAATATTTGTGCCAATCACATACCATTCGGCCCGGCTTTCTATGCCATCTGCTCCTGGAACTTTGGCACTAAACAACAAAAAGTATAGCAGTGCCAGTACGGCCCAGCCAATATTAGCTAAGACAATGTTCTGAGTGGTGAAAATGGATTTAGAAAGGAGCGAATTCTCGTAAGAGTTATTCATAAAACTTGACTATGTAGATGCACTCTGGCAGTATTTTGAGTTAAAGGACTGTATATTTGGTGTGTCTGCTAGAAAATACACAATCAGACACCAAAAGCAAGTGCCAGTGGCAGGAACTTTGTTAAAGAATTTCCATACTACTGCCATAGTTTACCCAGCGGCGATTGATTTAGCCAAGCGAGAAATAGCGATCGCTCGGCTTTTGGCATATCTTCTAGCTTATAAATCACTTGTTTGGTAAAATTAGCGTTGCCAAAATAGGATTTTCCTAATCTATGTAGTTCTTGTAACAATATAACTACATGATTTTCTTGCCAATCAGGTATTTTGGCTGTCGGTAACGGATTAGTAGATACCAAATATTTAACTGCTTCTGGGGAAGATGCTTGGGGAAATTGTTTCTGCTTGAATACCTCTGCAATATCTTTTTCAAATAATGCAGCTTGCCTAGCACCCAAAAACTCTTCAATGTCAATAGAAACACCTTGCAACAGCAAAATACTGGCTTGGATTAAAATTCCCGTTTTACCATGACTACCTGTGTCATTACCTAGCTGCTCTAAACGGATTTTACCCCAAACGCTAAAGCGTTCCGGTTCCTCCAGCAAAACACAGGCTTTACCTCGGTTATCCGTTAATTCTCTCCATAAGGCTCTAGCTTCTTCTTCTTGACTAGCTTTGAAAACACTAATCAAGCGAAAAGTCTGCCCTTGATAACTGAGGATCGGCACTTGCTGATCCTTTTTTGGGTGCTGAATGCTTGATATTTCAACATCCTGCCGTTTGAGAATAAACATGGCACTAGCAAATAACTCCTCACAGGGGCACTCTTAATATGGAATATATAATGGCATTTGGCAGCATCGCCAAGGCTGAAATTACCTAGCGTACTGTGAAAATGGGCCTAGCGATCACTAGATCCTTCCCAAAGGTAGCCGCCCAGAGGAGGGTAGCGTTAACAGGCAAATAACCCTTTGACAACTCAATATATCTAAACCAATACTCCATCTGTTTCGTTTTCGGTGTAGATTAACTAACTAGCGACTAGCATCTTAGCCTTGCTAGTAGTAAATCTGCAATTTTCGATTGCTTCTTGGTAGGTGAACACGATATAATATTGCAGGTGACTCCTTCGGGAGCCATTATTTTGTTTTGGGCGCGTAGCTCAGTGGATAGAGCAATTGCCTTCTAAGCAATCGGCCGCAGGTTCGAACCCTGCCGCGCTCGTTTTAACTCAATATGAACCCTTAAGCACCATGAAGTGATACAATCACTTGCACATTTGAGGGTTCGTTTTGCTGCATCATACTAAGAACAAAGGTGACATTGCTGCAACAAAAGCAATGGCTGATCTAACCCTTAAAGGTTATTTAGTCCTTACGCCACTTGTTTGTGAACACTTACCTTTTGATTTTGTTGTCTACAAAGACGATAAATTTTACAAAATACAAGCTAAATACGCGGGAGATAACAGGGTAGTAAATAAAACTATTTGGGTAGATAAAAATGGGACTCATCAGAAGAAGTACAAAGTAAATGACTTTGACTTTTATGCGGTTTATCTTCCTGACATAGATAAAGTTGTCTATCCATCAATTAAGTTTAAGGGTTGCTACATAACTACTCAGATACCTAATTCAGCTACACCGTTTTACTGGTGGGAGGATTTTACAGACTTTACTGAAGCAGCCTCTAAGCGAACCTACAAGAAGTTTGGCGTTGATTTAACAAGTAGAAAGGTTAACCCAGACTCTAGGATTCATACCAGAAAAGTTGAAAGACCATCAAAAGAAGAACTAGAAAAATTAGTTTGGGAAAAGCCAACTGCACAAATTGGTAGAGATTTTGGCGTGTCTGATAAAGCTGTAGAAAAGTGGTGTAAGGCTTATGGGGTAGAAAAGCCACCTAGAGGGTATTGGGTTAAGAAAGCTTATGGAAAAGTAGAAGGACAGTTAATAGCCTATAACGAGGAAACAAGTCGTGACCTTAGCCTAAGTAAGGATGTGAATTTCTGAATACTAAAGCGGTTTAAGTTGGTCTAAAAGTTTAGCATCAAGATATTTTTGTTCTATAACATCCACTGAATTATCACACCATTTTGCAACTACAGCAGTAGGAACACCTTTTGCAATTTGCTCAGATATGAAAGTATCACGACACGAATATGGTGTAGTTTGACGTTCTACTAATGGGTCTACAATTTTATCCCAAGCTCGACGCGAGAAGTTTCTATAATGTATTGATACTCCTTCAGGTGATGGAAATATTAAAGATTCCGGCTCAATATGTTCTGGTTTGATTTTTAAAATTAATTCTTGTAGTCGTTGGTTACAGTTAAAAACACGCTTTTTATTGTTCTTAGAGCCATTAACCCTCACCCTTTCACCATTTCCCACCTGAACTAATGCGCCTTCAAAGGTAATTTGAGAACAATCAGGTGTAATATGCTTCCATTGCAGGCCGATAGCTTCTGATGGTCGGCATCCTGTTAAAAACAAAAACTCTACAAATGGTGAGTAATAACTGTAGCCTATACCTTTAGATGGTTTATGATTTTTAAAAGCCTGAATTATTTTTTCTTTCTCTTCTTCACTGAAGGCGTTAGGTTGTGAATTATCCTGCCACTTATGCTTGGGAAGCTCATTGTATATCCCTTCAAAAGGATTAAAACTTACTAAACCTTGTTTAATTCCCCATTTACAAGCTGCTGAAAGGTACATGAGTACATCTTTGGCTTGTGAGGTAGTTGTTTGTTGCAACAATGCAAGTCTGATTTTTATACCCTCATCCAAATCTTGATATGGACAGCGTTTAATATGTTTTTCTAGTACAGCTAGTTTATCTAGTGTTCTAGGTTTTAGAGATGGGCGCTTGTAATCAATGTACTTATCCCACAGGTCTGAAATTGTTAATACCTTCTGCTGTTCGCCAGGAGTAACTATACTATACTTTTGCAGAAATTGACCCAGAAATAAAACTTCTGGGCTAAGTATCAAAAAGTTGCAACTGTCGGTCTAAGCGGCTAAACGAAGAATCTGGTCTAACTCACGTGAGCGTGGCGTCAAGT
>JAHHHS010000034.1 GCA_019359215.1 Nostoc indistinguendum CM1-VF10 | reverse complement strand
AAACTGGTACCAAATCCAGAGAAACTTGTCTCTTCAGGTCGCTCGTGATTTTATCTTAGAACACTTAAAACAGAAGTTGGACTTTGATACATATAATCATGATTTTGTCAATGCGTAAGTCCTAATCGTTAAAGTTTTCTGTGACTATATCACCTAGATTATCGACGGTGTAAGTGTCGTTACCATCATCACCTATGAGGGTATCTGCACCTAGTCCGCCATTGAGGGTATCATTCCCATCAAAACCAGAGATAGTATCATTTTCAGGGGACGAGATTGTCGTTGTTGGACGTTCCAAATATATTAGCCACAGATTCTACTCCTAAAATTGGTTTGTTGAATATCAAAGTTAGTAAACAAGTTAAGCCTTTTGCTTTCTCTTAATACCAATAATATTCTTGACTAATTGGATTGATAATTAACTATTTTTAGGTAAGTGATTAATTAAGGATTAAATATTTTTAGATTAATGAGTAAAAGTAGCGAAGACTCTGACTTGGAAATAGATTTACATTTATGCTAGTGTACGCAATACTGTTCGGTTAAGCATTTTTAACTTGGAATTGGGTTTTGGGGAGAGGTTAAAGGGTAAGGGTTAAAGGTTTTTCTTTCTCCTTTTCCCCTTCCCCTTTCCCCCTTAACCGAAAAGTATTGCTAGTGTACGCAGTTCATTATGACTGTTGGCGAAATGCGATCGCTATCCTCAGAACCTTAAAATGTCACAGATGCTCACATTAGAAATTGCAGTTTATACGAATTTGCTAACAGAGTCTTCGCCAGATATACCCCTACTTCTATATTGTTTCGCTAGCAATTTTCTGGAGGTATTCGATTCGTTGCTGAATATTTTTTCTATCTATTTCGCTACCCATTGGCATTTCTGATTGTGCAAGTTCTTTAACTAAATTTGCCCCAGTTTGACCCAGTTTCCCACTCTCGGTTGCTTTCAATGCTTCTGACAGTGCTTCATACCACAGTTCTTTTTCAGTATAATAATTTATCTTTTCTGGAATGCTAGTAAATTGGTTCTTAGGGAGTGATTGAGATTTGATGACGGTAAATTCTGCATGGTTGATAATCGTGTCGTTTTCGCAGTCAATTGCAATTTGCCATAAATATGTTTTACCTACTATAAGTTCGGGATAATTGAGAGGAAGTTTTAGCTGATTAATTCCAACGATTGTGGGTATTTCTTGAACTTTGCCGATTTGTTTAATGCTTGTTGCAGAATCAAATTCAAACAGTCGGAATCGCACATTTTGGGAACTTGACATATACCAAATAAACATTGGACGTGTAGAAGCGGTTTTACCGATAAATGTCACAGGTGCAAGCTGCGTCAGTGGAATACCCCTACTTGAGCATCCACGTGAACCACCTGCACGGGAATTTCCGCTGGCTGGTTTGCGATCCTGTGGTTTAAACTGGGCAGATGCGGGGAATGTAGTCATCAGGAAAAGCAGTCCGACAACTAAGCTTGTAAGTCTGCGGCTATTTCGCCAAAATGCAAAATGTTGATGTCTCATGGTACTGCTGTTGATTGTATGGTTATTTAAAACTTTTAAAACTCTTACTTTTCACACTCTGCATAAAAATCTCAAATTGAAAATTATTTGATTGTAAATTACAGCAATTTTCTGGTTAATAAACCACAATTTTAAATAAGTCGAAAGTCGGAAGTACAGTTTTGTAATGAGAATTTATACTCTGCCACAAAACTTGCCGATTATAGAATCGGGGGACTTAAACACACCAAATTTGTTAAATTTGAATTTTGAACCACAATTTTAAATTTTAAATTTTGAATTTTGAATTATTAAAGGTGTCCAACTCAGTTCGCATATAGTCCCGCAGGGAGAAAGCGATTCTCGTCGAAACTCTCCTCCTAATTGTTTGGCAAGTAATTTAAAATGTTTTGTGCCTTTATTTTCTAGCTTTGATTGAATTCCTGAACCATTATCTTTGACTGACAACTTGTATTTATTCGCACTATAAACACCCGATGCTTGAACGCGCTTGACTCCTTGGGCATGTTTACCAACATTACATAAAGCTTCTTCCAGAAATAGACATATTTCCCGTTTATATTCCCTACTTAAATACTTATCATCAATCGGGTCAAAATTGCGGATTTTGACTTTTAATGTTTTAAAATGTTCAAACTCTTGACGTTCTAACGTACTTGAATAAACTTCATATAATAAATCGTGAAGCGGTCGGTTCAATTCGAGTATTAATCCGCTACCTAAACGCAAACTCTCTTCCTTCGTTAAGGCTTCGAGTTTGAGAAATTCGCCAATTTCTCGAATTTCTTGATTAAGCTTTTCAAATTGCCCAACTAGTTGTTCGTAGGGGATGTCTTGAGCACGCATGTGCTTTAATCCATAGGCGAGAGTTTGCAAAGGACCATTGTGAATTATGGTAAAAGTGTGTTGAATTGTGTTTTGACGTTCGTTAATTTGCGCTCGTAAATACTGATCGTGCTGGTAAAATGCAAAAGCACTCAAGCCAAGCCCATTCACAGCTAATACCAGCAAACTAGGTGCTACAGGAATCCATATACCCCACACCCACAGCATTACATATCCGCAGCTAAACAAACAAAATCCTGCTACACCAACACTAAGTAGATTTCTCCAGACAGATTGAGTTATTCGTCCGATAACAATCGGTAGAAAACCCCAAATAAATATCCATGCGTACTCTTCACTATCTCCCCAACTGTGCAACATTGGGCGACTATCGATTACCCTACTAAGAATTTGACTGATGACATGAGCGTGATAGTCAATGCCATAAATTTGACCGCTTAATTTTAAACTAGATAAAGCAGATGTATAAAAAATATCATCAGTACTCATATTGCGGTTGCCAACTAACACAATGCGATCACGTAACAATTTCGCATTAACTTTCTCATTGAGAATATCGCGTAGCGACACAACATGAAAAGGCTGAGGATTGTTGCGGAAGTTCATCAAAATTGACAATCCTCCATCATCAACATCAACGTATCCACCAAAATTCTTGGTGATGCGCGGTAATTCGACCTGATTAAACATTATTGTATTCGGGTCATTTTTACCTGTGCCTATATTAATTGCGTTGTTTTGAAAATACTTAGTAATTAACTGTAGCGCTAGAGAATATTTATCTTTGTTGACATTTTGAGGATTCGATGTATACAACAAATAGCGTCGATTTTTGCCATCCTCATCATTAGGTAAATCAACAAATCCAACTTGTTGGGGTGGCAAACTTCGGGGTGGGGAAGTTTCTCCAGGTGGTAATATTTTTTCAATACCAATAATATTAGTGTTTTCCTGAAATAACCGTGTGAGTTGTTCACCACCAGGTTCCACAGGAACGTTTTTAAAGATATCTAATCCAATTGCTAACGGTTGATAGGTTTCTAGCTTGGTAAGTAATTCTGCAATTTTTTCATCTGGAACCGGGTATTGCCCAACCCATTGAATATCCTTTTCATCGATACCCACAATTACGACACGTTCATCGAGTTTTTCTACCGGACGCAGACGTAACATAGTATCAAGGAGCATCCATTCCCAAGATTGCATTCCTCCAGCGATACGTATCAATATCACCATAACCAGCAGCATTATCCCCGGAGGTGCAGCTAGCGACCACAACCCAAATTCTTGGCGAATGCGATTCCAGATTCTCCTTTGCATCTCGCTTCCAGTTTAATAATCCTGCGTATTAATCAATTAAACCTTCTTCACGGGAACGAACTTCGGTTTGGATTCGCATATTCTTACCGCCTTGCTTGCAATCTTCAGGGTACACTCCCAACACATCCTGAATTTTCGTCCAGTAATTACGCACTGCTCGTTCTGATTTATACATTCGGTCGGCGATCGCTTTATCTGTCAAACTTTCTTCAAAAGCCAACCGCAACACCTCCAACCATTCCGGTTTGAGTTCGATCCCCGTTTTGATGTCTTTGGTATGAGTTGCACCATGAAGTGCCAAATTGACCCGCATGAGCATTTCCGATTCTGGTAATCCTTTATCTGCGATCGCAAACCCACCTTGATGATTATCAATCTCGTGTTTAATCCGGATTAACGCTTTCACGTAACTAGTTTGCACCATGAAATTGCGATCGGGATATTCTTTGAGCAAAGTTTGTAACAGCTTAAGTCCGGTATCAATTTCTGCTATCTCCCCTTGCTGATTGGGAATCGACAAATCCATCACAATCAGGTCAAACGGGTGAGATTGAAGTTGATCAAGTGTCTCTTTGGCTGTCTGAGCCTTAAGTATATTAGCTTCTGGATACTCTCTACTTAATACACCCAGAGTCCCAGTCAAAATTAATTGGTGGTCATCGACAACAAGAATACGCAGCTTTTTTTCCACTGGTAAATGCTCATCAAGTTGATGTTTTTCTAAGCTTACTACTGCCATCATCTTCTACCCCTGTTCAGGTGAAGTTTTTTCTAACGTAGGTATATGAAATTCATATTCCTACCTATACCCATCCAAATTAAAAGTTTTTAGCTTTATAAAAAAGCCCCCCTTTCAACTCCAATACTGCTCATATCAGACAGACGATAATGTCCATCCTACAAGTAGTTAATTTTATTTTTGGAAATCCCTGACCACATTTATTGAAGTATGTGTTAATTTTAATTCAAAATCAATTGTTAATCTATGCACAAAAGTGCAAATCTAATATAGAACCCATTATTTCTTGTCAAATTCAACCATCACCTTTCACTTTCTTGAAACGCTAACTCCAACGAAAACGGTAGGCAGCCAGGATTGGCAACTGCCCACTCGTTGGCTTTTGCAATTAGAGTTTTGTTACCTGAATCGAGATAAAATTGCATTTTGGCACTCTGCTCCAGTCTTTCGCGTTCCTTGCCCCCAATTAGACATCGCAGAATCAGGCAATACTCTCTAGCTACACGTTTGGCATGGGATGCTGCTTGGAGGCGCAACTTAGTCAGTTTCTTCAATTCTGACCGAAAGTAAAGCACTACTTCATCGAAAATTTCTGGCTAATTCAAAAAAAGCCCCTACACTTACGAGTTTTAGTCAAATCCTATTGTGAATGGCGAGTTATAAAGCTTTAAGCAACTGCACTGGTTCTGTAGCCTCACGGCTATTATTCACAAAAATATCAGCAATTAGTCGTAAAACTTCAGCTTGTTCTTCTGGAGGTGCTTCAGCAATCAGCGATCGCAGGCTAATTCCTGGCCTCTGACCAAATAACTCAGATAAATACCATACCCTAGCTTCTACCGGAATAGCCAAAAGCAGCGCTATTAGTTTTGATGCTCCTAGATCCGCCTTCCCGCGACGAAAGCGGGATAACATTACTTCTGACACTTTAGCCTGTTCAGCAGTTTTCTTCGCTTCCAAATTGAAGCGATTCATCATCTCATCGAATAACTGCTGATAACTTTGTGTTTTTTCTGATACAAAACTTTGCATTGCTTTGCTAATTATACTTAAGTTTAACGGTTATACTATTTGATGTTTGATTAAACAACAACGATGATGTATACCCTAATCTTACCAAACTCTTGCTAGGAGTGCTTTTTCCCAGACATATCTTAAATTTTAAATCTTCAGATTACTAGCATAGCCATCAAATAAATACCTTGTCACGATTGAATATAAAAATTCGTTGACTAAGTGTTGATGATGGACACCTAAAAAATTAGTCTCTATCCCAACGGATCGAGGTGAAATTTTGTCTTTTCATTTGTATTAACAAAATTGTGACACAACCAAATTCAAAAATTCAGGGACGTTTCTATCCACTTCAGCATGAAGAATGGCTGAAAGCCTGCCGTGAACTCACACCAGCACAGAGGGATGTCCTCTACTACATCCGAACCATTGACCCTTATAACCAAGGGATTGACATCAATGCTGCCGAGGTAGCTCGTCAGCTGTCAGCACCAGAGCGGATAGTCCATAGGCAAACTGTAAGCCGCGCTCTCAAGGAATTAGACACAAAGGGATTCATTGATTTAGAGCTATTGCAAGTCAGAACCAAGGTGAAGCCAAAGGGATTATGGTGCAATGACACACCCGAATTTATTGAAGACACCGATGGTGTAATGATGCACCCAAGGTGTGATGACGCACCCAAGGTGTATGAAGACACCGATGGTGTGATGACGCACCCAAGGTGTGATGATGCACCGAGCGCGATCGCCACGCACCATGCTGGATCGCCACGCACCACGATGGATCATGACGCACCATGCGCGATCGCCACGCACCATGCAGAGGCTGAAAGCCTTGTGCAGAGAGAATTTCAGAACTCTAAGATTAATAAGAATTATTTAGACTTTATAAAGACTCTCTCAGAAGGCGAGCGAGCGAATTTTTTGGAATTTTGTGAGGAAAAAACCAAAAATCTTAGCCAGCCAGTGAATGACATTGAGGCTTGGTTAGCTCACAAGAACAAAGCCGGAAGAAATCGCTGGGAGGTTTATTACGAAAAATATCTGGCTTCAAAACAGGTACAAGCCAAAAAAACTGAAACAAAAAATGCTCGAGACGAATTCCGCCGGGAAATCGAGGAACGGCAGCGACAGGCTCAAAGAGCTTGGGAAGAGTCGCAAAGGCAAAATCTCGCTGAGAATACTGGCAGTGTGACGTGATTGATAAACTACCACCCCAAAACATCGAAGCGGAAGAGGCGATTTTAGGCGGTATCATGCTTGATCCAGAAGCAATCCGTAGGGTGAGCGATCGCTTAATTCCCGAAGCCTTTTACATTAGCGCCCATAAAGATATCTATCAAGCCGTGCAGCGCCTTCATTGCTCTGGTAAACCCACTGATTTACTCACAGTTACAGCTTGGCTTACTGACCACGATTTACTAGTCCGTATCGGCGGGAGAAATAAATTAGCAACTCTGATAGACCGCACAGTGTCAGCTGTCAACATTGACACTTTAGCCGAGTTGGTAATGGACAAATTTGCGCGTAGACAGTTAATCAAGGCTGGAAATGAAATTGTACATCTCGGTTACGAGACAGAAACTGAGTTATCACAAATCCTTGACCAATCAGAACAGAAAATTTTCCAATTATCTAATCAAACCCTATCTTCAAACACTGAACATAACAGCACGATTAACGTTGCTGCTTACGAGGATTTAAATTCAGGAAACCCCATTTACCCTACAGGACTTCATGAACTCGATAATTTGATGGTGGGATTTGAAAGCGGCACACTCACGATCGTTGCGGGTAGGCCATCAATGGGAAAGTCCCAGATCGCCTTGTTTTTGGCTTTCCAAATGATACTGTTCCATGAGCTACCTGCGATCATCTTCTCCTTGGAGATGACAAAGAAACAATTGGAGTACAGGCTGTGGAGTTTAATTAGTGTTAGCAACGCTTACAAGCATTTAGAGTTAACACCACTAAAAAGCGATCGCATCCGCAGACATCGCTCAGGTAATAAACCCCTAGCAGACTGGGAATTTACAAGCATTGCCAAAATCGTCGGTGTTGCTTCAGAATTACCGCTGTACATGAATGACTCAAGGGGCATCACCGTTTCACAAATTGCCTCAGAATGCCGTCAAATTAAGGCCAAAGAGGGAAAACTGGGGTTAGTTGTAGTTGATTACCTGCAAATGATGGCAGAGGATTCTGGAGGGAACCGCAGCTATGAACTGGGAGATGTGGCCAGAGGACTTTACAAAATGGCAGGGGAACTGGATGTACCCGTGTTAGCACTGTCGCAAATCTCTAGGGGAGTTGAGGGCAGACAGAATAAGCGCCCAATGATGAGCGACCTTAGCCAGTCAGGAATTTTAGAAATGGTGGCAGACAATATTATTCTCGCTTACCGCGATGAGTACTACAACTCCGATACTACAAACCAAGGAATATTAGAGCTAATCATGGCTAAAGCACGGCATGGCGAGACTGGCACAGCAACGGTATTTTTTGACAAGTCCTATGGAATTATCCAGAATTTGCGCTCCGGAAATATCTGAGTTTTCAAACTCCTGTCGAAACCATCCACCTCCTGTATCGGAATTTTTACTGGGGGGTATTGATAATAGCCCTAGTAAAAACTTTGAAGAAATAGAAATACCCCCCAGTAAAGATAACCCTAGTAAAAAACGCAGAAATTGGGGTCAGGGTAACGGCACTATTCATTGGCGCACCATTACTAGGGGTGGAAAGGACTATCCCCAGGCTTATTATCATTGGCAGGAAAAAGGGAGAAAGAAGACCAAGTACATTCCCAAGCATTTACTGGGGGTTATTCAAGAAGCAGAGTTCAAGAAGCGCCCAATTAGAGAAATTTTGACATTACTGGGTGTTGTGCCTAGCCCTAGTAAAAACACATTACTGGGGGATATCGGAAATAACCCTAGTAATGATGTCGATCTGTCAGAAATACCCCCTAGTAAAAATAACCCTAGTAAAACTAGACGACATAAAGGATTAGGTAGTGGCTCCATTCAGTGGAAAAGCATCACCCTTCACGGCAAAGATTATCCCCAAGCTTGGTATCACTATGAGTTTTGGAAAGATGGCAATCGCCTGGTTAAAAAGTGTAAGTATATTCCAAAACGACTATTAGAGAGAATAGAGAAGCTAGAAGTCGATAAAGCCCCAGTTAGAGATATTTTGTCAATATTGCAAGTAAAATTATAGAAAAACCATTACCTACCTCAGAAAAACTGCACAAATCGTAAATCCTGAGTGAGTCTACTATCATCGTCACTGGAAAAAGGAGAGCTTGGTTAGGAATAAGTATTCTGTATTTGGCTATCATACATCATCTCACAGGGCGACCACCGTAAAGCCTAGGTGAGGGATTAGACTTGTCCGTAAATTTATAATCCATTCTGTACAAGGGTTTTAAACGCTGCTTATCTGTCTTAAATCAACATAGAAATAAGGCTTTGACATAATTGATGATAGTTTATAAGCAAAAAATAGTATTTTCAAATTTTGTGTTTAAACAAAATTTATTATGCTGTATAGTCCGCAAAAGCTAGATAGGGCCGACATCAAGATTAATAAAGTTAAAATTTTTTATTCTATCTTTATGCAAATTTAATTTTCGGACAGGTCTAATGGCTAGAAAAACGACACTACAAATTTAGGGCGTGTCATCAGTTAAGCCAAATCACAGTAGCAGCGAGGTAAATTGCACCGAGAAAATTGACCTTGCGTTTGTCATAACGGGTGGCAATCGCTCTGTACTGCTTGAGTCGGGCAAAGAAGTTCTCAATTAAATGCCGGGCTTTGTACAGGTCTTTGTCATAATCACGCACAGTGGTGCGGTTGCACTTCGACGGAATCACGGCAGTTTTACCTTGAGCCTCAAGAACCTCGATCACGCGCGCATCCGCATCGTAACCTTTATCTGCCAGCACAGTGTCTGCGCTCAGGTGAGGCAATAGCACATCTGAACCATCCAGGTCACAGGCTTGCCCTGGTGTGAGATGAAAGCTGATCGGATTGCCCAAGGCATCCACGACCGCATGAATCTTGGTACTCAACCCCCCTTTGCTTCGTCCAATCGCTTCCCTGTCTGCATCCCCCCCTTTGCACCCCCACTGTGCTGATGGGCGCGAACTATGCTCGAGTCAATCATGGCATATTCGTTGTCTGCATCATCGGCTAATACCTCAAAGACTCGTTGCCACCTTGAGGGGAGACAAAATACCCTGAAATAGATATATGGCAAGTAATGTAGCAATTTATGGTAAAAGAAAAAGAGCATTAATTCGCAATAAGCTCTATTTAATGATAATGTTACCAGAATTCTACGAAACAAACCTCAAGCGAGAATTGGGACGTGCAGAATATTTATTACAATCTATTAAAACTGTAAGCCTTGAGGCATTGGCTACAGCTTTACCTATTTCAATATTGTTTGAGAGTAGAAGAAAAAAGATTCAACGTTTTTTATCTCTGAATTACATAAATGTTGAAGAAATATGGATAACACATAGTTAAAAGCTGGTTAGAAATATATTTTCCTTTGACTGAAGTTGTTTATGTAGTTATAGATCGGACTAATTGGGGATGCATTAACCTATTAATGATTAGTGTGGTTTGGGATAAAAGGTCTATTCCAATATATTTTGAGTTATTAGACAAGTTAGGCTCGAGTAATTTTGACGAACAAAAAGTTGTTTTTAATAAAGCGCTACCCCTGTTTAAAAATTATAAAACTGTTGTGCTAGGAGACCGCGAATTCTGTTCACTGAAATTGGCTAACTGGCTTACAGAGCAGAAAGTGTACTTTTGCTTACGTATAAAGAAAGATGCTTTTATAGAGATAGAACCGGAGATTTGGCTGCAATTAAAAGATTCAGGTTTATCGCCTGGAGTTTCGTTTTTTTATCAAGGGGTTAAATATACAAAGTCTACAGGATTTATCAGTTTTAACCTTGCTGGTAAATGGAAACGTAAACGCTTTGGAGTCGCCCCAGAAGAAGGCTGGTTTATTCTCACTAATTTTGATACTTTAGAGTCGAGTATTAAAGCTTATAAAAAACGGTTTGATATTGAAGAGATGTTTAGAGATTTTAAGAGTGGTGGTTACAACTTAGAAGATACTAATGTATCAGGACAACGGCTAATTTCATTAATATTATTAATCTCACTTGCCTATACCGCTGCAACTATATCTGGTCAAAAAATTAAACGTATGGGTGTTCAAAAATATGTCGGTAGAATTAAAGAATTCTTGAGGACAATTCGCCGTCATAGCAGTTTTTATATTGGATTATATGGGTCTACCTGGGTTGATTTTATGGAAAATTCTTATGAATTAGTAGCTGAGTTAATGACACTAGCTCCTAATAAGCGTAAGTATTATCAACAAGGGGAAAGAGCTATGAGGCTTATCCTATCGATATCCTAGCCCTTTTTGTAGCCCCGCAAGCGTTGCCACACCCCACTTTTTGCCCAGCGACTAAACCGCGTGTGTACCACTCGGAAGTCCCCAAACCGTTCGGGTAAGTCTCGCCACGGGATACCTGCTCGGTAGCGATATAACACGGCTTCCACGAACGACCGATTGTCTTTCGCTGTCCCACCGACATGACCTTCTCGTCCCGGCAATAGGTCTTTGAGGCGCTCCCACTGGTCTTCCCGGAGGGTATAACGGCGGCAAGTCATGGCTCTATAATCCTTCTAAAATCTTTTCTCTGTTTACTTTACCTTCCTTTACATCAACTGATGACAGACCCTAGCAACATTTATAAATTTATTTTGGAACTTGCATAAATACCTAAACAGCCTCTGATAAATCTTTATAAGGCCTCCCTTTACTCGTTCCGTAGCAAGTGATGTACGTGATCTATATGTTTTCTGTGTTAGCGGCAGCTCTCCCAAACTCAAAACTCTACTATAGTCCCCCTGTCAATAGGGTTTGAGACGCACTAAACCTGGTTATTTACGTCAAAGAATTAAGATTTAACTTTTTTGTTTAGCCTATTATCACAGCGTATGTTTATTAAAGTGCAAAATATTAAATGATATTTTATATGAGATTTTTATGAGCTTTCAAAGGAACACTAAAAATTTATATGAAGTTTCAAGCCATTACAATGATATTTTATATGAGATTTTTATGAAATTAATTAACTTGGTAATGCTAAGATAAATAAGTAGAAGATTAATTAATATTTTCCAGCTTGTAATAGCAAATATATCTAATATGTTTACAAAAGTTAAATTTAAATACTTATTTACAAATATCTATCTCAAAACAATAGCTATCGTTATGTAAATAATTTTTCATAAGCTATCTTTTTTAAATTGCAGTAACTAAAATTTTCATTAATAAAGAAGTCATTACAAAATTGTTTTATGAAAATATTTAAAGGTTTAATTATTTTATTGTGAAACAATATATATTGCAAATAGTTTCATGGAGTGATAACATTTGCCTTAAAAGGTAAATCATTATTTTTAAATTATAACCTTTAGGGTGGTTAAAGAATATGATTCAAACGAAGGGAGGTACAGGAATTTTAATGTAATAATCTGACCAAACTTTAGTTCATTATATCAAGTAATATCAAGATCAAAAATTAGCGCTAGAATTAACGCGATGTGCAACTTTCTCTAAATTATTGTGGAATAGGCATTTTGTCTGTCCTTTTCGGGGCTGCAAGATACCCCGAAGTTCTGAGTGCTGGCTTCCGACGTTCAAACTTCTCTCTACCTCACAATGAATCAAGGTTTAACAAGATTAAGTTGCACACTGCATTAATTAATAAAATTACATAATAATCAGCAAAAGTATTACTGGAGAGGAATTTAGGATATGAAGAGGATATGAAGCTTATCCTATATGCATCCTAGCCTTTCTTGTAATTACATAAATTATTGTGCAGAACAGCAGAGAGGATAAGTGTATGGATTCTATAGAACTCGAACCTTTAGTTGAAATTGTTAATCGCAAGCTACTTGAAAAGCAAATTCGCCCTCTCAATTACACAGAAATTCTGATTATGCAAGGTATTTGGCAATATCAAACATATTACCAAATTGCTCAAGAGAGGGGCTATAGTGCTGGCTACTTTACTAACGTTGTTGCTCCACAATTGTGCCAACGACTCACCGAACTCGTCGGTAGTCGTGTTACCAAAAAAAATTGCCGGGTGGTACTAGAGTCTTATCTTCATGCTACCTGTGCGGCTTCAAAAACAACGATGCTAAAGCAATATTCTGTGGACTCATTCCCTGATACCGACCAAAAACCGTCACCTAACTACCCCAGTGGTCCAGTTCCGCTTGGTTCCTCTTTTTACATTGAAAATTCTACCCTTTCTACACGAGTTTATAAAGAAATTTCTAAACCAGGAGCCTTAGTACGGATAAAAGCTCCCAAGGAAATGGGTAAAACTTCAATGTTGTTGAGGATTTTGAACTACGCTGACTCCCAAGGCTACTGCACTGTAAGTCTCAATTTGGAACAGATTGACAGTTCAATTTTGAATGAATTGAATCTATTTTTGCGCTGGCTATGTGCTAATGTCAGCCGCCAACTACAAATTGAACCAAGATTAGACGACTATTGGGATGAAGATATCGGCAGCAAAGTCAGCTGTTCTTTATATTTCCGAAAGCATTTACTAGAGCAAATCAACTCTCCTGTAGTCTTGGTTTTAGACGAAGTGAACCAGATTTTTGAACATCCACAAGTGGCAAAAGATTTTCTACCGATGTTGCGTTCGTGGTATGAAGAAGCCAAAAGACTGCTCATCTGGCAGAAGCTGCGCCTGATTGTCGTACACTCCACTGAAATTTATGTTCCTCTAGAACTTAACCAGTCGCCTTTCAATGTTGGTTTACCGATTCAGTTGGGTGATTTCTGCTTGGAGCAGGTGCAGCAGTTAGCCCAAAGTTATGGACTTGACTGGAGTAATGGAGAGGAAAGCCAACAATTAATGGCTATGGTTGGGGGACATCCAGCGCTGATACACATGGCAATCTATTATTTAAGTTTTGAGGAGATGAATTTGGCGGAACTATTGAAAACCGCTCCTACATCTAGTGGAATTTATTCTCATCACTTACAACGTCATTGGGTAACTTTGCAACAACAGTTGGAATTGCTCATAGCTGTTAATGCAGTAATGAGTTCTACTGAACCTGTGCAATTAGAACCGATTGTAGCTTACAAGTTAAGTAGCATGGGCCTGATTAAATTAGATGGTAATAAAGCTACACCCTTTTGCCAGTTGTATCGGCAGTATTTCAATAATCAGCAATTAAAAAGAGATGAGAACAATAATTGATTAATATTAATTAGATATGATATTAATCATATTATTAAACCTTTGAGCATATTAGCAATTTTTGAAATCAAAGACAATAAAATCATTAAAAGGCGAAATTTATGGGAGCTAACTCAACAACAAAAACAAATCCTGCAAAAGTTAACATTAAAAATTTTAAACTTTCTCCTGAACCAAACAATAATGGTTGGGATGCGGAAATAACAGAGGGAACTTGGCCAAATAATTTATCCGGCTATGTCTTTATGGTTGCCCCTTTTCACCGCAAGAAAGACCGCCATTTATTTGCTGGTGAAGGTGTAATTATTAAATGGAATCTCAAAGCTCAAAATGACAAAATAAAAATCCACGCAAATAGATTAAGAACTTGGGATAGTTTTTGGAATGGCAAACTACCACTATATAATCTGTCAAAAGCTTTTTTTCCGGCAGTTATAACTCCTTTAGGAATATCAGAAATTGCCAACACAGCCGTTGTTAACATGAAGGGCAGGCTACTTTTAACAGCAGATGCAGGACGCTACTGGGAAGTAGATCCAGACACCCTTGAAACGATAACACCTATAGGACATTTTGACGAACATATCATTTCTGTTCCCCTAGCATTTTTTCCTTTGGTAGCAAATACAGCCCATCCCTTATACGACCCTAAAATTGATAGACTTATTAGCTGTGAATTAAAGTCTAAGCTTCGTCCAGGCAATTTATTTACTGACATGGTGAGTGATGTCTATATCACTTATTGGAATGGCAAGGGAGATTTAGAACATTGGAAAGTTGAGGGAACAGTTCTTGATGGTACTCCCCACACAGTTATAGTGACAGAAAAATATATTATGTTTCCAGATATGCCCTTCCAAATGGGAGTATCCATGCTGTTGGGGCTAAAAATTCCTCCTCTCAAGCCGTATAAAAAAACACAGCTTTACATTGTTAACCGTGAAGAGATTGAAGAAAAACGTCAAGAGAGTGTCACCTCACGCCTAATAACTTTTGATGGTGATAGTTACCACTTTTTATGGAACTACTATCATATTGACGACAAAATTCATTGCGTTGCCATACAACAAGCAACAATTAGCCTAACAGATGCACTCGAAGAGGATGATGTTAAACACTTTAGTGGCGAATCCTACAGCCAAGATTGGTGGGGTATACCTTGGATGTTTGCATTTGATCCTGGGGTACTACGCAAAGTAGTAATCAAAAATGCTTCTTGTCAAAGCCAAGAAGCCTTTATCCATCCGGGATGGTTTTCCACAACACTCCACACAGCCGATTCCAGAGAGTTCTTAGCTAAAGAAGGATATTCCACTATCTATCAAGTTTATACTGGGTATCAGCGCGATTTTATTTGCCGTCGCCAATACCTTGGATTTCGTGATTGCCCGAATCGTATTCTCAATGACGAACAATTACCCCCACATGATCTCCCCTCAGTTTTAGCTAAAGTTCCCTTAGATAAAAACTGGGAAGAACTTACTCAACAAATCAAGGAAGAACAAGAGCAAAATCCTGATATTCATGTGTCTCATTTAGGTAAGAGATTACTTGATTTTTATGTATTTCCTGACGGGTATGTTGTCAATAGTATTCAATTTATTTCTCAAGCTCAGGGATATATTTTAACCACTATTTTGACACCTACAGATTACTTGGAAGCATGGTTATTTGCTGCTAACGATCTGAATCAAGGTCCTATTACTAAAATTTGTTTACCAAAAAAAGTTCATTTTGGTTTTAGCTTACATTCAGAGTATTTTGAGCAGATTTCCCATGTTGAACATACCTATAAAATATCTAGGTTAATATCTGATTTACGCAGCATAATGAAAGTTCCTTATGAATTCTTCTTCGACCCATTAGATAACATTCGCAGAAGAAACGCTGGTAATTAAAAGTACCTCAAAAGATGAATTAATGTAAGCGATCACTTACATTAATTCATACAATTTATGTTGTATTAACCATTTTATGTTGAGATATTTTCGTTAGTTTATTATGATTAGTCTAAGTGGATACCAAATACTTAACCAAATCTACGAAAGCAATAATTCAAAAGTTTATCGAGCTATCCAAGAGTCGGACAATAAGCCAGTTATCCTCAAAGTACTAAAGGAAGACTATCCCACTAGCCAAGAACTTGCTCGTTATAAGCAGGAATATGAAATTACCCGCAATCTTAATTTTGAAGGAGCAATAAAAGTTTATAGTTTAGGCTCTTATCAGAGAACGCTAGTTCTAATCCTAGAAGATTTTGCTGGGATATCTTTAGACAGATGGTTTCAAAAAAAACCTCTTGCATTTGAAATTTTTTTTCCTGTTGCTATTGAGATAGTTAAAAGTTTAGGCAATATTCATGCAGCCCATTTAATTCATAAAGATATTAATCCAGCTAATATCGTCTTCAATCCCACCACTAAACAACTCAAAATCATCGATTTTGGTATTGCTACCGTACTCAAACAAGAAGATCCCTGTCTCAAAAATCCTTATATTATTGAAGGCACTTTAGCCTATATCTCCCCAGAACAAACCAGGCGAATGAACCGCCCTTTAGACTACCGCACCGATTTCTATTCTCTCGGTGTTACGTTCTATCAGCTGCTGACAGGACAATTACCCTTCGAGAGAACTGATGTCTTGGAGTTAGTTCACTGTCATCTAGCTGTACAACCCGTACCTCCTCATATACTTAGCCCTAAAATTCCTTTGGTGGTTTCTAATTTAGTGATGAAACTGATGGCCAAAACGGCTGAAGAACGATACCAAAGTACCTACGGTATTAAAGCTGATTTAGAAGAATGCCTCAGACAACTTAAATCTACAGGCAAAATAGTAGATTTTTCCCTTGCTACACAAGATATTACCGGACAGATCCAAATTCCTCAAATACTTTATGGTAGAGATGCAGAAATCTCAACCCTAATCGCAGCATTTGAAAGAGTAACAGCACCAGAAAAAGCTAAATCATTCGTAACCGAACTGATGCTAGTAACTGGATATTCTGGGGTTGGGAAAACGAGATTAGTACAAGAACTATACAAGCCTCTAACTGAAAAACGAGGCTATTTTATCTTAGGTACATTTGATCAATTTCAACGTAATGTTCCTTACTCTGCGGTTGTCAATGCCTTTACTAACTTGGTACGCCAACTCTTAGGTGAAAGTAAAGCACAACTAAATCAATGGCGAGAAAAACTTTTAACTGCTTTAGGGGCTAATGGACAAATAATTATAGATGTTATTCCCGAAGTAGAATTAATTATTGGTAAGCAACCACCCATATCAAAATTAAGAGCAACAGAAGCTCAAAACCGCTTCAATTTAGTCTTTAAAAATTTTATTCGCGTTTTTTGTTCTTCTAAGCAACCTCTAATTATCTTTCTTGATAATTTACAATGGGCAGACTCTGCTAGTGTAAAGTTAATAGAATTGATTATGATGGATGCAAAAATCCAATTTTTATTTCTCATTGGAGCTTATCGAGATAACGAAGTTAACCACACTCATCCCTTAAATATCACTCTTGATAATTTACGGAACAAAGGAACAATCATAAATAAAATTATTTTAAACCCGTTAGAATTACATCATATTAATAAACTTATATCTGATGCAATCTTTACTGAAATAAAGGATATAAAACCTTTAGCAAAATTAGTTTATGACAAAACTAATGGCAATCCTTTTTTTGTTAATGAATTTTTAAAAGCTATTTATTCTAATAAGTTGCTTGTATATAAGCATAACTCAGTAGATAAAAATAAAAAAAGCTTTTGGCATTGGAATATAAAATTAATTGAAGAATTAAGAATTACTGAGAATGTAGTTGAATTAATGCTCGCTCAAATGCAAAAATTGCCAAAAGCTACTCAAAAATGTTTAAGTATAGCATCTTGTATGGGAGCAGAATTTAACTTATATACAATTTCTATAGTTTGTAAAAAATCGGAGAAAGAAATTTTTAATAGTTTAACTCCAGCGATTGATAAAGGTTTAATTATTCCATTGTCAGAATTAAATGAACAACTAATCATTCAAAATTATAAATTTGGACACGATCGCATTCAGCAAGCAGCTAATATTCTCATTGATGAAGAACAAAATCCAGCTATTAACTTAAAAATTGGTCGTTTGCTATGGAAAAATACTCAAGCAGAAGAGTTATCGGAAAGACTATTTCAGATTGTTGATCACCTTAATTTAGGGCGTAAACTTATAACTTGCCAACAAGAACAAATTGAAGTTGCTGCACTCAATTTGCTAGCAGGACAAAAAGCCAAACCAGCAACGGCTTACGAAGCCGCGTTCAATTATTTAAAGGTAGGACAGGAACTTTTAGCGGATAAAGATTGGCAAAAAAATTATAATTTGAAACTAAATATTTATGTAGAAGCAACGGAGGTAGCCTATTTAAATGGAAATTTTGAACAAATGGAACAATGTACGTCGGTGGTGCTAAAAGAAGCAAAAACTCTATTAGATAAGGTAAAAGTCTATGAAGTTAGTATTGAAGCTTTACAATCCCAAAATAAAGAGCTAGAAGCTATTCAGATTGCTTTGTCCGTGTTGCAAACTTTAGGAATTAGTTTTCCCGAATTAATCCAACCATTAGATATTCAACAAGAATTAGAAAAAACTCGAACAAATTTAGCAGGTAAATGTATTGAGAATTTAATTAATTTGCCTCAAATGGGCGAACCGTACAAATTAGCGATAATGAGAGTAACAAGTTGCATATTTTCTTCTATTTATATTGCTGCTTCTAATTTGTTACCCTTATTAGTATCTAAACAGGTAAATTTATCGCTGGAATATGGGAATAATTCTCTATCTGCTTTTGCTTATGTTAATTACGGATTAATTCTGTGTGGTGTATCAGGTGAAATTGAGGAAGGTTATCAATTTGGTCGCCTAGCTCTAGATTTGATAGATAAATTTCATGCTAAAGAACTTATTTCTAAAGTAAATGCTGTTTTTTACGCAGCTATTAGTATTTGGAAAGAGCCTATTAAATCGTCTTTACAATTATTGCAATCTGCTTATCAAACTGGGTTGGAGGTAGGAGATTTATATTACGGAACTACTTGCGCTTATCTCTACTCATTTCATTCAATTTTTGTAGGACAAGAACTTGATAATTTGGCATTAGAAGTAACTAGTTACAGTCAGCTTATGAGCCAACTCAAGCAAGAAGGAACGCTTAATTACAATAATATTTATGGTCAAACTGTCCAAAACTTGATTGGGCGTGCTGAATCTCCCTACCGTTTGTTAGGAGAGACCTATAATGAAGAAATCATGCTTCCGCTTCATATCAAGACAAATGATCGCTATGCCCTTTGCGCTTTATATTTTAATAAACTGTATTTATGTTATCTTTTTGGTGAGTATTCTTTAGCTGTTGAAAATGCTGAAAAAGCAGAACAATATCTAGATGGGGCAACTGCTACATTACTGATTCCTCTGTTTTATTTTTATGATTCCCTAGCTCGCCTTGCTACCTATGACTCTGCATCAAAAACCCAAAAACAGCAAATATTAGTAAAAGTGACAGAACATCAAGAGAAAATGCAAAATTGGGCGAATTATGCTTCGATAAATTACTTGCATAAATTTTACTTAGTAGAAGCAGAAAAGCATCGTGTGAAAGGATCTGATACAAAAGCAATGCAATTTTATAATCGTGCTATTGAGTTAGCTAAAGAAAATCAATATTGTAATGAACAAGCACTAGGTAATGAACTAGCGGCGAAGTTCTATTTAGCTAATGATCTTAACAAAATTGCTAAAATTTATATGACCGATGCTTGGTATTGCTATCTTAAATGGGGAGCAGCAGCTAAAATTAAGGATTTAGAGGAAAAATATCCTAATTTGCTTGCTATAAAATCTGAGATCATGGCACCGGGAAAATCTACTTTTAAAACTACCAGTGAAGAAACTAGCTCAGAAGTATTGGATTTGAAAACAGTTGTTAAAGCATCGCAAGTTATAGCAAGTGAAATTGTATTGAATAAATTGCTAGAAAAGTTGATAAAAATTGTGATCGAGAATGCAGGTGCTCAAAAAGGCTATTTAATTCTCGACAAAGGAGGTGAGTGGGTAATTGGAGCTCAAGGATCGGTAAATTCTGATAGCGTTACTATTATGCAGTCGATTCCAGTTAATTCATTAGATAGCGATCGCCAAACACCTCCCTTATCAGCTGCTATCATCAATTATGTTGCTCGTACTCAAAAGGATATAGTTTTAAATGATGCGGTTCATGAAGGGGAGTTTATCCGCGATCCTTACGTTGTCGTAAATCAGCCTAAATCGGTTCTCTGCACTCCTCTGCTTTATCAAGGCAAACTGAGCGGTATTTTATATTTAGAAAATAATTTAACAACGGGTGCATTTACTCCTGAACGAGTTGAAATTTTAAGAATCCTTTCTACTCAAGCAGCTATCTCCATTGAAAATTCTTGCCTTTACGAGCAATTAGAGGATTACAATCGAACTCTAGAACAGAAAGTAAAAGCCAGAACCCAGGAATTAGGAGACAAAAATCAGGAATTAGCCAGCACCCTGCAAAAGCTCAAAGCCACACAAGATCAAATTATCGCTCAAGAAAAATTAGCTTCTTTAGGAGCATTAGCAGCAGGTATTGCCCATGAGATCAAAAATCCCTTAAACTTTGTTAACAATTTTGCCGAACTTTCTGTGCAATTAACCCAAGAATTGCTTGAAGAGCTAGAAACTCAAAAAAATCAATTAGAGCCACAAAGTAGAGAAAACACTGAAGAAATTTTAGATGATCTGAGCAAAAACTCTCAAAAAATAAATGAGCATGGTAAAAGAGCGAATGATATCGTCAATGGAATGCTTATGCTCTCTAGAGGGCAACTCGGCAAACGACAACTGAATGATATCAACGCTTTGTTAGAAGAGTCTATAAATTTGGCTTATCATGGGATGCGTGCCAAAGATCCTTCTTTTCAAGTCGCCATCGAAACAAATTATGACCAACAAATTCCTAAGTTGAATATCATACCGCAAGATATTAGCCGTGCCTTCATTAATATCATTAATAATGCTTGCTATGCAGCCAATGAGAAAAAGAAAGAAGTAAAAGAAGGATTCTTACCAAAAATATCGATTATAACTAAGGATTTGGGTGAAAAAGTAGAAGTACGTATTCAAGACAACGGCAATGGTATTTCTCAGGAAGTTGTCGATAAAATTTTTAATCCTTTTTTCACCACCAAACTTACAGGTGAAGGAACAGGCTTAGGTTTATCAATTAGCCACGATATTATTGTGCAGGGGCATCAAGGAGAAATCCGAGTAGAAACTCAAGTTAAAAAGTATACATATTTTATCATGATTTTACCTAAAACCATACCAAATCAGAACAATACTTAAGCCAAGGTAGTTAGGACATCAATAAACGATAAAGCTTAGACAGGAAAGGACTTTACAGCAGTTCCCGCTATTGTGAGGTACGTTTTTGTCGTGAAAGGTTACAGGAGATAGCGGGGAGGGCATAAACTGTGCTTCATAACAGCAGGAAGCGCTGTAACCCTCTCCTAAGAAAACAGAATGGTTTCTTTCATCCATAGTGGGCGATCCGCTCATGAACAGCTTCTGTCACTCTCCGAAAACTTTTGCCATTTCTGAATTCTAGAGCTTTTGTATAGCCTGCGATCGCGCAATTATTTTCTAATAACAAATACAAGACCGATTTTTTTCTAATAGTATAGGTTCTATTGATTGCCTCATAAGGCTTTTAGCGATCGCCCTTCCGGAAAGTGACAGAAGAGGGGTAACTTTGTCACCTGCCACCTGCCTTTTGTATGAAATGAATTGAATTTTCCGAAAATTTCTCATGATTCATTGTAGTATTTCTATGAAAGAGAGATTTTTAATGGATTGTTTTCATGAAAATAATAGTTGTAGATGACGAACAAGATATTCAGTTATTATTTGAACAACAATTTCGCCGAGAAATTAAAAATAACCAAATTCAATTACATTTTGCATTTTCAGCAGAAGAAGCACTACAATATTTACAAAAAGGATTAAATAATTGCATCACTTTAATTTTAACAGATATTAATATGCCGGGAATGAGCGGGCTAGAAATGCTCAAAATTATCAAAACAATTTCTCCTGATTTAAAAGTATTTATGATTACTGCATATAACGACGAGAGTAATTACATAATTGCTAAAGAATATGGAGCTGATGATTATATTACAAAACCAATTGCATTTAATACACTCAAAACAAAGATATTAAATTTATAAATCAACTAAAATGTCGGTAAAAATACTGGTTGTAGATGATGAGCCTGATATAAAATTTTTAATCCGCCAGAAGTTTAAGAAAGAAATCAAAAATAAGCAGTTTCAGTTTATTTTTGCACACAATGGTTTTGAAGCTCTTGAGAAATTAGAAGCTGAACTAGATATTGATATAGTATTAACTGACATCTATATGCCCGAAATGGATGGGTTAACTTTACTAAATAAATTGAATGAGTTATATCCCTTCATTAGAACAATTATTATTTCTGCTTATAATGATATTGACAATATCAGAATAGCGATGAATCGGGGTGCTTTTGATTTCCTGACTAAGCCGCTCGATCTTCAAGATTTAGAAGTTACTACTAACAAAACTTTGCAACACGTGCAGCGGATGAAAGCAGCTTGGGAACAGGAGCGTTTAGCACGGCAAGCTCAAGCAGAATTATTGCTCAATCTGCAACAAGAGATCGCCGTGCGCCAGAAGGCGGAAGAGGCATTGCGTGAAAGTGAAAGAAGGCTCGCTCAATTTTTAGAAGCTGTACCAGTGGGAGTATTTGTTATTGATGGCAATGGCAAATCTTACTACGCTAATCAAAATGCACAACAAATACTTGGTAAGGGAATCGTAACAGAAGTCACTGACAATCGATTAAACGAAATTTATCAAGCTTATTTGGCAGGGACAGGGCAGTTGTACCCCACTGAGCAGCAGCCCATTGTGCGAGCGTTAAGTGGTGAAAGCGTCTCTGTGGACGATATTGAAATTCGCCAAGCAGCCAAGATTACTCCCTTAGAAGTCTCAGCTACACCGATTTTTGATGACAATGGTCAAATTATCTATGCCATAGCTGCTTTTCAAGATATTAGCCAACGCAGAAAGGCAGAAGCTGAACGGATTCAGTTTACACAGGAATTAACACTTAAAAATGTTGCCTTACAGCAGGCAAAAGATGCATTAGCTGAATCCAACCGCACTCTAGAACAAAAAGTTGAAGAGCGCACTCAAGAACTATCACAAACGCTAGAAATTCTAAAAGTTACTCAAGATAAACTGATATTTGAAAATGCCTTACTCAGGAATGCGGAACAACCTTCAACCTATGATTATCAAGTGGGTGGTAGTTTACCAATGGATGCTCCCACGTATGTGGTGCGTTCCGCAGACCGTTATCTTTATAAAGCGTTGAAGACTGGGGATTTTTGTTACATTCTGAATGCGCGGCAAATGGGCAAGTCAAGCCTCATGGTGCGTATGATGCATCATCTTCAGCAAGAAGGTTTCATCTGTGCAGCCATTGACATGACTCGCCTTGGCAGTGAAAACATCACTCCTATCCAGTGGTATAAAGGATTAGCAGTCGAGTTGTGGCAAAGCTTTAATCTATTAGAAACAGTGAATCTTAAAGCCTGGTGGAATGAGCAAAAAGATTTATCGCCAATCCAGTGCTTGAGTCGATTTATAGAAGATATTATTTTAAATTACGTTAAGACTGAAAAAATTTTTATCTTTCTAGACGAAATTGATAGCACCTTGGGCTTAAAATTTCCCGTTAATGACTTTTTTACTTTAATTCGCTTTTGTTATAACCAACGCAGTATTAATCCAAACTATCGGCGTTTAACTTTTGCTCTATTTGGTGTTGTCACACCTTCTGATTTAACAAGTGACTACAAGAGAACACCTTTTAATATTGGTCAAGCAATTCACTTAGAAGGTTTTAAAGAACATGAAGCCCAACCTTTACTTCAAGGATTAACAGATAAGGTTAGCAATCCCCAAGTAGTACTGAAAGAAATGTTAGCTTGGACAAGTGGTCAGCCTTTTCTTACTCAAAAGCTTTGTCAGATTATCCGTAGTTCTTCATTCTCTGTTCCTGCTTATTGTGAAGCAGAAAGGATTAAGAACTTAGTGCAAACGCAGTTGATTGAAAACTGGGAATCTCAGGATCAGCCAGAGCATTTGAGAACAATTCGTGATCGCATCCTTAAAAGTGAATGTAATCCTGTAGAGCTACTCAAACTCTATCAAAGAATTTGGCATCAAAAAGAAGTCGTCTCAGTTGACAGTCTAGAAGAAAAAGAATTGCTCTTATCAGGACTGGTGGTCAAGCAACAGGGTTCTCTAAAAGTTCATAACCGTATTTATGAATTGGTATTTGATAGTAGTTGGATTAATCTACATATCTGAACCTGGAATTTTTCTTATTTATTCTTCAATGAAACCATAATTAGACAGAAGTTCTCTATGTAAACAAGAGGACTTTATCTTCTTTTGTTTTTATCTTCTTTTGTTTTCAAAATGAGAATTGCTGGGGCTGGCTATTTAGTCTAAACTCCAGTGAAGGTTGGCAGCTTGCAAAACAGACTTAATGGGAAAAGTCAGATTGCTGAATTCAGTTAGCTATGTCAAATTTTTGATTTGGGATTCCCCAGTAAGAGTTAATACTAGAAATTTAGTAAGTTCTGGCTATTTGAACTTCCCTAAACTGGAAATAGATAACCCTTTATTATACCAGAAAATATTTATGCAAGAGTTCTATACTTCTTTGGTCTGAGAATCTAGAGACTGTAACCTTTTCTTTTTTTTCAGCAAGTCCTATTTACCTTGCTATAATCCGGATTATGGTGAGGCGATTGGCATAAAATTTTACTCCTCAAAACTTTTCAAACACCCTCTAATAATTATCAGTCTCGCCCTTCTTTACTTCCTCAATATTAGAACTGAATCCTTACGCGAGCTGCAACACATATAAGATGTTCCTTAATTCATTTGATTGCGAAACTGGTTAATACTGATACTCAATAGCACAACTGCAAAAGCAATGAGTGCCAAAACATGCACCCACAGCACATCTAAACCGACCCCTTTAAGTAAAATGCCCCTAACAATAGTGATGTAATGACGTAAGGGATTGAGTAAAGATATTATTTGAAAGAAGGAAGGCATGGCTTCAATGGGTGCAATTGCTCCAGAAGTTTGCACCATTGGCATATTAATAAAAAATGACATCAATACAACCTGTTGTTGCGATCGTGAAATTGTTGCTAACATCATTCCTAAACTAATTCCTACAAATAAATACATACCAGATAGCCCAAAGAACAGTAGTGCATTTCCCATAAATGGTAGATCAAATACAAATTTTCCTAAAGTCAAAGCCAGCAAAACATCTCCCATTAGCAAGAACACTAATGGTAAAATTTTCGAGAGTAAAATTTCCCAATTTGTCGCTGGAGTCATGAGCAATTGTTCTAAAGTTCCCGTATCTTTTTCGCGTACAACTATTACTGCTGAAATAAGTGTGCTAATCAGGGTTAGTACTACACCCATCACTCCAGGTACAAAAAACCAGCTACTCGTTAGACCAGGATTGTAGAGAAACACCACTTGGGTTAACACTGGGATATTAGCTTGGTTATCTGCCAAGCTAATATTATACTGTTGGATAATCTGGGTTATATAGCTTCTGGCAATACCTGCTGTATTTGCATCTACTCCGTCAATAAATACCTGAATTTCAGCTTTTCGGTTTGCCAGTTTTTTAGGAAAATCTGGTGGGATTATTATACCCAAATTTAATTTGCCTTCTTCTACTTTACTAGTTAACTCTTTCTCATTGATTGATACAGATTCCAGGATAAAAATCTGATTAGAGGTTATTGACGTTATTAGCTCTCGACTTGCTGCTATATTGGCATAGTCGATCACCCCTAATTTCAAATTATGTACATTAGGATTGAGTGCAAATCCATAAATCAATAATTGGAATATTGGTGGTACTATTAATAGAACAATTAATTGTTTATCTCGCAAAATCTGATTTATCTCTTTGCGAACTAATGCCCAAAATAAATTATCAAATAGTCTGAGAATGAATTTCATTTTATTTACCATAGGATAAATTGTGAAATATATAAAAAATTAAAAAACAATTTAATTAGGCAGTTGCATCAGGTTTAAAGCTTTACGAGATATATTAAAAAGTAATAACGCAAATATAAATAATATTAACAAATCTAACCAAATATCTGTCCAGTCGGTGCCTCTTACAAACACACTACGAGTGATGTTAATAAAATAACGAGTTGGAACCAAAAGTGACACGAAAGAAAGAGGAAAAGGAATGTTATTAAGAGGATAAATAAAGCCAGATAGCAACAATGAGGTAATAAAACCAATAAGAGCCACTCCTTGTACAGCTGCATTTTGATTACTACTCCGCACTCCTAACAGCAAACCAAATAAAACACTATCTGCAATAAACAAAAATGTACCAATTAATAAAGGAATCGGATTGCTGATTAAGTAAACTTGAAAAATGAGCGTCCCCAATCCTATAATCACTAATGCTTCCACCGCAGCAACAATCAGATATGCTAGTGCTTTTCCTAGTAATAATTCACTAGCAGTAATACTGGAGGTATACACTTGAAGGATAGTGCCTTTTTCTTTTTCACGCACCATTGCAATTGCTGTCAACAAAGATGGAAAAATCCATAAAACTACTGCATATACTCCTGGGACAACATACAATCTCTCTTCGCGACCAGGATTGAACCATAAGCGTATCCGAGGAGTAATGCTGCCAGTAGTTGGCACAAGCCCTTGCTCTTGTGAGAAAAAAATCGTCACTGCTTGAATACTATTTTTAATCACACGAGCATTATTAACATCTGTGGCATCGATTAGGACTTGCACTATAGTATTTCTGTGAGCTTGTATATTCTGGCTAAATTCGGCAGGAATAATCACTGCTACCTTGGCAATACCTTTGTCAATGGCCTCCTGTACTGAATAATCTGCTGCCCATTGTTTGGGCAGAAATTGATTGGTTGCATATAACCTCTCAATATAACTACTACTAATATTTGTGCGGTCAAAATCCTGCACTATTAAGGGAATATTTTTACTCTCTAATCGGATGGCAAAGCCAAAAATCAATAGCGTTAAGAATGGTAATAGAAATGCTAACGCCAAGGTCAGGCGATCACGGCGAAACTGGACTAATTCTTTGGTACATTGAGCAAAAATACGTTTCATAACGATTCAAAATTATATTTTTTGTGCGCGTTGCACTATCCCAATAAATGCATCTTCTAAAGAAAAAGAAATAGGGCGCAGAGATTTAACGTTCAGGTGGGCGGATTCTAAAATTTCCAGTACTTGGGGAATTTCTTCGTTGGGTTGGTCAAGAACAACGTGTAAGCTATTGGCAAAAATCGATACACGCCATGGCTCTAGATGTTTTTTCAGTAGCTTTGAGGCAGCTTGATTTTGGTCTACGGCAATTTCGATCAGTTTTCCTGGTTGGGAGGCTTTAATAAAACTAGGCGAACCCTCTGCCATCGTTTTCCCAGCTACCATAAAGCTCATGCGGTTACACTGTTCCGCTTCTTCTAAGTAGTGAGTAGTCACTAATATTGCCGTACCGTTACGAGCAAAATTATTAATTAACTTCCAAAATTGACGACGAGCGAGGGGATCTACTCCTGATGTCGGCTCATCCAGAAATAAAATATCTGGTTCATGCATCACCGAAGCACCAAAAGCTACTCGCTGCTTCCAGCCACCCGGTAGCTGCCCCGTGAGCATCTTTTCTTGTCCCTCCAGCCCACAAGTAGCAATTACCCAGTCAATTTTTTCTCGACGTAACTTTCGGGGTACGCCGTAAACACCGCTATAAAACTCCAGGTTTTCTAAAATTGTTAGGTCATCGTAGAGGGTGAATTTTTGGCTCATGTAACCGATACGCCGCCGAAGTTCGACACTACGCAGGTTTCCCACTTCGCCACCAAGAGAAATTTCCCCGCTACTAGCTTCTAGCAATCCACACAGCATTTTGATCGTAGTAGTTTTACCCGCACCGTTAGCTCCTAAAAGACCGAAGATTTCACCGTAGCGCACCTCGATGTTGACGCTTTTGACTGCTTGGAATTTGCCAAATACACGGGTGAGGTTGCGAGCAGAGATCGCAATATTGGAGGACTCAGGGTCTTGTTGCCACATTTCCCCCTTTCTCCGTGTCCCGCCTCTATAACGGGGAAACTCAAACAATTCTGATACTCCTCCCTGCTGCCGTAGACGTGTGACAAAAACGTTTTCTAGTGTGGGTTCACCACGCTCGATGCTGGAGGATGGGAGCTGATGCTGTTGTAACAGTTGCTGTATCTGTGTTTCACCAACGTTAATATCTTTAACGAGGACATCAAGGCGATCGCCAAATGTCTGGATATCCACGATATTTGGTTGTGCTAAATGTGATAATAATTGCTCAGTCTTTTCTAGGTTGGGTGTGCGGACTTCCAAACGTTGCAAGCCGAGACTAGTACGTAAAGAAGCAGGAGTACCAATTTCTTGAATTTGACCACTGTACATTAATGCTACGCGATGACAGCGTTCAGCTTCATCTAAGTAGGGCGTAGCCACCACAATAGTCATGCCCTCAGCTGATAGTTCTGACAATACATCCCAAAATTCCCGCCGAGAAACTGGGTCAACGCCTGTGGTGGGTTCATCGAGCAATAGAAGTTGTGGTTGGGAAACCAAAGCACAGCATAGGGCTAGCTTTTGTTTCATACCGCCGGAGAGTTGCCCAGCCAAGCGATCGCTAAACTGCTCTAAATTCATCAAGTGCAGGTATTTACGGCGACGTTCTTGCAACAAATCATCGGCTACTTGCCGCAATCCTGCTGCATAGCGTAAATTCTCATCAATACTGAGATCCAAGTATAAAGAAAACTGCTGCGTTAAATACCCCGTCATCAAGCGAGCATCTCGTGCAGGTTGACCAAATATCTCTACTTTTCCGGCTGTGGTCTCCATTAGTCCACCGAGAATATGAAAGGTAGTGGTCTTACCCGCACCATCGGGGCCAATCAGTCCAAACATCTCACCTGACCGCACTGTAAAATTAACTCCTCTAACTGCGGCTAGTCCACCATAGTGTTTGTGCAAACCGTTAACTTGGATGACTTCAGTCGAGAAACTATCGTTTAAAGATATGTTGAGAGGAGCAATTATTGCTTGGTGGTTCACTGGTTTCACCCTTCACCCTGCAAGTAAATTTCTGCATCTCCTGGCATTCCAATCTTGGCACAAGGCAAATCTGTGCCAGCATAGGGTAAATTGGGGTTAAAGCAGCCAGCCGGGTTTTCAACACTAATCCGAACACCAACCACTTGCTTGACTCTATCTTTCTGAAAATAGATATTTTCTGGCGTAAACGAGGCTTGTGGGTCGATGGCAATCACCTTACCTTTGAGAGGTTTATTGGGCGCAGAATCGAGAAAAATTTTGACTACCTGACCCAAGCGAACTTTGCCGATATCTCCTTCGGGAATAAAACCTCTCAGATAAATTGTCTTCGGGTCAACTACCGTCAGAATTTTGGTTTGACTGCCTACTACCGCGCCTGGTTCAAAACTGCGGACAGTCACAACCCCGTCCAGGGGACTAATTACATTCAGGTCTTTCTCGGAATCTTGAATCTGGATCAGGCTTTGCTGCTTAGTTGCTTGGGCATCCTTGACTCTTGCTTGGGCAGATTTCACTTTTGCCCAAGCAGATTTTAGCTGGGCAGAGGTTTGATCGCGTTTTCTCTTGAGCGCTTCCAATTGGGCGTTGCGAATATTAGGGTTAAAGCCTGTGGTTTGCGCTTGGGTTAGTCCCCCTTGGGCAGCGCTTAACTGTTCCCTAGCAGCATTTATTGCTGCTTGTCGTGCCTCTTGGGTCGCTACTGCTGTGTCTAAGGTGGTTTGTGCCTGGTCAAATTGCTGTTGATTAATAGCGCCCTCAGCTACCAGTTCAGCATAGCGAGCGCGATTCATTTTTGCGAGATTGACTTCCGCCGCCGCCTGCTTTGCCTGTGCCTGTGCTTGCACTAGTTGCGCTCTTGCTGCCGCTACGTTAGACTTAGCCTGCTCAACCTTACCTTGGGTATCTCCTTGTGACTGTTGTAAATTTAATCGGGCTTCTTGAATTTGGCTGTTGACTTGCTCTATTTCGCTTTTTACTCGTTCCACATCTGAATATGCCTGCTGTTCATCGGATTGCACAGATGTCAACTGTGCCTCAGTAGCGCGTAGTTGTTGTTCGAGTAGTTGATCTTCAATACCATCCAGCTTGATTAATCGCTGCCCTTTCTTGACTGCTGTGCCTTCGCGCACACCGATCCATTCAATCCTACCGCCTCTCTTGACACCAATTTCAGTTTCATAGCCCTCCATCCGTCCATTTACATGAATTACATCGGTTCTTGGTTGCCCTTGTGATCGCCAGATTGTGTAGCCAATACCTGCTGCCAAAGCCAGTACCACTACCAATAGTGAAGGCAACGATAAAAGACGAGACCGAACTTTAGAGGGCAGCACTGGAGCATTAGGAAGAGTATCTGTAGTTGTGGAGGCAGTTTGAGCCATATTATTACCTACCCTTGATCATTAAGGCTTATATCTGCAATAATTCGATAAATTTGGTGCTTGCTTAGGTAAAAAATATACTTTTTGACTTTTGCAATCTAAACCATACAAGTTTTACGCTCCTATGTAACTGTATCATTCTTTTTCAAACTGGTATAAAAATCCTGGCATTGCTGAATTTAGGAATGATTTTTACTTCACGCAAAGACAAGGCAGCGTGGTCTTTTTGGTTTCCACGCAGGAGAGACTGCCGCACAAAGACGCAAAGAATCTACCTTTAGTCTTTGTCAAAAATCTCAATTCATCCCGCATTTATGCAACGCCAAAATCCTAAATGGTATGATTTTTTAGACTGTTTCTAAAGCAGCTTGGCGAAAACGAATTGCTGTCCCAGTGTAATTTGCAGCCCAACCTTCAGGGCTGGTAAAATAACGGATTGCTTTCAACCGTCGTGCTGGAGTCACACAACCCCAATGTATGGTTCCTGCTGGTAGGTTAATATAATCTTCTGCCTCTACAGTCAGTTCTACCTGGCTACCATCAGGTCGCACAAAACCAAAAACGCTTTCTCCCTCAATGATGTAACGTACTTCATCATCAGCATGAGTATGAATTTTGACATACTCCTTGAGCAACACATCCAAATTAGGTATCCCTGGATGAACAACAACTAAATCCCGCTTTTGATAGCCTGCCGTTTCTTTGATTTGCTCAAAATACCCGTCTAAAGTTTTTAGTACTTCTTGTTCTTCTTCTTTATTGAGACTGTCTTTTGCTAGTAAACGATGCAATTGAGGATTATCTCCTAAAGTCCAGCGATTGAGTTGAACTTTTAAAGGTGCTAATTCTTGGGCAATATCTTTTAATTGGGTATAAACTGTTCCATCTTCTAGTTTAAGAATCGCCATAATTTACCTCACCAAAATTTAAAAAAGTTCTTCCTTTGCTATCTAGTTCCTAAGTAACTAGACTTGAACAAACGTAAGTTCGACAGGTTGAAAAAGGTGCAAAAGTCTCAGGTATAAAATCCATTGTATAAGGGCTTTAGTCCTGGCTATAAGAGATAAATTCCTTACTACAAACAAGGATTCTCTGTACATTATCTAGGCCTCAAAGCTAGGCAGAGAGCCTATTCTAATTCAGGATTCTGCTATATTTACCATCGCAGCCAATTGATTCACAACCAAGCTTGTTGATCCACTACAGGTGGATTAAAGTTCAGTAAGCTGCCATCAGTTGAAGACAGTTTGCCTACCCAGCTATCAAAAGACCCGATGTTTGTTGCTCCCTGGGAGCCTTCAGTGACGCCTGTAACGAAGACATGACCAACATTGTCAACAGCAATATCATACGCTTTGTCAAGATTAGATGTTCCAAACTGTGTAATCCACTGTTGATTACCATTGGCGTCATATTTAGCTACCCAAGCATCATCAGAACCAGCATTCGCTTCCCCTAAGTTACCATCGGTAGCACCAGTTAAATAGATATTGCCGAATATGTCTGTGGCAATGGCAAAAGCGTTATCATCCCCAGCAGTTCCCAACTGCCTCGTCCATTTCTGATTACCATTGGTGTCATATTTAGCTATCCAAGCATCATAAGAACCAGCATTGGTTCCACCTAAATCACCACTAGTTAATCCTGTAGCATAGACATTTCCCGATTGGTCGGCGGCAACATCCCACGACCAATCAAAAACTGAAGTTCCAAACTCTTTAAACCACTGTTGGTTCCCATTGGTGTCGTATTTAGTTATCCAAGCATCATAAGAGTCTGCGGTCAGTCTGCCAGAATTATCTTGAATCCATCCAGTAGCATATACATTGCCTGAATGGTCGGTGGTAACGCCAAAAGATAACTCAAAGCCAGGAGTCCCAAACTGTTGAGACCATTCTCGGTTCCCATTGGTATCATATTTGGTAACCCAAACATCGGTTTGACCTTGATTCTGATCTCCAAACAGATTGCCACGAGTGTACGTTGTTAGGTAGACATTGCCAGAATCATCAGTAGCAATTTTATAGGTATTGTCAAATCCAAAAGTCCCAAACTGTTGAATCCACTTTTGGTTACCATCAGTGTCATATTTGGCTATCCAGACATCTCTTTCTATCCCAGCATTAGCTTTGCCTAATGAGCCAAAGGTTGTTCCCGTTACAAAAATGTTACCAGAGCGATCGCTGGCAATGCCAAAAGATTCATCTCTGCCAGAGGTTCCAAACTGGCGAACCCACTGTTGGTTACCATTGCCATCATACTTAGCCACCCAAGCGTCTCTATCCCCAGCATTGAGTCTTCCCAAGTTACCATCGGTAGCTCCAGTCAAGAAGACATTACCAGAATTATCAGTAGAAACACCAAAAGAGTAGTCAAGTCCAACAGTACCAAACTGCTTAACCTCCTTGAAGTCTGACTTTGGAGGCGGTGTATTTCCTACAAACTGAAAGTAATTTCCAGTAAGATTTAAATTAGAAATTCCTGGTATGAGAGTAATAATATCAGGTCTAGAACCTTTCTTAAAGATTGCCGTTCCTTCTCCAGATAGTTGCAGCTCAGAAAAATTCACTAGGAGGTAGTCGCTTTGATTACCATGCAACTGAATTGTATCCTCGTTTGGATTAAAATCTACGATTGAAGCTAAATCCTTTGTACCTTTGCCGTCATAGTAAACATTTCGCCAATCACCAAGAATAAATCTGTCTTTGCCAACATCACCGACGAAGAAATCGAAATCCCCCCGTCCAGGATGAGCCGAACCAGGATTGACACCAAGAATGACATCATTGCCTTCACGACCAGCAATGATATCAGGATGTGAAGTTCCAGCAAGAACCTCGGAATCACTGTAAGGTGTACCAACTACAACAAAATTTGTAATTAAAGCGCGAACGCTTTCTGGAAGAGTCGGACTCAATAAAATACTATTTTGCAGTCCAGCTCCAAACTGATCTTTAATAAATGAACTAGCAAACAGGAACAGTCTCAAATGGAAGTAATCTCGAAAGTTTAGTCCAACACTACTATTTGCTGCTTGATTATTTGTTGCGTTAGTCAGAAGGTTACTTACCAGCATTCCAGTCAGACTATCTATTACTCCAGCTATAGCCTTGTTTTTTAACGTTCCAGTCAGACTGTCACTGTTTAACAGTGCATTAAAATACTTTGGTTGTTTATCACAATTCATGTAACTAGTCTCAGTAGAGGATTAGGTATTAGATGGGGTATTCAGCACCCCTAATACCAAATTATTGTGAAGCTGCATGAAACTTTAGAAAGCTGGAATGATTACCAATCATAGTTTAGAGCTTTTTGATTCTATGCAACTTCATACAAAATTGGTATAAGAGGCTATTTATAAAGTAAAAATACAATTTTTGCTAGGTGTATTAGGCGCATATTTCGAGATTAATTACTACAAAAAATATAAACTGAGTGCCTAACATACCTTCTTGGATCGTGGTGCGTTATGGCAAAGCGGTAACGCACTTAAAATTTACTTTATAAATGGTTTCTAATTGTGAGATGAGTGGAAAAAAGTAGAGTGCGATCGCCTAATATCGCTCTTCTATCAGTCTTGAAAAAATCAATAATTTTCGTCCTTTCAGCCAACGAAAAATTAACTTTTATTTCGCCTTAAACTGATGGAAGAGGGATATCGTTCACTCATTGAGAATCAGCTATGATATCCAAATCGAATCATCAGCAGTGAGCTTCACCAATTTGGCACTCACTTCCCAAAGTTCCGCAGCTTTTTGCTTGTCATAAGACTCCTGAGAAGATGCAATCTCTTTCAAACCACTGAAGTATCTAGCCGATATACCTTCTAGTTGCGGGTCAAGAACAAGCCTTGCCATAGCTTGGCCAGAAATGCTGGGACTATTAGCATTTACACCCAACAAGCGAAGTAAAAAGGCTGACGATAGCGCGAAGCGCAGCAATGGGTTGTATTGTCGAGTTAATTCAGTACCAGGTACAGCCCCAGGATCAAAGGCATTCACCGTAATTGGGTGTTGCAGTGTGCTATGTCCTTGAGATTGGAGCCGATGCGCCAACTCGTAGGTACATAAAATATTACAAAGTTTTGAGGTAGCATAGCGTCTCATACCACTTCTGGCAGGACTTTCCTCTAAAGCAGTAGGGTCTGTTTCTGTCCGTGCTAAAAACTCTGGGTGACGATAGCGCGCCGGTATAATTTTACCTTCTAACTTGTCTGGGTCGTGAACACCACTACTAACAAAGACAATTCTCGCAGGGGCAATTAGGTATTTCAATAGCAGGTTGACTAGTAAAAAATGCCCAAGATGATTGACGCCGAATGTTGTTTCAAAACCATCTTTAGTGTATGTCGTACCGGTCACAATTTGGATACCTGCATTACATACAATCGCCCTTAATGGTGGCAGAGTATCACGAGTTGCAAAATCTTGAGCAAAGGTGCGGACTGAGGGGAGGAAACCTAAATCCAGCGTCATAGCTTCAATATGCTCATTTGCCGTTTCGCTAATTAGTTGTTTAACTGCGGCAGTAGCTTTGATCTTGTCCCGACTGGCAATAATAATGTGCCAATCTTGATTAGAACTAGCAATGGTTTTTGCACAGTGGTAACCTAGTCCGGTGTTACCTCCCGTAATAATTACAGTCTTACGTGTAGTAATAGTTTGTGATGCCATTATCTCAACGATGATTAGTTTGTCATTTGGTCACCGATGGTATTTAGTTTAACAAATCGCTCCAAATAACTTTTCTAATCGCTCTTTTACAGCTAATATAGTTTTTGGCATATCTTGGCTGAGGACGTATTCAACCAGCGCTATTGGAAAAATACGTTTTGGTACAACTAAAAGTTCATAACTTAAATTTACTCCAGTTTTTTCTCCTAACAAGCAAGGGTCTAATCGCCAAGAACCAAGGAAGCTTTGAAAATCCCCTTCAACAAGATATTCACGAATTTCATGGGGAGAATTCTCTTCGATATCCATGATCATATGAGCTTTGAATTGTAAGCCCATGAACTTCTTTTTCAGAACTTGGTCGAGACGAATGTTTCCTGTGGGATGCTCCAGTCTTTGAATTTGAACTAAATTGCTCATGAATTCTGGAAAAGCTTCATAATCTGTTAAGACTTGCCAAACTTGCTCTAAAGAATAAGGAACTTGGATTTTGGCACTAAAGCGCATTTTTCGTCCTTCTAACCGCTCTATTTTTCCTTTTACTGCCTGGAGAAGGCTTAGATCATTAGTTAAATCTGAGGTTTCTGATTGCAGTTTAGTCTCAATACTGCTCAAGGCTGTTTCTGATACGTTGCTCATTTTACAACTCCTATAAAATAGTTTTAAGTCAATGGATTTATGGATTGAGCTTTTAACCCCACTTGTGAAACTTAAGGAGCATTTAAACTAAAGAAATCAACTAGGAGCGGCTAAAAGCCTTTGTCGCAACTATACGGCAACTCCCTCCACGATACTGATTGCTACTGGAGTTGAAATTACTCGCCGTAGTTGGAATCCTGCCTTTTCAAAAAGTTTCTGAAAATCTTCTCGGCTTCTTTGGCGTCCGTCATGAATTAGCATCATATGCAAATCCACCATTGTTCCTGGCTTTTCTGTGTCGAATTTTTCCACAACTTCTTCAGCAATCAAAATGCGGTTTCCCGGCTTCATAATTTTACGGACATTAGATAGAATTGCCAAAGAATTTTCCTGATCCCAATCATGGAGAATATCTCTTAAAATATAAGCATCGCAATCTTTACAATCGTTCGGTAGACCTTGGAAGAAGTTTCCAAAAACCGTTTTAATTCGTTCTTGAACTCCTCGCTCTTTGAGATAATACTTAGCTTCTTCTAAAACGTATTCATCATCAAGTAGTACTGCTTGAAGATGAGAGTGTTGGCTGAGGATTTCAGCTAATAGAGTTCCTCTACCTCCACCCACATCACAAAGTTTTCGCAAATCTTGAAAAGGATAAGCGGCTGCAACAGCAGGAGCATCCAATGCTGTTCGGCTACCAGTCGAAGCTGCGAAAGTTCTTCCCTCGTTAGGATTTTTACGTAACCATTCCCAAAAAGACACTTGATGAATTTTTTCAAAAGTGTTTTTACCAGTAATGATTGCCTCTTTAACATCTACCCAACTATCCATGATAGACTTAGTTCCCATATAATCAGCTACGTCTCTGAGTGAACCAGGAACATCAGTTCTTAAAGTTTTTGAAAGCCGATTGTTTTCAAACTTACTATCTTTTGTAATTTGGAAAAATCCAATTGTGACTAAACCGCGCATCATCCGATGTACTGCATCAGAGTTGGCTCCAATAACTTCTGCCAATTCCTCGCTACTCATTGGGCGTTCATGGAGATAATCTGCAATCCTCCAATGTGCTGCTGTATGCAACAGCATTGTAGACGCAGCACCAATGATATGGTCAAATACTGTTAGCTGTGGCGGCAAAATAGCTTGTGCAGCACCAAGCAAAAATTTGTGTACTGAAACCAAAAATTTGATGACAAAACGTGGGGGTAGTTTAGGTGAAGATTCTTGCATATGTTTAACTCCAAAGTGATTAATTGAATATTCAACAAGCTAGTGATTTGATATTATTTAACTATGGCGAATTACCATTGTTTTTTACTGGAGGCAAAAAACCGCTATCTCTGAAATACGAAAAGTAAATATTTAGTAATTCAGAATCTATGGCTGGGCAAGCAATAGAAGTTTCGGCTAATCTATCTAAAGTGTTTTTACAATCAAAAACTGGCATTTTTACAGCCTCAAGTATGGAATCAGAAAAAAATGGTGAAAGAGTATATAACTCATTGTCCTGAGAAACTTTAATTTCTTTCATTAATTCTACTTTCCATTCGTTATAGGAAAGCTGCTTAAGTGAATAGCCCAGAGAGCAAATCAGGTTAATCCACTCGTTCCATTTTAGAGGTTGGGGATTTACTAAATGAAATGCTTTACCTTGCGATTCATTGCGTCTTGAAAGATAAATGATAGCTTTACTTACGTAGTCAATTGGTGCACTAGCGACTACTATATCTAAATCTATTGGTACGCTTCCAAGTTGAATGCATCCCTTGATAATCTTACACAAGTGGTCATCATGATTAAAAACACCAGTTTTGCTGTGTCCTTCTGTATTCGGTCGATGAATTGAAATAGGTAAGCCTCGCAATTCTGCAAGCCGGATTAATTTTTCAGCAACCCATTTACTTTGAGCATAGCCATTATATAATGTGCCACTGTTCTCTAAAACTTCGTCTTCTGCAATCGCACTATTACTGCGATTTGGTGATGAGAATAAACCTACAGTTGATATAAAGTGTATTGCTTTAACTTTATTTTGGCAAGCTAGACGGATAATTTCATGAGTGCCAAAAACATTTGCCGCTTTCAATGCCTTGTAAGGATAAGTCCATTTTACTAATGCACCACAGTGATAAATAACATCAATTTTATTCGACATTATTTGGAACTGTTCGTTTTTCAGACCTAAAAGTGGTTGAGTTAAGTCTCCAATAATTGGAATAATTCTAGCTGCTTTGCTTTCATTCCAAATAAAGTAAGATTCAAGGTTTTTTTGAATTCTTTGCTTTCCTTGTATTAGATCATCTGCTCGCACTAAACAATAAATATTTGCTTTAGTTTGCTGAAGAATCTCATCTAATAAAAATGCTCCAACGAATCCAGTAGCTCCAGTCAAGAATACGCATTTTGGCTGATCTAAAAACCCAATATTTTTGTTTTGGGGATATATTTCCGGAGCTAATTTAGCTTCAGCTTTTAGTTCTTCAACTGTCATGCCAAAAGTTGCAAGATTAGTCAGTGCGCTTTGCTGTTCAGCCTCTTTATGGCTCTGAATTCGCTTCAATAAAAGTTCACGTTTTGCTGGAGAAAGAGCAGTAATTCGCTGTGAAATATCACTCATCACAAACTTCCTTCTAGATCAATTGCTTTTTAATCATGTTTAAATGCTATTAGCAAGCATTGCCTCTGCCTCAGCTTCTGAAAGACTTTCTAGTTCTGCTAATGCTTGTGATAATGTTTCATCATCTGCATATTCAATGCTGGGCTCTAATTTTAGTAGCTGTAATACAAAAGTTGCGAGTTGCGCGACGTTACTTACCTCAAAAAACTTGGTAACTGGCACGCTAACCTGCAAGTCAAGTTCAATCTGATTTTTAATTTCAACAGTAACTAAGGAATCTAGCAGGGAGGTAAGAGATTGCTGTGCGTTCAAACTTGATACAGGAAGTTGCAGCACTTTTGCTAATTCTGCCAGTAAATAATTCTCCAGTATTGTTAGACGTGTCTCTGGTTCAGCATTGAGAAGTTTCTCTCTAGAAAAGTTACTTGTTTTCTTTTGATTACTGCTATTACCTACAATAGCAGCCCGTTGTAGAGCTTCTCGACTGATGCGTTTCAACTGTGCATTGATAACTTCTGCTACAATATTTCCGGCATGATTAAATAATTGAATGTTTCCTAAAACAGTTTCTTTGTAATCTTCCTGGTGATTACTGAGTTGTAACTTGGCTTTGCCCCAAAAAGATTTTCCTACACAATCATACACTCGGAAACTTTCAAAACCTGCTAGTAAATAATTATCAGGTAATGTGGCAGGAAAACTAGCTCCTAAAAGTTGAAAGAAGGAATCAAAAATCCCCAATGGCAGTTGATACAGGTGCTCATTATCTGATTCTCTCTCTGAATCTTGGATTTCTCCTAAAGCATTCCCGTCTTGTCGCCAGAGGCGTTTTAATCCCTGACAACTGGGACCTAAATTAGCTCCTCGCTCTGCTAAGACTCGGTAGAACTCAGAAACAGACATCTCTTGTGAGTATTCTGCTTGAACTTCTGCAAAAATAGTAGGTTTTTGTTCAGAAGCAGTAGTTTCTACATCACTGATATTAATTTCTCCAGATGCAATTAAGCTCCAAAATATTTGCTCATTATCTTCATCTCTGACGCGGCTAAAAATTTGGATTAAGGCCTTTGACGAATTATCAGGAGTTACAATAAATTGTATAGTTTGAGTTTCTTGCTCTGTAAATATTAGTGGTCGAGAAATGAGAAAATTATCTACAACATGAATTTTTTTGCCAAAAGCCTCGGCGGCGGCACTAAATATCATCTCCAAGTAAATGGAGATGTTCATTACAGGCATCCCTTCAATGCGGTGATCCTTAACAAAAGGTAAAGAATCGAGACTTAAATCAGACTCTAACTGAATTTGCTTTAGTGGTGAATGTAACCGTCTATGTAAAAATGGGTGAGTTAGCTTTTGTGCATAACTTACTGTTTCTTGAGCAAGATTTTTCGCCGTTTTGAGCCAATACTTTTGCCGTTCAAAAGGATAGGTGGGTAATGAAATGCGATGACGTTGGTAGTCGCTGTCAAATTCCTCCCAGTTGATATTGTGACCTTGAATATATAGGGTACTTAAGCTCTGCAACAACACTTGCCAATCTTCTTCTTGCTCATTCAATGAAGGTAAGAAAGTACCAAATTCTTGAGGGATAAACTGCTTTGTAATATCTATTAAGATAGCTTTTGGGCTAATTTCGATAAACAGTTCGCAACCCTGTGCTTGCAGTGTTTGTATGCTTGTAGAAAACTCGATTGGTGTATCAACTTGACGATGCCAGTACTCAGCTTTGGCAATAACGTCTGTGGCTAATTCTCCGGTTAAGCTAGAAACTATGCCAATATTTGGAACCGAGTAGGTAACTTCTGCTGCTATTGCTGCAAAATTATCAACAAATTGCCTATGGCAGATTAAACGCAGTGCATCTTTAAGGCTAAACACCCCAGCAATGCAAGCTGCTACATACTCTCCTACACCTTGACCTATAACTGCTGTAGGTTCTATGCCCCAAGACTGCCATAATTTTGCCAGAGCATACTCCAAAGCAAATAGAGCTGGCTGTGCATATGCGGCTTCTTCTAGGGCTAAGGTATTTCCTGGTTGAGGATAAAGTATAGATAAAAGCGATCGCTCAAGTAAAGGACGTAGCAGTTGATCGCACTCGTCTAAGGCTTGACGGAATATCGGCGCTTGCTCATATAGCTGGCGTCCTTTGCCAATATACTGGGAACCTTGACCAGTAAACAGAAAAGCTATTTTAGGTTGATGATTGCACGGCTGCAATACTGGCTGTGGCTCTGTGACAAAAGCATTCAGATGTTGACGCAGCTGTGTTGATGATTCGGCCACCACTGCTAAACGATAGTCGAAATGCGATCGCCCCGTATTAGCTGTAAAACAAATATTTGCCAAAGATGTTGATGGATGAGCTGTAATGTAGTTCTCAAATCTGCTAGCTAGTTTCTTTAATGCTGCTGCACTCTTGGCTGAAAGTGTCAATAGATGCCGCGATCTTTCTAGTTCTGCTACCACGACTTGACGCACTGGCGCTTCTTCTAATATAAGATGAGCATTAGTACCACTCATTCCAAAAGCACTAATTCCGGCTATCCGTCGCTCACCTGCTGTTACAGTCCAAGGAGTTGCCGTTGTGGGAACTTTTAAATTATTCTCTTGCAGAGAAATATGAGGATTAACTTTTGTTAGGTGCAGATGTGGAGGTATTTCACCATGCTGCATAGCTAGTACTACTTTAATCAGACTTGCTACGCCGGCGGCAGGTTCTAAGTGACCGATATTTGTCTTGACTGAACCCACTATCAGCGGTTGCTCTTTTGGGCGTCCTTTACCCAACACCGCCCCTAAAGTTCTCACCTCGATTGGATCTCCCAGGGCTGTACCTGTTCCGTGGGCTTCTACATAGCTAATTTGAGCTGCGTCTACCTTGGCATTTCCCAGAGCCTCACGAATCACTGCCCGCTGGGCAAGCCCATTGGGAACTGTCAAACCACTGCTGTGACCATCATGGTTGATTGCCCCACCACGAATTAATGCCAGAATATTATCACCATCGGCGATCGCATCACTGAGGCGTTTGAGAATGACTATCCCACAACCTTCACCTCGTCCGTAACCATCAGCAGTAGCATCAAAAGTTTTGCAACGACCATCAACTGCTAAAGCTCGCATCCTGGACATGGCGATCGTCCCTTGGGGTGATAACATCAAGTTGACTCCGCCAGCTAATGCTAAATCGCACTCTTGGGAACGCAGACTTTGACAGGCTAGATGGACGCTCACCAGGGACGATGAGCAAGAGGTATCTAATGCTAAAGTAGGCCCGTGCAAACCGAGAAGATGCGATAAACGACCAGCCGCAATGCTAAAGACATTACCAGTGGCACTGTAAACATCAATGCTGCTCAGACCAAGTGGTTGTAATAATTGTGAATAATCACTGTTGCAAATCCCAATGAAAACTCCAGTTTTACTACCAGTCAATTTATCTGGTGCTTGTACGGCATTTTCTAAAGCTTCCCAACTTACTTCTAGTAATAACCGTTGCTGAGGGTCCATGCTGGCAGCTTCACGGGGAGAGATATTGAAGAATTGGCCGTCGAATTCATCCACTGCAACATCTAAAAATCCACCTTGCCGCACATACATTTTGCCAGAGGCTTCTGGATTTGCGTTGTAGTGTGCATTTACATCCCACCGAGATGAAGGAATGTCTTGAATAGCATCTACTCCATCGTGTAATAATTGCCAAAAAGACTCTGGGTCATTAGCTCCACCAGGAAATCGGCAACTCATACCAATTATGGCGATTGGTTCAGTTTTCTTACGCTCGATCTTATCAAGCTTGGATTGCATTTCTTTGATGGCTAAAGCAGCCCGTTGTAGTGGAGATAGTTGCTCAAGATTTTCTAAAGATGTTTTCATAATTATTTACCAAATATTCTGGATTCCTTGGTCAATTAATGCTTCTAGCTCTGCTTCTGATAGCTGCTGAATTTCTGCTAATAATTGAGTCATTTCTTCAGGATGTACTTCTGACTCAATTGTTGATATTTCTAGTGAATCTTGTGAGAAAAATTCGCTAATTAAATATCTTGAAAGCGATTCAATATTTGAATATTCAAATATTACGCCAACAGAAATTTCTTGGGCAATAGCAGCTTGTAAACGATTCTTTAAATCTAGAGCCATCAAAGAATCCATACCCATTTCAAAAAAGCCTATATGGGGTTGTAATCTTTGAGATGGCTTTAAACCTAACACGGCGAGGGCTTCAGTTTGGATAAAGGAAACTAAAACCGCATGTTGTTTATTGGGAGGAGTTTTTTCTAAATCCTTTAAAAGCTGAGACGGCTGAGTTTCTGAGGATAAATTACTTGATTTAACTTCAGGAGCGATCACACTCAGAAATGGCGGTTCAAACCCAGAAGGGAATTGTTGAAAAAACTTCGACCAATTCACAGGCATGACAGTTACTTGGTGATAAGATTCATCCAATAACTGTTGAAGAATTTGTAACCCTTGGCTAGGAGCAATCAAATTTATACCTATTGCTTGCCATCGCTGTTCGCCTAGCTTACCCAAAGCTGCGGCGATATCTGTTTCCTGCCATGTCGCCCAATTGACACTTAAAATTGGCAGCCCCTGCAACCGCCGTTGTTCAGCAAGAGTATCTAAAAAGGCGTTGACTGCGGCATAGTTGCCTTGAGCAGGCGAGCCGATTTGGGAAACTATTGAGGAGAAAATAATCAAAAAGTCTAAAGGTAAATCCTCTGTCTTTTTATGTAAGTTCCATACCCCAGCTACTTTTGAATTTAGGAATTTACCAAAGCTCTCCCAGTCCTGCTTGAGCAGCAGACCATCGTTGATGACATCATCCACATAAATGATTCCCCGCAAAGGAGGCAAAGATTGGGCGATTTCGGCAAAAACTTCCGCGATTTCTGCTTCTTGAGAGATATCGCCATGAATTACTCTGATCTCGGCTCCGGCTGTTTGGAGTTGCTGCAACTGTTTACTAACGTTACAGGCAACAGTATTATGTTCTAAAAGTACTAAGTGTCGCGCCCCTTGCCCTACAATCCACTCGGCTAATTTGAGTGACAGACTACTGCAACCATCAGTAATGAGATAAGTTGCATCAGCACTAACCCCGAAGCCTTGTTCCTCGGTAGGTGCTTGACGGTTTTCGCTACGGATAAGGCGAGATACATAACGCTGTCCTTCTCGAAAAGCTACTTGCGGTTCCCCATCTGGCTGCCAAATTTCTTCTAACAGTGCGGTCACGGCTGCGGCAGAATTTTCTAGAGCTAAATCAATTAATCCGCCCCAGAATTGAGGATGTTCAATAGACACCACCCGTCCCAAGCCCAACACTGGGGACTGAGCTACAGCCAGAGAATTGGCATCGGATTTAATTGGCTGCGCCCCTTGGGTGACTAACCATAAACGAGGCAACTGAGAAATTTTACTTGAACTTAAGGCTTGTACTAAATGCAGTACACTGGCACAGTTGCGAGTCTGATTTAAAGAATCTGCGGTCAAGTTTTCTGTGAGTTCATGGTCAAGACTCCACAAATGCACGATCGCACGACAGGGGGACTGATCGATTCCCAGTACTTCCGTTAATAACCGTTGAAAATCTTCTGGCTGTGAGGGATTAATTTTCCTGTATTTCTGTTTGACTGTGGGATTAACTTCGTCAGGAAAGACCAAAACTGCTTTTTGTCCGCGTTGTTCCAACTGCTCTGCTAGTGCCAGACCAATACCGCTGTTATCGGCAAAGATTAACCAGGAACCGCCCTCGCTGGGTTGAGAATCCAAAATCCGAGGTTTTGGTTGCCACTCAACATTATAGAGCCAATCATTTCTTACCGATGCTTGCCTAGTATCAGATGGTAACTCAATCCAATAGGGTGATCGCACAAAAGGATAAGTAGGTAATTGCAGGCGCTGGCGAGGATAATCTTGGTCAAATTGGCTCCAGTCTACCTCAATCCCACGAATATACAATTCTGCTAAACTTTGTAACTGCTGTTGTAAATCGTACTGTCCTTTCCGCAAGGAAGGTAGCCAAAGCAACTTTTCATCAGGTAAACACCGCCGTGCCATCCCTAATAGTACGGAGTGAGGTCCAATTTCTATAAAAAATTGATACCCTTGTTCATAAAGTGTCTGCATTCCTGGAGAAAATTGTACCGCCTCTCGCATATGACGCCGCCAGTACTCAGCTTGGGTGACTTCTCCCTCCACCAGAGAACCAGTGAGGTTGGAAATCATCCTAATTTTTGGAGATGAATAGTTTATTTGTGCTGCTATATCTTCAAATGTAGTTAGTATAGGTGCAGTTAAAGGTGAATGAAAGGCATGGGAAACATTTAATTGTTGGCTATCAACTCCCTCTGCCTCTAGCTTAGATATAATTGCCTGTACTGCTTTATCCGTGCCAGAAATGACAATATTGTTTGGACCGTTAACGGCAGCGATTGAAACTTGACCATCATAAGGTGCAATTGCAGATGTTACCTGTGCAATATTAGTAAAAATGGCAGCCATCGCGCCATTAGCAGGCAAAGTCTGCATGAGGCGTCCCCGTTGGGCAATCAACTTCAGGCCATCTTCGAGGCTGAATACTCCTGCGACGCAAGCGGCAACATACTCTCCTACACTATGACCCATAACCGCGTCTGGAGTTATCCCCCATGATTGCCATAGTTCAAACAAGGCATACTCTAGGGCAAATAAGGCAGGCTGGGTATAAGCAGTTTCATCTAATGGCGAGGTTGTTCCGACTTCAGGGTAAAGTACTGATAATAGCGATCGCTCAAGATAAGGCCGCAGTAATTGATCGCAGCGTTCTAAAGCTTTGCGGAATGTGGGTATTTGTTCATAGAGTTGGCGTCCCATCCCCAGATATTGAGATCCTTGACCCGTGAACAGAAATACTATTTTTGGGCGAGTTTGACCGGATACTACTCCAGTCAGTAGGGGATACTGCACATTACCCCCAGTAAAAGCGGTTAGTTGTGCTATTACTTGTGCTGGCTGTTCGGCGACCACAGCTAAACGGTGGGCAAAATGCGATCGCCCAGTATTCGCTGTAAAGCATAAATCTGCCAAAGGCTGTGACGGATGGGTTTCTAAGTGACTAATCATCCGACTTGCTAATGCTTTTAAAGCTGCTTCGTTTTTAGCAGACAAACAAAGAAGATGAATCGACCGTTCGATTTCCGGCTGTACGGGTTCAATTGCAGGTGCTTCCTCAAGGATGACATGGGCATTGGTTCCACTCATGCCAAAAGAGCTGATGCCACCAATCCGTGTTTGAGTTGTTGACCAAGGAGTTAATTCTGTAGGAATTATCATTGGTAGGTCATCCCAACGGATAGCAGGATTGGGATTTTTCAGATGCAAATGCGGCGGGATTTGTTTGTGCTGCATAGCCAGCACCAATTTAATCAAACCTGCTATGCCAGCAGCAGCTTCTAGATGACCAATATTTGTCTTGACTGAACCGAGAATCAGAGGCTGCTGTGGCGATCGCCCATTACATAATACGCTGCCCAATGCTTCAACCTCAATGGGATCTCCCAGGGCTGTGCCAGTACCGTGAACTTCCAGATAACTGACTTGGTTTGGCTCGACTCTAGCGTTAGCCAAAGCAGTGCGAATCAATTTCTGCTGTGCCAAGCCATTAGGAACGGTAAGTCCACTGCTGCGCCCATCATGATTCATCGCTGAACCCCGAATCAGCGCTAAAATGCGATCGCCATCAGCCAAGGCATCTGAAAGGCGCTTCAGTACTACAATGCCACACCCTTCGCCTCGTCCATAACCGTCTGCTGTCGCATCAAAGGTTTTACAACGACCGTCAACAGCTAAGGCTCGCATTCTAGATAAAACAACATATCCCGCCGATGACAGCATCAAATTGACTCCACCTGCTAAAGCCATCTGACACTCTCCGGCACGTAAACTCTGGCAGGCTAGATGCACGGTAACTAGGGATGACGAACAGGCTGTATCCAAGGCAACACTAGGACCTTCCAAACCGAGAATATAAGATAAACGACCTGCCGCCACGCTGGAGGTGTTACCTGTAAAGAAATAGGCACTGATCTGACTAGCATCTTGCGACTTCAGATGTAGCTGCGAGTAATCAGAAGTATTGATACCGATAAATATTCCAGTTTGGCTACCAGCTAGCTTTTGTGGTGCTTGACCTGCATTTTCTAGGGCTTCCCAGCTGACCTCTAGCAATAATCGTTGCTGGGGGTCCATACTCACAACTTCGCGTGCAGCCAACCCAAAAAATTCGGCGTCGAATTTGTCTATTTCCACATCCAAAAATGCACCTTGGCGTGTATAAGTTCTGCCAGGAATTTCTGGATTTGCATCGTAGTCAGCATCTATATTCCATCTTTCTACAGGCACTTTGCTATTAGCATCGATACCATTTTCAAGAAGTTGCCAGAACAAATCTGGATTATTAGCACCACCAGGAAAGCGACAACCCATACCAACGATCGCAATTGGCTCTGTTTGCTGGCACTCAATGCGATTGAGCTTAAAACTCATTTCCTCCAACGCTAACAGCGCTTGTTTTAATGGAGACATGTGAGCAAAGCGTTCTGATATTTTGCTCATTGCAGTTTATTCTCAAAGATTTGCTAGTTTTTGCATCAGTAAGACTTCAGTTTCTTGGTCTGTTAGATGTTCTACCTTGGCGGCTATCCAAGCCAATTCATTGTCATAGCTGTGAAATCCCTTTGGTGATTTGTTGGTGTAATCTAAATTCATGACATCTTTGAGTAAATACAAGGCGAGGTTTTCAATATTGGGATAGTTGAAGGCTAAGGTGGCTGAAACAGAATGTCCTAAGCTCATTTCCAGCCGATTTTTTAACTCGACAGCCAGCAAAGAATCCATTCCCATATCAAAAAAGCCTTGCGTTGGTTCTGGCAGTTCAGAGGCATCAAGATGCAACACACTTGCGACTTCATTTTGTAACTGAGCAATCAAGAAATTTAGGCGTTCTTGAGGCAGTGTGTTTTGTAGACTTTGTAACAGCCAAGGTTGTTGAGGCTTTGAGGATGGCTTGACTTCAGAAAATAGTTGTTCCAGCGATGTTGTTGTTGGCTGTTGATTAAATGCTTGCAGTATCTTGGGTAGTAATTCTGCTGTTTGTTTGAGTAGGGTTTCTAATTCTTCTGAAGAAGCATGAGTTGGTGTAATATTTTTCAAGGTTTCTACCCAATAACGCTGTTTTTGAAAGGCGTAAGTGGGTAGTGGTAGCGGGCGATAGGAATGATTTTGGTAAAAGCCAGACCAGTCTATCTGCACGCCAAGCAAGTATAGTTCTGCCAAACTCTCCAGAATTTGCTGCCAATCTGAATGTCCTTGACGTAGGCTAGGGAGCCAAACTCCTACTTTTTCTGGCAAGCAGTTACGACCCATTGCCAATAAGGTTGGTTTAGCACCTATTTCTATAAATACTTCATAACCCTGCTGGTGAAGGGTTTCTATACTTGCAGCAAAGTTTACAGGCTCTTTGACGTGATTTACCCAGTATGCCGCAGTTGCTATTTCTGATGTCGCTATTTGTCCGGTGAGATTGGAAATTAAATCTATCTGTGGCAATGAGTAAGTTACTTGTGAGGCAATCCGCTCAAAATCTGCCAGCATCGGTTCCATCAGGGGAGAGTGGAAGGCATGGGAAACTGCTAGTTTCTTGCTTTTGACTCCTGCAAGTTCTAAGCCAGCGATCGCTGCTGTTACTGCCTGATGCGTGCCAGAAATTACAGTATTTTCTGAACCGTTAATCGCAGCGATCGCCACAGGCATATTACCTGCTACAGCTTGAATCGCTTTTGTCACTCGTGCAGCATTAGTAAAAACTGTTACCATCTCCCCGTTTGGGGGCAGAGATTGCATCAGATTAGCCCTAGTTGCAACCAACTTCAAGGCATCTTCTAAGCTGAATACTCCAGCTACGCAAGCAGCTACGTACTCACCCAAACTATGACCCATAACTATATTTGGATGGATGCCCCAAGATTGCCATAATTTCGCTAAAGCATATTCCAGGGCAAATAAAGCAGGTTGAGTGTAAGCAGTTTCACTAAGAGAAAAATTACTTGGTGTTGTTGGATATAACATTTCCAGTAGAGGTGTTTCTATATAAGCACGCAGAATTTCAGCACATTCATTGATAGTTTGCCTAAACACTGCTGCTTGTTGGTATAGTTGATGTCCCATACCTACGTATTGAGAACCTTGACCGGTGAATAAAAATACTATTTTCTGAAATTTCTTACTTTTTACTCGAATGCTAGCGAGTCCCATCGACAAACCACCAGCGCAAAAAGCTGCCAACCGCTGGCGCAACTGCGTCGTAGATTCAGCAAAAACAGCGAAACGTTTGTCAAATAAGCTACGTTTGGCATTGGCTGTAAAACAGAGATTCACAAGAGAGACATCTGAATGAAAGTCCAAAAAGTCTACATATTTTTTTGCTAGCCCTACCAAAGCTTTATCAGTTTTTGCTGAGAGTGTAAACAAATGACCTTGGTTAGCATCAGATGCTTTAACTTCGGAAAATACTGGTGCTTCTTCGATAATTAGATGACAATTAGTACCCCCAAAGCTGAAAGCACTGACCCCAGCATAGCGACGTTCTGCACTAGTATTCCAAGACTGAATCTCGGTAGGAATTGCAAAGGGAGTTCCTTTGAGAGAAATATAGGGATTGAGTTCTTGGAAGTGCAAATGTGGTGGAATGTGGTGATGTTGCAAAGAAAGTACCACTTTGATTAAACCGGCAATGCCAGCAGCACCTTCTAAATGACCGATGTTAGTTTTGACTGAGCCAATCCAACAAGGTTGATTTAACTGGCGTCCTGTCATTAACACCGCTTTTAGGGCTTTGACCTCAATTGGATCTCCTAGAGAAGTACCAGTACCGTGGGCTTCTACATAACTAATTTCTCCTGGTTTCACCTTGGCATTTTGCAAGGCTTGGCTGATAACTGCTTGTTGAGAAGGCCCATTAGGTGCTGTGAGTCCGTTACTCAATCCATCTTGGTTGATTGCCGACCCCTTGACAATTGCTAAAATATTGTCGTTATCCCTGAGTGCATCTGAGAGACGCTTGAGGATAATAATGCCACAACCTTCACCGCGGACATAACCATCAGCTTTAGCATCAAAGGTTTTGCAGCGGCCATCAACTGCCATCATCCGCGCCTGAGAAAAAGTAATGCTAGGCTCTGGAGACAGTATCAAGTTTACTCCTCCAACTATGCACAAATTAGACTCCCCTAAGTGCAAACTCTGACAAGCCAAGTGAACTGCAACTAAAGACGACGAACAAGCTGTATCTATGGCTAGGCTAGGACCACACAAATCCAAGATGTAGGATAGACGATTGGCAGTAATGCAGGGAGTAGTACCCGTGGCGCTATATGCATCAATTCGGGAAAAATCTCTGTACAAAAGTCTGTGATAATCAGCATTAGTAATGCCGATGAATACCCCAGTTTGGCTGCGTGCTAAAGTTTTTGGTACAATCCCCGCATTTTCTAAAGCCTCCCAGGCTACTTTTAAAACTAGTCTTTGTTGTGGGTCCATGTGTTCGGCTTCGCGGGGGGAAATCCCAAAAAAATTCGGATCAAATTGATCTACATGGTCTAGAAAACCACCCCAACGACTACTGACTTTACCTGGTTTTGCTGGCTCTGGGTCATAAAATTGATTGACATCCCATCGGTCTTTTGGTACTTGTGTGATCGCATCTACTCCATTATGCAATAGATGCCAAAAAGACTCAGGATTTTTAGCTTTGGGAAAACGGCAACCAATGCCAACAATTGCTATGGGTTCCATTAGAATAGTATGTCTAATTGATTAATTAGTGCTGACTAGCGAGGTACTGCCTCCCCAGTTCTGATTGTGTAAGGTTTTTAATTCAATACAAGAAGCTTTTTAACTGTCTTGAGCCAGAACCGATTTGGAGAACGCTTTAAAGACCGGAATATTATTTTGAATTGCTTTGTCAGTTGAGGCTCCAGCAGCCATAATCTCCATGTTACGGTTGACAGACCACTGATAGTCTAAGCGATTAAATAATCTCCGCATCAATTCCAAAAGACTTTGATGATATTTAAGCCCGGTTTGGAAACCTTCGTGTTCTTGGCAGAAACACTTTTCCATCCAATCAAGTGCTTCTTTTGTTTCCATCTCAAATAAAGTAGACTTCAAAAGCTTATAGAAAAAAAGCATTAACATGGGGTCATCGTAAACACAACGACCAGGTAAGACTCCAGAAAGTCCGCTCAAAAGGTTGCGTTGGATCTGATAGACTATTGAACCAGATATGAATTTCTCGTAAGCAGTTGGCTTTGGAAAATCCTTATACATATCTCTGGCAATGGTTTGAGAGATTGTAGTATGGAAAGCCTCGTCCAATAAGTGGTAATAAGAAACAGCTGTTGGGGCCGGAATATACTCGCCTTTTTGCTCTAACTCTCGGTAATACCTGACATAAGGATATTCTTGATTCTTGAGAATCGCATTAGCCGTGTAGCGCAAGGAATAGTATTGACACGCCATAAACGGCGACATACCCCAGTGAACAGTAAAAAACCGTAACCAGTGGCGGGGTGCAATTCGTCCTGCTAGTCCATCTGCTGGTGCAGGAATCGGCTCACCTTTTTCTTCTAAATTTCTCAAATACTGAGAGTAATACTGTTTATTATCGCTCAACATTGTCTTAGCGATCGCGCTTAAAGTATTGTCTCGCTGTATTGAAAAGGGAGAACTTCCTTGACTAGAGGTGAAATACTCTCGCACAGGTTGAGGAACCAAAAGATTAAGCCAACTATTATTGTCTTTTTCTGTTTTGCCATAAAGGGAATTACCCAATATGGTTTTGCCAACAATAGCCATTTTCGATTTGTAACCTATCTTTTGAAAGGTACGAATGTGGTAGCTTTCCTGTTCGGTTTCAAAGTCCAGTTCATCACAAAGTGTTTCATAACCACCAACGGCACGAAAAACACCAGACGTGACCATGTTGTAAATACTTGTACTGGCTTCGCTAACAGCAGTATGGTTATAATTACCAACCCAATAAAGATGGTTAAGCGCTAGCTTTTGGCTGTCAGAAGCCGCATCGTAAAGAGGAGTTCCATAAAGAAGCGAAAGGTCAGGTTTACTCCAATAATAATTGCTGTTTTTGGCGTAATTAAATTCTTGACCCAGTTCTTTAATTTTCTCAGTGTAATCTGAGTCTTGATTATTTTTGTAAGTTTTTTCAATCCGATGGAAGTGCGTTGGCTCCTGCGCTTTTAATGGTTCGAGAGTCTTGTTTACAGTTACCATGATTTTCTCCTGAATGACACTAAATATGAAGAGAATTGAGATTATTTTTCAGTTTTTAACTCTGAGAATAAATGCTTAACTAGAGCCTCAACAGTTGGGTAATCGTATAGTAGGGTTGGATCGAGTTCACATTCCAACCAGTCTTCTAAGTCACCTGTCAAACCGACTGCTGCTGAAGAGTCTAATCCATAGCGGTCAAAAGGTATTGTGACTTCGATTTCGTCTGAATCGACTTCCAGCAAGTCAGCTAGATATAAGACTATCCATGCTTGAATCTCTGTTGCTGTTGGGATCTGCTTGATTACAACTGTAGATGTGGTATTCAATTCAAGATTCTGCATTGTCATAATTTAAGTCCTCGTCTATGTAGATGTTTCAACAATCAAATGTGTTCAATTTTTCACTGCAACCATACCTGTCTTAGTGGCTAGTTTATAGCTGCTTGGTAGGTGTTAACTGCTTGAGAACAGAATCAACCTCTGCTTCTAGATCCCTAAACTTAGCTTTGTTCTGAGGATTCTCACTCCAATCCTCCATAACATCCAAGGTGCCGGCAAGAAATGCAGTTCGACAAGCTTGACGGCGAATTTTACCACTAGAGGTTTTAGGGATACTTCCAGTCCTGATGAGTACCGTAGCAAATATATCCAGTCCATGCTGTGCAATCACTGCTTGTCTCACATTTCCAAGAATTTCTTGAACGTTTAACTTCCGCAAGTAACTCCGCTCTACCTCCTGAACAATAACTAGTCGTTCGGAACCCTTAAAATCGATGGAAAATGCTGCTCCTGAATCAGGTTTCAGGGCTGGATGGCTCTTTTCAACAGTCAGTTCAATATCGTGTGGATAATGATTTTGCCCTCTGATTATAATTACATCTTTGAGTCTCCCTGTGATAAACAACTCCCCATTTTGCAAAAATCCTAAGTCTCCAGTGCGAAAAAATGGGATTGAGGTTGCACTATCGCTTATATCTGTATCTGCTACATAGGCATGGAAACTCTTCTCTGTCTGCTCAGGTTGATTCCAATAACCTTGAGCAACACTCGGGCCTGCTACCCAAATTTCCCCAACTTGTTCAGACGCACACATCGTTAAAGATTGGGGATCAACAATGATCACCTTCTGATCAGAAGGACTTTGGCCACAACCTACTATTGTCTGGGTATCTCCCTGAGCCTTGTGCTCCTTGACAATTCGGTTTTGCTCTAATGCTGCTTTTTCTACCTTGCAAGTGATTGGTAAAGCTGTTTTCTCACCCCCGCTTACTATCAGAGTGGTTTCTGCCATACCGTAGCAGGGGTAAAATGCTTCCTTGCGAAAGCCACAAGGCGCAAAAGTAGAAGCAAACTGCTCCAAGGTTGCAGCACGGACAGGTTCAGCACCGGTAAAAGCAACCTCCCAACTGCTGAGATCGAGAGTCGCTAACTGTTCGGGTGTCACCTTACGAATGCAAAGATCATAAGCAAAGTTTGGCCCACCACTAGTTGTAGCTTTGTAGTGAGATATTGCTTGTAGCCAACGAATTGGTTTTTGGAGAAAATCTACTGGAGACATCAGAATGCAAGGAACCCCTAAATATAAGGGTTGCAAGACATTTCCAATGAGTCCCATGTCATGGAAAACAGGCAACCAACCAACAACGATAGTTTTGTTTGTATGTCCGAAGGCTTTCTCGATCATCCGCTCGTTATGCAGCAGATTCCCATGAGTGATCATCACGCCCTTTGGTGTCCCTGTAGAGCCAGATGTGTACTGGAGGAAAGCTAAGGTATCACCGGTCAATTCCTGCGGTTGCCATGCTTGCGCTAGATCGTTGCTCAACTCATCGGTAGCTAGCCAATGCAATCCAGAAATTTCTAAATCCTCTTGATTGGAACTAGTTTGGAGGTTATCTAAAATAGATTTAGAAGTCAGTACAATCTTGGCTTGGGCATCTTTAGCTATTGCCTGCAACCTCGACAACTTTTGATTTCGTCTAGGTGGATATGCAGGAACAGCAATAACGCCGGCATATAAACATCCAAAGAAAGCAGCAATAAAATCTAGACCGGGTTGATATAGCAGCAAAGCACGTTCACCAAAGATATCTAGAGATTGCAGAGTAGCTGCGATCGCTCTGGCTTTGCTATCCAACTGTTGATAAGTCAAGGTGGCTATTTGTGTTTGTTCGTTTTGCAGAAAAGTATAACCTAATTGGTTAGGCGAGTTTTGCGCTCTTTGCCGCAGAATATCTACTAAAGTAGAAACTTGATTTAGAGATGGTTTGGACAAATTTAAATATACAGTCATTTCGTACTCCTGAAGAGAAAACTAGACAAAACTGCCCAGACTTCTGCTTGAAGATTGCAATTTCAGAATCCGGGTTGGTGAACTAATTACAATCTCATCTTGTAGGACATTTTTAGGTAAAATAGAGCATCTGTGTGCAGGTTTAAAATATCTCTGCATAAAATCAAAATCTTGCGATCATAAACACATTTTGAAATCCTTTTGGAAACTGCTTTGTAACTAACTCCGAAGTCTGGTAAGAGACTTCTCTTTGTAACGCACTGACTTCCCTATGCTCAAACTTCAAATAGACACCCATGAACTAACATTCGCAACGAGGTATTTGCATACCTCTTTCCCACTCCCAAACGCTATTTGCTCCACTTGATGGATCAGTCTCGTGGGCTGCTCTGACTTTTCACGGCATGTGGAAAAGCTCATTTTAGCGGTTTCCTAAACCCTGATTTTCCCGTTAGCTATTTTCATTAAATCAGAGCTATTAATAATTAGGCTGTGGAAAAAGCCACGCTTTGTCGAGACTTGAGAACTTCCCGTGAAAAGTCAGGTGGGCTACTCTGGTAACTTGAGATAACTAGCGTCAGATTCTAAGCTGCCAATGGATCATCTCTATTTTTTTGATAAGCTGACAGCTTTATTCATTACAGGTAGGTCTTGAGGCTGATATTGACCAATCATCACCATTTTGACACCACCAGTAGGTGTGAGAGTAACACGTCGGATTTGAGGCCGTATTGGTTGCTTATCAGCTAACTCCAATTGATAGCCTGACAAGATAGTTGCAAGCACGAGTTTCATTTCAAATAGTGCTAGTGCTTCACCAATACAACGACGATTACCACCACCAAAAGGTAAATACTCATAAGGCGAGAATTTACGCTCTAAAAAACGTTCTGGCTTAAACTGTTTGGGTTCTGGATATATATCTTCACGTTGATGTGTCAGATAAATACAGGCCATTACTTCTGTACCAGTTGGTAACTCATGGCCCATGAGATCAATTGGTGATTTCACCATGCGTGCAAAACTTGAGTAGATTGATGGGTAAATTCGCAGAGTTTCTTGACAGACAGCAGTGAGATAGGGCAGTCGAGCAATTATCATTGGGTCTTTTGAGCTATTGAGCGCAGCTAGCTCATTCCGCAGTTTCTCAATGACATTAGGCTGGTCATGAATCCAGTACATTGCCCAAGCTATTGCAGTTGCTGTAGTCTCCTGACCAGCTGTCAGCAATGTAAGCATCTCATCGCGCAACTCCTCATCTGTCATTGGCTGACCTGTTTCATCCTCAGCAGACATTAACGTTGTCAAGATATCTGTGCGAGTCGGATCGAATTGTTTGCGACGTTCCTGAATTTCCAGCAGAAGCAGTTGGTTAATTTGCTCTCTGAGGCGACAAAAACGTCCCCAAGTACTCCAAGGCCCCAAATCTAATTGGAGTAAAGGCATAAATAACAAGGCAGAACCTATCGGAGAACTGAGAGCCTCCCACCACGGAACTAACAGTTCCTTAATCAGTTCGTAGCGTTTTCCTTCCCGCATACCAAACACACCCTCTAGAATTACTCTCATAGAGACTTCTTGTAAGGATGCAATAGCTGAGAAGGTTTCACTAGGTTTAAGCCGATTCATTACCTGTTTGGTAATATCACAAATTAATTCTCCATGAGCAGCCATCTTTTCTCCATGAAATGGAGGCATTAATAGCTGACGTTTCCGCCGATGGTGATCACCATCTTCTGTTCTAGATATTGATAAATCACCTAATAAAGGGCGAAAAATTCGCTTAGCTGTAGCGGGGGCTGAAAACTGTTTTGTCTCGTTAAGAAAAATCTTCTGTATTGCTTGTGGATTACTTACAAATACTATCGGTTTCAAGTTCCAACTACTACCACTTGTGAAAATATCACCATAGCGTTGGGCATTACTTTCCATATAGTTTAATGGATCGGTGATCCATTGTAACATCTGCATTAACGGTGGGGCTTTAGGACCATCAGGTAGTGTCATGGCTATTAAGATTGTAGGATTTTCAGTGATTTATAGGATAATGCCAATTATTAAAAGTTAAACAGACTGTTATCAAAAATATCAATCTGTTTTTAACCTTTAATTTCTCTTTCTAACTTCATAAGTTTAAAGTTGAATTTTTGGGAAAGCAATAAACAATGTATTGAAAAAAGTTGCAGTTTTTTTGCTGAATAATGAATGTCGCTTTCCCAGCTACCCCTTTTTTGCCAGCAGCGATACTAAGCTAATCGGCATTTAAATTGCAACATAGCCACTATTGCCCTTGTTTTTTATTTTTCGATGTCACTTAATGACTAACTCACCCTGGTTCAATAGCTTATCGAGTAAAGACTTCACCTCGTCTACTGATTGGAATAGACGATGAGCAATGTATGTTCAATGCCAAATGATCCATCTTGGAGTAGTTTGATTAGTTAATATTTTTCAATTCACTAATTGGCATTGCTGAATCATGGGATGATGTCGCTGAATTTGATACGAGTTTTCAATGGTCTCAACCGCCTATTCATCCCGCATTTATGCAACGCCCAAAATATTTATGCAAGAGTTCTTGTATGCAATGTCCGGTTTTTGATTCTCCAAGCATGGGGAGTTGTGCCATAATGTTGACGAAACTGTCGGAAAAAATTAACTGCACATTGATATCCCACCTTAGCAGCTATTTCTTCCACTCCTTCTGAGGTTTCTAAAAGCAAGAAACATGCTGCATTCATTCTACGCCAGATAATCCAATTTTGCACAGTTTTCCCTGTTCGGCAGCGTACTAAGTTAGTGAGGTAAGCGCGGGAATAACCAATAGCTTGGGCGACATCCAAAAGAGTAATAGGTTGGTGAAAATTAGCCTCGATAAAGCTAAAGACTTGGCTCATCTGAGGATCAGACTGAAAAACTAACTTAGGGTCAGTGAATTTTATAATTTCGGCATCAGTCTGCAACACGGTTAATTCTGAACAAAATTCCGCAATATATAACTTAAGTTCTTCATTCTTTATCTGTAGTGCTTCTAATTGCACTTTATATGTGTCACGCTCCGTTATCAATTTTTGTAGTTCATCTTGTTGAGGTGTGGAAGAAAGTGGCATAAAATTGCTAGTGGTTTGTTCAATGTGACCAACCTTCGTTATGGGTAAAACTGATGCCTCTAATTGATTTGTATACCTCTGGGGGCTATTTAAAGAAGCTTTGTATTGCTGTTTTTTTACTGTTTTAGGAATTCTATATTTTTTGATAAGATTTTTAGCAACATCTGGCGTAAGTACTTCGCCTGCCTTCAAAATATCTATTGCTTCATCTCTAGCAGCTTCGGGGCTGCTAGGAGCGGTCAGTTTATAGAGAGCAGTAAGAGTGATATTATTAATTAAATTTCCGATTTTCGGAAATTTGGACTCAAATGCTTTAGCAACGTGGATAAACTTATAAGCTGAAGTTTTTTCCATTCCGAACTCCTGTCGTAACCAAGCTATAAACTCATCATGTTCTGTAATATTTTGAGCTTCTAGCAAATTGAGACCAATGTAATAAATGTCCATAGCACTTCGTTTTAGCCTACGTCGTGTGTCTTCTGCTAAAATAGCTAAGTGTTGTTGTTTCTCCTCTTTAGTCTTAAAGTCTAGCTTGCTTTTAGGTACTGAAGCCTGGTCAATAATTTGCTCTGACTGAGTAGGTATTATTTTGACTTCTATAGGAAAAGCTGTTAATTCGTTGTTATTAGTCTTCATACAGTACATTTATGCCAGCATTTGTATTTTTCTCAGAGATATTTTTGCCAAACAGCATTTTAGACTTGTTATTTTATACTCAAAGGAACCTATATAATTTACTCAGTTCAAGTTAATAACTTTACGCAATTTTCTATTAAAACTTTATAAAATTACATAATCAAGCAAGTTCTGGCATAACCCGGATTTCTCACCACATCTCTGCTCCGCCTGCACAAGCGCAGGCGGAGCAGAGGAGAGTTCTTGTAGGGAGTATCCCAGTTTTTATTATTTCAAGAAAAAATAAATAAAGCGTGATTTTCTTCCCATGATTCGCATGAAATCTATACACTAAGCTGATTATTGCATGACTACTGATTTAAATTCTTTCAAAGGCTCATATAAAAACTCATGCAAAAACTCATAGCCATAACTAGGCAAAAGTCTCAAAATCATAATTTTAACACTCCCAACACCTGCAATATCTTTCTCACTGCCGCCTTCTGTTGCTCCATCTGCTGAACTCGCTTCAGCAACCGCTTAAGAATATACTTCGATGACTTAAAGGTGCAGGAGTACTGGCAAGCTAATCCAACTCGTCTTACGACACAACAGCAAGCAGCCAGAGCCAACCCAGAATACGCTCGGCATAAACGTAATCTAGTTCGCTGGAGAGCGCAATTAGCCGGACGCATTCCAATGGGACGGCAGGCACCTGAAGGATTACGAATCAAGATTAAAGAAGCTCTCACCGCCAGGAAACTGATTCCCTCGGTCTTACCTCGACGGTTTTCGACCTCAACGCGGATGTCATACATACAGCACTCAAAGAAATTGCCCAAAAAGGTCGAGCTACTAAGTGGTTTGTCGAAGGAGATATCTGTGCGTGCTTTGACAGAATAGACCATACTATCCTGTTAAAAATATTACAAGATAAAATCCACGACAATCGCTTTATTCGACTAATCAAAGGGTTTGTCACTGTAAGCATAAGATGAGCAACTTGCTCACTTTATGCTTACAAAAGGAAAGGGAACCACTGTCCAGTAGCTCTGGTCTGGGTTCAATTGAGTACACTCGGTATAATCGAGAAAATTTCCAAACCCTCAACAGGGTTAATTCCAAGCTTGTAACACCACCTCAAAAACTTAGTGAGAGTAGGTTTTCGCCGATATTTGGCTATTGGGGTATTTTTATAAGAAGAAGTCTCACGAAGTGTTGGCAGAGCGCCGAAAATCAGGCCGACAGATTGAGCAGCCCACTTGTCCCAATCAAACCGAGATCCCTGAGATTTAGCAGTATTGTCGAAAAACCGACCCAGCCATGCATTACAAGCACAACAATAGCCAAGAGAATGGCATTCCAGATTGAGAAATTTTTGAAAACAACCACAGTACAAACAGCGCAATTGTAGGTAATGTTGGTGAACTGGACAAACACTAACAGCTTCTATTGTCCACAACAAAGGGTGATAAATAGGTAAACCAGCTTCACGCCAGTCTTGATAACAACCAGAACACCAACGTTGTTCAGTATGAAAAATATGATTGAAGTTAAGCCGCCAGGAATGCCATTGGAGTAAAGTCAGAAAACTCAAATCCCGGATAGCAGTTAATTTTTCAACGATAGCAACTACCTTTGAAACATGATGCGTTCGGTCTAACCAAAATTTAGCAGACTGCTGTTGTAAAAGTGCAGGCTCTCGATGCCAAGCATTGATGAGCATTTTGATAGCCATCACACCTTTTTTGACCGACTTCACAAAATCGTGTTGCTCCCGTTGAAAGAGACTTTATTTCTTTGGAGATTATACCCGACCACGTACACTTATTTTTGAACTGCCCTCCTACTGTTGCTCCACATCAAATTATGTTTAGAATTAAAGGTTATTCTTCCTATGAATTGCGTAAAAATTTTCCACATTTAAAGAAGATGCCTTCAATGTGGACTCGTTCATATTTTTGTACCACTGCTGGTAATGTGAGCAGTGAGACTATCAAAAGGTATATTGAAAATCAAAAGACTACAGGACGCTTTAGCGTCCCGTGTTGCTTTCATCCACCACCTATAAGGATGGTGGTTTTCAGCTTCCCGCTATTTTCTATAAATGATTCCGAGAGATACTGTCGTCGGCTAGCTGGATGCCTAATACTTTCAAACCAAATCCTCCAATAAGGCTGTAATTCTCCCCTGCACTTTAGTTCGGTTGTCGTCATAAATCATTAAAGTATTCAGATTCGCGTGGCGGCTCAACTTTTGGACGCTTCGCACATCGCCACTACTGGCATCCAGGGCCGCAGTAACTGAAGAATGTCTGATTTTGTGGGGGCTGACGGTTTTGGAGATTCCAGCAATACGAGCAATAGCGACGACAATCTTGCGAATTCCATCTCCTGTCAGCCGATGCCCGTAACGAGGTCGCAGTGAAATAAATAGCGGCTGTTTGATGTCTAACTCTTTACGCGCTAACAACCAATCCTGGAGTGCTTTGCAAGTTTTGAGATGTAAATCGACGTTTTCCTTTTGGGTTCCCCTTCCTTTCCCCAGGATACTCAAAGTCCGTGATTCTAAATCCAAATCCTCAATATTGCAGTAAGAAATCTCCTCTCGGCGCAGGGCATTGGCCCACAACAGCCGTAGCAACGCATAATCGCGTTTACCTTTTATTGTTTCCCTGTCTGGCATTGCTAACATTTTTTTAAATGCTTCTGGGCTGATTCCCGTCGTATCCCGATAAGGTTTGATTTTCTCGCTTTTAATATCAGCTAAAGTCCAGTCACACTTGCCCACCTTATAGGCGTAGTTAACCAGTGACTTAATCGCCGCCAATCTGCGATTTACAGTTGCTTCCCTCAACCCCTGGTCAACCAAACAAGCCTTGTAGCGCAAAACTAGAGTGACAGCAGCGTACCTGTCCATTTGCAGGAACTGCATGACCAAAGCGGGTGTTGGTTCCTGAGCGCAAACCGAGAGAAAAAATTTTTTTAAATCTTTAGCGTACTCGTGACGGGTACTTTTATTGCGCTTGCCCACCAGTAACTCTGCCAACAGGTCACGTTCAGCGGCAATGGCGAACGGATTAGCCTTATTGAGTGAATCTGATGAGTCAGTCGGCGACATATAATTAATTATCGAAAATAGTTCTTTTCGATAATTAACGTAGCACAATCTTGCAGGCGATATGCAATTGTGTAGGTCAATTAATGGGGTAATATAGACCATCGTCGCCAAAACGCCAGCCACGGGAGCCGGGATCTCTCCGGCGGCTCCACGACTCAAACTCAGATGGAGTTTTATTTTCTCGTTCCTTGGAGAGGCTTAATTCATCAACGCCCAATCTTCTCGCTAGACTCTCCCCAGTGCAGGACAGAAGTTCTACTTGTCTTGCTTGGAACTGATTAAATGAAGATGAATATTGTCTTCTGCCTCCGTTTCCATTTTGCCGAAGCTGCCCAAGTACGTTGTTCAGTTGGGCAAGGCGAGAGGCGACAGTTTCTAGCTTTTCTTCTAAATTATTCAGCTTTTGTGCTTGAAGAGGAGGTGATGTCGATTCTATACTTTGTTCTATACTAGTAGCGATTTGCTCTAATCTGGTTTCGATTTGCTGTAAGCGATGTTCTATACTGCTCAGGGTTAGCGCGTCTCAAACCCTGTTGACAGGTGGATTCTAGCAGAGGGAAGAGTTTGGGAGAGCCGCCGCCAACACAGAAATCATGTACTGATCATTCATAGCTGCTCGCCGTGACTTTTGGCGAATACTGCGTTGGAAAGATGATTCTCGGTCTAAGGCATTGAGGGCAATGCGACGTAGCAAAGCAAAGTTTTGTGGACTGTGCAGAGAACGAATCCGACATTCGTCTTCGTGGAAGGTAACATCTAATGTCCAATGAACAGAGTTCTCAATCCCCCAATGCTGTCGAATCGCGCTACCAATTTTGTTAGCATCACTCTTCAGACTAGTGATATAAAATTGAACTTCATGGGTAGTTTTATTCCAATGCTGAATCGAACGCACTACCATGACTACTGTCGTCAGTCCTACCCATTGGTTTTGTTCATGAAGTGCTGGTAGTTGTGAGACTGGAACAGTATAAACTTTACGATTTTCGATGCGGTGATGTGCTTTTTCTACGCGTTGACTAATACTCACATCAACACCTTTAAATCCCAGGGATTGCGCTGTTTCAAACCAATTCTTTAGTTGTTGGTGTAGCGTAGGATGATTATCTTTTAGGCTTAAAATATAATCAGCATTTCCAGCTATAATTTTTTCGGCAATTGATTTTTGTGAACGCAAAAGCATCAATAGTGAGAATGCAGCCGGATAAATCCAGAGTTTCTAACAATGCTGGAATTGCTGTGATTTCATTTGATTTACAACTGACCTTCGTTTGTCCTAACACCAATCGATGTTGACTAGCCCATGCACTCACCGTATGCAAGGCTTTTAGCTTAGATTCTCGGTCATACGATCCTCGATGAGTTTTGCCATCTATAGCAACTACTTCTACGCCCAATTTCTCAACTAATGATTGCACCCACGAACGAAAACATTGCTCAAATTCTTTGGGGTTTATTCTCTCGAATACTCTTCTAAACGTATCTGGGCTGGGTATTCCTTCTGCTAATTCTAAAAATGTCTCCAACCACTCTTGTTTATTTACTCCATATTCCTCAATATCTTCCCAACCTTGTGCGCCTGCTATTACTGCCAAAATAGCTATGGTAATAATATCAGTCAGTGAATGCCATCTCGTTCTTTCCACTCTGGGGTCTTTTATGATGGTGAAGTATTCCTGAAACTTACTGGTAATGTCAAAACTGTCTACGCTGGGTGCAAAAGATGCTTTGGTTTTGCTTTTCTTGTTCTCAAATCCTATTGGCATGACTTTGATCTTGCACCTAGATGAATTAAATCTTACCCTACCTCAGATAGCGTTACTTTCTTTTAAACTAATTCTCAATTGTAGTCGTTCTCCATGTATTACACGGAAACAAGACTCCGACCATGCCTATTAATAGGTAAATAACAGCCTCTGAATGAATTCAATTTAATTTCATGGAGTACATCCAACAAGTTAATTTCCTTTTTCCATGTAATACACCGTTAATCTCAAACCTTTCCCCAAGTATTACACGGTATCAGCTTGATTAAGATCCAGAATCAGGTTGTTTCCTTGGACAGTAAGCTATTAATTCCTCTCACCGTTCAATCAGGAGCGAACGTACAGTACAGTTCCTAATTCAAACAAATCCCCTTGTCAATAGGGTTTGAGATGCGCTAACCCTGTCTCTTATGCTCAAGTCAGCAACTCCAAAACTACTTTTCTCACTGTTGCTACTGTACCAGTTAGTCGCGCAAAGTGCTGTAAGCAGGTTCTAACTGCTAATTAAGCATCAGCCTAAAACTCAAGTTTTACGCAGTAATCTAAATTTATTACAAAAGTTTACATACTAATTATTAAACTTCCGCGATCGCACCAAAAACAAACCCCGTGCGATGCGGGGTGTGCTACGGGGTGTTATTTTCCAGATTGAAGATTTTCGGCTTAAGATATGTTTTTTCTAATATTTTCTATAAGCTTGGAAATTTCTGGTTTTTGCTTTGAAATCTCATCCTTTAATTCTTGACAAAATTCATTTATTCGTAATTGGAATGCAGGCCGTGTATCTGGTATCAAAACTAGAATTAATTTTCCAACTGCTCTAAAGTGTGCTTGTTGAGCTTCTTCAAAGAATGATGCAATTCTTTCAATAAAAGTCTCCTGTATTAATTTTGGATACTCTGAAGTGAATACAGGTAAATCTTCTGGTGGCGGATATTCCAGTATTTCTGTTAATTGTCTATAATAATTTACTATTTTCTTAACTTCTCCTACAACAATTTCATAGCGGGTATCTTTTAACTTATACAAAAATTGGTTATAATTCTTCTCAATTGTCCCTCTTATTTCTGGTATCCTAAATCTGTTCCAGAAATCTTTTTCCGTTGAATCTAGATATTGTATTTGTTCTTCACGCCACTTATCAACTTCTTCATGTAGTACATTTTCACACCTCTCTGGTAAGCGAACTGTAATAGCGTTCCAAAACCCTCGTAAGCTTTCGTTTTCTAATTTATTTTTGCCAAAAGTCTCAGTTTCACCAAAGCGCATTTTTTGTGAGATGCTACATACTTCGATTATTGGAATTTCTGATGAGGCTCCCTGTAATATACAGTTCTTTAATGTACTCAGATCATCTTGAGACATTAACTCTGCCCTAGTTAATACAACTATTACACGATATTTATCCGTAATTAAATCTTGGATAATTTTAAACTCGAAAGGTTCTATCCTTGCACTGGCTGCATTAATACAATAGAATACTGTATGAAACCATTCATTAACTGGACGGTCTGTTCCATGTTTTTTTAATTCATTATCAAGCATTTTTCGCCAGTCTTGAGCTTGACCAACTTCTAAGCCCCAAGAATCATAGATATTAACTGGAATACTTCTCCAAGTAAGATTGTGTCTATGGAACCCTTTCTCTGTTATTGGGTTGCCTACACCCGATTTAGCAATAGTGTCACCATATAAATAATTGATTAATGCGCTTTTGCCAGCCCCAGTTCTACCAATAATCACGACGTTGTAAACAATTTTTTCAAATTCTGAATCTTGCATATATACTTCCTTGATTTGTTCGATGTTAGAATGATTTAACTCTTGAGAATATGATTGTATATTGTGATTTGATAGAATATCAGACTTACTAATTTTAAAAATACTTTTAGGGAATCGAAGTAATCTTTCTCGTCTCAAACTCTCTGAATCTTCAACAATTTTTTTATTCCAATTAATGAATTTCAGAATACCTACTGGCGGATAATCAAGATTTGGTATTTGGAAATTAAATAGCTTATTTGAAATTGGTAAATTTAAATTTTGTAACTGATTAACTATATTTAAAATATTAATTTTTGATTGAGTTTGATCATTAGGTGGTAGATGAGGTACGATATCATTTTTATTCTCTATTCTAAAATGTGGCACTTTAGAATCTTTATATCTAGATGCAAACGCACTATCTCCTACACGTGGTGCACCAAAAGTGTAAACGCTAATAGTAAAATCCCGATTCCTTAATCTATACGCTGCTAATGTAGCTAATGCACCACCTAAACTATGTCCTGTGAAACATATTTTTTCAGGTTTTAATTCTTCTATTAAAAATTGAATTTTAGGCAATATTTCTTCCATCAGCAATGCAAAACCAAGATGAATTTCTCCCCCATAAATATTTCTTATTTGCTGTTCATCTATCAGAGGATTCAGTTTTTCTGGAGGAATACCTAATATAGGAATTAAATTACAGAACATACAAGCTAGCATATCTAAGTAAATATCAGTTTCTTGATTGATATTATTTGCTAAAACTGTCCCTCGATATGCTATAATCAATTCTCCGTCTAGAAATCCTGATAATGCTCTTACAGGAACAGTTTCGTCATCAGGCTTAATTAACCTAATATCACATAGTTGTCGGGCATAGTCGTTTGAAGTAAGTTTAGATTTGTAAGTTGCATTGCATATATTTGCAAGTATTTTGGCTTTTTCCAGGTTAAACATAGTTTTATTTACTGAGTAAATAGTGAGACTTTAGAATTTTTTGTCATAAAAAGTTAACTAAAAATTTTTTAGAGGTTGAGCCTAAATAAGCGCTAGAACGTAAATAGGGGGTGAAAACTTTTGATCTTTTGTTACTTACAACAGTGTTAGATACAACAAAATAGCAAATTATAAAACTTATGAAGGATAATCTTTTTCAAGCTTAATTCCGAATTTGCAGCTTTACTTGCCTCAATGTTAACAAGAATTACTACACAGAAAATTGTGGTTATTTCCTGAAAACATTTTATTGATTCAGATATTAGCTATCATTGCAAGTTGCTAAGTGAGTTATTTTTAATACTGGTATTAACTGTACTAGACAGCAACTAACTAACTTTCGACTGAAAAAATACGTGTAAATTAAAGTATGATTTAGTTTATGTATTTATAAAAAATTAAATATTATTACGTATATAAATTATTGTTTTTTAGCTGTAAAAGAATTTTATGTAATACTATTGTAACTAAAAATATAATTGCAATAGTAAAATGAAAAACACGTAAATAAAGGACTGGTAAAGTTAATTTCAATGTTTTTAAGTTTTTCTGTAGTACGTTCTCAGTATCCAAATTAAATTATCAAAATTATTAGCGTTCAGTTTGTAATTAGGGTTATTTCATTCTAAATAGGTCTTTGAGCATCGGTGAGAGGTTAGAGTAATTGCACTTTTGTCAAGAGGGTGCAGGAAAAGCGGAAGTTGAATGGTGCTATTTTGCAGGAAATGAATGGTAAAAATGCTGCCTTGATATCAAAACTGATAGAACCCATTTGACATCTAAGAAGCGGCTGCAAGCCTTTTCAGCATCAGTCTAATAAAACAAAGATTGAGCTTGGCAGTCGCATTAACCAAAGTTCTTTCAAAGTTCTTGACGAGGATTTTACATCTTTCCATCCAAGCATTTGACCGCTCAATTACCCATCTGGCCGCAACTGGAACAAATCCAGATTTACTTTGGGCTTCCAAGTCTTATTTCGATGGTTTTACTGAGAGTTCAAACTGAATTTTCGTCATGATCTGGGGATAAATTTCTTCTAACTTCTCCCTCAGATATTCAGGGTGATAACCGTGGTCTAGCAGGATGGTGATCTTGGGAAGATTGACAGGCTTAGACTGGAAATAATCAATGTTTTGAGTTAATATTTCCAACAAACCCATGTCATCAGATACATTTGCTTTGGTGCAGTGAGTAAAGAAGGGGAATCCCAAGCTATCAACGGCTAAATGCCTCTTAATCCCATTCGTCGAGAAAGTAGAAACAATACCCTTTCGATTCAACACTCGCATTACAAGTGTTTATTATAATCAGCGTCGTCCATTTGGCTTTTTTTTTACTTGCTCACTACCTTTTTTTGTTCTAGTGACGCGGCGGGAAGGCAATTACATGTTCCCCAAACATTCGTGGTGAAAAATTGAGATTGCAAAAGTGATGTCAAAAGTGGGAGAGCGATCGCCCAATGCCCAACGCCCAATACTCGATGTAACGTACTACAAAGGTCTGATTTTTTGGGGTAATGTTATCTAAGTACAGTAAAACTCTCAGCACAGATATCAGGAAAGACGTTCGAGGACATTTGATAGAGATAGGGCTTAAGAAACCTTACGATTGTAGGCAGTTCTATGGCTCTTATTTCACTGAAGTCTATGTTCAAGATGTTGAGCGTCCGAACAAATCTACACGGGCATTGCTCTCTCGGTTGTTAGGACACGGCGAAGAAGATACGGACACGGGTAAAACTTATGAGGACATGAGAGTAATTTTAAAAGCCACGCCTGAGTTAATACAGGAGTTCAGACCGCTTTTGTTTGAGTTGTTCACTGGTGAGAAGGTTATGTATGGCAAGGCTGGCTGACGTCACGAGGGAACAATACTCAAGCAGACCAATAAAAACCCTAGCAACCACCCAATGGAGAAGGAGTTACTAAGGTCGAAATGTTGTTCTTAATTTACCAAGAGCCTGCTATTAACAGCACGCCCGCTCAAATCTAACCTTGACTTGAGAAAGATGCAAGAGTTTGGATTCTCTAAACGGTCTAGAGTCTTATACAGCAGTACCCATGTCTTTTGCTAAACAAGTCGCAGTAGTATTGAAGCTCTTGCAAACTACTGCAATCTTGTAAGGCATGTCTATAACTTGAGAGTCTTACACCACTGATAGCTCTACCACGGTCACTTTGACTATCGATGATCGCTTCCGATGGCTTCCCTAGATGCATCTCCCCCTTTGCCCCGGCACTGTGTTGGTAGGCACACACAATGGTCGAGTCAATCATGGCATATTCGTTGTCTGCATCCTCGGCTAACGCTTCAAATACCCGTTGCCACACTCCGCACTTTGCCTATCGACTGAAACGGGTATGAACTACTCGAAAATCGCCAAATCATTTGGATAAGTCCCGCCAGAGAATGCCTGCTCGGTAAGGATACAAAAGATACTGTTCGCCTCATGTTTTACTTGAGAACTTGTAGCTGAGTACATGAGAGAGCGCTTGCTTCAGTAGGCGTTCTTTTTCTTTTTACCACTTCTGATGAAAAGCCTTGTGGTTGTCGGTTCCTCATTTGTCAGGAGTCGATAATCACAAGTCTTGCATCTTTCTAAAGTCGAGGTTAGATTTGAGCAGAAGTTAAATAACAGCAGAATTCCTAAACTCAGCCTCAGTAATTACCATTCGTTACTGGGGTTTTATTTGCCCACAAGTAAACGAGTACTTGGCTTGGAACACTACAGATTACTATAAGCCTCGTCAGGTTCTAAGCCATCTTTTTCTTTTTACTTATGATAGTACTTTTTGTTGGGAATTCTTAGAACAACAGACAAACCTCAGTAACTTTCTACTACCCCCGTTATTGAGGTTTTTTATTTGCCTACTTTAGCTTAGGTAAAAAGCAGTAAAATTTGTTCTTGTGCTTTCAACTTTTCTTCTAAAGCTTTGTAGTTAAATCCAAGCCAAACCATTACGTTGTCTTCAGATTTTTGGTCTTTGAGTTCTTGTGCAATGATTAAAGTTTGCCACAATATTTCTATTGCCTGTTGGTGTTTCTGCTGCTGTGTCAATTTTATCCCTTGCTCTAATAGTCTTTTTGCTTCTAGCGATCGCAGCGCACTGGAGCAACCTGGACAACGATGCTACAACCTCTCCCAACGCTCTAAACCGCTTCCAGCTTCCAAAATGCCCTACATACGAAACTAACCTTAAAGCCCTGCTAAATCGCTTCTAAGGGCTAAATAGCAGGGCTTGCAGGATTTGAGTGGTTATTCCCCAGCTTTCTGGAGGGTACGGGCTAGTAGTACGCCAAGGAAACTTTGCATGGTGGCTAGCTCCAAGGGCAGAGGGGCGGAGGGGAAAGAACAAGGCACATTGAACTCTCCTCTGCACAAGAGCACCCCTGCTCAAGAGCCTGCCCCCACCTAACATTTTTGGGTTGGCAGACTACTAGGGAAGGGTTGGGAGTGGGGAAGTCTAGGAATGCAATTAGAAGGATCAGGTAGTCCATTCAATATCTGGGTGAGGCGCTGGTCTACTTTTACCACCTGTGCATATTCCAACATATACTGCGGCGTAATTGCCAAGTCTACCAGATTGAATTCTTGGGGTAACACCACCAGCTAATCTCTGATAATCCTGAGGAGATTGATACCAACAATAAAGTCCCTGTCCATTGGAATAGTAGATAGGGGCTCGATTTCGAAACTTAAATGGACCTATTGGCAAAAAAGCTTGAGCAACAAGGTTTTGAGGACTATTTTTCAGATATAAATCAGGAGAGGGGTCAGAAACAGGTTTAGTTTGACTACCTATAACTGTTGCTTGAGAAATGACTGAAGAAAAAGGTAGTGTAGTTGAAATGGCGCTAAAAAAGCTGATCGCAACACTGGAAATAAAAAAACTTTGCCATGTTTTCATAGTTTTCTCTTTTGATATTAAAAAACAATACTTATATTAATGGTTTATTTTTGTTTGTCCTCCACAGATAGCTTTACTCATTTTATGTTCCTCCCTTGGTTGTTGTTTAAATCAACTTTTACTTTCTAAAGAATAAGATTTACAGATTTAATTATCAATAGTTTCAAAATTATTTTAAAATCATAATTAAGTGACTTATGTTTTGATTATTGAATACTTCCAGAACTTACGCATTGACAAATGAGGCAATGAATGCAGTAGTGAGAACCAGAAAATAATAAGCGATCGCTAGTCCGCAAGGAGTTGAAAGAGGGATAATTTACGTCATATCTATTAATGAAAGGCATTACAAAAGCGTTTTTAGTAGCTTCTTCAGTTAAAACTTGATCTTTTAGTTTTGTAATTTGCTGCAAGACAGTTTTAATTTGATCAATAAAGTCCATATTTAGTCCTAAAAGTAGTAAAATTATCCTTCAGTTATATCTACTGAGTAAAAAATATTTCAGCAATATAACTACCAGAATGTAAATCAAGACTCTCTAAACAGTGATCGGTAATCTCCGTCAAGCAATTCTGATTAACAGGTGTCAAATCGTTGTAGGCTGTGAATTACAGGGTCAACAGTCTGACAATGAAAATCAATCGGCACGGACGCGCCAAAGTTCTCACACACTCAGAGATACAGCTAATCTTCAGCGATGGCATAGCTTATAAATTTGCCATTCCACAGTTTTTACCTAACTAAACATATATGGGTTTTATCGTGCCGACTTACTTAAGCCTAGATTTGTACTAAGAAGATTCTTATATGGATAACGACAATCAAATAGACAAGAACAATTTTCTCTACCAGCGCTATCAATATCTTGGTAAGTACACGCCTCAAAATTTTTTATTCAATGCTAATCTTCAAGAATTTTCTGAACGTGTCTGTCATCTCTCTAATCTACAGACTTCGGGAAAAATTTCTTCACAGAAATGCTATGAGGAAATTGAGTTACTCTGGCAGCAGTTAACACAGAGCTTTAAGACACTGATAATTGATGAGTTTGACGTAACTGAATAACTATAGCTGGAAGTGACTGAGGATCAGGTATCGGGAGCGGCGGCGTTGGCGATCGCTTCTACCTGTGGGGAAAATGTCGGGAAATATGATTTTCACAACATCCATCCAAAAACGCTTAAAGTTCAATCGCTGCTAGCTGTTCCCAACCAAGTAAAGCTGCGTTTCGTACACCTTTTTTACGCCCATTCATTTTGTAAGGTGCGATCGCTAATTAAGTATTTAGACAATATTAAAATTATCACTTAACTTCACCAACTAGCAAAAACGCTGCCCAATCACCAGGATTGGGATAATCCTTCATCGTCTTCAACATCGCCTGTCTTAATGCCCATGCCTTACTTTGCTTTGGGTGATTCTGCCATTGCCGATAAAACTCCGGCATCAAAGCCGCCGCCAAATCATCCCTTACCCGCCACAGCGATACAATCACACTCGGCACACCAGCAGTCATAAACGCCCGTGATAAACCTATTACCCCATCACCAGTAATCTTTCCTCTGCCAGTATCACAAGCACTCAACACTACTAAATCTGCATTTAACTTCAAATTTATCACTTCATTGGCACTCAATAAACCATCATCTTTACCAGCAGGAGCAAGTGCCACTACCCCTGGTATCCCCACCTCACCTAACTCATCCAAAAAACCATGAGTTGCTAGGTGAATAATTCTCGCCTTTGACATTTGGCTTATGACAGCAGATTCTGTTGCATCTTTACCAATTAGTGCTTTAATTTTAAACAAATCAGCAATGTTTTTTGCTTCTTTTTCCGAATCCGGTAATGGTTCTAATTGTTGGGCTGGTTCGCCAGAAAAACTCACTTTGGGCATAGTCGGATTACCCACAACCAAAGCTGATGTAAGTAAGTGGGTGCTAAAATTTTCCGCTATGTAACAGAATCTTAATCAGGGGTTTTAGAATTAAATTTTACACGTCGTGTACTGTGATTGCTTTTTTCCCCTCTAGCTTGAACGCCATTGATGACA
>JAHHHS010000033.1 GCA_019359215.1 Nostoc indistinguendum CM1-VF10 | reverse complement strand
CTGCCAGAACCTATGAAGAATTAGATCCAGCCATCACCAATGCCTTAGATGCAGTGACTAAAAAGGACATTATTGGATGGTTTACTCACTGTTGTTACTATATTGCACCCAACTGAGAACCGCTATATTAAAAACTTCTACAGTTCTTGTTGTGAGACGATTTCTAATTATTTTATTGCCATAAAATCAAATTTAACCAAAAAAAGGTGGGCAAGCAGCCCACCCTAAACCATTATTTAATTGGTACTACTTTACAGGTGCTTCAGTAGCAGACTTGCCAACTAGCATTGCGGTATTTTCGTCGCTTTCGAGAATACCGAATTCAATCAACAACTCTTCTAACTCTTCCATCTCAATGGGGGTAGGAACTGCGAGTTTGTCGTTGTCAATGATCTTTTTAGCCAGTATCCGATATTCGTTACTTTGATTGCTGTCGGGTGCGTACTCGTTAACAGTCATGCGGCGCAATTCTGCGTGTTGCACAATGTTGTCACGAGGTACGTAGTGAATCATTTGGGTGTTCAAACGTTTTGCCAAGGTTTCGATAAGATCGATTTCCCGGTCAACGTTACGGCTGTTACAAATTAGACCACCCAAGCGCACACCGCCAGTGTGGGCATATTTGAGAACACCACGAGCAATGTTGTTGGCTGCATACATCGCCATCATTTCACCAGAGGTAACAATGTAGATTTCTTGTGCCTTACCTTCACGGATAGGCATAGCGAAACCACCGCACACAACGTCACCCAAAACGTCGTAACTTACAAAATCAACATCTTTGTAAGCACCGTTTTCTTCTAAGAAGTTGATAGCGGTGATAATACCACGACCAGCGCAACCTACACCAGGTTCAGGGCCGCCAGACTCCACACAACGTACATCCCGGAAACCGGTCAGCATTACTTCTTCGAGTTCAATATCTTCTACAGCGCCGCGTTCAGCAGCCAATTGCAAAACGCTTGTTTGAGCTTTACTGTGTAGCATCAAACGGGTAGAGTCAGCTTTAGGGTCACAACCGACAATTAAGATGCGTTGACCCATTTCAGCCATAGCTGCAAGGGTGTTTTGAGAGGTGGTAGATTTACCAATACCGCCTTTACCATAGAAAGCTATTTGTCTAATCTTTTCGTCAGTCATGGTTGTGTTTCCTACAATGATTTAGTTGATGGGTCGTAAGCTTGATGTAGTTGTTTACCCTTGGTGTCGTAGGGAAGTAGAGCCTATTTGCGCTAGGCATTGTAAGCTGGCAAAAACAGTTAAAATCAGAACATATTTACCCACAAAGCGATAGCTCAAGGGATAGGGAAATCTCTATCTCTTAATAACGAAGCCTTTAAAAGTTTGACTTCAGCATTGTCAGTTTTTGTAACAGAATCCCAAATGGTTGCTCAAGCCTGAAGAGTGGTTGCAGCAGGAATTCAAATGAACGCAGATTTGTTCCCTGAACCACACAACCAACCAAATTGCAATCCACTCTAAATGGTAGCTGCGACTTCTCTGATTTTGCTGATGTCAAGTCGCCAAGAACTTCTATAGCGCTTCTCGTTTCGTGATTGATGCAGCAGGATAAGTTCAAGCGACAGGTGCAGTAATATGGTTGCACAGGCAACCTCTAATACCAATTCGCAATTTGCAATTCGCAATTCGCAATTAAGCAACTTAGATGCTTCAACTTAGTTCGAGGTTTAAAATGTTTGCTCCCGCAAGACTAAGTTCGTAAATATTCTGTATTTCTATGGATTTGTCAGGCTGTACTAAGAGTCTTTCTTCCCAGACTCCAAGAGTAATTGCCTTTGGCGGGTAATGCTCTAGCTAGGTTAGCCACTCTTATTGGCTCATACCCAGATAAATTTCGATTGACTTCAAGTTGTTACGAAGGCTACTATCCCACTCAATCTAGTTTTAGATTTTTGTTACAAAAAGATGTAGCGAAGTGAAGTGGACTTACCAGAGCAAAAAAAACTTTCTTGAGCTTGCCTCAAAGTTTCTTGAAGTCTTTTTGTGCTTTTACTTTTTTGATTCCTATAAAAACCATAACATACATCTCACTAATTTATTTTTTGAATCTCAAATTATTTATCTATATTGCTATAACATTATCCTTAGGATCTTTAATAGCTATAAGTTACGCGTTCAAAGGTTGCCAGTTAATGAAATTATTTATTATAGCCAGTTTGTGCAGTTAGATACTTTTGGGTATTTTATAAAAGCATTTAAAACTAATGTTTTGCAACAAAAATAAACTTGCTTATTTTTGCACTCCAAAATTTTGTCACGAAAGTAGATTCAATAACTCGCAAAAGCAATAACTTTATTTTACGAAGGCGATCGCTTAAATGTCTTAGCCAAAATATATCTTTTGACTGAGGCATTTAAGCGATGCCTATGTCTCAACTGAAATTTAAGCAGCACAAAAAATCAGGGCAGGTGACAAACCCGCCCCGATCGCTTCTGGTATACTGCGCCCAACGGCTGTTGCTACAGGCTTTAAACTATCAACTAAATGCACCATATCTTCTAAAGAAAGTGCTTGACGGGCATCAGAAACAGATTTTTCTGGTTCTGGGTGACACTCAATAATTAATCCATCTGCACCGCAAGCGATCGCAGCCCTAGCCACAGGTGCTACTAACTCGCGTTTACCTACGGCATGGGAAGGATCTACAATTACAGGCAAGTGAGTTATTTGCTTGAGCGCTGCCACTGCCCCTAAATCCAGGACATTGCGCGTGTAATCATCGAAGCTGCGGATACCTCTTTCGCACAACACCACATCAGCATTACCGTGGCTGAGAATATATTCAGCAGCCATGACAAATTCTTCAATTGTCGCTGCTAATCCACGCTTGAGCAGTATTGGTTTACCAGCTTGTCCCAAAGCTTTGAGCAAGTCGAAGTTTTGCATATTGCGACTACCAACTTGAAGCATATCAGCGTGGGCAGCGACTACTTCAATTTGAGAAATTGACATAACTTCGGTGACAACTGGCATATTGTAATGCGATCGCACCCTTGCCAAAATCTTCAATCCTGACTCACCCATACCTTGGAAGGCGTAGGGAGATGTGCGCGGTTTGTAGACACCGCCACGTAACCCTTGCACGGATGCAGTAGATAGCTTTTGGGCGACTATCTCCATTTGTTCTAAGCTTTCGACGGTGCAGGGGCCGCCGATAATTACCAGTTCTTTGCCCCCGAAAGCCACTTTTTCTGAAATTTTAACGATTGTTTGGTGGTTCTGATGAGATTGTGCGGCAAGTTTGGCATTAATCATGGTTTTATTCTCCTGAAAATTAAGTATTGGACACTATTTTGCGATAACAAAAAAGCCCGGAACCTTTGAGAGTTCCGGGCGCGTTCTGATTCATCGACATGACGCTATTTACCCGAAACTTGCTCTGGGCCAAAAGTAAAAGCCATAAAACCAGCTACTTAAATAAGTCATGAGGATGAAATTCTCCTTAAAACAACAAAAACCGCAGAGTTCGCTCTGCGGTTCACCGGGCGGTTTCCATTAGGAAACTCGATTCACTCCCGGTGAACCACCCTAAACCAAAAATATAAGTAGGAATTTGTGTTAAGCATTTGCGAGGCTTTTGCTGGAAAACTTAATAACTATACCTATGTAAGCTAACATTAACAGGAAGAGTAAGCGGTGTCAAGACCCCCACAAACCATAAAAAAGCGATAGACTCAGTACAATTATAGAAGTTAAGACTAGTAACGCTTTGCAAAATTCTAAATTACGCTCTTTTCTGATTGTGTGATGAACTGCTAGTTGCTTGTTTGCGTAAACAACAAAAGCAGCTTGTCATTAAATATCAGCATACTTAATAAGTTTAAAAATATTGTTGTGTCATTAATAATGGGTATTACAGATGATCAAAAATCAATGGTGAAAAATCTAAAAGTTCAGAATATGGCAATTATCTAAAGGAATAGAATACAGCCAAATCAAGGTAATTAGAGAGAACTCTAACACAGTGGCTTCCATCTCTTGGAAGTTTAAGGAGCCAGGATTGAAAAGTTAAAATATATAATTCTCCTGACTTGTGATCTCACCTTGCGAAAGGTGATTACAGACAATTGACGCTCGCCTACATTGTTATTACCCAAGCCCTGATTGACCAAATTAACTTTTTAGCATCATCACTTTCATTATGCCCAGTCCCAAAATCTTAGCCCAATCTTTCGACTATTATGGAGTTTACCCCTGCCCAGTCTGTCGGATAGGTAAGATTTCTCATATGCCATTGATGGAAACTATGGCTTGTGACTTTTGCCAAGAGATTTTTACAGTCAACTTAGAACTACAGCAAATCAAGATGCCTTCTAGGCAACCACCCTTAATTTGGCGTTGGAATGGGTTTAGTTGGGCAGAAGGCCAGTTGGAAGGTGTGGAATTAGGTTGGGGTTATGGACTAGCAGCAGCGATTTTTGTGATTCTTCCCACTACTTTAATTGGCATAGTAGCTTACTATTTTCCTGCTGATCTCAAAGAACCCATTACCTGGACGCCATATATTTGGACGATATTAACTTTCTTATCACATTTATCAATTATTGTTTGGATTGTGATTGAAATTTATCAGATTCCAGTTACAGCATATTTGAGAGCGATCGCTCGATGGAGAAATGGGGAAATGAGAAGATGAGGGAGCAGGAGAGGCAGGGAGCAGGGGGACAAGGGGACTTGTGAGAACTTGCAACAAGTCTTTCCCCTTGTCCCCAAGTCCTCTTCCCAATGCCCAATGCCCAATGATCAATAACAAATGATGCAGCGAATAGATAGCTCCATCACTCATAATTAAGTTGATTGTCCACCAAAATATCGTATGAGCGATCTGGAGCACTACTATAGAGTTTTGGAATTAGAGCCTGGGGCGACACTTGACGAAGTGAACCAGGCTTACAAAGATTTAGTCTTTGTTTGGCATCCCGATCGCATTCCCAAAGACAATCTCCGTTTACAGCAGAAAGCACAAGACAAGCTGAAAGCCATAAATGAAGCTCGTGAAAAATTGCGCTCTTTAAAAACCAAACATCAAACCACACATCACTCACCGCCACCTAAACAGGAAAAACCATCTCAAACCACATATTACTCACCGGCACCTAAACAGGAAAAACCATCTCAAACAACCCAGAAACCACCAAAGCAAAATTCAGACTTGAGTGGCAAAGACTACAGCCGGGCAAATTTGAGCAATAAAGACTTATCTGGCAGAAATCTGAGTTATGCCAATTTGAGCGGTGCTAATCTCAGCGATACTTTTATGCACAAAGTCAACCTTAGAGGTGCGAATTTATCTGAAGCAAATTTATTTCGAGCAAATTTACTTTTAGCGGATCTGCGGGAGGCGAATTTACGCGCTGCTAATTTGATTGGAGCGGATCTCAGTGGGGCCGACTTGCGAGGAGCCGACTTGACAGGAGCGCGGATTCGCTCTGGTGAGCGCCTTCTAGTTAAACTAATCGGTACTAACTTAGCAGGGGCAATTATGCCTGATGGTTCAATTTATCAATAACTGAGGCTGCGCTATGACACAGAGTGTATGAATTACTTAAATGAAAAAGCAATCAAGCAGTTCTTGTTTGAATGCAACAGATGGTAAGGGCACAGCATTGCTGTGCCCTTACAAGTGAAGTGATCTGATCTGTATTCCAGGCAATTGAAACTGCTATATGCCTGTTTACTTGCCCAAAACACCAAAACGAATACGCGATCTACTGAAATGAGAAAGCAATATGCTTTTTTGCTTGCTGAATCTACCGAAATGAGTAAGCAATCAAGCATTTTGAAAAAGCAATATGCCTTTTTGCTTGCTGAATCTACCGAAATGAGTAAGCAATCAAGCATTTTGAGAAAGCAATATGCCTTTTTGCTTGCTGAATCTACTGAAATGAGTAAGCAATCAAGCATTTTGAGAAAGCAATATTCCTTTTTGCTTGCTGAATCTACTGAAATGAGTAAGCAATCAAGCATTTTGAGAAAGCAATATGCCTTTTTGCTTGCTAAATCTACTGAAATGAGTAAGCAATCAAGCATTTTGAATACAGCCAGAAAGCCCAAAATTAAATCATTTTGAATTTTGACACTTCGACTCCTTTCGACCCTTACAACCTGACTGTAAAATTGAAGATGATACATTTAGGCTTTTAGGCACTGTGGACTTTTTTATCGGTTGTGCTGTTTGGGCATATAAAGGTTGGGTGGGCGAACTCTATCCCCAAGGCACTCGCACTGCTGATTTTCTGCATCTCTACAGTCGTCGCTTCACCACTGTAGAAGGTAACACCACCTTTTATGCTGTGCCTAATCAAGAAACTGTAACCCGTTGGGTTGCCGAAACCCCAGCAGGTTTTGAATTTTGTTTAAAATTACCGCGAGATATTACCCATCAAGGATTGTTGAAACCTTATATTCCGGCTGCATTAAAATTTCTGGGAGGGATGCGCCCTTTAGGTAAGCGTCTTGGCCCGATATTTGCCCAGTTACCACCCAGTTATACACCTGCATTGTTTGACGATTTGACTAACTTTCTAGAAGCTTGGCCGCGTACAGAAGCACCCCTAGCGTTAGAAGTTCGGCATCCCGACTGGTTCAAGGAACCCCATGCTAGTAATTTGACGACACTTTTAGAAAAGCTAGGTGTGGGAAGGGTACTGTTAGACTCGCGCCCCATCTACACTGGAGATGATGACCCCCAGTTGCAATCAGAACGACGTAAACCCAAATTGCCGTTGCAATTGAGTGTGACAGCACCTTTTACTCTGATTCGGTTTATTTCTCATCCAAATTTATCAGTGAATCAGCCGTTTATGGAAGAGTGGGTGAAGCAGATTCAGCAATGGTTACAGACGGGAGTGCGAATTTATTTCTTTGTTCATTGTCCAATAGAAGCGCGATCGCCCAACACAGCCCGTCACTTCCAACAGCTATTGGAACAAAGTCACACACCAGTTCCACCCCTACCTTGGAATAACCTTGAGCATCCTCCCAATCAACTCAGTCTATGGCCTTGAAAAGCAGGACGCGAGGAGTAGGGGAACTAAGCCTACAGAATGAGATTTCTAATTTTTTAACTTTTACAAAACATCTCATGTTTAGTAATAAAAAAAGAGCGATAATTAGTGTTACGATACTTTTTTGTTAAAGCTTGATATTGGTTTTTCCTTGACAAAAGGGGTAATAGTCCTCTTTGTAAAATGGCGATGATAGTTTAGGAGATACATGAATATATTTAACAGAAAAGTATTGATTTTTAATGTAAATGTGATTTAAGCGAATTTTTTGAGAGTACTTACACCAAAGGAGGTTGAAATGAGTCGTCTTCTTTATGAAAATTCAGTCTCTTACAAAGGATATCTCATCATTCCATTTGTTTTTGCGAAGCTTGATAATTACGAGATTTATTCGTATAAATTGCTATCTGAGATTGGGCGAAGAAGCCAATTTCATAAAGCAGAAAACCCAGCCGGAATTTATGGAAGTAGCGTTAGTAATATCGTTGATATTGCTAAAGAACATATTGATCAAAATTCAGAGTTTGTTAGCGGTAAGGAGAATTTTAAGTCTCGCTACATTTACCGAAATAATTTGATAATTATTTTTCAAGAAGGCGACAAATATTTTTATGACCATTATCCACCAGAATTATTGAATAATATTGCAGCTCCAAAGTTATTCCAATCCGAATATGAATGCCTGAGTTGGATTAAGCAAGGGCTTAATGGGCAACATCTGTGGCAAAGAGCTATTTGAATAAGGCAGGAGTTAGTCCTTAAAACAAGCTTAATTCTGGTTTTAAGAACTAACTTCTGTACCTAACTAAGTTAAAATATGTTATGGATTTTCGATTTGTGCCAGAAGCAGCACGAGCCGAAGTTATTTGCTCCACACGTTGGCAATTAAGTATTTATGCTGCTGCGATCGCTATCTCAATTGCAGTTGGTTAATCTTGGTTTTTGCTCTATTGAACTGGGATATTATAGCTAAATTCAGACGGTTGGTAGTATGAGCGAGCAAGGGGCATTGAATATTGCTTTCTCCTACTCCCTACTCCCTATTCCCTTTAATTTTTATTTGCTCTAGACTCGACCTTAACGCACCTTTATCAGATCCATGAAGAATGATTAAGAAAAACGAGTATAGACAAATATGATAAAAATGCTAGCTGAAAACTTGATTGGGATTGAAGCAAGATTACAAATTAATTGGGTTTGGCTAAATGCCAGCTTACAGTTTGCTAGTTGGGCACTCTTCTCAATTTTACTCGCTGAGGTCTTGAGAGACAGCTACCATGCTTTGTGTCACCAAGTCAATTGGCTTGCTAAATGGCACAACAAGCACCACATGGCTTATCGCCGAGATTTATCCATAGTTTCCCTGAAAGTTTACCAAGAATCGCAACTATATCACGACATTTTAGAGTCGAGCCTACTGTTGGTGGTATTGGTGGTAATTGCCTTAATTGTGCAACAAATGGGGTTATGGCTGGGAGTAGCTTATGGTTCCACCTTCTTGTATGGCGCGTCTGTACGATATTTCCAGGGAAAAATTGATACAGACTACAACCACTTACCCGGCCCTTTAGAGACAATACCATCCCTTTGGTGGGTGAATCGGACTTACCATTGGCGGCATCATTTTGATGATGTCAACGCTTACTACAGTGGTGTCTTTCCCCTAGTGGATAAAATTCTTGGTACAGGATTGTCTCTTAAAGGTAAAACCATCGCTTTAACCGGAGCATCAGGAGCCTTGGGACAAGCATTAGCGGCTGAACTTGTAAAGAATAATGCTAAAGTCGTTGCATTAACTACTAATCCAGAAAAATTAGTAGAGCAAGTTAGGGTTAAGGTGGTTCCCTGGCAGTTGGGTAACGAAGCCGAACTGAGGAATAGTCTAGAGAAAGTAGATATTTTAATTATCAACCACGGAATCAATGTCTACGCTAGCCGCACATCGGAGGCTATCAATTCCTCATACGAGGTGAATACCTTTTCAGCATTGCGGTTGATAGATATATTTTTGACAACTGTAACAGGGCCACAAGCAAAAGCAACCAAGGAAATCTGGGTAAACACTTCTGAGGCTGAAGTTTCTCCAGCACTGAGTCCGCTTTATGAACTTAGCAAAAGAGCGTTAGGAGATATTGTTACCCTGAAGCGTTTGGACGGGGATTGTGTAATTCGCAAATTAATTCTTGGCCCATTTAAGAGTCAACTTAATCCCTATGGAGTGATGTCTGCACAGCAAGTTGCTCGTGCTATCTTATTTTTGGCGCGGCGCGACTTCCGAAATATTATTGTGGCAATAAATCCTCTCACCTATTTGCTGTTTCCCTTAAAAGAAACTAGTACGTCACTATACTATCGAGTCTTCAGTCGGACAGCGAAAAGTGAACAGTACTTACGCAAACAATAGCCGAAAAGAATGATTTTCTTCTTAGGGGCAATTCATGAATTGCCTCTATAGAGTAGAGTTTAGTTTTTTGTAGGCGTAGCCCAACCCAGGCATCCCTCTGACTAAGTGCTGATTATTTAATATTGAAAAAAGCATACTCTTATGGAATTTTAAAATGTAAAGGCTATTCTAGCCTGTTTCATTTACCCTCAAAACTATTTAAAATCTCTTCAGGTAAGGGACTATCAAAATTATCTGGAACAAAGAATAATTGCGGAGGATATTCAGAATGAGGAATACACTCAATCGCTTCAACTGCTTGCTTTACTTGAACCAGTTGAGTGGTTGCTTCTTCTTCAGAGATAATAATTGCATCACTAGGATAAATTTCCCAATACTCCTGTTCATATCGACGGATATCGGGAAGAATTTCTCGCTTAATCCTTTGCTTGAGTTCAAATCTGGCACTGTCACTATCTCTAATAATTAGTGCTTTTTGAAACTCTCCTAGTTTTTCATATAGCAAATCTAATATGTCTTTTAAATCGGTTAACCGTTCATCGTTCATAGTCGCTAGTCCTGTAAAATCAATCAAAATAATTGTAAATTAATAAATCTACGCTCCTTAATTTTTGTAAAAAATAGCTATTTTTTACAGAAAACACAGAAAATTCGGATTTTTATAAGGTTTGTATCATAAAAAAAAGTTTTAGTCAATTACATTACCATACAAAACGAAAAAAAAGGATCAGCAAAAAGGCTATCCCAAAAAAATAAAGTTATTATCAAGTTACAAAAATATAAAAAATCTAAACAGATGCAAAACCAGTAAACTGTCTCACATGAGGTGATCTAAAACCCAAAACAATATCTGTTTTCGGCACACCTAACTCTACTAATTCATTAGCTACACCTTCCTCTGTAAAATCGCACTGAATCCAGATTTTTCCATTGATAATATCTATATGAATCACCGAACCATAAGTCCGTTTTTCTCCTTCCCAACCTAGATGAATTACTAAATAGTGGTTTTTTTGATTATCAAATATTAATTGTATTTCCGTTCCCTTGGCTAAATGACTTTTTGTATGTCTTGCTAATACTGTCTCTACTAATTCAGGATAATTCATTCCTTCCATAAAATAATCTCCTGTTTGCTACTTTCAAATATCAATAACTTTAATTTATGTTCAGCAATTATTTCTTGAATCACAGGTATCAGAAAAAAAGCTGTATATATTTCATAACTAACTGCTAAATACAAAATACGATCGGGTTCTTCTTTTCTTAAAATAGAACGGTAATTAAGTGTTTGTCCTAAAGCTGTATGAAATTCACTAATCGCTGATTTTCCCAAAAAAGATTTTATTTCAACTGCTATTTTTTCTCCTTCTTTTTCTGCTCCTAAAAGTCTTTCTGCTCCTAAATCAAGACGAAACTCTATAGTATCTACTAGAAATATTAAAGGATCATCAGTAATTAACCAACCATCTTTCTCTAAAGCTAACTTAACAGCATTATGAAAAAAATCTTTTGCTGACATACAAACTTACAATAACACCCTCCATCCTATTATATGCTCTCTCTATGCCTCTGCATCTCTGCGAGAGAAACACAAAAAAAAGGGATAAGCAAAACGCCTATCCCTCAAAAAATTAACTAATCAATGTATCAAGTTCCACTTGTCCAAGAATTGATGTACTCAATTTGATCAGCAGTTAAGCTATCAATTGTGATACCAATAGCCTGCAACTTCAACCGAGCAATTTCTTGATCGACTTCAACAGGAATTGAGTGTAAACCAGGTTCCAACTTACCTTTATTCTTCACCAGGAATTCACAAGCCAAAGCTTGGTTTGCAAAACTCATATCCATTACTGCGCTGGGGTGTCCTTCAGCCGCAGCTAGGTTAATCAAGCGTCCTTGTCCGAGAACGACTACTGATTTACCATTTTTCAACTTGTACTCTTCAGTGAAAGGACGAACTTCTTTGATTTCCTTAGCTTGTGCAGCCAAGTATTTCAAATCAAGTTCCAAGTCAAAGTGACCGGAGTTACAAACGATCGCACCGTCTTTCATGACATCGAAATGTTCACCGCGAACGACGTGCTTGTTACCAGTCACAGTGATAAAAATATCACCTTGGGGTGCAGCTTCAGCCATTGGAAGGACGCGGAAGCCATCCATTACGGCTTCAATTGCCTTGATGGGGTCGATTTCGGTGACGATGACATTAGCACCCATCCCACGGGCGCGGAGGGCTGTACCTTTACCACACCAGCCATAACCGACGACGACAATGTTTTTACCAGCCAACAAAATGTTTGTGGCGCGGATAATGCCATCTAGGGTTGATTGCCCAGTACCATAGCGATTATCAAAGAAGTGCTTGGTGTCGGCGTCGTTGACGTTGACTGCGGGGAAGGTGAGAACGCCTTCTCTAAACATGGCGCGTAGCCGCACGATACCAGTGGTGGTTTCTTCGGTGCTACCAATTAAATCAGCGATTTGGTGTTGGCGTTGTTGTACCAAAGTTGCAACCACATCGCTACCGTCATCAACAATAATGTTGGGGCGATGATCTAAAGCTATTTGAACGTGGCGGTTATAAGTTTCGTTATCTTCGCCTTTTTGAGCAAAGACGGGAATTTCATGATCCAAGACGAGGCTAGCGGCTACGTCATCTTGCGTTGATAAAGGATTGCTAGCAATTAAAAGCGCGTCTGCACCACCGGCTTTCAGAGCGATCGCCAAATGTGCTGTTTCTGTTGTAATGTGGGCGCAAGCTACAAGGCGTAAACCAGCGAAGGGTTTCTCGATAGCAAAGCGATCGCGGATTTGCCGCAAAACTGGCATTTCGCGTCCAGCCCATTCAATGCGCTGTCTTCCCAAGGCAGCTAGGCCGAGGTCTTTAACCTCGTGCTTTAATCGGGGAGAAGTTGCGGTCATCAAAAGTTACCTCAAAATATAAAAAAAGCTACGTAAATTTTACGCACTCTACTAGGTTATTCTACGACTGGCGATTTTTGCTTGTAAGAAAAGCAAACTACTAGTCAATAGCCCTCAAAACTAGCTTGACGTTTGATCGGCATAATGTCAACTTCATGCCCAGGTTCTTCTTTTTTGTTTTATCTTTGGCAAGAGTGAGACTTTTCTAGGCTTTGGTCGGTGATTCTAAGTACATTGTCACCTCTCTAAAGATAGAAGATGCTCAAAAAAACATTAAAATTTCATCATTTTAAGGGAAAACCTCAACTTTAGATAGGTACATCTACCCAAAGTAATTACGCACGATAGTTGAAGTAGTGATTAATAGATTTTACTCAAGGAGGTGTTTGAGTGCGCTTTCAATTTTTGGCGATCGCTAGTTCAATGGCTATAGCCGTTGTACCTATGCCAAAAGCCACAGCCCAGATTCCTTCTTTACCGCAGCTGCAAGCCCCTAGCAGTGTGAGTAATGATGCAAATAATCGACTTGTTACAGGCTGGATTTATTTAGATGGTCGTCGGTTATTTCAGATAGCGGCATCAAGAAGCAACTTCCCTGAGCGTTCAGAAGATATCCAAAAGAAGTTGGAGAAAATTGCCCAAAATTACTTCCAGTCACCAGCAAAAACAGCAGTCAAGGTAGAAGTTCGCAAAGTAAACGACTTACCAGTAATTTATATCAATGGTCAATACCTGATGACCATCACTTCTGAGGATGCTGGATTGCGAGAGGTAGATATGTTGACATCAGCAAATCAAATCGCCGAATCGTTACAAGAAGACTTGCAACAAGCAAAGCAAGAGAGACAAACTCAATTTTTAATCGACCAAGGCAAAATTGCTGCGGGCATCGGACTGGCAATGATTGTGATGAGTTGGGGAGTATATAGCTGGCAAAGACGTTCTAAAAACGATGTAGTATACCCCCTTGCCTCCCAACCCCCCAGAGGGCCCCTAAACTCCCCAATTTCACCAGCAGCAACCCAACCAATTACAACCCAACTGAATCAACAACAACATCGACATATCCAAGAAGTCAAAAGACGATTGTTTCAGCTAACCCAAGCAGGAATTTGGGGAGGTGGGAGTTTCTTTATCTTGGGCCTATTCCCGTACACGCGACCATTTCAGGTAGCGATTATCACAATAGCTCAATTTCCTTTGCGATTAGGTGTTGTGTTCCTGGTAAGTTACGTAGCAATCCGTCTCATCTACGCCCTCATTGACCGCTTCACCACTACTCTGATTAGCAGTGGTGCTTTATTGACTCCAGAAAGTTCTGAACGGCTGAGACTGCGAGTTTCCACATTTTCTGGTGTGACTAAAAGCATCGCTACTGGTATCTGCGTAGGAGTAGGCTTCTTGCTAGCGTTGGTGTCATTGGGGATAGATATCGTTCCCTTGCTAGCAGGTGCCAGTTTAGTTGGTGTTGCGGTGTCTTTGGCCTCGCAAAACTTAATTAAAGATGCGATTAACGGTTTCTTGATCATTTTAGAAGACCAGTACGCTTTAGGCGATGTGATTACTGTGGGAGACGTGGGAGGCTTAGTAGAAAATCTGAATCTACGGATGACTCAACTGCGAGATTCGGAAGGGCGCTTGATCACGATTCCCAATAGCGAAATTAAAGTTGTAGCCAATCTTTCTAGCCGTTGGTCACGAGCCGATTTAACGATCCCGATCGCCTACCAAGCCGATGTTGAAAAGGCTTTGAAGTTGATTGAAAATATTGGCTTTGAGATGGACAAAGATCCGCAATGGGAGCGTCAAATTCTGGAACCGCCACAAGTTTTGGGAATAGATCAATTTGGCGATCGCGGTTTGATTGTTCGCGTCTGGATTAAAACACAGCCCCTCAAACAATGGGATGTAGCACGGGAGTTTCGCCGTCGGCTGAAAGTTGCTCTAGACCAAGCCGGAATTTCTATTTCTGTGCCTCAACAAGCAATTTGGGTCAATGATGAGCAGTTGTTAAATTTTCAGGGTAATGGCAAAGCTAATTAGAAACAGGGCTTACGCACTCAAAACCTGAAATCTCGATCCTCGTAACTCCACGGTGAGGCTATTTAAGATTTATCGGCTAGCCTCTGAGAGGATGTTTGAAAAGTCCTCATCTTGGTAGCAAAACGTTTTAGATCCCCCTAAATCCCCCTTAAAAAGGGGGACTCTGATTCCGGTTCCCCCCTTTTTAAGGGGGATTAGGGGGGATCAATAAGTGCCTAAAATCACAGCCAACCACTTTTCAAACAACCTCTAATAGGGATTTTGATGAATTGCAATGAGTGCAAAGACAAAGAGGACCTAGACAAAGAAATAGGTTTCAATCCCTAATAGGGATTTTGATGAATTGCAATTTAAATGCAGTTGAAATTAATCGACTTTTCATAGGTTTCAATCCCTAATAGGGATTTTGATGAATTGCAATTAGCGAGGATTGTGATTTTGATTGCCCTTACCGTGTTTCAATCCCTAATAGGGATTTTGATGAATTGCAATGTAAATTATAAATATGATAACTTTTGACTTTATCTGTTGCTTTGGGTAAACATTGCGAATAAAGACTGCATCCTTGGCAGCGTTTGCTGTAAACTGCTTTTGGCATTGCTCCTGTTTCTAGGAGATTTGTGACAGATTGAATAGTAGCGATCGCACTTTGCCGTAACTCTGCATTAATCTCTACTAATTGCCGTTGATGGGAGTGAGCATAATAAATATATCCAGTAGTAACAGGTTGTCCTGTCATCTCTTCTAAACATAAAGCTTGGGCACAAACTTGTAACTCATCGTTATCCCATTCACCTTTACGTCCTCGTTTGTATTCCACTGGATAAACTTGACCAGATTCGGCTTCAATTAAGTCAGATTTGCCAATGAGTTTGTATTGCTCAGACTTTAGCCAAATTGCTCGAATCTGCCAAGTTTCTCCTCGCTGTACATCGCTTGTCGTGTGGACACGATCGTGTAAAGTTGTACCTTCAATTGTGTATTGGTTATCGGTGAATTCTCCTGCACAAAACATCCGCCAACAGCGATGTGGACAATAGGCATATTGATTCAATGCCGCAATGGAAATATATTCAGTTTGATTCATATTAGGGGGTTTTTAAATGATTATTGAAATTAGGGAGAATACAGCCGTCGCGTCATTCCCATACCCATTGTTGTTTTTCTGCCGACACCAGTATATAAAGCAAAGTCAGCTAAAGCGTTAATTTGCTTAATTTGTATTGGTTCAACTGCCCCTAAAATCTTGTAGGTAAGTTCGCCAATAATGCCAATAAATTTGCTGCGAGAGTCGGCTAAAATTTCTGTGTGAATGTTGACAAAAGAAGGGAAAATAGACTCGAACGCAATATGATTTAATTCTATACCACTGTACTTATTCCATCGCGAAAGTAGGGAATTGAAAACAGATTCTCTGGTAGGAAGGGTAGTATCATACTGTCCTTGACGGAAGGCGGTAGGCGTGGAAAAGGTAAGATAAATGGAAGAGTTGCGATCGCTAGCTTCTTCGTATAATTGAGCATAAGTACTGGCATTTGCCCAAGGTTGGATAGATTGGGGTGTGCCTTGAATGCTGGTAATATACAAGTCAGCCGGGCCAAGATGCCAAGGACGGTTGGGATTAAGATTTAGCCAAAGTTGGGTAAGCTTGCCAAATAGAGTGTCATCTAATAAAGAGATGCGCCACCAACAAGGAGTTCCGGCGGGAATGGGTTGTTGATGTGAATATTGCAATTTAGATCCCCCTTTACCACCCTTCAAAATGGGAGAGTTTGTATTACTAATTTGTAAAGGGGAAAGGGTGAAAGCTTTATCAGCGGTGGAATCGTGCAAGCGATCGCCTAATGTGCTATCTACAGAACTAACAAGGGTTAAAAATAGGGCGTGGAGATGTCTACCTGTAAGATATTGTGGTGGAATGGGCGATTGAGGTAGCAAATTCAACACTAAACTATGAGGCATACTTTCTTTTTTTGGTTGTAGACTGAGTGATTCTTGACTCTACAGTGAACTCAGGGATTTCCTGGAGTTCAGTTTCACTCAAACTATACTGTTCACAAACGAGACTTAGGCGATTTCCTGGGGTTTTGACAGCGTTAACCGAATGAGTTAAATCACCTTGAAAATAAACTAAAGTATTGAATTGGGGCTTAATTTGCCCAAGTTGGCGTTTGTGCGATCGCAATACCAGTTCTCCCCCTTCCATATCCGCAGGTACGCGCACATAGAGAACACTAACAACCGCAGGCGGTTCAATGGTTTTGGAGTAGGAACGTAAGGAGCGATCGATATGCGGATCGACGCGGGAGCCTTCTTTTAGCTGTAAAGGATTGAGGTAAAAAGCATTACAATTCGGCTGGAGAGCCAAATCTAGGTAAGGTTTGAAGTAGGGAAACTGCTGTTCTACTTTTGCTAATCCAGAACGCTGAAATACTACAGAAAATCCTTTAGTGGCGACAAAATCGCGGTTGAGGTTGTTGACAGCAAAGTAAGGACAAGCTTGGATTTCTCCCCACAAGTTGTTTAGGTAATCGCTGGGGAAGGCGTTGGTTTGTTGTTGATAGTGTTTCACTGGGGATAGAGGAGCGATCGCTGAATGTGGTATCTAAAATTTTAAAGACTATCGAGTGATGATAGTAGTATTCTTTTAAGTTAGAAAAACTACGTATAGAGCAAGACCAATGAGAATTGATGATTACAATGCAGCAAAGGCGCTAACTGAAAAACTTAAAGAGAACTTACCTATTAAAGCACGAGCCGGGAAGGAGTTTTTGAAGACATTAAAGCAAAAAGGAGTAAACGCCGATCCAGACAGAGAATTTGAAATTGATTTCGTTGGCTATTCAGGAGATGAAGGTGGGATTATGTGCGGACTAAAAGAGCCAAATAATCCCGAAATTAAAGAAAAATATGTTTCTTCCATTACTCACCTAAAAATTGATCCTAATCATTTTCTAGCTGCTGAAGTGCAGGCTTACCAACGCCAGCGAATACGTAAGTTAATGTTGCAAGATTCCAGAGGTTTTAAAGCCGAGTTAATGACGATAGAGCCTCGAAAAAATAAAAACCGTAGTAAAGGCTTTGGAAAGTAATTAATTCCGAAACCGATATTCTATCCGAACTGGAATTTTTAAATTTTTAATGCCATCAAATTGATAGTATTGACCTCGCATTTGGACATTCTGAATTAAGCTAACTGGAGGCATATTCACAACATCATAGCTAATAACTTGATTAGTGAACATCACATCTAAAGGATTTAATGGATGTGTACAAGTGAATATACCTTCAGAAATTTTATGTTTCGGTAATGGTTCAACCGTTACTTCGGCTTTGCTCATCCATTTACCCAAGCGAATCCACTTTGCTAGTTTGAGTTCTTTTTGAGATATGACAAAAAACTCAAATAGACTTTCTGCGGCTATTTCCTTTGCTCTGCCAAAACTGGGGATATTTTTCTGTGTTTTCTCCATTTCAACGTGGTAGTTATTGTTAGCATACTTCCAGGTTTTGAGGATGGAAGAATGATTGAGCGATCGCGCCGGAGTTACGTAAATTCCTTGTTGATTGAGTGATGTTAAATGCTCCTCATATTTTGGTACTTGTTCAGGGCAAAAATAGCGATAAGAATGTTCTTCAGCAACGGTAGTAGAGTAGATTTGGCTATCAACTAAACCAAGTGCATAACAGAGAGCATAATTATGAATTATTGGCTCTGTTTCATACAATCGCCCGATTTCACGAGTTGCGAAATAGAGGCTGTCGTGCAACTCCAATTGACAGCGATAAATAAACACCATTACTCTTTTCCCGCTTTAGCAGCAGTTTTCTTCTTGCTGATATGCTTTTTGGCATAATCTTTAGCTTCCGCATCAGCTTTTTGCAAAATTGCCTGAATTCCTTTCTCACTTCCTGTTAAAGTTTTGACTTCATTAATTAGGGATACAAAAGTATCACCAATGAAATCTGTATGAACAATAAACTCATCAGCCATTAACGCCTCAATAGCATTCTTAGCAGCAGTGATTACATCATCTTCATCTAGTGGATCGGGTGGATTTATAGTGTTGTTAGCCTTCATTTGGTCATATATTGCTTGAGTCCATCGCAGATTACTGGTAATTTCTCCGTCCGCAAATACAACACCAATTAACTCATTTCTAACGCGACCTGTACGGGTTGTTTGCGCTCCATAGTGACGAGTTCGCAAAATATTATTAAAAACGTAAAGGAAGCTAGCTTCAGTGGGGTCTTTCAATGTGACAATACTAGGGAAGAAAACTTGCGGTCTAATATGGTCTTGCTGATTAATTCGACTGGTAACTTCACCAGGTTTAGAACCATTTTCACCCTTGGAAGCCATCGTACCATTTTCATAAGGTGCGTTGAGGGTGAATGTTTCGTGTGATTCATCAAAAGCTGTAATTGAAAATGCCGTGTCTACCACAACTTTTGATTTTTCCGAGCCAGAGTCACCAATAGCAAAACCGTAAATGATGCAATCAGGATTATCCATTGCAAAATTCACGTTGTATTCGCATTCTTCAGCAGTCATTAATCCATAGTTACGCAGCAATTCCCGACCAACTAAACGCTCTGGTGTAGACTGTTTGCGCTTGAACATTGACAAACGGCTAATTGTGGTTTTGTCTTTTACTCCTGCTCTTACCCGTGCTTTATTCAGTTCTGCATCTGTCTGGAATAGAGGATAAGATTCAGTAATGCGAATGGTCAAAAAATGAACATATTTACCCATTGGTTTGTAAGGAATCTCAGCTTGAAATAATTTGGATTCAACAGTTTTTAAAATTGCCATGATTTTCTCCAAAAAATTGTTTACTAGTTGTTTAATTCTAGAAGAATTTATTCCGGTTCATTAACATCATCTATTGCAGGAAGATTTTCATTTTTTCCTGCATTTTCTTTGTCATCTTCAAGACGATAAAGAAATTCACAGGTATCTCGAATTAAGTTGAGTTGACGACCTGCCAAACGAGCGCGATCGCCTGCAAATGAGTTATCAAATACCTCCACTACAAAATACTTGGCAAAATCTAGAACAGCTTGCCGTTCTTCTTCTCGTTTGCTCATGATCCAACGTCCTTCAGCAGTAGAAGAATGAACGCGATCCATGAGTTTAAAAACTTCTGCTGCAACAGCCACAACTAATGTTTCTCCCTGAAACACACTTGACTCAGCTTTGAGTATAGTTTCAGCCGCAATATCAACTGGTTTTAACACAGCATTAGATTTAGGATTATAACGCTTATTAGCTCGGTAAAATCTGCGGTATAAATCTGTTAATTTCTTAGGATGATTCAGACTTGATACTTCTCCCACAATTAATTGCTCCATATTAGTGTCATATTTCACATAAGGGTCAAAACAAGGATAAAAATGATAGGCATAAAGCCGGATTTTTTCAATTCGTGCTGTTTCCGATCCCTGATTACGCACCCAGCGATTGAGATAAGAAAAGACGTACAAAGGACTGGTTTCAAAATCTTTAGCCAGTTCTGTAAATCTCCCCCAATTGGCATCGTAACCAGACTTACCTTGTCGTGCATTCACATCTAAATGAATGGCGTAAGCGGCGGTAAGCACATTTAAAGGTGCTGGGTATTGGATACCATTTTCATTCCAGCCTTCGAGAATGTAGTCAAGACGGAAGCGATCGCGCCTTACTAAAGCACGGAAAGCATGAGGCGCACTATCAAGGAAAACGCTTTCCTCAAATTCAGCCCCATCATTAAAAGGTGGAATAGGTGACTCAGAAACTACAGTTTTAACATCTAAAATCATCGGAAAAGCAAACGCTAACCAAGTTGGCATTACCCAAGATTCTGTATCGGTGCTGTCTCTTCCTGGGGGGAGCGCCATGAAGTAAAATGTTAAAGGCTGGTCTGGAGGATAGGAAAGTTTAAAGGTGCGATCCTTGTCACGCTGGAGGTTTTCATCAATTAAGAAACTATCTACACTTTGGTAGCGATCGCGCCCCAAATCCGCTTGTAAATCTTTACTGATAAAATGATTGCGAACGCTCGTATCAAAGCGAGTTTGAGCAATACCATTGTATGCTTTCTGCAAAAACTTATTAGTCTCTGGAGTAAAGTAATAAGTAGGATAAAAATAGAGATATCGATATTTCCCATCTTCAAATCGCTTACCTACAGCTTGAGTTTGATTCATTAAGATTTGCCTCAGCATCATCTCTACACCTGCAATACTGGAGATATTGCGTTTAGCGTTAGAACCTCCTAACATTTGCTTGTTTGTATAAACTTGAGGCGTAAATAAAACTGCTGATTCCATTTGCTCAGTAACCGTGTAAGCAGAATGAGAAATTGAGCAGATTAATTGTTTCCCTCGCCCTGCTTTTTTCGCACCGTTGTAATTACTTAACTCATTTAGAAATGTTTCAACTTGAGTTTTAACAGATGGCTCTTTATTAGTGCCTGGTAACATTACCACTCGTTTTACCCAAAGCCTTAAATCATCCCAACCATCAGGCAATTCATACTGAGAAATTATCGGAGAAATTAAGGTTGTCAAATAGTCAATGACTTGCTGACAAGCTTCGCGTACATCTTCAATTCCTGGATGATGTTCTAAATATTTAGCCGCCAGATAATACCATTCATAAGGTACTCCTCCCGTATTTCCCTTTAACTTGTTTTCTTTGAGACTTTCATTAATGCGTTGAATTTCTCTAATTTGGGGTAAATATTCTGCTAAATTCCAAAATTCTGCAACTTTGTGAGTTAAATCAAAATCTGGAACTGCTGGCAGCTTTTTATCTTTCTTACGAGCAGAATCAACGCGATTAACTGTCTCTTCCCATATCTTCCGGCTAACTAAATCACCAAACTCTGCTATTTGGTCAATACGGATATCGTCTTCAAATGTGAAGTCATAATCAGCAGATAAAACATTTTGTTGCTGAAACTTGTTCAGATTTTCGCTGCGACTTTTAGCAACAGAGCCTTTATTAGGGTTTAAGATGCGTAATGTAGCATCTAAGGCTACTTTCATCAAGCCTATATCATTAAAAAATAAGTTGTAGTATTCGGCATATTTCATGCCTTTGCCATCTCTACCAAACCCTGTTTGTCTGAGGCGTAATTGACCTGCACAAAGCGATTTAATACTGTTAACTACACGGTCTGGTAAATCTTCTGGCGAGATAGTTGGAGCATTGCGCGAAGCTAAGTAAATTACGCCTGTTGGCAGATATAACAAAGGTTCATAGTAGGTATGCTCATCAGTATTGAGACTAGTATGAGCCTGAATTAAAGCATTATTCACCACATTAGTTAAAACACCACGATTCTCAGCAATGCTGTGATAGGTAAATTTTAATTGTCCATCACTGAGGCTGTGGATGATTTCTTTGAGTCTAGGATGTTCTGCATCTTGGGGATGTTTAACAATTGAGGCGAGAGAATCAGCTAAACAAGTTAAATCAGATAAACTGCGAAGTGTACGGTCTTTGAGAACAGGATTCAAGCCAAACTCAGAAAAATTCCAGTTAGTATCCCAGCGACGTTTAGCATTATAAGCCATGCACAACAAATCATCTAGATACTCAGGATAAGCTTCAGGATTTTCTGGATTTATAAAGTTATCTAGTCCTAACTGGTGAACTTTTTTATCAATAATTTCACGATGTTCTGTTAGCGATAGCTTGCGGCAGTTTTCAGGTACATCAGGAAACTTTTCAAAATCATGTAAAATAAATCCAGCAATTCCCAAACGCCGTTCTCGCTCTTTAACCACTCGCTGCACTGTGGTATTGAGTTTTTCTAAACGTTTCTCAATTAAATTAGCTGGGAATAATCCATTGAGTAAGTGTGTGTTCAGCGATTGATCAGCAGCGTTATCTCGTCTGACTTTAGTTTTTCCTTCAGCTTCTCGCTGTTGGTCAATTTCATCAAAAAACTTACCGCCTTTCGCCGTTACCCCAATTGCTATCCGCAACAGATTTGGTAAAACATACTCACCAAAGTCTGCCATTACCTTATCATCAGGATTTTGAGACTGAATTGCTTCTCGTAATAGCTTGAGTGTTAATAATTTGCCTTCGGTTTCAATGGTACGGTCTGAAGAATCACCATCAAAACCAAAATCACCTGATAACCAATCATCATTAGACATTTTCAAACTCCATTTTTTCACTCTATGCCTTCTAGCAACTTGGCAACTTGCTCTGGAGCCGGAAGCTGATTTTTTAGTTCTTGAGGCAACGTAGAAAACAGTTTATAAGTTGCTATACCAATTGGTTTATTCGATTCTCTCAGTGCATACTCAACAATAGTTTTATCCTTGGATTTGCAAAGAATAATTCCGATTGAGAGATTTTCGTCTGGGAATCGAGATAAATCATCTAAAGCCGCCAGATAAAATTGCATTTTTCCCACATACTCAGGTAGGAACTCTCCAGTTTTTAACTCAATCGCAACTAGACATTTTAATTGGCGGTGATACAGCAACAGGTCAATAAAAAATTCTTTATCGCCAACTTCTAAGCGATACTGACTGCCAACAAAAGTAAACCGCCCACCCATTTCTTGCAAAAATGGTTCAACTCTTGCCAAAATCGCCTGTTCTAGCTGTCGTTCACTGTGTTCATCTGCTAGTTCCAAGAAATCAAAAGTATATTCATCTTTGACAGCTAGTTTTAATTGATTACGGATTTCTGCTGGAACAGTTTTATCAAAGTTAGTCTGATTTAACAGAGTCTTTTCATAGGTTTGATTTTCAATTTGGTGAATCAAAACATTCTTTGTCCAGCCAAATTTACGAGTCATTCTGATATAAAATTCCCGTTCTAGGTCATCTTTGCATTTCTCTACAATGACCAGATTGTGACTCCATCCAATTTCTCGCACCATTGGTGCGAGTTTTTCATTGTTGACGTATGATTCATAAAAAAGCCTCATCCGCCAGAGGTTAGCAGCAGAAAATCCGCTAATTCCTGGAAACTCTGCTTGTAAGTCTTTTGCTAACTGTTCTACTACGGATTTTCCCCAGCTAGCACCCTGTTGTTGAGTAACAATTATCTGTCCAATGTCCCAGTAGAGGTTAATCATTTCCCGATTAACTGCTTTTAGTGCTTCGTACTGGGCTGAACGAATACGCTGTTTTATTTCCATTAGCAAATATCTGTAATCCTCTGAAATGGGGTTACTCATAGCAGGAATTTATGCCATTGCTTTTTGAAATTTGTGAATTTTTCAGTTATCGCTTGCGGCTGGTCGAATTCTTACCCTACCTAATTCGGCGGTTACAATTGCACCAGATGCTAATTCATCACCATAAAGCTGAAGTACTCGCAGACAGACAACTGATTGCTCTGTAGTGATGAGATTAACCAAGCGCAAAATGCCAGAGTGAGGGTTTCCCCGTACAATCGCCAACTCTCCAAAATCTTTATCAAGGGTTACTAAAATTCGACCTTCACGGTAAGCAGTTGCTAAAATTTCCTCATCGCCTGGGTCTTCTGACCAATCTCCAGTCCAAACTACGTCATAGCCAGCAGCAAGTAAATTGGTACGCACTCCAAACCACACACAAGTATCTAGCAGTATTTTCACATTGCTTACTCTATCAATAATGGTTCAATTCGCTCATGACCAACTAGCCTCCGCGCGTAGATTAAACAGGCTTGCACATCTTCCCGTTCTAACCAGGGATAAGCTTCTAGCAAGGTTTCGATAGTATCTCCTGCTGCAAGCATCCCTAAAATATGTTCAACCGCTAGGCGGCGACCTCGAATAATTGGTTTACCGCCAAAGATTTTGGGGTTGACTGTGATTCTTTCCAAAAATTGTTGCTCGTTCATGGTTTATCTGCGTAGTAACAGTAAATTGCTTTATGTATGGTGTGTACACTTCAAACGGCAGAGCAGTCTAAATCTGGTGGGCAGGCATTTGAACTGATGACCTTCTGATTACAAGTCGGGTGTACACTGCAAACAGCATTTTAATCTAGTGGGCAGTAAATATTTACTAGACCTTGTAGGTTTTCAATTTCACTATCCTTGTGTCTAATACAATTCAGTATTAAACCCTTACACTCCTCAATTTGCTCATTCTGACTGTCAACTATTTGCAATATATATTCATTTAATAAGTCTAATTTTTCCTCTAAGGCATCAATGCGACGACGATGTTCACGGACTTCACCAAATAGGCGTAGAGTCAGTGCTTGGTTGAGATGGTCGAAATCGGCATTCAGTATAAGGTTGGTCAGGTGGGGGTCGGCATTCTGGTTTTGCATAGAATAACGATCAGTAGATAGAGTTTACAGTGTATTAACCAGGGAAACTCCTTTACCCTGCATAAAACCTGTACACTATAGTATAAGTCTAAGGCACTCAAACACGAAAAATCCCTATTAGGGATTGAAACAATACCCTGTGAACGTACTACTGTTCGTTCCTCTGCCTTCAGACTTTGAATCACTAAAATCCCTATTAGGGATTGAAACCTCAAGCAATCCATATCTCATCTCCTTTGCTTTTAAACGTATAAGCCAACGTATCCAGCAGCAGCGCAGAGTGACCAAAAGCGATCGCATAGGGCGCAGTAGCATCATGAAAGCTATACTGATCGCTGATGCCATAAATCTGAAAATTCATCGGTAGCCTTAGCCGCATCCGCACTTCAGCAAGAGGACGGCGAATCACGTAACAAACCAAACCTTCCTTTTTTAGGCGTTTGTTAATTTCCCCAACCCAATAGTTGTCAGGTTGCCAAATTTCCACACCTGTAAAAACTTGAACTTTCCAAGCGTCAGCAATTGGCTGCAAGTTTCCAGAATAGGTAAACTTCCAGTTCAGCCGTTCCTCTCGGTAGGAACGCAACCTCATAAATGCTAGACAATGAGCAAATCTACCTTTGGCGATGGGTTGTCCGGTGCGTTCTGCGGTTTCTTTGAGTGTCCGTAGAAATGCCGCTTCCGTCCACATTTCAATTTCTAAATTTCCCAAAATTCCTGGTAAATCGTAAGTTTTAAACCTATCTGCCTCGTTTGCTTCCGTTAAGTCGTATAAACCACATTGCAAAGGGCTAGAACCGCGAAAACTAGCAGCATCCTCAGCAATAGGATTTGCTGATTTACCAGAAAGCGCTTGCCAATCTTTCGCCCATCCTTGAATACGTCCAGCTTGTGACTTCAGACTAGTTTCAAATAATTGTTCACAGGCTTCTTGAAACTTGTCTCGGCTTTGTGCATACTGTTGTTTAATTGTGTGATCGCTCAACTGATAAAACAGCCAAAATGATTGCACAGCCCCCCAACGACGATAATAACCACGAAAATCGTTAATTTGTCGATAATTCTCAGTAATTGTATTGTGAAAAGAGGGGCGATCGCAAATACTATTCACTTCTAACGGTGGAGTATCCCCTTTAAATAAACGTTCTACCAAAAAGTTAGGAACTAGAGAAAAAGCTGTAAAATTCTCAAACTTAACTATCTTACCATCTTTTTCATATTCGTCATGTCTTCCTAAGCGTCCTAAACGTTGGATAAAGTTACCTGCATCGGATGATTCAAAAATTAAAAAATTGATTTTGAAATCAACTCCAACATCAATTGTGCTAGTACCAATAACCAAGTCAGCAGCAAAACTTCGCTCCTTTTCTCCTTTTCCCGATAGCCCTGTATTCTCTCCAACTTTAAAGCCGTAAGGCTGTAAGATTTCCCGAAAAAATTGAGTGAGGCGTTTGACTGCGTTTAATATTCACTTTTTTGATTCCTTTTGCAACCCTAAAGGAATTTCTACATAGCTATCTCTTGTCATCTCCGCAGCGTATGCAATACAAGCCAGAATATCTTCTCGTTCCAAACCGGGATATTCTTCCAAAATTGTTTCTATTTTTTCTCCACTTGCAAGAAGGTCGAGAATTAAACTAACCCATATACGATGACGCTTAATACAAGGTTTGCCGAAACAAATATTTGGCTCAATAGAAATTCGAGATAGTAAATCGTTCTTAGTCATTGAAACTTCTCCAAATTTGTCGTAATTCTTCTCAATGAATCCTCTTCTCCTAATTCTATATTCGGATATACACTTAAATAGTGTCCGTAACTGGTTGTTAAAAACTATATTGGCACGCAAAATAGAAGTTGACAAGACAAGGTAAGTATAAAGTACACGGACATTTTTAATGAGTCGAAAAGGTCAATCTATTACACTGTCGATATCAGAACGTGATAAAGCCGAGCTAGAAGCGATCGCTCGTGAATTCGGTATGATGTGGGGAGAGGAGCCTAACATCTCTAAGTTAATTAAAGCGATCGCTCAACGTAAGTTACTCATCGGTAACAATAACGATTGGAAAGAACCACGAATTAGGGCATTACATAGATGTATCAATGCGTTGACAGATATCGGGCAAATTGAACAAGCCCAAATCATTGCAAACTTACTTCTCGAACGCAGCGAACTATCATTACCGTTGCGGGGCGAAATTGAACGTTTCTTAGAGAATTTGCCCCCACCTTGGCGCTTAGAAATAGACCGCTACATCTTGCGCGAACAGCCCTTTCAGCTTTCCTATCAAGATGCAGCAGAGCGTGTGTTTAATTTTACCGTTCGCTATGCCAAAGTTACACCACACGAAAAGCGGCAATATCTTGATTGCTGGTGCGAAGAGACAGAAGGAAACTTTGATATCCCAGAACTGCTTCACAACTGGAGTTTGCGATTAGACAGGATTACAGAAGCTGCTGTCATGCCAATTTCTGGCGAGTGGCGATCTAATTTGGCCCAGATAGAAGTGGAAATGCATCTATTTGCTGGCTTGGCTTTTGCCTATCAAGCTAAACCAGAAGACAATATTAATGAGTGGCTACCAGATAAAGCGCGAGTCCGGCGAGTTGTTAGGCGAGTATCTAGTACATTTTGGTTTAGCCGCGAAGTCATGCAGTATGCGCCAGATTGTGTAGTGATATTACCTGAAAATGTGCGCGATCGCGTCAAACAAAAACTCCTCATCCTTTGCAATTTATACGATATTAAAACCAGGTCTTAACTCTTTCCCTCTCCGAGTCGGAGAGGGACGGTTTTACGTAGTAAAACCAGGGAGAGGTCTTATCACCCTTGACAAAAGTACACTTCCATAAGATGCGCTCATGTAACCGTTCTCTGCGATCGCCTATAGCCATCTACAATACGTAAGTAAGAAAAATGACGTAATAACAAGGCTTACAGACCTCAATTCTAAAAATTAAAGAAAAAAATAATTACTAATTGCTTAAAAATTCCGGTTTTTTTGGCTTTGGGATGATAAATAAAAATAATAGCGTTGAATGTCATGCTTCCTAGCACGAAGGATTACTGAAATTCTTCGCTGCTTTCAGGATGACTACTGAACATTAAACAACACCTACCGCCAATCAGTTTTGCTGGAGATGCAGCCACATCAATGGGCTTCTACCACAAAATTTGCTCTAGATGTATCTAAGTAACTATGCTGGTAAAGTGTAAAATACCACCGTATTAGGAGTGAATTTTAAAGAAATTGTAAAGGAATTTGTACCATTTTGGCAGGTTTTTATCGGGAAGATGGGATATTAGTAGATTGTACAAATCTTTATTGTTATTCACTATCTACCGATAACTGGAAAGTACAAGCAAATACCGACATAGATAAGTTTAAGTAATTTAACGAAGTAGAAAATAATACATGGTATTATCACTGTCTTCTCATAACGTTATCCAGTATCTGCAAGAAGCGGGGCTGTGTAGCTCAGAAGATGACGCATCAGATAAATCTGAGTTGCCAGGAACTAGTAAGAATAATTTCGATTTACTCGTGACTCTAGCAGATAATCGTAAACTGCTCATTAAACAAGAACGTAACCTTAAAAAAAATGACGGCGCTCCTCGTGAATTGTTTCAGGAGTGGCTATTTCATCAGTTGCTCCAGAAGTTTCCCGTTCTTGGCAATATTTCGGCGATCGCACCCTTGGTAGTCCATTTTGACGAAGAAAATTCTATCCTTGTCCGTAACTACTTAAGTGAATATCTGGAACTTGCGACATTTTACCACAATAATGAGATTTGTCCACAAGAAATTGCCACTGCCATCGGTGCTACTTTAGCCGGACTCCATCGCGCAACCTATAACCGCCGAGAATATAAGGATTTTATGGCAACTGCTCCCCAAGGAGAGTTTCGCTATGGCTTTTACAATCCAGCGCAAGGGGTAGAGTCAATTGGGCCGGAGATTTTTGGGACGGTTCCCACAGAGGCGCTGAAATTCTATTTACTATACCAGCAGTCGGAGAGTTTGGAATCAGCGATCGCTGATTTGGCGTATGACTGGAATCCTTGTTGCTTGACTCACAACGACTTGAAATTGAACAACATTTTGGTTCATTCCAGGTGGGAGAAACTAGACAATTGCCTAGTACGACTAATTAATTGGGAATCTTGTTCTTGGGGAGATCCAGCTTTTGATTTGGGAACTTTACTAGCAAGCTATTTAGGAATTTGGCTCTTGAGCCTCGTTGTAGACCCCACCATTGAGTTAGAAGAATCTCTACATCTGGCGTTGACACCGTTGGAGAGTTTACAACCTTCAATCATTGCCCTAATTAGGGCTTATCTAAATGCTTTTCCCATGATTTTGGAATACCGCAGTGACTTTATTGTGCGCGTTATCCAGTTTGCGGGGCTGGCATTGATTCATCAAATTCAGGATATGATTACCCGCCAGAAATCTTTTAATAATGCTGATATTTGTATGCTGCAAGTAGCTAAAAGTTTACTCACTATGCCAGAGCAAGGAGTGCTAACCATTTTCGGGATATCAGAGTCAGAGATTCTTAATCCTGTGGGAAAAATTCATAAGCTTCCTCAACCTGTAAAAGAGCCGCAGCTACTTCGGATTTATTACGAAAAAACTCGGCTTCGCGGTTTTTAATGGCAGGAAAAAGAACAATTATCAACTCCGACTCCTAACTCCTGAATTCTGTTTTTACAATTTGAGTTCTAAATAGATTAATGCTAAATTACTCTACCAATCAACCGCTAACTTCTCTATTCGACATTGCTAAGAATATTCAGATTGAGTCAAATTTTTGTATTTATCATCCCAATTATCAGCCCTTTGCTCTACCGACTAAAGTAGCCGATAGATTTCAGCAAAATTCTGTAGATTTACAACAGAAATATCTTACTCTACTGCTGCGAAACTTTCTTTATGGGATCTATTACAATGGCTCTCTACAAAGTACTTTAGCAGTCAATACTGATAATACTAATCGTCCGCCAAAGCAGAATTTAACAGATAATTCCATTTTAGAAATTGATTGGAACTTTTACGAGCAATTGCACGCCAGTAATCACGGCATAGGTTACTTTGACCCCCAATGGCAGGTGTTGCGGAAAGAACCTGATGGTACTATGGCGGTGACTAAAGGCGGTTTAACACTTTATGTTGAGCCAGATTGCCATCTAAAATCCAGCAAGAAATCTACCAAAGTGGGTGACATGGTAGCAATCTGGATGCCCAAAAATCGATTGCAAAATGGCTGTTACTTGGCAGTTAGTAATGTTGGACAGGAACGCCAAAGTAACCCCGATGCTGATTTAGGAGCAGGGCGAATTTACTTTAACTTTACGGCATCTGGTGCGATCGCTTTTATGGAAAGCCTGACACTGCAATTGAATGCAGCCTCGATTCCCTTTAGCTTTCAGGTTCTTCACAATCCCTGTGCATACGGACGCTATGATTCGGGGCTACTCTACTTTGAACTCCCCGACTATCCAGCAATCCGCACAATTCTTCAGGCTATTTATCTAGAAAATCAATCCTATTTCCAGCCGGAAATTCCCTTATTTACTAAATTTTTAGCCCCAGGTTTAGGTTTAGCCGAAGAACCAATCCAAAAATTTGCCGCACAAGAAACTTTTGGGATGAACCGTTGCCAAATTGTCGCTAATGCTTTGTTAGAAGCTTGGCAAAAAGGTAAGAATGCGATGGAGGAACGGATGAGAGTTATTGACCAACACTTTGCTCGACACCTAATAGATTTACAGCGCCCTTATCTCAATCCCAGTTCAGAGGATATATATAAGCCGTTAAATTAATTGATAGAAAATGGCGAGGCACAGAGGCAGAGAAGAATAATTTCTAACTATCCAATAAAGTCAATAACACTTTTAGGTTTTGGATCAATAGCAACCAAATTAAAATAAAATGTTGTATCCATAAATTTACCTCTCTACAGTGCTGAAATAAAAAAATATTAATTCAGGTTTCTCAGAATTCCACGCTCTAAAAAACCTGAAAAAACCTCTATGAATTAGAAAGTGTAAACAAAGATCCACCGTGAGCGGTAGGAATACTGTAGGCAATTTGATCAAGTCTTGGATCGGCAGCCTTTAAATCTCCAAAGAACGTCCCTCGTTGCTCTGGTGTCACCAGAATGTCCGCAGAATTACGCCCTGAAAGCGAAGATACAAATATCTCTACGAAACCACGAACCTCAAGGCTTTGTTTTTCATCCGTCAGTAGTTCTGGCTTCTTAATAATATCTGGCTGCAAGAGGAATAAGCCCGTGTCATTTGCAGGAAGCCTCAACTGGAATCTTACCTTTGGAGGGATTGGATCTGGAACCAAGGGACCTCCAACATTTACTCCAGTTACATCAAGCAAGGGAATAACGTCGTTTAAAGACGGTGTAACAGCTGTAAATACAAGAGACAATACTACAGAGAAGGGATTGAGATTAGAAAGAGTTAAGAAATAGCCTTGGATGACTTTGCGAGAAAGGGGACTCTTCAACTCTGGTGGTAATTGTGATTTAACGAGAATTTCAAAGGTTTAAACAAGCATTATGTTTACCTTGTTTTATGTTGACAATGAGTTTACTTAAGTACCTACTAGGGGCAACTCAGAAATTTCTTAATAATTCAGTTATTTGAAACATTTCTACACAAACCATTAGGTAGGCGTGAAACTCCATATCGACAATCCAGAAAACTACACAAAAACCTTGAGCGCCGACCGCCAGCACTCAAGGTTTGCAAAAGAGAGGTCTTAAACCTGTCTCCATATTCAATTCAAAATTCCACAATTACTGGCGTATGGTCGCTGGGTTGGGTTAATTTTCTGGGTGCGGCATCGATGATGCAACTTGTAGCACGCTCATATAGCACGGGTGTGAGATAGTGATGGTCAATCCGCCAACCTAAGTTGCGACGGAAGGCGGCGGCGCGATAATCCCACCAGCTATAATTTCCGCCTTCTGCGGTGAATTTGCGAAAAGCATCGCCAAATCCTAGTTTCAGAATATCGCGTAAGGCTTGGCGCTCGGTTTCCGTCGCCATAATGTGATTTTCTGTACTCACTTGCTCGTGAATATCCTTATCTTCTAGGGCGATGTTGAAGTCACCGCACACACAAATTGCAGGTTCTGACAGCACCAGCAATCGTAAATACTCGTGTAGCGCTGCTAACCAACGCAGTTTATATTCATATTTTTCAGTTCCTACTGCTGCACCGTTGGGAACATATAAGTTAACAATCCGAACACCATCAATTACACCTGTAATCACCCGCTTTTGCTCATCCCATTCGTGGTGTAAATCTGGCAAAATCGCCCTAAAACCGCTACTTACGTCTACAAGTGGCTGGCGGCTAATTAGGGCTACGCCGTTATAAGATTTTTGTCCTGACATATAAAGGTTATAGCCTAACTGCTCAAAAGGCGATCGCGGGAACTCGGCATCTATAACCTTGGTTTCTTGCAAGCAGAGAACATCAACGGGATTGTTAGTTAACCAATCAGTAACCTGTTCTAGACGAGTGCGAATTGAGTTGACGTTCCAAGTAGCGATTTTCATTAGTTATCAGAATTTTTTGGAAGATTAATAATTACAAATTGTGTAATTATTGTACAGTTACTTAATATTTATAATTTCTGTTATATTTCCCAATTACGTTTAAACGAAGCTTTAATAACTTGATCCCATTAAATATTTTAGTATTGTCAGAGACAAAATATTCAATTTTGTAAGTTCTGCTACAAAATATTCTACCTCATTATGATCCCCAAGGCAGATGTAACAAGTAATTGATTTGCTATAAGTTATAAGTCTAGCTCAGGGTTGAGTTTTGCCGAGAGTGGGTTTGATTTGTCGGTAGAAAATTTGCGACATGGTTAACCATTATTGCGTTTTTCGTAGCCTGTTAGGTTAATTTAAATGTCAAAAGAGTAAGTACAAATGCTCTGTTCTCATACAATAATGATGCAACTCATTATATTGAGGACAATTTCATAGACTGAACCAATAAAACTTATGAAAATCGCTCAAGTTGCCCCCTTATGGGAAAGGGTTCCACCTCCTAGTTATGGAGGAATAGAATTGGTAGTAAGTTCCTTGACTGATGAACTTGTTCGTCGCGGTCATGAGGTAACTTTATTTGCTTCTGGCGATTCTCAAACTTTGGCTCATTTAGAAGCAGTTTATCCGCGTGCATTGCGCTTAGACCCAAATGTAAAAGAGTATGCAGTGTATGAAATGCTGGAACTGAGCCAAGTTTACGAACGTGCTACCCAATTCGATATTATCCATTCTCATGTAGGAATTTCGGCGCTACCTTTAGCGAGTTTGATAACAGCAACTTCTACAGTGCATACCCTGCACAATGATTTTACAAGAGACAAGTGTTACGCATTTAGCTACCACCAAAAGCAACCTTATGTCAGCATTAGTAACTCACAGCGTCAAATCGATCTCAATTATATTGACACGGTTTATAATGGAATTGAGGTAGGACATTATCCATTTGTAGCCCAACCGTTAGAACCTCCCTATTTGACGTTTTTAGGTCGTTTTTCGCCAGAGAAAGGGCCACAACATGCGATCGCTATTGCTAAACAGAGTGGTTGGCGCTTGAAGATGGCAGGAAAGGTTGATGTCGGAGACTCTAAATTTTTTGAACAAGAGATTGCCCCCCTCATAGATGGTCAGCAAATTGAATATCTAGGCGAAATCAACCACGCCGAAAAGATTGAACTTCTGGGCAATGCTGCAATAACTCTTTTCCCCATTAGCTGGCAAGAACCTTTTGGGTTAGTAATGATTGAATCAATGGCAACTGGTACACCAGTAATTGCCATGAATTTTGGCTCCGTACCTGAAGTGATTGCCCACGGTAAAACAGGTTTTATCTGCAAAACCTATTCAGAAATGGCGGCAATGATTCCATTAGCTTTGGAACTCAATCGTCAAACCTGTAGAAAACACGTAGAAAACAACTTTAGCGTTAGCCAAATGGTTAACGGATATGAAGCTGTTTACAGACAAATTATTAAAGACCGCATAGAATCGAATGGCTGCATTTGTGCCGCTAACATTCAGTTTTAATCAACTGTTTTTTTTCCAACTTAAACAATAACTTTTTTCAAGGAGGACATTGGTATGAGTACGAGAGCCAACACCTGCCCATGCTGCGGTGGTTCCCTCCTGCGCCATGCCCGACATGGTGAACTATATTGGTTTTGCTTGTCGTGCCGACAAGAAGTACCGCTATTAACTGCTACTCGCTTGCCAAATGTGGAAACCCGGAACACCGGGGTGGTTCCCCTGCCAGCAGTGAATACCTAATTTTTCACCATTTTTTAGATTAATAAAAGCTGACTATAAATCAAGCTAATTTACTTTAAACCTATCGACTAGCTTCAACTGGTAAAATCGGATGGAGCTAATTGATAGGTTAAAAGCTTTGTTAGTAGCGTTACTTTATGGGCAAGAAGATTTACGCTTAGAGCAAGTTCCTGACCCCACTCCGGCGGCTGGTGAAGTTGTGATCCGAGTGGAGGCAGCAACAACTTGTGGTACAGATTTAAAAGTCTGGCGGCGTGGTGGTCATGCCAAAATGCTAATACTGCCGACGCTGTTTGGTCACGAAGGTGCTGGGCGAATTGTTGCCTTGGGAGCAGGCGTTACAAATTGGCAAGTGGGCGATCGCATTGTCGCTAATAATTCTGCCCCCTGCATGAAGTGCTTTTTTTGTCAACGACAAGAGTATTCATTATGTCCAAATCTAACCTGGAATAATGGTACTTTTGCGGAATACTTGAAAATTCCCGCACCGATAGTACAGCATAATTTGTTACAGATTCCCGATGAGTTGCCGTGGGAATTGGCAGCCATGACGGAACCCTTAGCTTGTGTGTTGCATGGTATAGCCCGTTCTAACATCAAAGCCAAAGATCAAGTAGTCGTCTTAGGAGATGGGGCGATCGGGCTGATGTTTGTGGCGGCGTTGAGTGAGAAAGCTGAGGTGTTGCTGTGGGGAGGTAATGATCACAGGCTAGAAATTGGTCATAAATTAGGTGCAGCCCAAACTTTTAATTATCATCAAATCTCGGATATTCCCAGTGTGGTAAAAGAACTTACCCAAGGATGGGGCGCAGATGTGGTGATTGAAGCAACTGGTGTACCAAGTGTTTGGGAAACTGCGATCGCTTGCGCCCGTCCTGGTGCAACAGTCAACCTATTCGGTGGATGTCCACGCGATACCAGCATTAGCGTCAATACAGAACAACTACACTACAGCGAACTTACTATCAAAGGCGTATTTCATAATACACCAAAGTATGTGCAGGAGGCGCTGGCACTGATTGCTAGTCGTAAAATCCCCTTTGAGTTACTTATTAGTGAACAGCGGCCATTAAAAGATTTAGAACAGGTCTTTTGTGAGATGAAGGCGCGACAGGTAATTAAGGTAGCGATGATTCCTTAGATCGTCTTAATTACAGTGTGAGGAAGAAGACAAAATGTTATTTACGGTGGTTGAGCGATTTAAGGACGGCAAGACTAATAAAGATATACCGCCGATTTCAAGAGAAAGGGCGCATGAATCCCCAATGCCCAATGCAATGCCCAATCCCCCACACTTACAGACGATTAGTTTCTTTTGTAACTAACTTCCAGCCTTCAGCTTGGTCAACTAGCTTCATCGACTCTAGTTCGAGATTGTTGAAAGCAGATGCATGAAGCAGGAAGTAGGGTTGCCCGTTGTAGCGCCAATAATATTGCAGTTCGCCAACAGAAGCGGGAATGATGGTGCGATCGCTATAATAATCCAACGAGGGACGATGGTAGGAAAAAGATGTGTAAATCTTCTTCGTCGTTGGATTTGCGCGCACGATCATGGCAGCGACTGGTTTAACTGGATAGGCTTCAGATAATTCCCAAACCCAGTAGTTAGATTTCATTAATAGGAGCAGCGAAAGATAACTTCCCCAAAACAAAATTTTCAAAAATTGCCCATCGCCTCGCTCTGCCAAAATAGCTGCTAAGGTCATAGTTAAAGCTACTGCTGCAAAAATCAGTTGTAAGTCTGTTTTTGGTGTTATACCCCAACTGAAATAAATACTACCAGCAGAAGCGGCTACAGCAAGTATCGCTAAACCAGCAACCCAAGCACGGGGATAGGATGAGAGTAAAGGCGAATTTTCTGTCTCTGATAATTGGATACCAAAAGCTAAAGCTAAACTAGGGTAAATTGGGAATAAATACCAGGGAACTTTGGTAATCATGAAAGAAATTACCAACAGATAAACACCACTCCACGCCATTACCAGTTTTGCCCAGCTAAGGTTGCGATTTTCCCAGGTTAAGCGGACAGTTTGCGGTAAGAATAATAGCCACGGCCATGTGTACTTGAGAAGTTCAATAACATAGTACCAAGGTGGTTCAGGATTACTTTCTACAAATGAGCCAATTCGACCTAGTGATGGGTTTACAAGCCCAATTTGGGCGAAAGTGTAACCATAGTGAATTAGCTGGGCACTATACCAAGCAGCTACAGGCAGAATGCCAATGAAGATTGCTATCCATAGATAGTAGCAAGTGAGTAGTCGTGGTGTATCCCAAAAGAGAAATACGATCGCGATCGCACCTAGTAATGCGCCTAATAGCCCTTGAGTTAGGCAAATTAGCCCAAAACTAATACCAACACCAAGGCAATAACGTAAATCTCGGCGCGATCGCAACACGCACAACATCATTACCATCAAAAAACTCACCATCGCCCCATCCAACATTGCCAGCCGCCCATGACGCACCACAGGTAGCATTGTTAGATAAATCAAGGCGCTATAAATCGCTGCCCAACGCTGGCGAAATATCTCTCTAGCAATGCAATACAGTAAAGGTACAGATGTCGCTGTTAAAATTGCTCCAGGCAGGCGCGTTGTCAACTCATTTTCGCCTCCTAGAGAATAAGCCCAAGCAATTAACAAATGCATTAAAGGCGGCTTGTTATGATATGGTTCGCCTCCTAGCGTTGGGTAAAGCCAACGCATTGAACCTGCTGGAGCGTGCCAAATTTCACGAGCAACCTGTGCCACAGTCCCTTCATCCCAATCTCGCAACGGCAATCCTCCCAGATTGATGCTAAACAGTAAGACTGCTGCCAACAGCAATACTATTAGCCATACCCAATCAATCCATTTGCCAACCGTGCGATGCTGTCTTTCTAGATGACTCCAAATAAAGCTTCCTTCTTGCATATTCTATGGTAATCATTTTACTTGCTGGTTTGATTACATAGAGACCAGAGCGAATCTCCAATGTTGCCACCCAGTAGCAACCTATATTCTTAACAATTGCTAGTTTCCAACATTAACTCAAATTTCTCTAATTAGCGCTATTTTTTGAAAAAATTATATTGGTGATTTAAATAACATTTTAGCTATGAATGGTAAAAACTATAATCGATAAATTATTTATTACCTGTTGGCTAATCCGTAAATAAACTTGTATTTTATTTTGAATACGAAGCTAAGTTTAATTTTTATCTATTTAGTTTTTGTCTAGCTAAATTCAGAAATGCACGAAACATTTGTTACAGGGTTTTAATGGCGTGTTGAAGACTTAAGGTAATTATTTATCATCTTTTTAGGTAGTAATTACCAACACTTTTTAAATCTTCCGGTTCGTTACCATCTCGCCTTGAAATTTATTAATAACCTCGTTTCTAGCCTCTACCTGGAAATGCTCATCATTGGGCTGCTGCCCCTAGTCTTGAGGCAAAGCCTCACATTAGGCATTCCCAGCCGGGTGGTTTAGCTATCACTATGACTGCACCTTCTGGCTTTAATATTTTTAATATTGGGATTAAAAAATAAAAATCACTTGTAGTTCTAATTCTTTATTCTGAAAAGTAATATTTATTTGCCTGATAAATTCCCGGAAGTAAAATCGTCGCTCTGTTTCCGACAAATCTAACCAAAATTGCGGTATTGAAACAGCTTGAGCAACAGAACGCAAGTTAACTGGGGGAAGAGTCGCCAACTTTGCTTCAAGTGCAGAAATTTCTGTGCGGAGTTTGTAAGCTCTTAACTTTGCTGTTTCAACATCTAAAATTCCAGTTTCAATTAAAGCGGGTAACTGAGCAAGTATTTCTTGCTGACGAGCGATCGCTTGTCCTAAACTATTCTTGACTGCATCTAATTGGGGAAAGTTCATCCCCGCAACAGCTAAGGGTAAGTCACGGCAAACGGTTTCAATTGTATGTTCTAAAACCTCTTGGTAGGGAATAGCCTTACATTTGGGGCGTTGAGGACAACTAGTAGAACGTAAATAAAGATACTCTTTATCTTGATTGCGTTGGGTGACACGAGTAACTGTCAGATGTGATTGACACTCAGCACAGGCAACCAACCCAGCTAAAGAACGCCTAGCACTAGCAGTTCGGGGTGGTAAACGGCTGTTACGGCGTAAAAGTCGGTCAACTTGGGCAGCTTCTTCTTTAGAAATTATTGGAATATGGGTATTAGAGATAATTTCACCATTTTGGTAAGCTGTATTGCCGCGATAAACTGGATTAGTCAGCCAGCGTCTTCCTGTGGTAACAGAGATTTTTTTGCCGTATTTTTTCGCCAAGTAACGAACTGAACCCCGCAAGGAACCATAGAGCAAAAAGTGTTCAAAAAAATCTTTGACTACTGGTGAAGTACTGCGATCAATAGTATATTTTCCCTTACCTCTGCGATAGCCATAGGGAACTTTGCCAGGTGGCGGTGCAACCTCAAGACGATTACGGGCGTGTCCTTGACGGATGCGACGGCTACGTTGCTGACGTTGGATTGCGTGTAGTAAATTCAGTAAGTCAGCGCCCAAAGGGTAATTTTCGGAAGTATAGGGCTGTTCTGTGGCAATTATTGCTACTCCCATTACTTCGAGTTCATGCAAGCGATCGCTAATTTCCTCTACAGTATCCCCTAATTCTTCCAACCGACGAATCAACAGATAATCTGCTGGTTCAGTTTCGCAATCGGTAAATAATTGTTGTAATTGCGTTCGCGTAACCTGTGCAGAAGACTCTGGCTTACCCAAATCTTCATAAACCCGATCCACCTCCCATCCCCAATCACCTTGATCGGGAGAAGATTCTAATAGCGGATTGGTGTAGGAGTAGGCAATTATTTTCATTAATCATTAGTCATTTGTCATTGGCATTAGTTATTCTCCTTGTCCCCCACTCCTTCTCACTGCTGACTCAACTCGATAATATTTCCATCAGGATCTTGAGTGAATAAGGCAGGGCGGCCTGAGGCGCTGGGTTGAATGGGATAATTATGATTGAGCAACTCTTGTTTGGCAGCGTCCAAGTTAGCGACTGAAAAAGCGACATGAGGGTTGCGTCCCCATTTTTCGTTTGGGTTTTCGGTGGGGACAGTAGGTGCAACTATCAGGTGAATTTGATAGTTGCCGACTTGATACCATGCACCAGCATATTTTAGGGAACGATCTATTTTAGATAATCCCAATACTCTGCCATAAAAGTGTTCAGAGCGTTCTAAGTCAGTCACAAGAATTGCTGTATGGAGACTTTGGGTAATCTGCATTATCGGTGGGTGCGATCGCGTTTATTTAAATTTTGACGTAGTTTGAACTCTTGCGGTAAGCGAGAAGTAGGGAGTGGGGGACAAGGGGGAATTATTGAAGAAGTCTCTACCTTATTTCGTCCTAATGCCTGATGCCCTATGAGAAATTACAAACTAAAAAATGAGGAGAAATGATGGATGCTCAATTAAGTTTTACAAAAATGAATGCTGCACGGAAGATTTTACAAGATTACGACCCTGCACAACACGCTTTCAATCACTTGGAAAACTTGAATATTTTTTGCGAATACACTGAACCATCCACTGGCAATTCTGAAACTCTATTACCAGAAAACTGATGTGCTACCTTGCAACTATGCAGGGTATCCACCAGCTTGAAAATCTCTTCGGCGGTTAAATCTAACTCTGGCAAAGTAGGCGAGACGATGCGCTCATCGCCTCTAAATTGAGTAACTTGGTATTCACCGTTAACTAATTGGTAAAGAGAGATAGTGGGTTCTTTAGGATTAGCGATAAACTTTTTACCACCGATAGCCAAATAATCAATAATCCAATATTCTTTTATTCCTATCTCTTCATATTCACCTAGCTTTTTATGGTAATAATCCCGCCAGTTAGTACTAAGAACTTCAATCACTAAAAGAATGGAATTGGCAAATTTAACCGTAGAGTATTTTTGCCAAAGTGGCTCTAATTTTAAAGCAGGACGGTTGAGTAATAGCAAGTCTGGAGAATAGCAAGACTGGCTACTAGCAGATTGGACTAATGCTGTTTTTGGGATGGAATAAGGTAGGCCATTACGAACATACTCAACAATAATTTTTTCAACTATAAATCCGACAATATCCTCATGGTCTCCTACTGGTTGTGCAATTTCAACAATCACCCCATCATGTAATTCGTATCTTCCACCTTCGGGTCGCCACGCTGTAAAATCTTCAAAGGTTACTAGTTTGGGTATGGCTTGAGTCATAAATTATTACCTTGGCGACTAATTGACCTATACGGCAATCTTATCTTATGAACATATAAATATAACTATGTCAAACAAGCGATCGCCCCCCAATATTCATCTTTATACTCAACATATATCTCTAACGCTGTCTCTAAATAAACCCTCGCCTCTGCGTAGTTTTCTTCTGCTTCTGTATTCAGTAGAACTTACGGGTAAAAAATATAACTATACTTAATTGTCAATCTACCAAAAGATATGAAATAATAGTATTGGCGTTTGTTTACTTAATTTTGATCGACCAAATCAAAAGGTTGTTCATGGCCGTTTTCACTCAATAAAACTGGGTTGATATAGAAAAACAGCACACTTAATCAATTAATATCAATTTCAGTAAGAAAACTGAGTATTAGTAACTTTTACAAATTTTACCCAAACAGGCTTGTATATTGCTCAAACATTTGAAAGAATAACTAAAATAATCATCTGTGGTACTAAATGATTAATTGTTACTTCTAATTACTAAATTGTTACTTTTCAGCGTGATGATTGGTAATCTGGTAAAAACTTGAGGTTTTTTGTTACTATCCCTTAAAATCTCCTTTTTCCTCTAAATACTCATTGTCAAAATAAATTTCAAGCCTGTTTTTACAACACCATGAAAAACCAAGTACTAGATCGGATTTTAAAAACCCTTCATTCCCAAATAATTTTAAACGGTTGGAACTGGATAATAAATTCCGCATCTATAGATACATACGAGCAAGTGCTATAGCGTTTCCTAATCACATAAGGGACATCATAGTTTCTTTCTCACTTGCGGGTTGGAGGTGGGGTTATTTTACCTTACAAGGGTCGAGAACCGCTATAAGCTGTTACGCATTTAACTTGAACATTTACATGAAGGCTGATGACCGATGACTGATGACTGATAACCGTTAACCGTCAACAGTTAACGGCCGTAAAGAGTGTTTATACTTTTTTAGCGCGCATCAGCTTAACAGCATGAAAATAAATTATCCTAATTGAGGATGTTAGCAACAAACTAGTTTTAAAGCAAAAATTAGCACAGCGAGCTAATGAAACTAATCTGCTATCAAGTGCTTTAATTTTATATAAAAATTACATGGCTCAAGTAATTAATGCAATAACAGATGCTTTGTTTATAACCAGTAATTTAGGGAAAATAAAAAAGGTAAATATTGCGGCTCAACAATTATTTGGTTTTAGTGAAGAAGAATTAATTAATCAACCAATATCATTGATAATTGATGAGGAACAAGTCTTGAGAAAAGCCATTCATCAGTATCATGTTTTTCAAAAAAATATTCAGAATTTAGAGTTAGTTTGTCGAACAAAGACTAGGGAAAAGCGGTTGATTGCTTTTTCTTGTTCAGTAATTCCGAAAAAAAGAAAAGGATTAGAAGATATTGTCTACATTGGTCGAGATATTACTGCAAGGCAGCGCCGGGAACAGCTTACAAGTGCCCAGTATGCTATCACTCGTATATTATCAGAATCCCAAAATGTAAAACAGGTAATTCCGCAAATTTTGCAGTCGATTTGCCAAAACTTAGGATGGGATTTAGGTGAGCTTTGGACACCAAGCCAATATATTGGTACTTCCGTACAGGTACATAGCCTCAATGCAGTACTAAGGTGTGTGGAAATTTGGTCAAGTCGAATAATTTCGGCGCGAGAGTTTAAAGCAATTACCTGGCAAACTACCTATACATCCGGTGTTGGCTTACCTGGTCGAATTTGGATCAGGCGTTTGCCTCTGTGGATTCAAGATATTACAGAAGATGGAGACACTCGGCGATCGCAACCTGCTGCTGAAGCGGGATTGCATGCAGCTTTTGGCTTCCCCATCTTAGACGATAGTGAAATTTTAGGAGTGATGGTTTTCTTTAGCCGGGATGTACAACCAAAGGATAAAGAACTATTGCAAATGATGGGTTCTATTGGTAGTCAAATCGCCCAGTTTATTAAACGTAAACAAGCAGAAGATGCTCTTGTGGAAAGTGAAGAACGATATCGGGATTTATTTGAAAATGCTAATGACCTGATTCAATGTGTCAATGCCTATGGTCGTTTTTTGTATGTCAATCGTGCATGGCAAGAAGCTTTGGGATATAGCGAAGCTGAAATTGTAAATATGAATGTTTTTGATATTATCCATCCAGACTTTAAACAAGACTGTTTGCAAAGGTTTTATCGGGTGCTGTCAGGAGAAAAGATCGGGCAAGTAAAAGCCGCATTCGTTACTAAAGATGGTCAAACAATCTTTTTAGAAGGTAATATTAACTGTAAATTTGTCGAAGGTCATCCAGTTGCAACTCGCGGCATTTTTCGCAATGTCACCCAGCGAATAGCAGCAGCAGAAGCGCTGCGCCATCAGCAGGAAGAAACCGAACGTTTATTGCTGAATATTTTGCCAGCAGCAATCTCCAAACCTTTGAAAGAAGCAGCCAACATTGTCGAAGACGTTGCTCATTTCACAGTTTTATTTGCAGATATTGTCGGCTTTCGCGAAATTGCTGCTTCTATGAGTGCAATTCAACTGCTAAACTTACTCAAATCGATTTTCTCAACTTTCGATCGCCTCACCGAACAATATGGTTTAGAGAGAATCAAAACCATTGACAATGCTTATATAGTAGTTGGTGGTTTGCCCACACACCGTCCAGATCATGCTCAAGCGATCGCCCAAATGGCACTCCAGATGCAAACTGCGATCGCTCTATTTAATACTGAGAATAACCAAAACTTTAGCATCTGTATCGGCATCCATAGCGGTTCCGGAGTAGCGGGAGTAATTGATCTCAACAACTTTACTTATGATCTCTGTAAAGACACGATAAACATCGCTAGCTGCATGGAATCCGAAGGTATTGTTGGTAAAATCCAGGTTACAGAAGATACTTATAAGTCTTTGTGTGATGAATTCTTATTTGAAAAGCGCACCGAAATCGAAGTTCAAGACAAAGGGAAAATGACAACTTATTTATTGATTGGGCAAAAGGGATGAGGGGCATGGGGCATTGGGAAGAGGACTTGGGGACAAGGAGAAAGACTTGTTGCAAGTTCTCACAAGTCCCCTTGTCCCCCTGCTCCCTACTCCCTAATTAGCATTCGGAATCAACCTACCACAGGGATAAGTCGCTGTTTGCTTTTGGGCACTGTCAGCCACTGCTGCTCTAACCTGATCAGATGGTTGAGTTTTGGCTGCTAAATAGTCTTTTTGCAGTTTATCCAAAATAGCTTCTCGCTTGTCATACACACGCTTCAGGGGACGAGGCTGGCACTTGTTCAAAACGTATGCTGTCACCAATGGTAAAGCGATCGTGCTATCGGTATAACAAACAATAGTGTTAGGTAACTCTTCCGGGTCAATCTTACCCCAGCTAACGGCTTCCGATGGGGTTGCTCCAGACAAACCGCCTGTATCTGGACGCGCATCGGTAAACTGTATAAAGTAATCGTGTCCTCGTTCTTCTAATCCCAATACTTCGTGAAGTTGCGGTTGAGTCTGTAGCAAAAAGTTCTTAGGACTACCGCCACCGAGAATTACAGCTGCACTTTTACCTCCTGATTCACGGGCATTATATGCGATCGCAGCGGTTTCATTTACGTCAATTGATGGATCTATCACCAGCTGCGAACCTTCCAAAGCCAAAGCCGCCACGTTCATCCCAATTGAACTGTCTCCTGGAGAAGACGTATATATAGGCACGCCATACTCATAAGCTGTAGCAAGCAAGCAGGAATTCTGCACACCCAACTGCTTTTCTACTTCCCGAACATATTTACCCAGTAAATGGTGAAACTCAGCAGTTCCCATTCGCTTCTGAAACGCCTCTCCTTGCAGAATCTTGCGGATGAACGCATCAGTTTCTAGCAGCACATCGTAACCAAAAATAATGTCATAAATGCGAATAGTGCCTTCTTGGCGCAGTTTCACATCATCCAAAAACGGATTACCAGCAAAGAGTTCAAAACCTAAACCGTAGTGCATATCGTGGTAAAGATTTGCACCAGTGCTAATCATCCAGTCAATAAAACCGTTGCGAATTAAGGGTGCAAGCGCTGAAACCCCAAATCCTGCTGGTGTCATCGCACCGGAAAGGCTAACTCCTACCGTGACACCTTCCGTTAGCACATCACGACTCAGTAATTGGCAGATTTCTCGCAACCGCGCTGAGTTGTAAGCGGTGAAGTATTGATCAATCAAATCCACCACACTAATATCATTTGATATGGGTGTAGGTGCGATTTTTTGACCCAGCTGTTTAGACATTTTGGCACTCCCGAACAGTAAACACGCCGAATCTAATGGTATCTAGCTTTCAACCAAAGTGACAGCAATTTTACCAACTCATTTCATCAAAAAACGGTACGACGGCTGAGATTAAATCGTGTCACCTACCTCAACGCCTACAATTGAGGCAATCTCACCTTTTGAGTTTCCGAAAATATTAAATTTAATGGAAGATTTAATAGATTGATAGAGGTGTACGCTACCTAGATGGAAATGCGTCAACAGAGGACTCAACCAATGGGATATATAATTGCTACTGCAAATATGAAAGGTGGCGTTGGTAAAACCACCCTCACCGTCAACTTAGCTACCTGTTTAGCTAAAAATCATGGCAAGCGGGTGCTTGTCCTTGATTTAGACAGCCAAATTAGCGCTACACTCAGTTTGATGTCGCCTTTAGATTTTGCCAAGCGTCGTAAACAAAGTAAGACATTTAGGTATCTAATAGACGAAGTTATTAATCCAGAGCCACAAGCAAAACTTACAATTCAGGACATCATTCAATCCCAGGTTTGTAATCTTCCTGGGCTGGATTTATTACCAGGAGATATCGATTTATATGATGAATTTGTTGTTTCAGAAATGCTACATCAGCAAGCAACTGCTTTAGGTGAACAGGACTTTGAAACAATTTGGAATCGCTTTGAAAGAGTCCTGATCAATAATATTTTAAAACCTGTACGTCAAGAATATGATTTTATCCTTTTGGATTGTGCGCCTGGATATAATCTATTGACTCGGAGCGCTTTAGCTGCCAGTGATTTTTACATACTTCCTGCTAAACCAGAACCCTTATCTGTAGTGGGTATTCAACTGCTAGAAAGACGGATTGCTCAATTAAAAGACAGCCACGGGCATGAAACCAAAATAGATATAAAAATGCTGGGAATTGTATTCAGTATGTCCAGCGCTAACCTTCTCACTGGCAGATACTATAAACAGGTGATGCACCGCGTTGTTGAAGATTTCGGTGTAGAAAAAATTTGTAAGGTACAAATACCAGTTGATGTCAATGTTGCTAAGGCTGTTGATAGTTTTATGCCAGCTGTCTTAAATGCTCCCCAATCAGCTGGTTCAAAAGCGTTCTTTCAGTTAACTCAGGAATTGTTGCAAAAGCTATAGTTCTTCTGTGTTGAGTTAAATAAATACCTAATCCCCTTCCCTTGTTAGGAAGGGAATTAGGTAATAAGCATTAAAGTTACGTGAGTTCGATGAACCTCTCCCTCCCAGCCTCCCTTTCCGTTTCGGAAAGGGAGGAGCAACGAAAAATTCAGCTTTTTTCTCCCCTCTCCGACACGGAGAGGAGTTGGGGGAGAGGTCAAATAAGACTTGTCGAACTCACGTTTAATTGTATAAACCCTCTTTACGGTCGTTAAGTGTTGACGCTTAACGATTATCAGTCATCGGTCATTAGCCTTCATGTAAATCTTCAAGTTAAATGCGTAACAGCTTAAACCGTTCGTAAATAACAAGATTTCCGATTTATTAAAGTCAAAAATTTTAATATTTTAATTTTCCTCAATCAATTAGGGTTGCTATTTATTGTGTGCAAAAATAAAGGTTAGTAAAAATTAAGTAAATTTTCCGACAAGTTCAGCATTTATACTGAAGCTATGTGAGGTGATATTCAGCTATTGAGTGAAAAAGTAAGTAAATTTCACTAAGAAACAATGATTACTAACAATTCTGTACAGGCAGAGACAAATCAGCACTTGGTAATACGCCTACCACGGACTCTGAGTTATCTCGAAACCTGGGGCTTCGGCTTAACTGGTCATGTTGGATGGATTGGTACTGCCCCCATTATTCATGCAGCCTTAGGCCCTAAAGCTATCTTAGTTTGGTTGTTTGGCACGATCGTCTCCTTTTTACTTAACTTGCAGATACAAAGTCTTGGTAGACATTGGCCAGATGTCGCCGGAGGAACGCCAAACTATACCACAAGGCTACTAAAAAACTTTCCTGGCTTGGGGCGTTACGTAGCCTTAGGATACTTTTTTAGCTGGGCAGCAGCACCGGCACTCTATGCGATTATTCTGACAAACCTAATTAAAGTCAATCTTGAAACATTAAATATTTCTTGTCCAGAAGCTTTTTTAAAAGTTCTTTTTACAGCAATTCCTTTTATTTTGGCTTTCAGTGGCACCCGTGCTTTAGCACTCCTGCATTTATTTTTTGTCTTCCCAGCTATTTTATTACTACTTCTGTTTTGTGTTCAAGGCGTAATATGGTTAGCCTTCTCAGCCACTAGTTTTCAATTTATCCCAACTAGCACACATAGCCTGAGCTTTGAAGAATGGGCAAAGTGGTTTTTTTTGGCTAGCTATTCAATTTATGCTTGTGAAACCACTTCTTCTTTTGTTGCTGATAGCCGCCACCCATATAAAACTTTGAGCTTCTTAACCGTAGCTGCTTGGCTAATTCCTGCGGTGTTTTTAGGTGGTTCTTGGGTATTAATGTGTTCGGCTCCAAATCCAACAATAGACGATGCGTTCTTAAATTTGGTAGAGGCTTCTAAGCCTTTTTGGGGTGAATCTGCCTCTTTTATAGTAACACTTATTATTACTATATCCTGCCTTTTAAGTGCTGCTACGGCAGTTTCCAACTCTCCTCGGATATTATACCAACTTGCTTTAGACGGTCAACTTTCTCCTGCATTTGCATTAGTTTCTCGCCACGGTGTCCTTGGACCAGCTATCTTAGTTACCTTTCTACTCAGTCTGCTTTGTCTCAATTTTGGAAATATACCTCAACTTGTCACGGTAGCAGGCACCTGTTATCTTCTGTCCATTATGGGACTACATCTGGGGCTATGGGTGTGTCGAGGGAAACCGCAAGTACTATGGCCTTGGTGGTCACTTGGTTTTTTCTTTGTAGAAGCAGTAGTTCTAATAGTAGGAGGTTTAGCTTGGAATTGGAGGGATTTTTTAGTGGGTTTATTATTACCCATTGTTTTGATGCTAGGAGATGTAGCGCTACGTCGCTTTAAATTAGCGTCATTAGACCCGAAATGGTGGACACAGCATTACTTGGCTAAGTTTAGTAGAAACAACCAAGATTTTGTGGTACTACAGGTAATTGTCTTAGTATCATTAATTTGTGTTATTGCCACAAGCACTTGGATTATCCGTAATTTATTAGACACAAATTCTAATAATACTCATAACTCTTTACTAGCTATTTTATTAGTAACGCTCTCTTTCACAGGAGTTGCGATCGCTTGCTGGACAACTCTACCACAAATTGTTGCTATTGATGATGCACGTAAACAAGCAAAAAGCCTATTTATTACTACTCTCGATACCGTTCCAGATACTGTTTTAGTTCTAGATGAAAACGGTAAAATTTGTCAGACAAATGCTGCTGCTGAAGAGCTATTTCAAACAAATATTCAGCACTTGCTTGGGCAAAAATTGAATCAAATATTAAAATGCTATCGCGGCAAACCGGAACAGTGGTCTATTAGAAGTGAGCAAACATTAAAAATAAATCAAGGTCTACGAATTGTTGAATCGACTATCTCACAGCCATTTAATTCTCAGCTACGAGAGTATGTTGTTATTGTTCGTGACATCACTCAGAGGAAGTTAGTAGAAAAAGAGTTAGTTCAGTATCGTCATCATCTTGAGCAGATGGTTCTAGAACGCACCATTGAACTTATTAGAGTGAATCAACAACTTGAAAAAGACATTATCAAGCGTCAACAAGCACAAGAGCAACTATTACACAATAGTCTTCATGACGGGCTAACCGGATTACCTAATCAACGATTCTTTCTGGAGCGAGTGCAGCAAGCAATAGAACGTACTAAACAGCAAAATAAATATCTATTTGCCGTACTCTTTTTAGACTTAGACCGCTTTAAAGTTGTTAATGATAGCCTTGGACATCTACTAGGAAACCAACTTTTAATTGAAATTTCTCATCGGCTCAAATCAGTTCTGCGAGTCGGAGACATAGTTGCCCGTTTTGGCGGGGACGAGTTCACAATCTTAATTGAGGAAATTGAGGATATTAGCACCGCCATACAGCTAGCCGAGCGAATTAAAAAAATGCTAGCTTTACCATTTCAACTAAATGAGCATAGGGTATTTACTAATGCTAGTATTGGCATTGCTTTAAGTAAAACAGATTATGAGCAAGCAGGGCAGATTCTACGCGATGCCGATGTGGCAATGTACTGTGCCAAATCACTTGGGAAAGCCCGTTATGAGGTTTTTGATCAAAAAATGCATGAGGGTGCATCTTTGCTTTTGGAGTTAGAAACTGCTCTGCGAAATGCGCTGCTCAAGCAAGAAGAATTTCGTCTTTATTACCAGCCAATTATTTCACTGACAACTGGCAAAATTATTGGATTTGAGGCTCTGATACGTTGGTATCATCCAAACCTAGGGCTTATTGCCCCTCAGGATTTTATTCCCCTGGCCGAAGAAACTGGAATGATTCTTAGTATTGGGCAATGGGTGCTTTATGAAGCCTGCCACCAAATGCACAAATGGCATAAACAATTTCCTAGCTCACTACCCCTGACAATTAGCGTTAATTTTTCTGGAAAACAAATCACCGAACTTGATGTGTTTAAACAAGTTAAACATATTTTACAAGAAACTGGACTGAAGCCACGCAGTTTGAAATTGGAGATTACTGAAACTTTGTTGATGGATAATTTTGAATTAGCTACCACCGTGCTTTCCCAGTTAACAGCGCTAAATGTGGAGTTGCATATGGATGATTTTGGTACTGGCTATTCATCTTTAAGCTATCTACATCGCCTACCAATAAAAACCCTTAAAATTGACCGTTCTTTTGTCAGTAATATAGGTAGTCGAGGGGAAAATTTAGAAATTATTCGAGCCATTGTGACATTAGCTCATAATTTAAATATGTCTGTAACCGCAGAAGGGATAGAAACTGTAGAGCAATTAGCACAACTAAAGGCGTTACAATGTGATTATGGACAAGGGTACTTTTTCTTCCCACCGATGGATAGTGAAGAAGTAGAAATACTACTTGCTGCTAACTTGTGTTACAAAAACTTTTTAAAACAATAAAATCCTGGAATTAAATTTTCTTTAGAGAAACACCTTGTAAAATCGGGCGGTTAAAATCACTTGATAGTCTACATTAGCGCAGTACTGGTTGTAGCTGGAAAGTTTCTGTGCTATTTAGTCCTTCTTCTTCTTCTTGCAAAAGTTCATTAATAAAAATATCAATTTTCTTCCGATCAATATTCTGCATGACTATAATATGTGCCCAATTTTCATAAACTGCTAACTGCCACTTTTTGATTAACCTTTGAGAAGGTTTACCAAACACGACGGTATTGGAAAAACTATTTAACATACATGGATATTCTCTGATTTGAAGTTGTTGGAAAAGATATTGGGCGTTATTAATACAAGTCTTTGCTTCTTTAGCTAATCCATCATAACCTCTTGTTTGTACTGCATACCAGAGAATTAGGGGAGTGTGACCGTTTCTAGACCCGAGAATTGTTGTATCTTTTGAACCAATATATTCAATTTCTGTTTCAACTTTTTCTACCCATTTCTTTTTAGTTAAAACCACACCACAAGGTAACGGAGAACCAATAAATTTAGCAGAAATAGCTATGCTGTCTATAGGCTTTTCAAAGTTAACTTGTGGAGCGCCATCTAAAAATGGCAATATTAATCCTGAAAGTGCAGCATCACAATGGATGTAATAATCTTTAATTTGATTACGCTCTAAAATTCCTAAAACTTTGTCTAAGTTATCAATTGCACCTTTGACAGTGGTCCCGATATTTAAATTTATGATTGCTGGATAACTTCGATTTTCACTAATTAGTTGTTCAAAATGCTTATAATTAATCTCTCCATTAATTTGCGAATTAACAACATTATGCTGGATGCGGAATAATTTGGCTGCTTTGAGTATGGAGTAATGAGAGTCTTGTGATGAGTAAAGAATCCCATTAGGGTAAATTTCTCTTGCTAAAAACATCCCATATAAATTACCCTCAGTTCCGCCAGCAGTAACATAACCCCAAAACTGATCTTCTGGAATCTTATAAAGGTGAGCAAAAAAAGATAAGACTTCTTGCTCAAACTTACGAGAATGAAGACCAAAATCTGGCTCTATATATGGATCTCCAGCATTATTTAATAGATAATCGAAAAATTTGGCTATCAAGCTGTAATCACAATTTAAATTATATGGATACCCTGCATGAAACTGCGATCGCTGTTCTATTTGCACCAAAAAATCTGCCAACTCTTTCACAACTTTATTTGACATATCTTTGTGTCTCTCAAATTTTGATTGGCTTAATAGCTCTTTTAATCTAAGTTATACGTATTAATCCATACCTTAATGTTTTATTAATAATCCTATAATCCGTCTCTACACTTAAAAAGAATACAGTGAGAATACTTAGGAATCTTCAGTAATAACACTTATTTTTTTGCTCAAAAGTATATTATCCTTAGAGATTACGCACTGTACAAAATAACCATAATGTGTAATACGCAAAATATCTATTTCAGGCGGTGACGGCAAGCTGATTTAACCTGAATTCCACGAATGATGTAGTGTCTATCTAAAAATTAGCTGAATGAAAAGATCACTAACAGGACTTACGCAACCTATACCGCGCCATTGCTTGTGACAGTTGCGTAAGTCCTGACTAAGAAGTTTTACTATGCAAAACTATCCCTCTCCAAGTCGGAGAGGGATAGGCTTGAACTTTAATTCAAGGCAGGTAGAGGTTTGTTAAACTCACGTATACTTACTAAAACTCTCCGGCTAAAGCTGCAACACACCGTTCGCAAATTAAGGGATGTTCTGCTGATTCTCCCACATGAGTAGAGTAGTTCCAACAGCGATCGCACTTTTCCCCGTCTGCTTTCACTACCCCAATTCCCCAGTCTTCCGTCTGTGCTGTATATTTTAATCCTTGCAACCCTTGAGCAGAATCTAATAATTCCACCTGGGAAGTCAATAATAGATACCGCAGTTCGTCAATCCCGTTACCCTTAACAGGGTTAAAGGCTTTGATAGCATCGCCTAACTGTTTGTGAGGTATATGAATCAAAGCTTTCGCTTCCAGGGAAGAACCAATCATTTTTTCAATCCTGGCTTGTTCTAACACCTTATTAACGTCGGTGCGGAGTTGTCGCAGCGCTTCCCAAAATTCCGCTAATTCAGGATTACGCCATTTTTCCTCAACCTGCACCCAACCAGCCTCAAACACCGATTTGTAAGGTGTTTTATAGGGGAGATATTGCCAGATATCTTCGGCGGTGTGGCATAACACTGGTGCGATCGCTCGTGCTAAATTATCTAAAGCTATCTTCAGCACTGTTTGACAACTGCAACGGCGGAAAGCATCGCTTGCACTGATGTATAACCTATCTTTGGCAATATCTAAATAAAAGTTGGATAAATCCACCACGCAGAAATTCTGCACAGTTTGGAAAAAGCGGAAGAATTGGAAACTCTCAAAAGCTTCGGTTACTTCCTCAAACACTTCGCTGATGCGATGTAGCATATAACGGTCAAGTTCTGGCAATTCCTCGAAGGGAACTGTATCTTTTTCCGGGTCAAAATCATCCAAGCTACCGAGCAAGAACCGCGCCGTATTGCGAATTTTGCCTCTAACATCATTCATTTGCTTGATGATGTTTTTACCAATGCGGACATCGCCGGAGTAATCTACTGATGATACCCACAATCTCAAGACATCTGCACCATAAGCCGGTTCTACTTTTTGATTTTTTCCACCTTCAATGATTGTATTTGGGTCAATCACATTTCCTTCTGACTTGCTCATCTTCCGGCCTTGTTCGTCTAAAGCGAAGCCGTGAGTTAGCACAGTTTTGTAGGGTGGAATGTCATTCACAGCTACACTGGTGAGCAAGCTTGACTGAAACCAACCGCGATGTTGGTCGGAACCTTCCAAATATATATCAGCAGGGTAGTGTAACTCTGGACGCTGTTGGACTACAGATGCCCAAGATGAGCCAGAATCAAACCATACATCCATCGTGTCTGTACCTCTGCGGTAAGACCGTCCATTATTACGATAGGATTCTGGTAATAATTCTTCAACGGGTAATTCCCACCAAGCATCAGAACCTTTTTCAGCGATAATTGCTTGAGCGTGGTTGATAACTTCTTCGTTCAGCAGTGGTTCTCCCGTAGCTTCGTCGTAGAAAACGGGAATGGGTACACCCCAACTGCGCTGACGGGAGATACACCAATCGGAACGTTCCGCCACCATTGGCGTGATGCGATTTTCACCTTGGGCTGGAATCCATTTTACCGTGGCGATCGCCTTTAGTGCTTCTTCTCTAAATCCTTCCACAGAAGCAAACCATTGCTCAGTCGCGCGGAAAATTGTCGGCTTCTTCGTCCGCCAATCATAAGGATACTTGTGCGGGTATGGTTCTTCTTTCAATAAGGAACCAGCCGCATTTAAGGCATCAATCACCGCTTGATTACCATCACCCAGCACATTCAACCCCGCAAATTCTCCCGCCTCTTGGGTAAAATTGCCGTTGTCATCCACTGGTGCAAGGATAGGTAAACCGTAACGTTGACCAACGATGTAGTCTTCTTGACCATGACCGGGTGCAGTATGTACTAATCCAGTACCCGACTCAGTTGTGATGTAATCACCGCCAACAACAATCGGGCTTTCGCGGTCAAATAGAGGATGACGGTAAGTAGTATGTTCTAAGTCATTCCCCTTAAAAGTGGCTTTGACAGTTAACTCAACTCCCAAGGTTGAAGATAAACGTTCGACTAAATCAGCAGCAACAATGAGATATTTGAAATTACTTTGCGCCTCTGAGTGGGAAGCTTCCACTACTGTATAGTTCAAATCTGCATTCACCGCCACCGCTAAATTCCCTGGAATAGTCCAAGGTGTAGTTGTCCAGATAGCCACACCCAAATCAGGCTGATATTCCGCCAACAGTGGTTTTACAGCTTCCGCCAAACTTGTGATTGCAAAAGCTGCATAGATACTGCGGGAAACGTGACCTTCAGGATATTCCAACTCAGCTTCAGCCAAAGCGGTTTTAGAACTCGGACTCCAGTGAACCGGCTTCAAACCGCGATAGATGTAGCCTTTTAAGAACATCTGACCAAACACGCCAATTTGAGCCGCTTCATAAGTCGGCTTTAGAGTTAGATAAGGGTTATCCCAATCACCCCAAATACCGTAGCGTTTAAAATTTTGGCGCTGATTATCTACCGTAGCTAGGGCAAATTCTTCCGCTTTCTGCCGCAGTTGTAAAGGCGTTAAATTTTGCCGTTCTGCTGACTTCATGTTCTGCAAAACTTTCAACTCAATTGGCAAACCGTGACAATCCCAGCCGGGAACGTAGCGAACTTTACGCCCTTTTAGGATTTGGTAGCGATTAATAATATCTTTGAGAATTTTATTTAAGGCATGACCAATATGGAGTGAGCCATTAGCGTAGGGAGGCCCATCGTGCAGTATAAATAATTCGCCGGGGTTATTTTCAAACAGGCGATCGTAAATTTTATTTTCTTCCCAAAATTTTTGGATTTCAGGCTCACGCTTGATGGCGTTTGCCCGCATATCAAAATTAGTCTTGGGTAGGTTTACAGTATCTTTGTAACTTCCTGATTCGGTCACAGTCTCATGCCTAGAATTAGGTGTGCAGGTTTTATTAATTATAGAAGATGACATGAAAACCAAAATTTGCTATTTGAACGTGAACATACAAGTCGAATTACCCCCTTAATCCCCCCGATATATTGGGGGGAAAAAGAAATCTAGTTCCCTCCCCTTTGCAAGCTACGGTGTACACACAAGTCCTCTAGAGTTGCCTCACAGGCTTTTGATCCCCCCAACCCCCCTTAAAAAAGGGGGGCAAAAACCTTTCAAAGTCGTCCAATTGATCGGAGGATTTAGGAGGATCTACAACATTTTGGTTTTGTACAGAGATGTGTGTACACCGTAGCCTTTGCAAGGGGAGGGTTAGGGTGGGGTAAAATCCAGGTTTGCAAGCTATTTCATACTTGTGTACACACCCTCTCCGAGTCGGAGAGGGACGGTTTTACATAGTAAAACTAGGGAGAGGTTTCTAGGCAATTAAGGAACTAATCAGAAATTTTGCGGAGATTGAGAGTTAATCGACATAAAGTAGTATACTTTTGTGGGTTCGCGTAAAGCTATCTAAAAGTTTCGTCTAAAAACCAAGAATTTTGGGGTTGCTCTAAATGCTAAGTCCTGTAGTAACAGTCAGTATCTTTCAAAAACAACCCGACCCTCAAACATTTCCAGCAGGCGAAGTCATCTTTGAAGAAGGACAGTCTGGCGAACATATGTACGGGATTCTGGAAGGAACAGTGGATATATTAGTCAATGGCAAGGTTGTAGAAACCATTGATACGGGCGAAGTTTTTGGTGTCGGGGTACTTGTAGGAGTAAAAAATAGAACTTACACAGCTATCGCCAAGGTGGATACCAAACTGGGTTTCCTTGATGAAAAAAAATTTCTCTTTGCTGTTCAGGAAACTCCCATGTTTGCCTTGAAGGTGATGAAAAGCTACTCAGAGCGTCTAACTCGCTTGCAGCGCATGGTGTGAAGGAGGCAGGGGCAGGGGGCAGGGGGGATGTCTAGCTAGTATTGCAAGTGAGCCTCCTGCCTTCAGCATAGCTGCTTTTGTGGTGAAAGATGCATATTTACCGGAGGTAGCAATGGCGCGTAAACGGTTGATTATCGAGATGGGAATGGGAATAGATCAGCATGGACAAGAACCAACTGTAGCAGCCGCTAGGGCAGTACGGAATGCGATCGCTCACAATGCTTTACCTGGGGTTTGGGAAGTCGCAGGTTTAAGTCATCCCAATGAAATGATTATAGAAGTTCAGGTAGCAGTTCCATACCCCGAACAAGTTAGAGAAGAAGAGGTACTAGCTGTATTACCATTTGGCAGGAAGACTCTCACCGTAGAATCTGGGGGAATGGTAGTTCAAGGGCGGGCGATTCCCGAACTCAATGATAAAAATGATGAAATGTTGATTGCGATCGCTGCTGTTACAGTTCTGATCGAAGATGAATAGCTGAGGTAATTCCTCTATAAACAAATCACTAAATTGAAAGTTATAGAGAAATCGCGCGATCGTTGAAAATTAAGTGGCATATAGCAGTTTTCCAGTAGGACTCCATTTGTGCAAGCGCGATTTTTCATTGTCTGGCTTGAGTTATAGCTGATTTACATGGGATACGCCAATATTTACCAATTTTTACCCATGCCTCTGAAAGACCATCAATGAGATTTTTTAGTACATCTCGCATTGAATCTCTCGACCACAGGCTCATTGCTATTATTAGACAAATGACCAGATGTGCTGGTAACGAACGATGGCGTTCCTCTTCTACTTTAGTTTTAGCGTTGGCGTAGCCCGCCGCAGGCATCGCTTGTTCGATTGAAGTTGCTGGGATAGCGACCTCTATCGCTTTGAATATCTCCGTACTTTGTATCTTGGGAGACACTAATGAGAATTCTTTGAGATGCACCGTGCTTGATTTCCATTTTTGGAAACAATGCCCATTTTACAGCTATTCTAGCCTTAACTGAACCGTATTGACTCAAACCCCAGTTTGCTTTCTCATTTTGGTGTTTTCCGTAAGCAAAAGCAGCTTTGACTTACTCAAAAGCTGTGTTTGCTTTCTCATTTTGGTGTTTTCCGCAAGCAAAAGGAACTTTGACTTACTCAAAAGCTGTGTTTGCTTTCTCAAAAGCTGCATTTGCTTTCTCATTTCAGTGTTTTCCGCAAGCAAAAGCAGCTTTTACTTAACTTGCAGATGACTTTAGAATCAGAATAGCTGCAATATCGCTTTCTGTAGCAGCAGTTGCAATGTCTGCTATGGCACAAAGGCTCAAAACTCACTTTGAGCGTTCCTACACTCGTCACTAAAATAGGAACTAGAGGCTGGGAATTGGGGACTAAAATCAGAATTATTCCTAACACTTAATCCCCTAACCTACAATTTTAGTCACGATGAAGTTAGCGGCTTTGCGCTAAAGTAAAAATATTGGGATCAAAATCTCTGCCAGTAAGTTCAAATACCACTAATCTTTACCACTGCGGCGATAATGTCTCAAGAGCATAACGAATCACTCCAAATTCAGGAGATCACCAAACTAAAACCGAAACACTTTGCTGATTTAGTCAGATCAGCACAATTGATTTTCGACCCCACAGCAGGAGTTTCGGGAAGAAATATCACAGTTGACTGGGAACAGTTCGGAATTCCCCGTGATGTGGCAGACAATCTCAAATCACTTGGTCAGCAGTACCAATATGCATCTCCTCACATCCCTGTTGAAGCCATTTGGAGTAAATTAACTCCAGAAACTCGTATCTGGTTTGTTGAAAATAAAGATAGGTTGTGGCAGCTTGAAGAAGCTTTCCCAGCCCTTGACGAAGATTAAACGGCTGAATCATTCAAAGGAAATAAATTATTTGTAGGGGCACAATGATCATTGTGCCCCTATCCTCTCTCTATAGACATTCTTGTTTGAAGGCAACACACGGTAAATTTAAACGTAGTACCGCAAGTCAAAAGTCAAAAGTATTATGAAATAAGGTCTTTAAGGATTTTCAATGGTTGCTTTATTTACGCGCCTGCTGATAGTAGTTATCTTGTGCGATGGCGCAAGCGCCCACCGTAGGCGATCGCACGCACTAGCTTGAGCACATAAGTTAAATTAATAAAAAAGCTTGTATAGATGAATCAAAGCCTAAGCGTTGCTCCCAGCCTGGAAGAACACACTCACGAAAATCCTGTTGTTACCAAACAACAGCTATTTACGAAGCAACTAATTGTCCTTCTTTTGGAAATGCTTCTAGCATTACCTCTGGGTTTACTCCTGGCAAAGTTCCAAATTGGTAGAATTGCCTGGATATTTGGCGGGATTGCTGCTGGTACACTGGTTCTTCAAGGGTGTCGAATTTTTTATCAATATTCCCCCCAACCTAACCGCACTGCTAGAAAAGTGGGAATGGCACTTGTAGGCTTAACTGTAGGCGCTTCAAATACTCACGGTAATCTAGGTAATATTGCTTCTGGTATTCCCATATTTATTTTTCTTACCTTGTTTCTGCTGCTAAGTGGAAGCTGTATTGGTTATATTTACTCGCGCCTTAGCAAAATAAACCTATTAACAGCAATGCTGGCTACAGTTCCTGGTGGTGTAGGAATTATGGCAGCGATCGCTGCCGATTACAATAAAAATGTGAGTTTGGTTGCCTTAGTTCAGGCGATTCGCGTCACCTCTGTAGTTGTTCTAATTCCCTTCATCGCTAGGACATCAGCTGGTAATTACTATCCGCAAACACTCCCAATTAACGCTGCTTGGCTCAATTTCGATCCATCTCAACTAGAATTACTCTTATTAGTACTGCTAATCACTGGATTAGTAGTTTATCCAGCTATATTATTTAAAATTCCGGCTGGCGATTTCTTTGGTGCATTGTTGATTGGTATCGGGTTTAATCCTTTGCTACATTGGCTACCTTTCGTGGGTGATATTAGCTTTAGTCCACCGCCAATAATTAACTTATTGGGTCAAATGCTCCTGGGAATTACTATTGGTGAGTATTGGGGAGACAAACCCAACTTTAGAAAGCGGACTATCGTCTATGCCTTAATGTCTGTGGGGATGACCCTAATAGCAGGAGCGATCGCTGCTATACTTGCGATGCAATTAACTTCTTGGGACTGGTTAACCTGCCTGCTAGTTACAGCACCAGGAGGATCAGCAGAAATGATCTTGGTTTCCCTGGCATTGAATCATAATGTTGAAATTGTCACAACTGGCCATTTAGTGCGACTAATTGCAATTAATAGTTCTCTACCTCTTTGGGTGTTTTTGTTTCGCCGTCTGGATGAGCAACTTTCTGAACCAGTTTAATTATTTAAAGGGATTGGGGATTGGGGATTGGGAAGGCAGGGGAAGAAGAACTATTTATCGATCAATGACTAATGACTAGTGACAAAGATGCAACTTGAATGCTGATTAGCTTATTCTTTTGTTATCCAAATACTAAGGATGCTTTAGATGGTTGCCCAAATCCAAGAACTTGAAGCGCAGCACTGGGTTAAAACTCGTTCTTCTCTCGACCCTAGCGAATCCACTTTCCTGATTTGGAAAGGTAAAATTTACGCTTTTATCCCCGGTGAAAAAAAACAACTCTTGTTTAAAATGCTGGGATTGAGTGTTAGCAGGTGTATTCCCACAGCAGAGGATAGCTGGGATTTTACTTCTAGAGAACTAACTTACTACCTGAATCCACAAACAGATGAGGTTTTGTCCAAATGGGAAAATCCTTGGACAGACGAGACAGTTCCAGTAATCCACGTTGCCAATAATCCAGTGCAGGGGAAGTTTAAGGGGAATTTCCCCGCACAAGTAGATGGTGATAGCACAACCTTCGTTTTTGATATATTTCCTTATTACCCCAATCCCTTAGCAGACGATCCCAAATTTGCCGAATACAGCCCAAATCCAATTTATCAGGCGGTGGAATTGTTTAAATTAACTGTGCCAACCGCAGATTTATTCAACACAGCCCTCTCCTCAGTTTCTCAACTCAAACTGAGTTGGGATAGGATTGGTCAATGGCTTCCCTGGATGAAAATGGGCGATCGCCCCGGTCAACTGATCTACAGTGCTGTTGGCAGCAAAGTCAATGGTTTAACAGAATTGCCTCCACTGCTGCAAGACGAAATTAATAACCGTATTCCTTTATACAAGAAAGCGCCAAAAGAATTGATAGATGGAGAAGACATGACTTCTTGGCTGTATTTCCAAAAGCACTTTCAAGCTTACTTGGCTGGTGAAATCTTTCCGCTTTCCCAAGCAGAAGAATTATGAACTAGCCTCTAAGCAATATCGAACTCTTGCCAGGAGAATAATTAGCTGCACGCAATTAATTACACAATATCTGGTCTGAAATCCTTGCTTAGTAAATAATCAGTTATTTAATTAATTTTGTTGGGTTACTTACAGCAGTTTGCTTTTTAAGTGAGGTATAAAACGCAGGACTCAAAATTAGATATGGAGAATTTCTGCATCCTGCGTTCTACCTCCTGCCTCCACCAAGTCTCAAGTTAGAACTAAGGGAATTTTCGTTAATAAATCTACCGCCGCCGTTGGTTTTGACACTTCTCTACGAGAGGCTGCGCCCGAAACCCCACAACTGCTGTCTGTAACATTTCTAATCAGGAAAAATCTTTCCAAAATGATTATAATGATTTACTAACAATTCTAGTAAGCTCCCACTCCACACCTGTCAGCCGAATCCGCTATTCACTCTGTCCAACCCAATTCCTAAGCTTCAGAAATTGTCTTTTCTGACAAGCCTTGTATGTCCTGGTAGTTCTATGGTGATACCATTTCACGAAAATCTGATACAGATGTAAACCCTAAAAGCTTTGCTGTATCTAAGTTTTTTAATTGCGTTAGCGGAGCGGGGCGTTAGCCCATTGCGAATTGCGAATTGCGAATTGGTATGAGTCCTCGTGCCTCGTGTTGTCTATTGTCCAGGAGGGGGAGGAATAATCTCAATGCCGTACTTAGGTGAAGTGGTGAGAATTTTGTCTAAGTCTTCAGGACTCAACGGTGGGGCAGATGTAATTTGACCATTCACCGCCTTTCCAACTTCGGCAATAAATTTCTCAAATCCAGCAGGTGTCACCCAAACTAACAGTTTGGCAGGTACAGAGGTCATATTAGTAAATCGATGAAGCTGACCTTTGGGCGAATGGAGGAAGGTTCCAGCTGTTGCAACAAGGGTGCGATCGTCAAGCTGGAATTCAATCTCTCCATCTTGAATATAAAATGATTCATTTTCTCTACTGTGTCGATGGGGAGGCGTACCGCCACCAGGTGCAACGATTACCTCACAAAGCGCATAAGCTTCTCCTGTCTCTTCACCAATTGCTTTGAAGGTATAGAGGTCTTGGCCAAAGTAATAAGAACGACCTTGATCTGGTTGAACAAAAAGTCCATTTTGATGAATCGTCATTGCAACTACTCTCCTTTTTTAGTTGGGTTTCGTGCCTCAACCCAGTCTACCAAGCCCTAGATTTAATTCCATCTACCTATCTCTGGGAATAGTTGGGCCAAATTTTGGGTAAGGCTCCAAGTTGAGCAGCACGATGAAATAACTCTGGATTGTTTTCCGCACGCAGATAAAGTTGAGTGATATTTGAGAAACTTCAAATTTGCGCCATGCCGCCATCGACAAATAACTCAATGCCGTTAACAAAGCTGCTGTCATCGGAGGCAAGGAAAACAACCGCTTTAGTGATTTCGTCCGGTGTGCCCACCCGCCCAAGAGGGATAGTGTCAGCCTGACTTGCGACAAATTGCTGCACCTGCTCATCGCTCAGTCCCATGAGATTGTAGCCAGGAGTAGGCACGACACCAGGGCTAATGGCATTAACACGAATCTTGCGCTCTTTGAGGTCGAGTGTCCAATTACGGGCAAACGATCGCACAGCGGCTTTGGTTGCGCTGTAAACGCTAAAGGCTGGGGTGCCCACGGTAGAAGCAGTCGAGGCGTTCAGAATGATAGAAGCGCCCTCTGGCAACAGCGGTAGTGCCTTCTGCACAGTGAACAGTAGGCCTTTGACGTTAGTGTTGAACGTTTTGTCAAAGTGTTCTTCGGTGATAGCTCCAAGTGGGGCGAGTTCTCCACCGCCAGCATTGGCGAAGATCACATCGAGGTGTCCTTGCTCTTGCTTGATTGTGGCGAACAGGCGATCGAGGTCTGCCAAATTGGAGGCATCGCTCTGAATACCCCTGACGTTTTTACCGATCGCTTCCACAGCGGCATCCAGTTCAGTTTGGCGACGACCCGTGATGAAGACGTAGGCACCTTCGGCGACAAAGCGCTTGGCAGTAGCAAGACCAATGCCGCTGGTGCCACCAGTAACAAGACTGACTTTTCCTTCTAGTTTTTTCATTTTGGATGAGTCCTATAGAACCCATTTGATATCTCATTCACTGCTAGTCTTTTGAGCAATTCTGAATGTCCAAAAGCTGTACGAACATGGCCATCCTTATCGGCCATAATCTCTGCGAATAAATCAGATGCTCCGTTCAGAACAGCAGCCTGCTGAGTCCAGCCTGGTGGGCTATTTACGTGACCGTCCACACGAGCGATCGCTTGCAAGTATTCGAGTGAGTCAAGAGCAGCTTTCATTTGGGCTACATTCGATTACGACAGTCTAGATCACCGTTTAATCTCAACAGATACCATTGATTTTGGACGGGCTTTGGAATGCTGATTATTTTCCTTCAAGAAAGTCCAGCAGCACAGGATTGACTTGATCGGCATGAGTCCAGTTTATAGCGTGCGGACCACCAGGTATAACCACAAGACGACTGTCTTTAATTAGCTGCGGCAGTCTCTTTGCGGTAGACTCAAATGGAAGGATGCGATCGCCATCTCCATGAATGATCAGGGTTGGCACATCAATGCGTGGCAAATCGTCACGAAAATCGGTCAACCACGATGGCACACAGTCGAGAGTCCCCTTAGCCGAAGCTCCTGCCGCGACATTCCAACTCATTTGGATGGCTTCGTTGCTAATGCGTTGGCGAAGCCTCTCGGAACGAGAATCGCCCAGAAGCACATCCACGTTGTAGAAGTCTTTAAGAAATGTGGACAGATACGCTGGGCGATCTTCTACGATACTCTTCATAATTCCGTCGAAGACATTGTGATCGACCCCTTCGGGATTGTCGTCTGTCTTCAGCAGGAAGGGTGGCACAGGAGCCATTAGCACGGCTTTACTGACGCGCTCCGAACCGTAGCCCAAATAGCGCGTCACTTCGCCAGTCCCCATCGAGAAGCCGACTAACACTGTATTGTGCAGGTCAAGTTTTGCGATCAGCGTGTTGAGATCCTCCGCAAAGGTGTCGTAGTCATAGCCAACCGACGGCTGGCTAGAGTTTCCGAAGCCTCTGCGATCGTAAGTGATGACGCGATAGCCCTTGTCCAGCAAAACCGCCACCTGCTTTTCCCAGGAATGACCGCTTAGAGGAAACCCGTGGATTAACACAATTGGCTGACCTGCTCCGAAATCTTCGTAATAAATATCGATGTTTCCAGAGTTTTCTTTACCGACAGTAACGTAAGGCATTAGAGTCTCCTTTTTTGTGAATCGATTTGTTATCTTAGTCCTGCCAAAGGCAGCAGCGCTCCGCGCAATCGCTGAAGGTACTTGCTATGAAAGGCAATCTGCGGCTTTAATTAAATCGGCTGCTTTTTCGGCAATCATAATGGTGGGCGCATTCGTATTTCCTGTGGTGATTGTTGGCATGATGGAGGCATCCACAACACGTAACCCCTCAATTTTATGTACTCGTAGTTCAGGGTCTACAACGGCCATTGGGTCAGTGCCCATTTTACAAGTGCCGACCGGATGATACACCGTATCACAAGCTTCTCGAACGTAAGCAACGAGTGCTGCATCACTCTGCTTATCGGCACCAGGAGCGATTTCTTCACCGCGAAACTCATCAAAGGCACTTGCACCGAACAAGTTACGGAGTAATTTAATCCCTGCTACTAGCTTTTGCACATCAGCTTCACTTTGGAGATAGTTCATTTGAATCATCAGTGCGTCTTTGGGGTCGGGGGGACGCAAACTGACACTGCCAATGTTTTGAGGATGAGGCAAACAGACGAAACTTGTGAATCCCAAACCAGAGTGGGCATAACCAGGCGGCACTAACACAACGGGGCCGAAGAGAAACTGTAAATCTGGCGCAGCATCCAGATTACCCTCAGTATGCAAAAACAAGCCAGCTTCAGCAATACTACTGCTGCAAGCCGTGTGTAAATCCTGAGCTGCCTCATGTGCCACGGACACAAAAGGGTGATCTTGGAGGTTTTGACCAACACCCGGCAAATCAGCCACTAGAGGAATTCCCAGGTCTTTCAGGTGTTTTGCATCACCAATACCGGAAAGCATCAGCAGCTTGGGCGAATCGAACGCACCAGCACTTAAAATCACTTTGGAGTTGACCCTAACCTGGTGCAGCGTGCTGTCGTGCAGGTATTCTACCCCAATAGTGCGGGTGCCTTCAAACAGCAATCGAGTGACCAACGCTCCTGTCGTTACCGTCAAATTGGGACGCTGGAGAATGGGTAAGAGAAAGGCCGCGGCGGCACTATGGCGCTTACCATCCTTAATGGTCAACTGATAGAGTCCTGCTCCTTCCTGCCGCTTTCCATTAACATCAGGATTGTGGTCATATCCTAGTGCCACCGCCGCGTCTACAAAGCGTTGAGATACTTCGGTAGGTGCAATGTGATCGGTAACACTTAACTCTCCATCGATCCCGTGAAACTCGGATGCGCCTCGCTGCTGGTTTTCTGATTTCTTGAAATAGGGCAAAACATTCTGATAACTCCAACCGTGATTTCCCAATGACTGCCAGTGGTCATAATCGTGAGGATTACCTCGCAAATAAATCATAAAATTAATCGAACTGCTGCCCCCCAGAACTTTGCCACGGGGACAAAAGATTTTGCGGTTATTTAGGTAGGGTTCTGGTTGGGAGAAATATGCCCAGTCCACCTCAGAACCCAGAAGACTGAGACATTGCGCCGGGATGTGAATCTCTGGTTTCGTATCGGGGTTACCCGCTTCGAGTAGTAACACAGTTGTGTCGCTGTCTTCTGTCAGACGGTTGGCAACAACGCATCCTGCCGAACCTGCACCAATCACAATGTAGTCGTAGTGAGTCATAAAATTCTCCTCCTCTGTTGCCTGGAATGGATTTGCTATGTTCTCGCAGCAGCTGAAGGTAGGGTTCCAGGCGGGCCAAGGGTTTCATCGCCCATCTCGGCGGAAATGCGTGCAAGCCGCGTCATGTCCAGGGTTTCTGTCTCATCCCGCATCCCCATTTCTGTAATCAGCCGAGCAGGCCCGCTTGGTGCGTTAATGACTAACCCATGTGCTGGCTGATCGCTGAATACGGCGACCATGTGTGGTGTGCCAATAGGAATCAGGATGTTGTCACCAGTACTCAGCACGACCTTGTTCTCACCAGCAAAGACCGTGAACTCCCCGGACAGCACGTATAGTTGTTGGGAATAACGCGTATGGCGATGAAGGGGTGTCTGTGAGCCAGGAAGGGAGTATTCTTCGATCAGATCGTACTGACCTGCGGTAGTTGTGTGATCGGCAACGATGGTAAGACGAGAACCAAACAACCAGAGTGATTGTGACATGAGATTGCTGCTTTCTCCTTTTGAATAGGTATAAAGTTGATGTTTAATTGCTGTACTAATCGAGTGGTCAGTTGTTACAAAGGTGCGATGCTCCGCGCCATCGCCTGCTTTGTAGGTCGAGTTCTGTCATCTCTGCTTCAAATACTTCTCGAACCATCTCAATGCAGTTGTACTGGCAATCTCAAAGCCCTCTCCCTGGAAACCGTCAAAGTGTCCGCCCTTCAAGATTGTCAGAGACTTCGGCTCCAGCGCACGCGCATGGACATCGGCAGTTAAGTCGGCAGGTGAAAGAAAGTCCTTCTCGCCCGTAATCAGGCATAACGGGGTAGGAAAGATCGCCTCAATGTGAGGAGCTGGTTCGTAATAGAGGCAGTGTTCAATCGATTCAAAGGAGATTCGATTCTCCCATCTTCCTTCGCTCGCGCTTTTGTTCGATTCAACCCAATTGAATGCGTCGGGTGTTGCAAGGAAGCTGGGTTCACCAGGCAAAGCAACCAAAGGAAGGTAACTCACCTCTTTGGTTTGATACCGCTTTATCCGGTCAAGTAAAACCATCTTTGTGAGTTCTTCCAGTTGAAGTGGGGAGGCTACTCGGCGGGAGATGAGAAACGCATTCACCGCAGGCATCTGTGCTACGATCGCTTTCACGCGCGGATCGAATGCAGCCAGATGCAGCGCGTGACCGCCGCTATAAGAAAAGCCCCACAGACCTATGCGCTCAGGATCAACTTCGCTTTGTAGTTGAGTCCAAGTGATAGCATTACGAAAGTCTTCATGCTGCTCTGTAGGAAGCATTTGTCCGCGAGGTTCTCCCTCACTAGCACCAAGGTAGCGATAATCGAACAGCGAAACGACAAACCCAGCTTGAGCGAATTTCTCGGCAAACTGCGGCAATCCCATTTCTTTGGTCAAGCCAATTCCATGAGCCATGACAATGGCCGGACAGCGCTCGCCAGATGCGACTTGATCCGGAGTGTAAAAGGTGACAGAACACTTTAGACCTTTACTTTCAAAACTGGTTCTTCTTTGCATAGCTGCTTACCCTCTGTTTTTTAGTTGGGGTTTAAAGACCAGAAACATTAATGACTTGAAGTGACAATGGCTGCCATCAACTGCTCAATGTTCCAGCGACTGGTATATCGAATTCCATTAATAAACAAAGCTGGGGCAGCCGTTACTCCACTGCGTAATCCACTTTCTATATCTTGATTAATGTGCGCTATGTGTACTTGGCTGGATATATCTTGCAGAAATTGGGGAATATCGAGTCCTAAATTATTGGCATACTCCACAAGATAATCGTTTCCTAACTCTTGTTGATGGGTGAACAAAATGTCGTGCATCTGCCAAAACTGACCTTGGGTGCCTGCCGCTTGGGCTGCTTCAGCTGCACGTTGAGCATAAGGATGTATTTGCGGCTGTGGAAAGTGGCGAAATACAAAACACAAGTCATTGACCTGTTGCTGGATTGCCTTAATTAATTGGTGAGTTTCGCCACAAGTGGAACACTGGTAGTCACCATATTGGACGAGTGTCACTGAAGTACTCACCAATCCCTGTTCGTCAAAGATAGGAGTTCCCCACACTTCAACTGGAACTATTGCATTGTTTTGGTGAATTTCCAGATCGTCAACTGTGGTGCATTCGCCGCTCAATGCCCGAATGACTGGTAGTTTCTCTGTTGGATAGTTTTGATCTGTTCCCGCCAGATAAAATTGATAAATCTCTGGGATTTGCTCCGGTGCTACAGAAGGATCAATCCCTTTACCCATTAGCTGGATTCCCCGTTGGTTGACGTAGTAAACACGACCCCCCGCATCCAATACTCCAATTCCTACCGGGACAGCTTCTAGAAATTGTTTCATTCTACTTTCGCCTTCGCGTAGCTTGGAGTAGAGTTTGGCATTTTCAATAGCGATCGCTACCTGGGTTGATAACAGATTCAAAACTTGCGATTGCTCTGGTGTAAATGCTCCAGCCGCTAATTTGTTTTCTAGATACAACACGCCCACTAGCTTACCTTGATTCAGCAGAGGCAAACATAAGATTGATTGAATTTGATTGTGTTGAATATATGACTCATGAATAAAATTACCTTCACGACTAGCATCATTTAAAATGACACATTCATGAGTACGAATCACATAATTAATAATTGATTCAGGTAGATGATTTGCAGTTGGAATAGATTGCAGTAATTGTGTAGTATAGGTATTCTCACTCTCCTTGAGTTCACCAGACGCTTCAATCATCCATTTTCCTGAGTTTTCTAAAATTAGAAAACCTGTTTGTGCGCCAGCATTTTCGATTAATGTCTTCATCAAGGAACTGAGTAACTTATCCAGTTCAATTTCACTCGAAATCGCAAGGCAAGCTTTCATTACCGCTGCTAATTCGAAAGTAATGGGTGACTGATTAGAGGTGGTGACAGAAGTTTTATGGGTTGGCGAAGCCGCATCCGACGATTGAGGAAATAGCTGTGGATAGTGAGTTTCTAAATCTCTTACTTTCGCAGTTGCTCCCCACCGTTCATAGTAGTAGTGAGCTTCTTTCATGTAGGTTTGGGCAAACTTTTCTCTACCACGAAATAGGTAAAATTTGGCAGCTAATTCATAAGCTAATGCTTCTTCTTGAAGATAGTCATTGTTTCTAGCACCAAGAATTGCTTGTTCGTAGAACTCTTCTGCTTCAAACCACTGACCTAAAACTCGTGCTTTCTCTGCCTCGACTAAATGATATTTATGCAAATAATTCATGGGCGCATAAAATGCCCATTGTTTCATTTTCTCCTGGTTAACAGCGACTTTTTTGAGGATTTCTGCTTGCGTTTGAGCGCTGCTTTCGGGGTATATGGCGAGTCTTGCCAGAGCATCATATAGGTAGTAAAAAGGGCCAAGAGGTGAGCCTGTTACTCGGATTAAATAAAATTCTGCTATGGTTGAGTTTTCAACTGCCTGAACATACTTGGAAAATAGGTAGCACAGGAAAAGTTTATTGAAATAGACATTAAAGATTGCAGTTCCATCATTTGCTATTTTATGTTGTGGCAATCCCTTCTCTTCATTGTAGAATTTACCAACTAGACGGGTTCGATTGGTCGAGCATCCCATCAAATTTGCGATTGCCTGCTGAAATATTTGATTCCAGATTAGTGCTGTTTCCTGTTTGATTTGACGAATTGCTTCATTGTATTTCGTCATCTCGCGTTCAACCTCCACGAGTTCGCTTCCGACAGCATAGGAATTAAAGCAATAAGAATGAGCGCCATAGGCGGCAAACTCTAAATCTCCGGTTTCTAGCCCACTTTGATAGGCTTCTAGTAATGGCTGTGATGTGTCTCTCAGATGATCTTTCCAATGAATGATGAAGGTATTCACGATGATCAATGTTCTAGCTCTGAGAGAATGGGGCTTAGGTTGTGACAACTGCCTTAAAGCTAACTGTCCAAACTCGTAGCCAGTCTCGATGTCTCCAACCTGCCTACACAGAATTAATCCAAAGTTGGCATAAACAAAGGGAGACGCAAACGCATTACCATACTCGATTGACAAGCTGACTTGTTTAGATATCAGTAGCGGCATCAAAATAGGAGCAGCACTATAAGCAGCAGTCGTGATGCTAGATAGGATTCGCATTGCTGCTAACTTATCCGGCTCGTGCATTTGGGGCAAATGAATCAAGTCTTCGTAGACGCGCAGAGGTGAGTCAGCGCTGCGGGAGGGTTTCCCTCCGCAGGCGACTGCAAACCCGTTACCCAAAGGGGTTCCCACAGGGTAGGGCTTGTCGTTAGACATCGATTTCTCACTAAGAAGGCATAAGATTGCGTCTAGTTCAAGCTGAATATCTGACTGACTTGGCTGTTCGGGAAAACTAATTTCGATCTGTTGCAACACTTGCAATCCAATATTGATTGCTTCTAATAGTTGATTTTGTGCGATGTAACTTTGAATTTTGACTTCGCACGCTTTCACGCTATCAAGGATCGTTTTAGCCTGTTGCAGAATGATCGCACCCCAGTACTCCACCTGCTCAAAATTGCCACACAAGTACGCTACTTCTGTTGTTTCTGCGTATAATTCTAAGCTCAGGTCATAATCTGTTTGCCAGCTAGATGCTGCCAGCCAAACTCTTGCTGTAGCTAAATATTTTTTTGACACGCCATAAGCGATCGCCCCTTTTGCTTTCTGACCTGCGATTAAATTTAATCTGGCAATTTCGTTTCGTTCTTGTTGATCTGTGACCAGTTCAATTCCATGATTTAGATGGTCAACAATTTCAAACAACCGCTCTGATAGTTGCTCGGGTAAAGTCTTTTCGAGAAGATTGCGACCGATTTGGAGATGAACCACTTGTTTGTGTGACTCATCGATTAAGGCGTATGCTGCTTGCTGTACGCGATCATGCAAAAATTTATATTCTTGAACTAATAAGTTCTCATCTAATTCAGATATAGGTTGAATTAATCCAGCTTGGATAGCTGCCAACAAATCTAGAGAAACCGCTTTAAGGGATTGCTTACAAACGATTACTAACGTATCTAAATTAAATTCAGCACCAATACAAGCCGCTAACCGGAGAATTTGCTGTGTGTTCTCTGGCAGTTTATTCAACTTGTGAAGCATCAACTCCACAACATTATTAGTGATATTTTGAGCTTGAATCTGAGCAATATTCCACTGCCAGCGGTAGTGTTGTGCATCAAATGTCAATAGATTTTCGCTATACAGTATCCTCAAAAATTCGTTGACAAAGAAAGGATTGCCCTCGGTTTTACGTAACACTAACTCTGCTAAGGGACGAACGCTGTCTACATTTTGATGCAGCGTCTCGGCAATCAACTGACTCAACGACAAGAGCGTTAACGGTGCCAAGATAATCTCCTGAATCACTGCTCCTTGTTTTCGCAGTCTTTCCAATGTTAATACCAGTGGATGCGTCGGGTTCACTTCATTATCCCGATAGGCTCCAATTAAAAATAGGAATTGGGTTTCTTCATCCAGCAGCATCAACTCGATTAACTTCAGCGTTGCTGAGTCTATCCACTGCAAATCATCTAAGAAGATCGTCAGGGGATGTGATTCTGAACAAAACACCCGCACAAACTGCCCAAAGATTCGATGAAAGCGATTTTGAGCTTCAGTTGCTCCAACGGATGGTACAGGCGACTGCTTGCCGATAATTAATTCAACTTCTGGGATGATATCAATGATGATTTGTGCGTTGTTTCCCAAAGCTGTAAGTAAGAGCGATCGCCATTGTTGCACTTGCTCCTCTGGCTCACTGAGCAATTGCTGCACCAATATTTGCAGAGCATCTGCGATCGCGCTGTAGGGAATATTGCGCTGAAATTGATCGAATTTACCAGAGATAAAATAGCCGCGCTTTTGGGTAATTGCTTTATAGATTTCTTGCACTAACGCAGATTTACCAATGCCAGCATAGCCAGATACCAACATCATTTCGACTTGGAATTTTGGTTTGCCTCTTTGTTCGCTTTGTGAAGTTGTTTCTAAATTGTTTGGTAGAGAAGCAACGCCATTTGACTCTGGACACGCTACGCGAACAAACGCCGCCAGTAACATTGCAACTTCCTTGTCCCGTCCATACAGTTTTTGGGGAATTTGAAACTGACCCGAAACGTCTTGAAGCGCCAGTTGAATGCTAGAGATTTGACCGATTTCTTCTAATTGTTCAGCACAGATTTTTAAATCCGCTTTGATTCCCCAAGCGCTCTGATAGCGATCTTCTGCATTTTTCGCCATCAGTTTAAGAATGATATTTGAAACGAGTTTGGGAATCTTTGTATTTATTTCATGAGGTGAAGGTGGCTGTTTGGCAATATGACAATGCACTAGTTCCAGCATATCCGTTGTTTTAAACGGCAGATGTCCGGTTAGCAGTTCGTATAAAGTCACCCCAAGCAAGTAAAAATCGGTGCGATAATCGAGTAAACGGTTCATCCGCCCAGTTTGCTCTGGAGATAGGTATGCGAGTGTCCCTTCTAAAACATGAGGACTTTTGAAAGTCGGATTCGTGCGGTTAAATTGAGTGGCAATCCCAAAGTCAATTATTTTGACAACGCCAGTATCCAGATTAAAGACTATATTTCCAGGGTTGATATCTTTATGAATGATATTGGCTGCATGGATTCTGCCAAGAATATCGCAAACAGCGATCGCAAGACCTAGAAAAGTGGATAAAGGCATGGGGCAGAAGATATCTGGGCGCTTGTGCATCCATTGCTCTAGGGACTCTCCCCCAAAATCTTCTAAGATAATCACCAGAGTCCGTTGATAGTCTTGCTGGTTGTATGCCTTGACAACTCCTTCCAGATTCAGAGAACGGGTAATTTTATATTCCTGTCTGTAGCGAGTTAGTTCTTGAGGTGAGGGATAATCAAGCTTTAGCATTTTTACGATGATCCCTACTCCATCGTCTCTGATGCCCCGGTACACTAGAGAATTGGAACTTTCGTATATTTTGTTTTGGATAGCAATACCAGGTAGAGCAATCATAGAGTAACTCTTGAGAGGATAATCTGGCATAACCCAAACTATACAGCAATTCTTAAAACTACATGCTACAACACCAATATTTTCGACCCGGAGTGATGGTAAGCTATCCTTGTACAAGCATCTAGGCAAGGCTGGTAGTCAAGCCTACATAGATGCCATTGAACAAATTACTGTAAGGACTAAAATTGAAGCTTTAGATCGTTCAATTGAGGCTCTCAAACAGGGTTTAAAAGATTTAGTCGAAGAAGCTTCCAAATATAATAAAGAATAGCAAGTAGTTCCCGAATCTAGCCTGAAGTAGAGAGTCAGGAGGCATCTTTATTTTGGCTCCTGACCAAAGAGGCAGGGGAGCAGGGGGCAGGGGAGAAAGATTCTGGAATGCCCCTGCCATCAGGGTTTCAGAGCAAGTAAATTTATTTATGCCCAAAAGCAAAAATATTTATTTCGAGCGGAAAGTGCCACGAGAAATAATGCGTCCTTCTTTCAGAGCAACTAAATTTATTTATGGGGTTCTCCCCCCTGCTCCCTGCCCCCTGCCCCCTTTCCTTTTCTTTGGCTCCTCAAAACTTTAAAAGTGAAACTTAAATGGCTATTGGCTTAATAACTAGTTATTGAACAAATCTAAATCTGTGACAGCACCAAGACTGCTAGAAGATACCAATTTGGCATATTTCGCCAATACGCCTTTAGTGTAACGTGGTGCAGGAGGTTGCCAATTAGCACGACGACGAGCTAATTCTGATTCAGATATATTCAATTGCAAGAGGCGTGCAGGTGCATCAATGGTAATACTATCGCCTTCTTCTACAAGAGCGATCGCACCACCAACTGCCGCTTCTGGAGCCACATGACCAACTACCATGCCGTAAGTACCGCCAGAAAAGCGCCCATCGGTAA
>JAHHHS010000032.1 GCA_019359215.1 Nostoc indistinguendum CM1-VF10 | reverse complement strand
AATATAGCGATCACTATAGGCATCGTCCAACCAACAATTATTCTCAGCATTAATACTTAATAATATGAATATTCTTAGTAACTATTTTTGTATTATTTATAATACGTTTTGAAGTGCGGAAGATGGGATTGATGTTTTGTTAACCCAAATCACCGAAAATGAAAGAGATTTGGCAGACTATTCTGAAAAGATTTTGCTTGGTGTTGCTCATAAGTTTGGTAAAAATAGCCACGAGTATTAGATGGCTGGAGGTACTCGTAAAAGCGATCGCAAGCGTGCTGTGCGCTAAGATGTTGTTTTGACCCCCAGCTAAAGGAATTCCAAATAAAAAATATCCCAACGCTTTAAAGGCAGGGGGGCAGGGAGCTCTTAGCTGGGGGAGGGAAAGTCGTAGTGAAGTTCAGAAATTGGATAGGGAATACAAAGATTTTACCCACTCCCATTCTTGTATCAAACCTTCTCTCAAGGAAACTTGCGGCTGATATCCAAGAATTTTCTTGGCTTTAGATACATCAGCAGCCGTGTGGCGGGCGTCTCCCATCGCTTTTTCTATGTGGTTTCTTTTGATTGGTTTCCCAACAATTTCTTCAATCGTATCCAAGACTTCTGCCAAAACCACCCTGCTACCGCCACCGATATTAAAAATTTCTCCCACTGCTTCTGGTGCGATCGCGGCGGCTAAATTAGCGGCGATAATATCACTAACAAACGTAAATTCCCGCGTTTGCTGGCCATCGCCGTAAATAGGAATCGCTTCATCCTGTAAAATCGATTTAAAGAACTTATGAAATGCCATATCTGGGCGCTGTTTGGGGCCATAGACTGTAAAATAGCGCAGTGCCACACAGGGCACGCCAAAGTTTTTGTGATACAGCTCACACAAAAACTCTGCTGCTAGCTTCGTAATGCCATAAGGAGAAACTGGTTGAGGACAAATACCCTCATGGGTAGGTAAGGTTTCTGCATCACCATATACACTTGATGAAGAGGCAAACACTAACCTTTTCAAGTGTTTAGCATCCTTAGCTGCTTCCAGCAAAACTTGTGTAGCGTTAATATTTCGTTCTGTATAACCTCGAAAAGCTTTACCCCAACTTGCTCTTACCCCTGCTTGTGCCGCTTGATGGTAAACTACATCTACATCTTTTAGGAGTTTCTGCCAATCCAAAAACTGAATATCTCCTTCAATTAATGTAAAACTAGGCAAATGATGTAAGGGTGCAACATTCTTACGCTTTAACATAGGATCGTAGTAATCATTGAATTCATCAATCCCAATTACTTCTTCTCCTTGTTGCAGCAATCTTTCTGCAAGATGAGAACCAATAAAACCGGCGGCTCCAGTAACGATAATTTTAGCCATGTTGCCTATTTTGTTATATCCTGATTAATTTCTATATTCACAAGTTAATAATTATAATCAATAATTCGTTCTTAATTGAGGATTTTTTTAATTGATTGTTATAGTGTTTTTAACATGACAAATAATTAAAACAATTGATTTTTGCTTCAAAAACATGGTTAGATGAATTGACTAATTGCTAGCAATATAAATCATAAATTTACTAATTAATGAAATTTAATTTTTATAAAAAATACAGTCAAAATTCAATGGCTAAAACAGGCAGCAGATCCAATTAAGCTCATCCCATCCATAAAAGGGGATGGAATTTCAAGTTAACTGTTAACCAGTGGTGGGAGTTTAAGTCACCTGCTTCTATCAAGCAGCGCGTTTTGTGACGGGGTCTAAATCCCCGCCACAAAACGTAATTGCGTTAGCGACGTAGGAGCGTCATTGCGAATTGTTTTAACCGTCAACAGCGTCTGAGCATCTCTCATCCCATCTTTAAAAAGAGTGAATTTTCTCAACGCCTTTTTATAAGAGGCTTGCACAAGTGTGAGAATTGATGAAAAAATTGATCCGCGAGAACCGAATTAGGTATTCTCGTTTTGCAAGGAACTCACGAGGAAATCAGTGAAAGTTTTAGTTGTAGGTAATGGAGGGCGCGAACACGCTCTGGCATGGAAGCTGTTGCAATCTAAGCAAATTGAGCAAGTTGTCTGTGTACCAGGGAATGGGGGCACAGCAAGTATGGAACGTTGCCAGAACTTGCCCCTAGCAGTCGATGATTTTGAGAGCATGAGCCGATATGCTCTAGAAAATGGCATAACTCTAGTGATAGTTGGGCCAGAAGTGCCTTTGGCAAAGGGAATCACAGATTACCTCCAAGACAAAGGATTGATGGTATTTGGCCCAGTTAGAGCGGGAGCGCAAATTGAGGCGAGTAAAGCTTGGGCAAAAGCCCTAATGCAAGAAGCAGGGATTCCGACGGCACGGGCTGCAGTATTTACGCAGGCGGCGGCAGCAAAATCTTATGTCAAATCTCAGGGAGCGCCAATCGTCGTCAAAGCTGATGGCTTGGCGGCTGGTAAGGGTGTAACGGTAGCTGAAACAGTTGAACAGGCAGAAAGTGCCGTTGATGCGATTTTTCAGGGACAATTTGGCAGTGCTGGTGAATTTGTTGTCATTGAAGAATGTTTAATTGGGCAAGAGGTATCAGTTTTAGCATTAACGGATGGGCTAACAATTCGACCCTTGCTACCAGCTCAAGACCATAAGCGGATTGGTGAGGGGGATACGGGCGAAAATACTGGTGGGATGGGAGCCTATGCCCCAGCACCCATAGCTACGCCAGAGTTGATGGCACGTATTCAAACGGAAGTATTGGAAAGAGCGATCGCAATCTTACGAGCTAAAGGCATTGATTACCGAGGCGTATTGTATGCTGGATTAATGATTGCACCCGATGGGGACTTGAAGGTTTTGGAATTTAATTGTCGCTTTGGTGATCCCGAAACCCAGGTAATTTTGCCACTATTAGAAACACCCCTAGAAGACTTGCTTCTAGCGTGTGTACAACAGCGATTAAGTGAATTGCCGCCCATTGCTTGGAAAGCGGGAGCATCTGCCAGTGTAGTTGCAGCTTCAGGTGGTTATCCCGGAGAATATAATAAAGGCCAGGTTATTACTGGCATTGGTGAAGCAGAGGCAACAGGAGCAACTGTATTTCATGCAGGTACAAAATTGAACCAGCAACAAAAAGTAGTAACAGATGGGGGTCGAGTATTAAATGTGACTGGAATCGGAGAAAATTTTGAGCAAGCGATCGCCCAAGCCTACGCAGGGATCAAATATATTCAGTTTGATGGGATATATTATCGGAGAGATATTGGGCATAGAGCGGTGAGTGCGAAGCAGGAGGAGCGAACGCCATAAGCGATCCAAATGCAGCCTGATGTAGGCTTTAAGGCTGTACTGATTTTCATTACAGCTGCAAGGCTGACTTATCTTAAGTTATGCCCAAGTTAGACATTATCCATAACGCGGTAAAAAACGCACTGATGAAGGACGGCTGGGCGATTACAGACGAGCCGCAGTAGCATCGTAACGGTGGCGCGTCGGTACTAGCAGCCGCTAACCTAAGCCTAAAAACTAGCCTAAAATCACGACAGGTTGAATTTTTGTTAGACTGCTCATCTGTGCGTAACCAATAGTGACAAAAATGGAGTTTAACGCCTTAATCCTCAACTGGATATCAGCTCAGATGCCTGAAATGAGGTAAATTCGTTAAGACTACCTTACATGAATATCCCCTGGAGTTTCCCATCTCTCCCTCTCCCCTAACATATTTATTAAATTAACTGTTAATTTTTTAGTTGTTGGGCTTTATAACAAAGAGTATTAACAACTTTATTTAAGATGCTAAGTCTATTAAAAACAATTCGACATGCGATCGCTAGTTGGTGGTCGGAGTTCACACTCCAGACCAAATTATTGGCTGTGGTCACAATGGTAGTTTCATTAGTGATGAGTGGCCTGACCTTCTGGGCTGTGAATACAATTCAGCAGGATGCGCGGATGAATGACACCCGCTTTGGTCGTGACTTGGGGCTGCTGCTTGCTGCCAACGTTGCTCCCCTAATCGCTGACAATAATCTGACTGAGGTTGCCCAATTTTCTCAACGCTTCTACAGCAGCACCTCTAGTGTGCGTTATATGCTTTACGCCGACGAAGACGGGGAAATCTTTTTTGGCATTCCTTTTTGGGAAGCAGAGGTAGAAAACTCTCTTACCATTAAACGGCGGATACAACTGCCAGAAGATTACCCTGGTGATGGTGAAAAGCCGATGGTGCGGCAACATACAACCCCAGATGGAATAGTCACCGATGTATTTATTCCCTTGATTGTTAATAAAAAATACTTAGGTGTATTAGCGATCGGTATTAACCCCAATCAGACTGCTGTCATCTCCACCAATTTTACCCGCGATGTTACCATTGCCGTTTTTATTACCATTTGGGTAATGGTGATTTTGGCAGGAGTGATAAACGCCTTGACCATCACTAAGCCCATTAAAGAACTGCTAGTAGGAGTAAAGCAAATTGCTACCGGGAATTTCAAGCAGCGCATTGATTTACCTTTAGGAGGCGAACTGGGGGAGTTAATTTTAAGCTTTAATGAAATGGGAGAGCGGTTAGAGCGCTATGAAGAACAGAATATTGAGGAACTGACCGCAGAAAAAGCCAAGCTACAAACCCTAGTTTCAACGATCGCAGATGGTGCTGTGTTGATTGATAACAACATGCAGGTGATTTTAGCTAACCCCACAGCAGAGCGAATTTTTGGCTGGGAAAACGCTGATGTGGTAGGTCAAAACGTGTTACATCACTTGCCCCCAGCAGTACAAATGGAAATCGCTAATCCTTTGTACGAAATGGCAGCAGGCGAATGCGAAAGTGCCGAATTCCGAATTTTTATTAACCAACCTACCCCGCGAACGATCCGTATTCTTTTGACTACAGTACTCAATGTGCAAAGGGAAAGCATCAAAGGCATTGCGATTACTGTCCAAGATATAACCCGTGAGGTGGAATTAAACGAGGCAAAAGGCCAATTTATCAGCAACGTTTCTCACGAACTGCGGACGCCTTTATTCAACATCAAAACCCATATTGAAACCCTGTACGACTACGCCGAAGACTTGGATTTACAGAAACGGCAAGAGTATCTGCAAACAGTAAATCATGAAACCGATCGCCTAACCCGCCTAGTTAACGATGTTTTAGATTTGTCAAAACTCGAATCTGGTCGCAACTACAGCTTCGATGGCGTAGATTTAGCCCAAGCGATCGAGCAAACACTGCGTACTTACCAACTGAATGCTAAAGATAAAAGTGTTGAACTTGTTCAAGAAGTTGCTCCTAATTTGCCGCTGGTAATGGGTAATTATGATCTGTTAGTACAAGTGTTTGGCAACCTGATTGGTAATGCCCTCAAATTCACAAAAGCCGGTGGTAAAGTGGCAATCCGCGCTTACCAACTAGATTTCAAGCCCAATCACACCCAATTTCCTCCAGTGCGGATTGAAATTTCCGATACAGGAATTGGCATTGCTACAGAAGATCAACACGCAATTTTTGAACGCTTCTTTCGCGTAGAAAACCGAGTTCATACCCTAGAAGGTACGGGTTTAGGTTTATCGATTGTCAGAAATATCATCGACAGACATCGTAGTAAAGTCCATTTAGTGAGTGAAGTTGGTATAGGCACCACTTTTTGGTTCGACTTAGCCGCCTTTGAGGAAAAAGCGCCAGCGATACAAGTTGAACCTATTGCCGAAGAACCCAAAATTACCACAGTTTAAAGATTGCAGCAGCATCCAAAATCATCACAGCTTGAAGATTAGGAATTGGGCATGGTTTGTTATTTTTGACCATTTCCTATAGTGGCGATTTTGGATGAAGCGTTTAAGGTTGCCGGATGAATGGGGGATAGCTGCACTAGACTATAAGTAGGTTGAATTGACTCACACTATCATTATCTATGAAAGCAATTGAAACCACAGCGACAATTAATGAGAGTGGACAACTTACGCTCGATAAATCACTGGGATTCATCAAGCCACAGCGTGTTCGTGTTATTGTCTTACTTTCCGAAGATGACGAAACCGATCCTGATGAAACACCTACAGAAGTTGTTATAGAAGGTATTCGCCAAGGTTTACACGAGGCTTTAACTGGACAAACTCTTCCCCTCTCAGAAATGTGGTCAGGCATCGATGCAGAGTGAAACATCGCCAATCCAGATCGCTCTTACACCTCGTTTCAAAAGGGATCTTCGAGAACTTGCCAAACGCTATCGTTCAATTCGTACTGATCTTCAACCCCTAATTGACCAATTTCAAGCAGGTGAAATCCTCGGTGATAGAATTGCTGGAGTTAAATATCAGGTTTTTAAAGTTCGTCTCAAAAATAGCAACATTCAAAAAGGAAAAAGTGGAGGCTATCGAGTCATTTATTATCTGAAAACTGATCAAGGAATTATACTCACTACAATTTATTCCAAATCCGATATTTCAGATGTTAGTAATGAAACAATTGAAGAAGCAATCGCGCAATACGAGCAAGAAATTCAAATAGTCGATAATTCAGATGTATAAACCCGGATTTCTCACAAGCAATAAAAAATAGATTCAATTTAGCTGGGGAGACAATTGAAATATAAAATCGTAACTATTTTAGATTTATATTAAAGTCAAACAAAAGCGTTATATTCACCACTCCCCAGAAAAACCAAATCAAGGCCTTAGTATAACGAACAATAAACAGACCAATAATAGACCTAATAGCAATAACAAAGCCTGATTGCGTTTTACCCAACTTTTCACAGTTACTGCAAAACCGTTAGTGTAACGCTGCTGTTGCAACTCTAACTTTGTCTCTTCAATATTTTGGTAGAGGGTACAGTCTTTAGCGTAGGGACGCTGAGGAAAATTGCAAGTATCATCAGCGTGATAGGTGCAGGTGTCGCACAGATACCCGTCCCCAGTAGCGCGGTGCAATGGAATACCGGGATGACCGTAAGCTTTGAGTGTCGTCCGGCAATTAGGACAACTAATAGCTTGACTATCAACGAGTTGATGGCAGTGGGGACAAGATACAGTAGCCAAAACCTTTAGCGCAAATAGGTAAACACTTTGATTCTATCCATTTACAAAAATAATGGGGAAATATATGCGTAGCCTGTTAATTTTGAATATGCCTAGCTCTCAGAATTGGCTATTTTATCAGTAAAAGTACTAATTTTATGATGATTATTTATATCTTTCTAAGTGATTGATATCACTCAACATAATTAAGGCTATGCCATAATCTAGCTAGCAAATATGAGGTTTTGTCTCAAGTCCAATAATTATTCCGAGGTAGAAAAATATTGCCTTTTAATCCTGAGCTGTGCCGTAACGAAAGCGAAGTTGAAAGCAAACTCATAGTGCAATATTTGCTACCACAGCTAGGTTATACTCCTGACACCTGGCATCAAGAGGTTGCCGTTGGTAGCATTCGCTTAGATTTTTTAGCATTTGCCGCACAAGTGATTCCTTTTGTCTTAGATGCCAACTCGCCGTTGAGTGTCGTCATGGAGGCAAAGCATCCCAAACAAAACTTAAATCATCATGTCCTCCGACTCAGGCATTATTTAACCAGCTTGAATGTCAGGTATGGATTGTTGACTAATGGCAAAGAGATTAGAATTTATCAAAAAGTGCAGACTGGTATTCAATTAGTATTTCAATGTTCTGGCAAGGACGTTGAAACGCAATTAGATAAAATTAAAGGTTTAATTGGTAGAGAAAATCTGAAACAAGAACAGCTAGTAGATAAGCCAGAAGCCCAAATAACTGCAAATAATTTAAATTTTGAAATCAAGAGACAACATTCAATGAAAACGATTGCAATCTACCATAATAAAGGCGGCGTTGGTAAAACTACTGTTGCAGTCAATCTTGCAGCAGCATTGAGTAAAGAAAAGGGTACTGTTAATCGATATAGATTCTCAGGCAAATACTACTTTTGCTACAGGATTAATCAAATTTCAATTTGATGAAGATGATGATTTATGAGATTCTAATATCTATCATTTATTAGAATCAGGTGACTTTTACTTAATACCCGATGTTCTCAGAAAATCACATTACTTTAACAATCCTGAATTAGATGTTATTCCCGCACATATTAATTTAATAGAAGGACAGTATAAACTTAATCAAATTGATGCTAGTAAGACTAGGTTAGTTACCAAATTAAAAAAAGTAGATCAAGAATATGACATTGTTATTATTGATACGCCTCCATCAAGAGATTTATATGCTAAAGTTGCACTTGTAGCTGCTGATTACCTCATAATACCTTCAGATTTAAAGCCATTTGCAAACCAAGGATTGTTAAGTGTCAAAAACTTTATTACAGAAGTTAATGAATTTAGAGAAATGATAGGAAAAGCACACATTATATTAATGGGTATTTTGGCTTCAAAAATATCTACCAATTCTAAATTTTTACAATAAACTTTTCCTAAGCAAAGGAGCGTGATTTCAGAGCGTTACAATCTGCCTTTGATGGAAGCAGTAATTTATGATAGAACCGTACTATCTGAATGTATGAATCAGACTATAACAGTTGGAGATTTAGAATATCCTGATCCCAAATCTGTTGTTAAATATGCAGAAGAAGTAAAATCAGATGCTCAAAAATCTGCTATGGAATTTGACATTTTAGCAGATGAAGTATTAATAGGAACAGGGTTAAATAAATGATGAATTTTTCTTTGGTAGATGTAAAAAGTATTACTTCTAATGAACCTCGATCAAATTTTTCAGAGGCTGATTTGGAAAATCTCGCAGACATAATTATAGAAACTGGAGGAATTATCAGACCATTAGTTGTGAAAATGACGGGAGTAGAGAGCTATACGGTAGTTGATGGACATTTTGAATACTACGCTGCTGTCAGGGCACGAGAAAAAAATCCTCGACAAGTTGAAATGGTTAATGCCTTTGTCATCGCCCCAAAATTAGAGAATTTAGTAACAAAGCAAGTTGCATCTCTCAAAGGAATTGATTCTTCTACTAAACAACTAACACCACAGCCTGAAACAACAAAATTAGAACCACGCCTGGCAAATTTGGAATTACGTTTTGAAAAGCAATTAAATGAGTTTAAGTCAGAATTTATACAAGAAAGACAGAGAATAGATAGCCAGTTCAAGCAACTTGAAAAGCTTATTCCTCTAAAGACTGAACAGAGCAATCCACTCAGTTTATTGAACTCTTTGGATAAAGATGAGTTATCTGAAAAGTTACAACGCGCTAGAATTCCTGGTGCAGAAAAACTTGCAAAAGGTATATTTGATGCTCGACTTAAGAAACCGAAGAAAGAATTTGAAGATTATCGCGATGTAGTGAAGTCTGTTAAAAGCTTGGGTGATAAAACAATTTTGACTATTATTGATGAGTGGTCAAGAAACTAGTTTTTATTAATTATTAAAATATATTTTTCGCGGTGTAAAAACTCTGCATAGCTTTCTCTAAGGCTCTACGTGAGACATTAACTACCACGTACTTGATAGAAAAAAGTGCCGACGGCGGGCTACGCCAACGCATTACCATAGGCTAACCTCGCATCTGCCGCAGTGCATTAAAAGCCTTACCTCGTAACCCAACTGGTAACAGCGATAACCCTAAACCAGTCCAAGCTTTAGGATTTGAAAAAGACTTTCCTGCCAAAACTAGCTCTCTGCCTTTTTGCGTTTCACCCTTTTCAATTAAACGCAAACCTAATAATAATTGCGTTTCAGTTAGACGATTTATCCTGATTGTCTCTAGTTTTTCAGGTTCAAACTTATAACTTTCTAAATACTGCATTTTATCAAACAAATAAGGAATAGCTCTATTGATACCTTGCTGTTCTGCGTGGTTGCGATATTCCATCAATAATTCTGGTAAGTAATAGCCCTTTTTTCCAGCCAAAGCCAGACGCACAAATAAATCATTATCCTCACAATTTTGCAGATTTGGCTGCATATATCCTAACTCTTGCAATGTTTTACGCCGAAATAATGTTGCCCCAATTTGAAAACTTTGCTGAATAAATACCACTTCCAATAAATTATTTACAACACCTGCTGGTAAAGTCTTTCTACCCCAGCGATGAGAATTTTCTTGAGTTTTGGCCTCATCCCGCATATTATCAATATCAATTATCCAATGGTCTGTACCAACAAAATCAATGCTAGAATATTCAGCAAGAATAGCTGCGGTATTTGCGAGAAAATCGGGTGTTAGCCGATCATCATCATCAAATTTCATAAAATATTCACCACTGGCAGCATCAAAGCCAGAGCGCATGTTATTACTTTTACCAATATTTTGCAGATGACGGATATATTTAATCCGGTGGTCTGTGTACTGTGACATTAACTCAGGTGTGCGATCGCTAGAACCGTCATCACAAACAATTAGCTCAAAGTCTTGCTCAGACTGGTTGAGTACACTGTCAATGGCATAAGGAAGGAGATTAACACGATTAAAAGTCGGAATGGAAACAGTAATTTTAGGCATATTACTAATTTAGGAAATACAGTAAATAGGAATTTTATATGAGTTTCTAATTTAATCAATCGCTAACTAAGCTATATTTATCAGATATATTTTTAAATTTTATTCATTGTCTTATTTAACAATTTATTAGCTTTTGCAATTATAGCGGTCTTAACTGAGAGCAAGTGTAATGCTATTTTGCTTAGTTTGAATGATAATAACATTACCCGTTGTTTGTCTGCATTGGTAAAACCCGTGCTTTGCGATCGCTTCTCTCAAGTTTACAAAAAGGAGGAATGGTTCTGTTATCAATAGGGTGCGTTACCCTATTGATAGGCAAAAGAAATATTTTTGTTATAAAAAGATTGGTTACATACAATGTAACAATAGCGATCGCAAATACTTTTAGCCATATCCACCAGTGAACGCCCCTACCAATATCTCTGCACAAACTCAAAATCGCAAAGCCGATCATATTCGGATCTGTTTAGAGGAAGACGTTCAGTGTCGTCAAATCACCAATGGGCTAGAACGTTATCGTTTTACCCATTCTTGTTTACCCGAACTAAACCACAACGATATTGATCTCAGTACAACTTTCCTGGGGAAACATCTTGGCGCACCCTTGTTAATTTCTTCCATGACTGGAGGAACAGAACAAGCCGCAATGATTAACCGCCGTTTGGCGCAAGTCGCGCAACACTACAAAATTGCAATGGGTGTTGGTTCCCAACGGGTAGCGGTAGAAAAACCCCAGGTGGCTGATACTTTTGCTGTCCGCAAATATGCCCCCGATGTTCTGCTATTTGCGAACTTGGGTGCTGTGCAACTTAACTATAAATACGGCTTAGATGAATGTTTGCGGGTAGTTGATATCCTAGAAGCCGATGCCTTGATTTTACACATTAACCCTCTACAAGAGTGTATTCAACCTAAAGGTGATACTAATTTTCAAGGCTTGCTTGACAAAATATCTAAATTATGCGGCAAAATATCAGTGCCAGTGATTGCGAAGGAAGTTGGTAACGGTATTTCAGCAGCGATCGCCAACAAACTCATTGCCGCCGGGGTAGCAGCAATTGATGTCGCTGGTGCGGGGGGTACTTCTTGGGCAAAAGTAGAAAGTGAACGGGCAGAAAATGCTTTGCAACGTCGCTTAGGGACGACTTTTGCTGATTGGGGTTTACCGACAGCAGAGTGCATTACAACTATTAGAGCGATCGCTCCAGATGTGCCCTTAATTGCTTCGGGAGGTTTGCGTCATGGATTGGATGTCGCAGCCGCGATCGCCTTGGGAGCAGATATAGCGGGTTTAGCAATGCCTTTTTTGCAAGCAGCAGCAACATCAGAAACAGCAGTTTCTGAACTGGCTGAAGTATTAATCGCCGAAATCGCCACGGTATTGTTCTGTACTGGCAACCCTACGTTATATCAGTTAAAGCACTCTGGTAGTTTACAGCGCATAGAATAGTTAAATAGGTCATTGGTTATTAGTCATTAGTCCTTTGTCAATGCCCAATGCCCAATGCCCAATCCCCAATAACTAATAACTAATAACTAATGCGTAATTTTATCAAACAAACTTTTGCTAGTTTAATTGGCACATTACTAGGACTAATTATTTTCGGTGGTCTGGGAACAACTGGACTGTTTTTGCTGATAATGGCTGCTAGCTCCTCTAAAGATACTGGGCCAAACGTGAAAGATAAGTCAATGCTGGTTTTTGACTTGTCGATGAAAATTACTGATAGCGAACCTAGTTCAGGTGAACTGTTTCAAAACACAATATCAGGTGTAGATGAAGATAGGATGGCACTCCGCAAAGTTGTGGAAACTTTAGAAAAGGCGCGACGCGATCCGCGAATTGTTGGGATCTACATGGATGCAACAAAAACAAGCCAAGCTACTAACGTCGGCTATGCCTCCCTTAAAGAAATTCGGAAAGCGTTGGAAGAGTTTCGTGCTGCTGGGAAAAAGATTGTGGCCTATGGCAGTGACTGGAGTGAAAAAGAATATTACGTTAGCTCAGTGGCAGATTCCATTGTACTTAATCCTCTGGGAATGATGGAAGTTAACGGTTTGAGTTCACAACCGATATTCTTAGCGGGAGCATTACAGAAATATGGCATTGGTGTTCAAGTCGTGCGGGTAGGAAAATTTAAAGGAGCTGTTGAACCGTTTCTGCTCACAAAGTTGAGTCCAGAAAACCGCGAACAAACTCAGAAATTGTTAAATGATGTTTGGGGAGAGTGGCGCACTACTGTAGGCGCAAGTCGGAAAATTGAATCTAATCAGTTGCAAGCGATCGCAGATAATCAGGCACTACTAGAAGCCACACAAGCCAAAACCAACGGTTTAATTGATCGAGTAGCATACCCAGATGAAGTGGTGACTGACCTCAAAAAGTTAACAGATAGCAATAAAGACGACAAAACATTCCGACAAATTAGCCTGAATAGCTACGCACAAGTTCCCGGCAAATCTTTGGGTGTAGAACGTAGCTCAAAAAATCAAATTGCTGTTGTTTATGCTGAGGGTGATATTGTCGATGGTAAAGGTGATGTTGGTGAAGTAGGAGGCGAACGGTTTGCCAAAATCTTCAACCGACTGCGACAAGATAAGGATGTGAAAGCTGTTGTATTACGGATTAATAGTCCTGGTGGTAGCGCTACAGCATCTGAAGTTATGCAGCGAGAATTAAAATTAACTCGTCAGGCAAAACCAGTAGTAGTGTCAATGGGTGATGTCGCCGCCTCTGGTGGTTACTGGATTGCTAGTGACTCAAACCGAATTTTTGCCGAACCAAATACTATTACAGGTTCAATAGGTGTGTTTGGGGTGCTATTTAATGGTGAAAAGTTAGCCAATGATAATGGCATCACTTGGGATTCAGTGAAAACTGGAACCTATGCTGATACTCAAACAGTTTCGCGTCCGAAATCGCCCCAAGAGTTGGCACTTTATCAGCGCAGTGTTAACCGGATTTATAATATGTTCCTGAATAAAGTTTCTCAAGGTCGCAAACTCCCAGAACAAAGAGTAGCAGAAATTGCCCAAGGACGGGTTTGGTCGGGTGTGGCGGCCAAGGAAATTGGTTTGGTAGATGAAATTGGTGGTTTGAATACTGCGATCGCCTATGCTGTCAAGGAGGCGAAATTAGGAGAAGACTGGCAAGTGCAAGAATATCCTCGCACTAGCAGCTTTGGAGAACGCTTTTTTGGGCGTGTAACTGAAGAGGCGCAGACTGCTTTAGGAATTGAGGGGGCAAAACTCAAACAATCCAATCCCCTCACCACTGAATTCCAGAAATTGCAACAGGAAGTAGAGATTCTGCAAAAGATGAACGATCCACAGGGAATTTATGCCCGTTTGCCTTTCAACTTAAAGATTGAGTAGATGCTTTTTTGAGCTTCTCTCATCTTCCACTGAAGGGGGTCTGTCTTAACCTACAGACTGTCCTTCATACAATTTTATACTAACGACACGTACATTATGGTTTCTACCTTTCCCAATCCCTCTTCTGTTGATCTATCTCGCATTCGGCTTTCAATCCGCTCATTGCAACCACAATTAGTGGAGTGGCGGCGGCGATTGCATCAACAACCAGAGTTGGGTTTTCAAGAAAAACTAACTGCTGAGTTTGTATCACAAAAGTTGCAAGAGTGGGGAATTGAGCATCAAACTGGCATTGCCCACACTGGTATTGTTGCCATCATCAAGGGTAATAAGCTAGGTGCAGAGAAAGTTTTAGTGATTCGGGCAGATATGGATGCTTTGCCAATCCAAGAACTTAACGAAGTGCCGTACAAATCGCAGCATGATGGAGTGATGCACGCTTGTGGACATGATGGACATACAGCGATCGCTTTAGGTACAGCTTATTATCTGCAACAGCATCGTCAAGACTTTTCCGGTACGGTGAAAATTATCTTCCAGCCAGCCGAAGAATCACCAGGAGGCGCAAAGCCGATGATTGAAGCTGGAGTGCTGAAAAATCCTGATGTTGACGCGATTATTGGTTTGCACTTGTGGAATAATTTACCCTTGGGAACAGTGGGTGTGCGGGCTGGGGCGTTGATGGCAGCTGTGGAGTGCTTTAACTGCACAATTTTAGGCAAAGGTGGACACGGCGCATTACCCCATCAAACTGTGGATTCCGTAGTCGTTGCTGCCCAAATTGTAAATGCTCTACAAACCATTGTCGCTCGGAATGTAAATCCCATTGATTCGGCTGTGGTGACAGTGGGCGAACTTCATGCTGGAACCAAGCGAAATGTGATTGCTGACACAGCGAGAATGAGTGCTACTGTCAGGTATTTTAATCCTAGTTTGAAAGGATTTTTCAACCAACGTGTCGAGCAGATTATTGCTGGAACTTGTCAAAGTCATGGTGCAAGTTATGACTTAGAATACTGGTCACTTTATCCACCAGTAATTAATGATATGAAAATGGCAGAATTGGTGCGGACTGTAGCAGAAGAAGTGGTAGAAACACCGTTGGGTATTGTGCCAGAATGCCAAACTATGGCTGCGGAAGATATGTCATTTTTCTTGCAAGAGGTTCCTGGTTGCTATTTCTTTTTAGGTTCTGCGAATCCAGAGAAAGATTTGGCGTATCCTCATCATCATCCCCGGTTTGATTTTGACGAAACGGCGTTGGGAATGGGTGTGGAAATATTTGTTAGATGCGTGGAAAAGTTTTTTAGTTGAGTGAGTAGATGGGTATTTAAGTTGTGTTGAACCGGATGTTTTAGAGATTGCGTAGGCGAGCGCATATCCAATTGCAATGGATTTTTACCCTGTTTAAGCAACTCTGGATTATTATGTCGATGCAGCAATCAACGACCTGATTCTACCAAAGTTTTCTGATGATTCATCCTTGTGGTCATGGTAATAAACGATTCAGTTTCAAGCTTGGAATCTTGAAACTCGGTGTTTTGGACGAACTATGCTTGCAACACAAAATCTGATGCGGTGAGAGTTGGGGCATCAGTTAGAGTTGCAAATAGACCACCACTGCCAAAACCCCCCGCCCTGCCATTTTGGTTGTAGAACAACTGCCCACTCACAGGATCGTAGATAATTTTCGCCGTACTAATCCCGGCTGAAGAAGTTATTTTAAAATCATTGGCGTTACTAAAACCTGTTCCCGTGGCAGAAGTAATTGCATTAAAGGTAGTCTTATCCAGGATAATTTTGTCACCTTGGGAACTGTTAAAGTTACTAATAGTATCTACACCAACAGCACAAGAGGCAAAGGCAGCATTGGTATTGTAAAGGAACTTGTCAGCACCCGCACCACCGACAAGGGTATCATTACCAGCACCGCCGATGAGAATATCATTGCCAGCGCCACCGCGTAGCAAGTCGTTGCCACTCAAGCCATTGATAATGTCGTTACCCTCTTGACCATTAATCACATCATTGGAGTTATCAAAACCAGCGATATTATTGTTTAAGTCATTGAGGAAAGTGACAGTGTTTTTGTTGAAAATGCTAGTTTGAGTGGAGTTGGCATTAATCACATCAAAGCTGTCGGCAATGTTGGTTTGCCCATCAAACAAAATATTGCCCAGTGCAGCTCTTGAAGAAATTGCTGGCAGGTTATCCAGGTTTTCTAAGAGGAAGTTTTGCAATTGGACTTTGGCATTAGCCACATTTTCAAAGGTGACTTCTAAGTTGTTGCCTTTTTGAGTTAGTTGCAGATTTCGGGCAGTTAAGCCCGAACCGATAAATTGTAGTGTGTCAACATTGGCAATTACAGCCGATGATGGGTTGTAGCCGTGACCTACGCCACCAAAATCAGTGATAATGTCATTGCGATCGCCAACGCGAAATACAAACTTATCTTGACCACCGTTGCCTGTGAGGGTATCGTTACCTGCTTTGCCCTCGATGATATTGTTGCCGATTGTGCCAACAAGAGTATCTGCACCAGGAGTTCCAGTCAGCTTACCAGGGGTGCCGCCACTGCCAATATTCTTCCCCCCAAATACTACAACTACATAGTTTTTCTGATCCTCATATCTGCCTCTGGGGGAGCCGCCATAGGCCCCAATAATCAGGTCGTCAATGCCATCACCGTTGATGTCCCCCTCATTGCTGACTGAGATGCCTAATTGGTCATATACTGCAATGCCGTTAATTAAAAAGCCATTAGTGCCATTCAAATCAGAAAGGTTGAGAGTGCCGCCACTGCCCAGATTCTTGCCCCCAAAGACTACATAGCTTTGTCCAGCAAAAAGTTTGCCGTTAAGGGAGGTACGTGGTACCCCAATAATCAGGTCGTCAATACCATCGTTGTTGATATCTCCCCCATTGCTGACTGAGACGTTTGAAGAGTTACGTGGTGCAATGCCGTTAATTATAAAGCCATTAGTGCCATTCAAATCAGAGACGTTAAGGAAATTGAATAATGAATTAGCCATAATCACCTCTCTCAGTGGTTATTAATTAATATATAGGACTCATATTTGATTTTTGAAAAAAACTCAGTACACCTTTATTCCTTCTTCCCAGTACCCAGTCCCCAGTCTCTACGAGTAATTCAGGAATCAAAGACGCTCGATAGCGCAGCGTTAGCGACGCAGGAGCGTCTGACTCGCTACCGCTTCGCTATCGGATTGCTATAGTTATTGACTGCGTGGTTAATATATCAACTCGGAAAAAGATAAATCAAGGGTTTATACAAAACATCCCACTTTTTTACAAAGCATTCCAAAATAGGTACGCCCTAAAACTTTCTCCTGATCTCATCCATCACTAGTGAAGAACTCGATTAACGACCCAATACCAATACTCCATAATTACCGTAGCACCTCGTAGCGCGTCTTGTAGCACAGAGTTGATCTTTGGTGGTTTAATCGGTTGGTGCGATGCCTAACGGCGGGCTACGCCTACGCTAAAGTTATTTGAGAAATTACAGCTATTTTCAGATAAATAGACCATGCAGTAGGGAACATTGCTAGGAACGAAACTCAACATTGGGGCGTTTGTTGACTAAAATCTGAGTTCAACACAACTTAGATGATAGCGTTAGTAACAAAAATAACGGCTTTCGTAGCCAAAATGATTATTTTGTAACGAAAATTCTGATGTTTGTAACGAAAAGAATGACTTTAATAACCAAAATTATAATGTTTGTAACAAAAAGAATTATTTGGGTAACTAAATGATTCTTTTGTAACGAAAATAACGATTTAATTTACAAAAATGGTATGTTGTAACGAAAATTGCGACTTTAGTAACTCAAGTCGCAATATTTATAACTAAAATCAGGGCTAATTTTCAGAGAATATCGCGTTTTGCCAGATATTGGTACATCTGCCAACGTGCATCAACCTCAGCTTGCGCTTGTTCTAACAAGTGCTTGGCTACGTCTGGTTTGCTCTTGGTGAGCATCTTAAAGCGATTTTCTTGATACATTGAATGTTCTACAGATTGCGTAGGCGATCGCATATCCAATTGCAATGGATTTTTACCTTGGTTGAGCAACTCTGGATTATGCCGATACAGCAACCAACGACCTGATTCTACGAGAGTTTTCTGATGATTCATCCCTGTGGTCATATTAATGCCGTGGGCGATGCAATGGCTGTAAGCAATAATTATTGATGGCCCATCATAAGCTTCTGCTTCCAGAAATGCTTTGAGGGTATGTTCATCTCTAGCGCCAAGGGCTACACTCGCTACGTAGACATTTCCGTAAGTCATGGCAATCATCCCTAAGTCTTTCTTCGGTGCAGGCTTACCACTGGCGGCATATTTAGCAACTGCTGCTCGTGGCGTGGCTTTAGAAGATTGACCGCCTGTATTAGAATACACTTCTGTATCCATTATTAAGATGTTTACATTTCGACCACTAGCAATCACATGATCGATGCCGCCAAAGTCAATATCATAAGCCCAACCGTCACCGCCAACAATCCAGACGCTTTTTCTCACCAAGTAGTCTGCAAGGGATTTGAGATTTTGGATTTTAGATTTTAGATTAGGATCGAAAGTTACGATTTCATCTAACTTCTGCCGTAACAGTTCTATCCTTTCGCGCTGTTCCCAAATGTCAGCCTCAGATTTTTGTTCAGCTTTCAGGATGGAGTAGACAAGGTTTTCATCTATTTCACTCCCCAACTGCTGCAACAATTCTGCCGCAAACTCAGCTTGTTTGTCGAGGGAGAGGCGGCAGCCAAAACCGAATTCGGCGTTATCTTCAAATAGATTATTAGACCACGCCGGGCCGCGTCCTTGGGCGTTGGTTGTCCAAGGTGTTGTGGGGAGATTACCACCATATATTGAAGAACAACCTGTAGCATTGGCGATGACGGCGCGATCGCCAAACAATTGTGTTAATAATTTTAAGTAAGGTGTTTCACCACAACCTGCACAAGCACCAGAGAATTCAAATAAAGGTTCTTGCAGTTGTTGTTGGCGAATCTGGTTTAATTTTAGCGATCGCCTGTCAGGATTAGGTAAACTCAAAAAGAAATCCCAGTTTTTCCGCTCTTCTTCCCGCAATGGCAACTGCTGTGCCATGTTAATCGCTTTCCGCGATGGCTCAGATTTATCTTTAGCAGGGCAAATATTTACACAAATAGTACATCCTGTGCAATCTTCTGGGGCAACTTGAATGGTAAATTTTTGATTGGCAAAGTCTTTATCTTTTGCACCAGTTGACTTGAAGGTTGCTGGCGCATTGACTAATTCATCAGCTTGATAAGCCTTGGCGCGGATGGCGCTGTGAGGACAAACCATCACACACTTACCACATTGAACGCAGACATCCGGCTCCCACACAGGTATCTCTTCGGCAACGTTACGTTTTTCCCACTTGGCAGTACCTACGGGAAATGTGCCATCAACTGGTAATGTGCTAACAGGTAAGTCATCACCTTCCCAAATCATGATTTTGCCCAGAACTTCTTGCACAAATTCGGGAGCGGAGTCTAGCAATTGTGGATTTTGGATTTTGGATTTTGGATTGTTGATTGTTTGTGGGACATCTACTTTATGCAAGTTGTCTAAGGTGTTGTCTACAGCTTGCAAGTTCATGCGGACAACTTCTGCACCTTTTTTACCGTAGGTTTTTTCAATCGCTTGTTTGATTTTAGCGATCGCTTCTTCTTGCGACAAGACACCCGCTAGAGCAAAGAAGCATACTTGCATAATAGTGTTAATTCTGCCACCCATGCCACTTTCACGGGCAACCTGGCTAGCATTAATCACATATAATTTCAAATGCTTGTCGATAATTTGCTGCTGCACCTTCAACGGCAGATATTCCCAAACGGTATCTGCATTGTATGGACTGTTAAGCAGCAAAGTCGCCCCAGGAATAGCAGCTTTCAAAACATCTATGCGTTCTAGAAATCCCCAGTGATGACAACCAATAAAGTTGGCTTGGTCAATCAAGTAGGTGGAACGAATTGGCTCTTTACCAAAGCGTAAATGAGAGACGGTCATTGAGCCAGATTTTTTGGAGTCAAAGACAAAGTAGCCTTGGGCGTAATTGTCGGTTTCTTCACCAATAATCTTGATGGAGTTTTTGTTAGCCCCAACTGTACCATCAGCGCCCAGCCCATAGAACATTGCCCGAACAACGTTATCCGATTCTGTAGAGAAATTAGGGTCAAAGCTCAAGGAAGTATGACTAACATCGTCATTAATCCCAATCGTAAAGTGATTTTTCGATTTAGCTTGAGCAAGATTATCAAAAATGCCCTTCACCATCGCCGGAGTAAATTCCTTAGAAGAAAGACCATAACGCCCACCAATGATTTTAGGCAGAGGGGCAGGGGGCAGGGGGCGGGGGAGAAAATCCTCCCCCCTGCTCCCTGCTCCCTGCTCCCCTGCCTCTTCTCCCCACGCTTCATGGATAGCAGCCACAACATCTAAATACAAAGGCTCACCGGTGCTACCTGCTTCTTTGGTGCGGTCGAGAACTGCGATCGCTTTTACACTAGTTGGTAATACTGCAACAAACCTTTGGACATCAAAGGGGCGGTAAAGTCGCACTTTCACCACGCCAAGTTTTTCACCACGGGCGTTAAGGTAATCTACTGTTTCATGGACGGTTTCACAACCTGAACCCATCAGAACAATAACGCGATCGGCATCCTTAGCGCCGTAATATTCATAGATTTTATAATGCCTTCCCGTGCGTTCTCCAAATTCATCCATGATGCGCTGGACAATTTCTGGAGAAGCGTTGTAGTAAGGGTTAGCGCCTTCACGCCCTTGAAAGTAGACATCGGGGTTTTGGGCAGTACCACGCAATACGGGACGATCTGGGGTGAGGGCACGGCTGCGGTGGGCAAGTATTAGATTATCGTGGATTAGCGATCGCAAATCATCATCTGACAGCAATTTGACTTTCTGCACTTCATGTGAAGTACGGAAACCATCAAAGAAATGCATAAAGGAGACTCGCGTCTCTAGGGTAGCAGCATGAGCAATGAGAGCAAAATCTTGACTTTCCTGCACGGAAGCGGAACACAGCAGGGCAAAGCCAGTAGCACGAGCTGCCATCACATCGCTATGATCACCAAAAATTGATAACGCATGAGTAGCCAAAGAACGGGCGGCAACGTGAACCACGGCGCTAGTCAACTCACCAGCAATTTTGTAGAAGTTGGGTATCATCAACAATAATCCCTGAGATGCCGTGAAGGTAGTACTCAGGGAGCCTGTTTGCAATGCTCCATGTACAGCACCAGCCGCTCCTCCTTCGCTCTGCATCTGCACGACGCTAGGAATAGTACCCCAGAGATTGGGACGACCTTCTGCTGACCAAGCATCTGCCCATTCACCCATTGCTGAGGAGGGGGTGATGGGATAAATGGCAATCACTTCATTTAATTTGTAAGCAACACGGGCAACAGCCTCATTCCCGTCGATGGTTGCAAAGGTTTTGTTCATAATCGGATTTTTGTCCCCGCCTCTAAGCTGCATTATCAGAACATGTGAATATAAGAATCAGAAATAACCAGTAGTGAAAAGTAAGTATATTATCTGCATTAAAAATCTCACGGTAGGATTTACTCCGTGTTCACAGGATAGTTTGTTGATACCTTTAGGCTTTTAAATTAACTTTCAATCAATACTGCATCTATTAATATCTCATTCGCAATACTGCATCTATTAATATGTATTAATAATGTACTCAATGACCAAAGTCCTTGTTTTAAAAGACTTTTAGATAATTTATTCTTTTTTCTGGGGTACAGGGACGGGAATATTACATTACTAATCGCCGATTTCCATACCATTGACTCAAATCATCCTCAATCGCCTCAATAATCGCGATCGCCTCAGTTATTGATTTTGCATCGGCAGCTAAAAGTGCAAACGCTCGCTCAACCTGTTGTTGATAGTCCTGCGGGCAAATAGCAAACTTATTAGCAAGTGCGATCGCCCCTTTTTCATTCAACAGGTAATCTTCATTGAGCGCGAATAAAACTTGATTCATACACGCCACACTGCGGAAACAACAACCTGCTGCATAAACAACATCATCGCGTGCGATCGCCTTTTTTGCGACCAACAGTGAGAAACTTATTTCCCAGGCGAAAGTATCAATAGTTGCCTGTTTCAGCCCAACTGGATACGGTTTTGTTTTTACCTTCAAAGCTTCTAAAACACTATCAGGATCGTAAAGTACCTGACAAAAAGCAATTTCTCCCATATAAATAGAGGACACAAATCCATGAGGATGTCCTGGTTGATAATCAATAGTAATTTGTCCAGCATGGCAATCATCAATAACACGATTAACCTTTACCAAATCACGATAGAGAAAATCTACACCTACACCTTGAAACTGTAGCCAACCACCACCGTTAATCCACTTTCCCCATTCCCCGATCGCAGTAATTAAATTTACGCGATGATTATCATCAAGCTCACAGGCAAGGCGATTTAGAGCAATTAAATCGGGCGGATTTTCTGGATTGTAATAAATTCCCAAATCCACATCTGACTTGTTAGTATGGTTGCCCCGTGCCCGTGAACCACCCAGTGCGATCGCTGTAATTCCCTCAATTGACTGCAAACTTAAAACAATATGGCTGATGAACTGAGGCAATTCTTTATTCATAGATTTTTACAAATTACGAATTAGTATTACTTGCTTGTTGTGATAGAATCTACGCCATCTGTCTTCAACTGACCATCTTCCATATAAATGATGCGATCGGCAATATCGAGGATGCGGTTATCGTGGGTAACTAGCAAAATTGTACAGCCTTGTTCTTTAGCTAACTTCTGCATTATTTCCACGACATCACGCCCAGATTTTTTGTCGAGTGCCGCAGTGGGTTCATCTGCTAAGACAATCTTAGGATGGCTAACTAAGGCACGAGCGATCGCAACCCGTTGTTTTTGCCCTCCAGACAGTTTCTCTGGGTAGTAATTTACACGATCACCTAAACCGACAGTTTCCAAAATAGCGATCGCTTTAGCATCAATATCCTGATTCAGAAAATCGTCGTGCAACTCTAAAGACATCCGCACATTTTCTCTCGCTGTCAAAAAAGTCATCAAGTTATGAGCCTGGAAAATATAGCCAATCTGGCGACGCAGTTTAGTTAATTGCAACTTTTTAGCGCCACGAATTTCCTCTCCTAAGATTTTGAGACTACCTTCTTGAGCAGAACGCAATCCACCCATTAAGGTTAACAAGGTGGTTTTCCCTGAACCAGAGGGGCCAGTCATAATAACGATTTCCCCAGCCTTAATCTCCAAATTAATATCGAATAATACTTGTTTACGAAGCGCACCTTCACCAAAATAGTGGTTAAGATTACTGATAGAAATCACAGATTCTAAAACAGAAAGTGTTGAGTTGGAATTTTCTGGTAGAGATTTTTGCAACATAAGATTTTATGGGGGATTGGGCATTGGGGATTGAGGATGAGACATTGGGAGACGAGAAAGATAATTTTTCACTCCTGACTCTTAACTCCTAACTCTGTTCCCTAAAACTAAAAAACATCAGCAGGGTCAGCAGATCGTAGTTTTCGCATTGCGATCGCTCCAGAAACACTACACATAATCACGGTCAAAATCCAAACCTGTATAGCCCGTTCCATTTTCATGAAAATAGGAAGCATCGTCGCAGCGTATGTGACTTGATACAATCCAAAAGAAAGGATGAATCCAGGCAAAAAACCTAAGATAGCCAACAACAATGCTTCTTGAATTAGAACTCCTAAGAGATAATTATCGGTGTATCCCATTGCTTTGAGAGTGGCATATTCTGGCAAGTGGTCAGAAACATCCGAGTAAAGGATTTGGTAGACAATCACGATGCCAACAATAAACCCAACTGCTGTACCTAAACCGAAAATAAAACCAATGCCAGTACCTTGTTCCCAGTAAGTTCTCTCCACTTTAGCAAACTCTTCTGGAGTCAGGACTCTAACATCTTTAGGTAGTCCATTGACAAGTTGCAATTTCACTTTTTCTATATCGGCATCTGGTTTAAGCGTAATCAATCCAACTTCGATGCGATCAGGTTGACGCTGTGGAAATAGCTGGAGAAAGGTAGAGTCACTGGTGATCACATTACCATCGGCAGCAAAGGAAGCACCATCAGTAAACAAGCCCTTAACAAAAACGGCTTTACTATTGAGTTCTGTGTCAAATTTGCCTGTTTTCTTAAAGATATCGCCAACTGCCCCGTATTCTGGACGACCTGCTTGATCGAACAGAACTTGATACAACTGTTTAAGGTGATGCTGATTTTGTTTAATTTCGGGCGATTTGAATGGTGATTGTGCCGGATCAACACCCCAAACTAAAATGGCACGCTCAAGACGTGTTTCAGGATTTCGCCACTGTCCGGTACTGATGTAGACAGAATTAACTGACTGAACACCTTCATAAGCTAGTGTTTGATAAAGTCGCTCTCTAGAAAAGTTTTTTACAGAAAACAAAGTTTGAAATTGGGGACTAATTAAAACCAAATCTGCCTGTAAATTGCGATGAGGTTTCACAGCAGCATCAAAAAGCGCACTTTCAAATCCCAACTGGATAAACATCAGCATATCGGCAAAGGTAATACCTGCGACTGCAACAGCCAGACGGGTTTTTTCTTTCATTAACTGCCGCCATGCTAGCGGCGTTTTGCGAAATAATTTAGAAAACATATTAAAAAAACCTTTAATAACCCAGTGTTTCAGCTTGCTGTTCAAGCTGGCGCTCTCGCATGAAAAGAAATAAGGGAAGACCTAAAGAAACACCAACTAAAAGATTACAGCCAATATAAACCCAGAGATTTTGCATTTTCAGACGTGTCCCCTCCCAAAATACAAATGTCCACAAAACTAGGGATGAAACAATAACATCCATGCCAAAAAAACCAGAAATTTTGTTGGCAAAGAGTTGTTCAAAAAACAGCTTTATATCAAGACCATGCTCTAAGATAAATGGAACCAACTGGGAGTAAGGTAGAACGAAGCCAAGTACACAAAGCAAAAGGTATATGACTTTAATCATGATTAAATTCACCTTATAAAAAATGACGGAATACACGAGACAACAACTCTATATTTCAATTGCTGTCTGTACCTGTAAGTTAGTGAAACCTGCAACTCGTTTGCTGTGTTCACGATTGAGGCGAATTTTCACCTCAACTACTCGGCTATCAAGGTTCTCCCCTGGTTGGTTGCTGAAAACGTTTTGTCTATTCACCTGCAAACCAATTTGGGCAACGGTTCCTCGCAGTTCACCAGCAAATGCCTGACTGCTAATCACTGCCTGTTGTCCTAGTTTCACTTTACCAATGTCGGTTTGATAAACTTCTGCTACTGCCATCATCTGGTTTGTTTGAGCTAAGTCTGCAATGCCAGAAGCACTAATTTTTTCTCCGACTCGCGTATGAATTTTGATGATTTGTCCCGCCATCGGTGCTTTGATGTAAGCACCCGCCAACTCGGTTTGAGCATGTTTGAGTGTGGCGATCGCATTTTCAACTTCTGTCTTGGCTGCGGCGACATCTACAGGTCGGACTTCTGCAATACTGTTAAGTGTGGCTTTGGCTTCATTAACTTGCTTGCTACCAGTGGCGTTAGTACGGGCGAGTGCTGCTTTGGCTTCGGCAAGTTGTTTGCTAGCAGTAGTGTTAATCCGGTTGAGAACTGCTTTGGCTTCGTCTACTTGCTGTTTGGCAGTTTCTACAGTCAAACCTTTGCTATCGTACAAAGAATTAGAAACTGCGCCTTGAGAATATAGCTGTTGATAACGTTGATATTCGGCTTCGGCATTTTTAAGTTCTGCCTCTAGCTTCTTAATGGTTGCCTCTTGCGCTATTCTGTCGCCTTCCCACTGTGCCTCTATACGGAATATCGCTTCCTGTTGCGCTGTTCTGTCTCCTTGGGATTGGGCCTGGAGACGTTCAACGCTTGCCTGCTGGGCCTGAATTTCTCCTGCTTTTGCTCCTGCTTCAACTTGAGCGAGTTTAGCTTGAGCAACTCTAACTTGTTGTTGGGCTTGTAGTACAGCAGTTTGCAAGCGATCGCGGGCATCTAAAATTGCTACCACCTGTCCGGCTTTAACGCGATCGCCTTCTTTGACTAAAATTCGGGCAATGCGATCGCCATCCAATGCTAAGGGCGCAAACAAGCTAATTAGCTCTGCTTCCGGTTCTAGCCGTCCTAATGCAGCTACTTTTTGAATGTTGGGCGTGGTTTCAACTGGCTCAGATTTCTCAGTTTGACCAACTAACCCAAGCTGAGAAATCCCATAAGCAACAATTCCACCTGTAATAGCAGTAGCTGCAATTACTAATGTAATTAACCCTTTCTTTGAAACTTTCTCTGATACTTTTTGAACCATCTGTTTTGCTCTCCTAAAAAATTGTTTTATCTATGTAAAATTAATTGATAATTGCCAATCAACACTGATAAATATTGCTTTACACACAGTAGTTTGCAATAAGCATGAAGTACATAATTTAGCTCTCTAAACCTGACATAAAGGCTGTCTTACTCCCGGACACTACTGTATGTTGCGGTAAATATACCGTCAGCATTTTGCCTAGCAACGCACATTGTTCAATAAAATCAATTGTGTCATTACCCCATAACTTCTCCAGAATTAAACCGTCTACAAAGCTCAAAACAAAGGAAGCCAATACCGAATCTTGAATACCCAATAAATCGGAAATCGCCTTCTGATAGCGCTGATTAGTCTGCTTAAAAACGCTCTTTTTTAACATTTTTTTAGAGTCTTTATGTTGACAAAAATCAATCCAAATATAAGTCCATTTAATAAAATAATCTTCGTTTCTCACTAGATATCTTCCTAGTGCTTCCATTGATTCTTGTAGCGTTTGCGCTCCTTGTAATTCAGCTAATGCTGTACTTAAATCTTGCTCACAAATCTCCTGGGCCAATTGCTCAAATAGAGCTTGCTTGCTAGAAAAATAGTGGTACAGCGTACCAGTAGAAACCCCTAGCTCTTCAGCAATTTGGCGCATAGTGATGGAACCATAACTTTTTTGGGCAAATAAATCAAAGCACTTGTCGAGCAGTTCTTTACGGTATTGCTCATGGTCAACAATCTTAGGCATTACTCAGTTTATTTATATCGAACGAGCGTTATATATTAGAGTAACATCTTTATTGCTGATATGTAAAAGCATAGTTGATTGATTTCAATCGAACAAATAGATAAGGGAATCATAACTAAGCCTAAAACAGTATAAAAAGTTATTTTTGTAATATAATAATATATGTGTTTTTAGTTAAATACAACTTATGCCTTATCGGAGAAAATTTTTAACAAGAGCAGGATATACTACCCTTTCTGCCTTATTGACTATGGGTTTTTTACAAAAGGATAAGCAAAAAGACGATAATCAAACAAACTATCCTGTAGCTAATTATACTAATACAAATTTTCCTCTTCGGCAATTAGCTGCCGCTAAAGGAAAACGTTATGGCGCAGCAATTGCTAGTGATATTTTGCTAAAAGAGAAGGATTACGCTAACCTGATTGCTCGTGAATGTTCGGTTGTGACACCAAATGGTGAATTAAAATGGAATGCTACTGAACCACAGCCAGGAAAATTTACCTTTGAATCAGCAGATGCGATCGCACCTGAATCTTAAATATTTTTTGTGTTCTTGAATCAAATGCGTTGCATAAAAAAGTAGCAGCAGCTTGAGATATTATGGTTGCGATCTCAGCCCCAAGCCCTGCATATTTAGGAATAAGTAATAAATTGAGAATGACGTTTAATATAGCCCCAAATAAAGTCTTCCCTAAAGAAACATGGTTCAAACCTTCAGCTATAAACCAGGGTGATGTTGCAAGACCCATAAATACAAACAAAGAAGTCCAAATATGAACTGCTAGTATTGCTCCTGCTTCTGCATATCCACTTCCAAACATTATCAGAATTATCCTGTCTGATAGAAATGTCATTGGAAGAGCAATTGCCAAAGATATACACGTCATTAGACTGAGTAATTGTCCTATTCTTTGGTAGTAAAGACTTTCCGATTTTTCCTTAACTATGTAAATTGAAGGAGCAACAGAAGAAACAATAGCTCCTGGGATAAAATACCAAATTTCAGAAACCCTCGCAGCAGCAGAATAAACGCCAACCTCACTATCTCCAATCATTTGGCCTAACATCACCTGATCAATTTTCATAAAAATCAGGATAGCGAAGCCCGAAAACATTAGAGGTAAACTCTCTTTCATAAGAGTTTTAACAGCAGAAAAACTCCAACGCCATAACCACAACGAAGATCCTTTGACTTGGTAAACAATCAGCAAGCCAATTGCACTCATCGCAAATTCTGCTAATGTTACCCAAGCAAAAGCTAACAATGGTGCTTTTGTTAAAATTAGTATGATTTTGATAGCACTGTTTACCAGAAACGCTGAGTTTTTAGCAATCACAGTATATTTTGACTGCACCTGTGATTGAAACCACAATTCGATAGTATCAGCCGCTCTAAAAATTCCTGCTATTGCTAATATTGCAACTAGCCATATCTTCAATGTTTCACGCTCACCTAAGAAAAGCATAGTGCTAATTGCCAATAAGACAGAAGCAATTCCACCCAGCAATTTTAGCCAAAAAGTGGTTCCTAAAATTTCCTCTTTGTTTGATGATTGACGAACAATATGGCGAACTACCACATCGTCCAGTCCTAGAGTGAAAATTGGGCTAAATAAGCTAACAAAAGCTAAAGCATAGTTAAAAAGACCATACTGCTGTACTCCTAAGTAGCGTGCTACCCATACTCCTACGACCAAGCTTGCACCCATACGGAGAATGCGGTCAGCAAACAACCAACCTGTATTGGTAATAATTGCACGCAGCCCAGAACTAGATTTAAATTTTGGTACGTTTGTAAGTTTGAATTTTTTTAACATTATTTTATTAATTAATCATGCGATATTGTCATTATGCATTTTTTATTTAGTTAGAAATGATGTGGAATTATTTATCTACTAGTTTTAACTTTTTAATTAGCAAAGTTTTCAGAAAATACCTTAACAAGAAAATAATGTCTTTTACTTTCCAAAAATAGTTATGCTCAAACAAAAATATTATTTTTAGGTATAAAATAAAATCATCATATTTTGGACATGGTATTGTTTTTAACTCATTGATAGATGTGAAAGCTAATAATAACGGTAAACTAAAAGTATTTTTTTGCATAATGTAATTAAATAAAGAATTGCGTTTCCAGAATCTCTTGTATTCATAGTTGTGGTCTATGTCTAAAAATTTCTTATTATGATACTGATTATTTGGATGTATTCTATACATTACTAAAGGTTTAGACATATAAAATTTTTTAGCCCCTACCAAAGACGCTCCCCATACCAAACAATCATCAGCCCTTACACGCCAATCTTCTATATTTGGAATAGGTAAAAATTTTCTAATTATTTCTCTACGTATTGATAATGTTGAAGTTATGGAGCCAATCCATTCACCAGTATATAAAGTTCTGATTACTGAATAACCTAAATCTAGATCAACTTTATCAGTTTGGAGTGTTTCTTCTATTGCACCAAACTTTTTATACGCACAAAATAGAAAATCACATTCACTACGTTTCTTATAAAAATTTAGGGCAGTTTCTAAATATTGAGGTTCATAAATATCATCTGCGTCTAAAAAAAATACAATGTCCCCTTTTGCAGCTAAAAACTCTTCATTAAAGGATGATAATTGTCCTTGATTTTTTTCTTTAAAGATAAATTTAACATTAGCTACTTGAGTAAAATTAGCGATGACTTCCGCAGGATTATCTGTAGATGCATCATCAACAATAATAATTTCATCAAATTTAACTGTTTGATTTAAAGCGCTATTAATTGCTTCTGGGAGAAATTCAGCGTAATTATAATTATTAATTAAACAAGATGTTGGGATTTTATTCTTATCCATATTAAAAAGAGAAGATAGATATAGCGCTGTGCGCTTGAGTGAAATACATCCAAAACCTGTTATAGATTGTTTACAGCCATGTAAATGTACCTAAGAAGACTGCATACCGCTATAGTTTTGACAACCTAATATTACCAATATGCTGGATATTTTAAGGGATTTGACTCTTTTGCTGAACTCGCACTGTTAAGGTCAACCACTCCAGGACGAACGACTAATAAGATCCCGTCAGTCAGGGTACTTAAAACAGCAGCATCTGCTATTCCTGACAAAGGAGGAGTATCAAAAATTACAAGATCGTAATCTATCCCAAAGTTACTAATTAATGTTGCCATACGTTGAGAATCTAGCATTGCTACTGGGTTAGGAGGCAAACCTCCAGAAGTAAGAACCTCAAGATTCGGCATCACTTCTTGCACTACTGTATCTAAAGAAGCTTGTCCAACAATCACATTGCTTAGTCCCATTGCATTTGTTAGCCCCCAGATATGGTGCTGTATAGGATTACGCATATCTGCATCCACCAACAACACCCGTCGCCCTGCCTGAGCCATAGTCACAGCTAAATTTGCAGATACGTCAGATTTTCCTTCTTTGGCAACGGAACTTGTGATTACAATGCTTTTTAGCGGTTTATCAGAACAGAGGAACTTCAAGTTAACTTGTAGTATTTGGTATGCGTTGCCAACAGGGAAGTAAGGAATATCTCTACCAATAATTTTGGGAATAGCTCTATCGAGTCCTGCTATAGAAGAATGAGCCTTACCATTTCTGGCTTGTGTCGGAATCACACCTAAAACACTATATCTTAAGACTTCTTTGGCCTCTTTGACCGTCTTCACCGAGCGGTCTATCAAGTCTAAGCCAAAGGCGAAAATGATACCTAAGAAAAGACCAACTCCTCCTCCACCAATAATAAACAGTATTTTGCGGGGTCCTTCTGCTTTATCTGGAGTTAAAGCATAGGAAATGACACGAGCATTAGGAATCTTTTGGTTCTGGGCAATATCAATTTCTTGGCGTTTCTTTAAGAGTGTTTCGTAAGTCGTTTGAGCTGCTTGCAGTTTGCGTTCTAGCTCTCGTTGGCTCTGTTCTAGCCTTGGCAAATTATTTGCTCGTTTGATATAGGCATCTTGCTGTCGTATAAGTGTGGCAATTTGTCTTTCTAGACCGACGCGTTCTGCTTGAGCACGAGTAATATCTGCAATCAGGCTTTGGCGCAATTGTCCAATCTGTAAATTTCCTTCTGTTATCTGTGCTTTACCAGCGACTTGTCCCGTTCGCTCTTTTAGTAAGCTCTGAAGAGCTACGACTTTTTCTTGTAAGCTAGTAATTGTAGGGTGTTCAGGTGAAAAACGAGTCCGCTCTATTGCTAGTTGACTTTCTGTTTCTTGGAGTTGGATAAGTACTTTTTGAACCCCAGGTGCTTGGCTCAAGTCAGATGCGATTACACCTTGCTGTGAATCTATCTTAGCTTCACTACGTAACTGTCCTAAACGACCTTTGACATCATCTAATTGAGCTAAAGCTTGAGAAATTTGGTTTCCTAACTTGGAAATCGTATCAACTGCTGCGCTTGCTTCTTGTCCCAGGACAACAACTTTATTCTGTTCTTTAAATACCCGCAGTTTTGATTCGGCTCTTCTGACAATTTCCTCAGCTTTGGGTACTTCCGTTACGAGAACCTCTTTGGCTATCAGTGCTTCATTCTGATTAGCCTTGATATTTAGGTCGATATAGCTGTCGATAACTTCATTGACGATTTTGGCAGCCAGCAAGCAATGGAAGCACTTAATAGGAAGGCTTTAGGCAGTGGAAAGAGAGGCTTAGAACGACTGGATCTATATTTATATAAGATGATGCTTAAAAGCTTTCAACAACAATTAATTCTTACTGAGAATAATGAATGGTCAATCTTGAGGGGGATACAGGAATAACAATAATATAATTGTGTGATTTAAGTATCGAACTTGTAATGGCTCACAATCAGTTTAATTTTTCCAGACCGATGCAAGACTTTTTTTGATGTGGTTTTATGTGTGGAAATGAGAGCAGAGTGCCCGCTACTGGGTTTATATCCCGTATTTTAGGTCGTAAACTTGCAATCACCTTGTTTTTATTCTGCAATAGACGCAAAATATTCCTTCCAAACTTTGTCTCACAATATATGCGTTGTCTTATCTGTGTAAATGTATGTTAACATACACAAAAGATAAATGGCTAGTAAGTAAGTTTGTATAATAAAACCAAACTATATAAAGAAAGATTAATTAGGCGACAATCCTTGTCTCTCATGCCTTATATGCCAACAACAAACTTTTATGCTAATCTACTTATTAATACGGTTAAAAGAAGATGAGCTAGAACACTTCAGCAGAAAGCAATGAACAGCGGGTGTCAAATTCCGACATCGTTAGAGCATGAATTGCTCAACTGCCCCCTCCTAGAAAAAAATCTACATCTGACTAAACTTCACTATATTTTTAATGAAGTTTAACTAAACTTCTTGCTACCTGTGTTAACCTTAAGGACTAAAACCAGGTTGCTATGTTTTGGTTTTTGTATCTAGCTAATTGTAATTATTAAACTGATATTAAATGTAAAGATATTGAATTATGAAATTCTCTTCCCTTACCTTAGTCGTTGTGATTAGTGCATTGACTCTCTCCCAGACTGCCTATGCTAATCAAGAAAATGTTCCTATTATAACAACAGACGATGCTCCGATGGAGCCGTTTCACTATCGCAATCAGGCTGGAGTTTTATTGACAAAGCCAGCCACGATTAACGCTACATGGAGTAATTTTATCGGACAGACCAATAATCCCAAACAAACTGCTGAATCAATTTTGTTAGTACAGGAGCAAGTATGCGAAAAGATGAACCCTCTTGAGTTCATCAATAACCCAGAATCTTTCTTTAAGCAATGTCAACAGCCAACAAATACCCAAACTTCTCAAAGTACTGAGCCAATTGAGTATTTTAAGGTTCCTAAACTCGATTCTGGTACTGGTATTAGTGTGACAGTTACTAAATTTTGATATAGAATTTTTTTTAGCAAGAGATAACTAATTATTGGTAGTGTAATTTATCTAGATAATTTACGTTAAAACACGGTTAAAATATTTATGTTGGCTGCTTTAGCTCAAAGCAGAAAAGCTTTGATGGAGTTTTTGCCAAACCCTCTAATAGGCTGTGTAATCGTAGATGCTCAAGAGATAGTAGTTTAATGATACACGTAGGCATCTACAAAACGCAATGCTGAGGCTGATGCACTTTACCAGATTTAAGGCAAAGCTTTCGACTTTTTGCAAATGTACGTAACTTTTAAACCTTATCCTTTTTATGGACGCACACTTGCATATTCTCTAGCGATCGCTCAAGCTCATGGTATAGATAAAATATATGTATCTGTGTAACTACTTGCGATCGTGGGTGTTACTGTTTTGCCAAGTACTATCCTTAGTGTTAATGTGACCACTGTTACTACTTTTAGTCAAAAACCCCACACTGACAAAGCTACGTCGGGATGGGGTTATTGGGGGTTAATTAAGTAATCAAGTGGACATGATATAATCTCTAACTCTTCACTTGATTTTAATAAGCATCCATTGGCAGACAAGAACAAACAAAATTCCTGTCGCCAAAAGCTGCATCAATGCGACCGACAGCCGGCCAGAATTTATATTCACGAGTCCAAGGCGCAGGGTAGGCAGCTTGTTCACGAGAATAAGAATGCTGCCATTCTCCAGTGATAAGACTTTCGGCAGTGTGGGGTGCGTTTTTCAAAACATTATCTTGGGTATCCACCTTGCCTGATTCTATTTCAGCAATTTCTTGGCGAATAGAAATCAACGCATCGCAGAAACGATCCAACTCTTGTTTAGATTCACTTTCTGTAGGTTCCACCATGATTGTACCCCCTACAGGCCAGGAGACAGTCGGCGCATGGAAACCGTAGTCTATGAGACGCTTGGCAACATCATCAATTTCGATCGCAGCTGATTTTTTCAGCGATCGTAAATCTAAAATACATTCATGGGCAACTAGACCATTTTTTCCCTGATACAAAACGGGATAATACGATTTCAGTCTCTTAGCAATGTAGTTAGCATTGAGAATCGCCACCTTAGTAGCTTGGGTTAAACCATCTGCACCCATCATGGCGATGTACATCCAAGAAATCACCAAGATACTCGCACTACCCCAAGGTGCAGCCGCCACAGCACCAATACGTTGGGTACTGGGGATTGGGGATTGGGGATTGGGAATTTCTTCTTTCCTAGTCCCCAGTACCCAGTCCCCAGTCCTCACAACAGTATGCCCAGGTAAAAATGGCACAAGATGAGAGGCTACCCCAATAGGCCCCATACCAGGGCCACCACCGCCATGAGGAATACAGAAGGTTTTATGCAAGTTTAAATGGCAAACATCCGCGCCAATATCTCCAGGACGGCAAATCCCTACTTGGGCGTTCATATTTGCCCCATCCATGTAAACTTGGCCACCATGACTATGGACAATAGCGCAGATTTCCTGAATTGGCTCCTCAAAAACACCATGAGTTGAGGGATATGTCACCATTAAGGCGGCTAATTGATTGCTATGTTTTTCTGCCTTAGCCTTCAAGTCATCAACGTCAATATTACCTTGTGAGTCACAGGCAACTGCTACTACCTTCATCCCGCACATCACCGCACTCGCCGGATTTGTCCCGTGTGCCGAAGTAGGAATTAAACAGACGTTGCGGTGTGCTTCACCCCGATTTTCGTGATATTGACGAATTACTAAAAGTCCAGCGTATTCACCCTGAGAACCAGCATTTGGTTGCAGAGAAATACTAGCAAACCCGGTAATTTCACCTAACCATTTCTCAAGTTGCTTAAATAGCATTTGATAACCCTGAGTTTGCGACGCAGGGGCAAATGGATGAATTTTGCCAAATTCCTCCCAAGTTACCGGAATCATTTCAGCAGTCGCATTCAACTTCATTGTGCAAGAACCCAAAGGAATCATCGATGTCGTTAGCGACAAGTCCTTGCTTTCTAGTTTGTGCAGATAGCGCAATAACTCAGTTTCTGAATGATAGCGGTTAAAAACGGGCTGGGTAAGATAGGTGCTGGTACGGGGGAGGGGAAGATGGGGGGAGGGGGAAATAGAGAGAAGCGGAGAAAACCATTCTTCTAAACTGAAGGGTAGTTCATTTTCGCCTGCGAAGATTGCTAAGATGTGAAGCACATCATCAACTGTAGTTGTTTCATCCAGCGATATACCAACAGCAGTTGCATCAAAAATCCGCAAGTTAATTTGAAGTTGTTCGCTATTTGCCAGAATATCTTCTAAATTGTGTGTTCCCACTTTTACTCGCAGCGTATCAAAGAAAGATTTTGAAACGACACTGTAACCCAAACGTTTCAGTGCTTCTGCCAGTAACACCGTCAAGGAATGGATATTTTCAGCAATTTGCTTCAGTCCAGTAGGACCATGATATACCGCGTACATACTCGCCATCACTGCCAGTAGCACCTGTGCAGTACAAATATTACTAGTAGCTTTTTCGCGGCGGATGTGCTGTTCACGGGTTTGCAACGCCAGACGCAATGCAGGCTTACCTTGAGCATCTTTTGATACTCCCACAATTCGCCCTGGAACCAGCCGTTTATACTCTTCCTTCGTAGCAAAGTATGCCGCATGAGGCCCCCCAAATCCCAAGGGAATACCAAAGCGCTGGGTACTACCGACAGCAATATCAGCGCCAAATTCTCCAGGAGGGGTGAGCAAAGTTAAACTTAAAGGATCTGCTGCTACCGTTACCAATGCACCCTTAGCATGGGCTTTTTCTATAAAAGCGCGGTAGTCGTAAATGGTGCCATCACTTGCAGGATACTGGAGAACAGCCCCAAAAATTGGTTGGTCAAAATCAAATGTTTGATGATCGCCGACAATGATCTTAATCCCTAATGGTTTAGCACGTGTTTGTAACACGTCGATAGTTTGGGGATGGCAGTCACGAGAGACGAAATAGGCATTTGCCTGATTTTTACAAACACCATAGCTTAGGCTCATCGCTTCGGCTGCGGCTGTGGCTTCATCAAGTAACGAAGCATTGGCAATTTCCAAACCTGTGAGGTCGATAATCAGGGTTTGAAAATTTAGCAGCGCTTCCAGTCGCCCTTGGGCAATTTCTGGCTGATAAGGAGTGTAGGCAGTATACCAACCTGGGTTTTCTAGGATATTGCGCCCAATCACAGGTGGGGTAATAGTGTCGTAATATCCCATACCAATGTATGAGCGGAAAACTTGATTTTTGGCAGCAACTTTTTTTAAGGATGTCAGTGCTGCATACTCACTTTCTGCTTTTGGTAACTTTAACGGTTGCTTCAGCCGAATTGTCTGTGGAACTGTTTGATCGATTAGAGCATCTAGGCTGGGAAACCCCAAAACCTTAAGCATATGCTGGATGTCATCAGAGTTAGGGCCAATGTGCCTTGGCGCAAAACTACTTAACTTTTGACTTTTTTCGTCCAGCACTTGCTGCTCATGAGACTTGAGAATAGGGGCGTTCAATACCACAAATTACTCTCCAGATAGTACTATTTCATATTTTGCAATAAATACTCATGAGAAGTAGGTGTAATTTTTCACTTCATCTAAATTTCATAACTTATCTTCGGGTGGATATAAGGGGAATCGGAGATGAGGGAGACAAGGGAGAAAATTTTAGCTTTTCCTCTTCATCCTCCTCATCCCCTACTCCCTACTCCCTACTCTCCTTCTACTTGCGCCCGATACTCATCTGCTGTCAAGGCATCTTCAACTTCACCAGGGTCATTGACGCGCACTTTTAAAAACCACCCTTCCCCGTAGGGGTCTTCTGACACTTCTTCAGGAGAATTAATTAAAGCTTCATTACGTTCTACAACTGTTCCTGTTACTGGTGAATTCAGTTCTTCAACGGCTTTCACTGATTCAATTGTGCCAAAGTTTTCTCCCCTAGTAAGAGCGTCGCCAATTTCTGGCAGTTCCAAAAAGACGATATCGCCCAATTCATGTACGGCAAACTCAGTAATGCCAATGGTGGCAATTTCGCCATCTAGCCGCACGTATTCATGAGAATCCAAGTATCTGAAATCTTGAGGATATTCAAAAGACATATCACTTCCTCTCCCTTATCAAAAAAACAATTGCCCCAACAGTCATCCAAGCCATATCTGGTAATGAACCTTAATGGAGATTGACTAACTCACAACACATTATTCCTCAAAAACCCTGGCACTTATCAGTTGGCGACACGATTTTTAGATCGATAAAAAGGACGTTTAACTACAACTGCCGGGTAAGCTTTGCCGCGAATTTCGACTTCTAGCTGCTGACCAACGGATGCTAGTTGAGTAGGAACGTAAGCTAAGGCAATGGGATAACCAAGTGTAGGCGAAAGAGTGCCACTGGAAACTTCTCCCACAACTTTACCTGCGGATAACACTTGATAGCCGTGACGAGCAATATTACGTCCTTGGGTTTGCAAACCTACCAATCGACGCTGTACTCCAACGGCTTTTTGCTGTGCTAAAATTTCCCGACCAATAAAATCGCCTTTGGTATCTAAATGAACTAGCCATCCCAAACCTGCTTCTAAGGGTGTAGTGATATCATCGATATCTTGTCCGTAAAGTGCCATAGCCGCTTCTAGGCGCAGAGTATCTCTTGCACCGAGTCCACAGGGGATAACACCAGCTTTATGGAGACTTCGCCACAATTCTACCCCCACATCTGGGTCTACCATCACCTCAAAGCCATCTTCTCCGGTGTAGCCTGTGCGGGCCAGGAAGGCAGGTTTCCCTAGTAGGGTTGCTTCTGAATGTCCGAAGGCGTTGATTGGTTGTAAGTCGAATGGCACTAATGGCTGGAGATACTTAATCGCTTTTGGCCCTTGCACGGCAATTAAGGCTTTTTCTGATGAAAGGTCTTGGAATTGCACTTTATCCAGGTCAAGATGTTGCAATAGCCATGCTTTATCTTTACTGGAGGTTGCCGCATTGACGATGATGAATGCCTTCTGTTTCCCAGTGGCGTCTTCACCTTGGTAATAAACAATGATGTCGTCAATAATTCCTGCTTGGAAATTTAACAAGACGGTGTATTGTGCTTGACCGGCTTGCAATCGACTCAAGTCTGAAGGTACTAGAGACTGGAGTTGGGAAATGAGGTTTTTACCTTGGAGGGTAAATTTGCCCATGTGGGAAATATCGAACATTCCGGCTGTATTTCTTACAGCTTCGTGTTCACGGCTAATGCCACTAAATTGCACAGGCATTTGCCAACCGCCAAAGCTGGTAAAGCGTGCTTTAAGTTCTACACCCACTTGATATAAAGGGGTTCGCGCCAGAGATTGGGCGTTGTCTTCTTGATTAGCCACAGGCAATTTTGCGTAGATGCGGAGCAACTTGCCGTTAGGCATCGCACCTCAATATCTATAATCCTACGAGATGCTTTCTGGTTTTACAGTCTTGTGTATTGAATTTGGGAATGGGGCATTGGGCATGGGTAAGAGAACTTGGGGACAAGGGGAAAGACTTGTTTCAATTTCTCACCTCTTGTCCCCTTGGCTCCCCTACTCCCTCATCCCCCTCCTTTTCCCCTTGTCCCCTCCTGTGAGGTTTAATAGTTAATGGTGCAATTGTTGAGATTTATTAAGAAGACATTATGAAATATTGGCGAATAATAGCTAGCTTTGTTTTAGCTATGCTTCTTTTTTGGTTTCCCCTATCGGCGCAAGCTGCAAGTTCTTCTAGTATTACCCGTTCTGTGGGTAATGATGAACTCAAGGGTAAAGATTACTCTGGTCAAAGTTTAGTTGGTACTGAGTTTACCAATCTCAAATTAGAGAATGCTAATTTTAGCAATGCTGACTTACGTGGTGTCGTGTTTAACGGTAGTCTGCTGGAGGGAGTAAATCTGCATGGTGCTGATTTTAGTGAAGGCATAGCCTATCTAACAAAGTTTAAGGATGCTGATTTAACTGATGCTGTGTTGACTGATGCCATGATGCTGCGTTCTATTTTTGATGATGTAAATGTCACAGGTGCTGATTTTACGAATGCAATTTTAGATGGGACGCAAGTGAAAAAACTTTGTGTTAAGGCAAGTGGTGTTAATTCTAAAACTGGTGTAGATACTCGCCAGTCTTTAGGATGTAAGTAAAATTTAACCCCTTCTTCGCTGGTGAAGAGGGGGATATTCTTTTAACTAATTACGAATTATGCCCAGCGATCGCTAGTGATATGATTCTCTTAAAAAGCTTGCATAATTTGCCCGAATCGTCATAGTAGTAGGATGACTGACACCTAAAGTCCGTTCACAAATTTTCAAAGCTTTCTCAAATAAGGGTTTGGCTTTCTTGTAGCGCCTTGTATGACGGTAGAGCGCTGCTAGATTGTTCATGCTAATGGCAACATCAGGATGGTTGTCTCCTAGCAAGCGTTTGCTTAGTTCCAAACCTTGCTGATACAAGGGTTCGGCTTTGCTGTAGCGTCCTGTAGATTCATAGAGTTGTGCTAAATTGTTCAGGCTAGTGGCTACATCAAGATGGTTGTCTCCCAGCAGGCGTTTTCTCAGTTTTAAAGCTTTCTCAAGCAAGGGTTCGGCTTCGCTGTAGCGTCCTGTATAACAGTACAATGCTGCTAAATTGTTTAGATTAGTGGCGAAATGGGGATGTTCTTCTCCCACTAGGCGTTTCCACAGTTTTAAAGCTTGCTGATACAAAAGTTCGGCTTCGCTATAGCGTCCTGTAGATTCGTAAAGTAATGCTAAATAACTGACGCTAGTGGCTACATCGGGATGTTCTTCTCCCAGCAGGCGTTTTTTTAATTCTAAAGCTTGCTCAAGTAAGGGTTCGGCTTCCTTGTAACGTCCTGCCGATTCGTAGAGTAATGCTAAATTGTTTAGGCTAGTGGCAACATCAAGATGGTTGTCTCCCAGCAGGCGTTTTCTGAGTTCTAAAGCTTGCTGATATAAGGGTTCAGCTTCGCTATAACGTCTTGTAGATTTGTAAAGTCTTGCTAAATGGTTCAAACTAGCAGCGACATTAGTATGTTCTAAACCAAGACGATTTTGAGCCAGTTTTACACACTGTTGCAACCAAGATTCTGCTTGCTGATAAAGTTCTTGACCTTGATAAAACCAAGCTAATTTGGTAAACAAAGTAATTAGATTTTCATCACTGAGATATTGAGATAGGTGGGTTGCAACTTCTGTAATGTGCGGGATATGTGAAGTAAGGTTAAGAATATCTTCAGAGTTAGGCTGTTGCGGAATTAGCTTTGCTACCTCTAACATCATCGTTGCAAATTTAGTTTTTGCTTCATCCGCTTCGCTTGACTTATCCAACTTAATTTGGAAAAGTTGGCGAATCAGTGGATTTAGACGATAAATTCCTTTACTTTTCTGTTGTAGCAAATGCAATTCTAGTAAATCGGCTATGGCTTTCTGATTGAGTTCTTGTTTTGTGTCATCTTCTATCGCCTCAACAGATAAGGGAATGTCAGCTATAGCACACAAACTTAGCAAACAGCCAAAGCTTTGTGCATTTTCATCCAACTGTTCCCAACTCAACTCAAAAGCTTCAGCTACACCGTATTCATAAGTCATCAATGAGTTATCATTGATGACTGCTTCATCTTCTATCCGCTTTTGCTCTAGCCGCTTCAGTAGTGTTTCCAGAGACAAATCTGGCATTTTATCCAGATATCGCCCTACTAACTCTAACGCTAAAGGCAAATATCCTAAAAATTTACAAATTCTTCTCGCAACCAAAGGTTCTTGTTGCAGTCTTTCCCGAACCACCAGCGTTTTTAATAATTTCATCGCTGCCAATGGTTTGAGAGCATCAAATTCGCTATTATATTTTGCCGTCAGGTAAGCTTGTAACTTTTCTAGTTTGTCCCGGCTGTTGGAAATCGCTAACTCAGGATAATTCTGGGCGAACTTGTTATATACTTCACCCATCCATTTTCTGAAATCAGCAATATCAACGTTTAATTCGCTAGCAAGTTTATCTTCACTTTTACCTAAATTTTCAGTCTTAAAATACTTTAGAAACGCTGCTGTTTGCTTTAGGGATAAGCCATGAGTAGCAGCTTCTTTGGCTAGAAAATTAGCCCATTGCATAAACAGTTTGTATATATACTTTATTTTAGATTCTACTTTGTCTGCATTTGGAAATCTCCTCTCTTTGGGGTAAAAATACTATTTGTTTCATAAAAACTATTTAAAAGGAGTGGTCTTACGGTAAGGTATCGTTATTTGAGCTTTTGAGGATGGACTTTGAGCTTCTGAACTTCAAATTTTGAGCTGGGAACAAAAGGCTAGGCGATGTTTACGGCGGGCTACGCCTAGGCACTTTGTCAATTGGTATGAGAATCGAACCACGTCCGCGTTAGCGTCTCTGAAAGAGAAGCCTCTCGTAGAGAAGGACGCAAAGAGCGCTAAAGAAGAGAGAAGAGGAGCGTAGACGCCCAGCGGCTTGTCGTTAGACATCACCATTTAAAGTTCCAATTGATAAGCGATCGCTGCTAAGGTTAATAAGGTTAAACAGGTGATTCTGCGATCAAAACAACTCATAAGCTTTGTATTGTCCAAAAAACGTTGGGTCATAGAGCGCACTTTTGGCTGGCTGATAGGATATCGGCGATTGTTTAGAGACTATGGGTTATACCCGGAACATCGGAGACGTTTATCTACATTATTGCCATGATCCGGCTCATGGTGAGGCAATTAGTATAAAGTTTGACCCCTCTAAGCTTTTGTTATTACAATTTACTCTGCTAAAAGTAAAATAGGCCCCTATTTAAAGCTAATTAATATCAATGAGTTGTCTAAAATAAAGAAGTTACAGAACTCATCACAACTTGTAAAAATTTTGTTAATTGTGTATGGTCTTTTCAGGAATTGCGCTGTGAATATTTGTAGTTAGCTATATCCTAATAAAGATTTACAAGAACAAACCCATGAACACACTTCCTTTACAGCACTGGGTAATTGCTTTCAGATGCGACTACAATAACAACTTAATAGATAAGATAAGAAAATATCTAAAGTACAACCGAAATACTCTGCAAAATACAATATGAAAGGCATAGTCCTTCGTAACCGCTATAAAATCTTACAGTTTTTAGGAAGTGGTTCGTTTGGCGACACATACATAGCAGAAGATATAGATTTACCTAGTCATCCCAAATGTGTCGTGAAACAGCTTAAGCCTAAAGCATCCGAACAGGAAGTTATGCTGGTTGCTAGACGGCTATTCGAGAGTGAAGCAGAAGTTTTATACCGTTTAGGTAACCTTAGCAACCAAATACCTAAACTATTTGCTCATTTTGAGGAAAACGGCGAGTTTTATCTAGTGCAAGAATTTGTAGACGGGTATAACTTAAGCGCAGAAATAATACCTGGGAGCCAATGGAGTGAAGCTGAGGTTGTCAAACTCTTACAAGAAATTTTACAAGTTTTGATTGTCGTTCATCAGGAGAATATCATCCACCGCGATATCAAGCCCCAAAACCTGATGCGTCGTAGTCATGATGGCAAGATTGTCATGATTGACTTTGGTGCAGTTAAAGAAATTAAAGGTTTGAGTGCGGATACTCAAGGTCAAGTTAGTTTAACTATTGTTATTGGCTCCAACTGCCTTCTTCCTTCTGAGACTAAGGTGACTGATTTAACACCCATTTCAACCACTGCCTAAAGGAACTTACACTATTCAAACGATGGATTCCAGGCGCACGGGTGGCGGCGAGTCCATCAACGGCGACTAATGCAGCATATTGCAAGCCCAAGAAACTATCAACTGCGGCATAAGGGCCACCTAAAGTAATAGCCCCAGCAGCATACATTTGACCTTTGCCACTACGCATCTCTACTAGCTCAAAATTGTTTGCTACAGTCAATCTTCCTAGATGGTTCAGTGGGAGGTTGTAATGCTTCACCAAATCTGATAGAAGGGGATTAGCATCTACTTTGGCATCCAGTCCAGTAGCATCAACAATAAAATCAGCTAGCAATTTCATTTCCCCAAAGTTTTGCTCTCGGATATGGGTAATAGTCCGGTTTTGGGCATCTCGTTCTACATCCAAAACCTCTCCAAAGGTAATTTGATACCAGCCTTCGCTGATCCCTTGGGCAGTAATTTGTTGCCAGTCTCGGCGGTCGGCGGTGGTAGTTCCACCCCAGTCTGCTAGTAAGCGTTTGCGTTCATCGGGAGTGGCTTTTTCTAACATTGCCCGGAGTTCACCGCCCCAACAGGCTTTAGGCCAGTTAAAGGGTTGAAATTCGTAATGATTTTTGACTAGGCGCTGGGTATTTTGAAATTTGTTGCCTTGAGGTTTAGGCGATCGCATTAAATGCAAAACTGCAATATTCTGATTTCGCTTTCTTGCTTCATAAATACGCTGCACAATCCGCGAAGCCACGATTCCCCGCCCACGAATCAATACCGTACCACCATGTCGCTCTAGTTGCTCATAAACATGATCGTGTGCTTCATAAGCATTCACGACAGATTTAAAATCTTGATATTTTTCTCTATAAGCTTGCAAATCTGGAAGAAACTGAATTGCTGGATACCCAGTAGCTAAATGTAAATAACGAGTAACTAAAAAAGCATAATTTCCTGGGGCGCGAGAATAGGCTACGCAATACCTGCCATCATCAGTTTTGCGAATTACCCTAACTCGCCCATAGCGATAAATTTGATTCCAGCCAATGCGCTTCGCCTCACGGTCTATGGAATCAAAGACGTTACCTGCACGGGGTGTATAAGTTTCCGCAAATGTTGGTTCAGCAAACACTTGCCATAAATACTTGAATGCTGACTTCATCTCCCCCTTAGTGCAATCGTGCCAAGCCTCACGCAAGGCATAACTAGGCCAGCCCCAAATATTATCAGGACAAGAGTCAGAATTTGATCGCAGTCTTTCATATAAGGGAATTTGCGAATTCAAACAAAGGCGCTTGTAACGAGCATAAGGTTCTCCTTCTAATCCCAAAGCCACAATTTTGTCAGCACGCACACCATTAATTCGCAGCAAATCAGCCCAAACAAAGCTACCTAGTCCCGCTCCGATCGCTAGATAATCAGATTCATCTACTGGTAGACCTGTAGCATGAAGTGCTTGCACAGCGACATTCTCCGCCTGAAACGCTAGTGGCGGGAAATTTGCCAAGGGCGTTAGCGGCTGGGCTACAGGCAAACTAGGGTCTGGAAGATTGGTATTTGCGTTGAAGTGAATCGTTGAAGGAGGGGTGGTATCTGGTGCGGGTACGTTAGCAGCAAAGGTCACTGTGATTAGATATGGGCCAATTTGCAACGTATCGCCATTAACCAAAACACTGCGCGTTTGTGGTTGACCATTGACATACACACCGTTAACGCTGCCTTGGTCAATAACTACCAGATGATCTTGTTCCCAGTCAATTAGAGCATGGTAGCGAGAAACTTCGTTACTGTTAAGCAGCATCCTAGAAACGCGCACTCCTCGGAGTTCAGCAGGTAAGCGAGCGAATTCTCGACCAAAAGCGATCGGCATATTCAGCCTTGGTTCTCGCCGTTCACCCGTCGCTGGTTCTTCCCAACTAAATTGGATTTGTAAGTCATTTGTCATTAGTCATTGGTCATTAGTCATTAGTTAAGAGTTAGAACTTCCCCTGCCTTTCATTTCAACTACTCGGTGTTACTAATACACTCACAGCCGCAGCCAAAGATGTCCCACACCAACGACAGCCAATTTGTAGATTCTCTCCTGGGGAAACTTTATGACATTTGGGGCATTCTAAGCCATAAACTCCTAGCGGTGGTGCAGGGGGTGTTAGTGAATGATGGTGATATCCGATATGGACTGATGGATGCGGTGGCAGCAAAATTGTTACTGGAATGCTGCCTATGGAAATTTTAGTAACTTTAAGTTGTATTTGTCCCAAAGAGATATTAGTGCCTTCAGTTAAAGGCACTTCACCTTGGACTAATTGCCGTCCATCGATCAGGGGGGGATTTTGCGATCGCAAATTCCTAATATAAAAGCGCTGTTGCTGGTGATGAAAAAATATTTCAACGTGCAGACCAGAGACAGTGGGGTGACTCAAAACAATATCGCACCGGAGTGGATCACGACCAATGCGAACAGTACCACGATTTTGGCTTGGCTGTTGTTCGTAAATGCTCTGAGTTCTATCTTGACCTGCATCGTGCCACTGTAAAGTTAGTGCGTTCATTGTTCTAACTTCGTAAATCGTATTTAGCTACTTCAACTTCTTTCTGTGCGATTCCTAACACGCTTGAGTCGGTGCAAGCAAGTATTTTAAGAAAATTTCAACAAGCTTTATTTAGCCGACGCTAATTTATCAGCGATGCGCGTAGTTTCTGGCAGCCGATATTTGGGTGTGCAGCGTAATACATAGTCAATCGCTGTCGGTAAACTAACTCGATGGCCACTGGAGATGTAGAGAGGTTTTACTCCTACGCGTGTGCGTAGAACTGCCCCAACTGTTTCACCTTTATATACAAGTGGTTGCCTACTGCCTTTTGTTTCTGGCAATTCCTCATACTTACCTACCAACCTGGACTTGGCTACACCAATTGTCGGCATATCTATGAGTAATCCTAAATGGCTAGCTATACCTAATCTGCGAGGATGGGCAATTCCTTGACCATCACACAGGATGATATCTAGTGTTGTTTTAATCTTCTCCAGGGCATCGAGAACAGCTGGAATTTCCCGAAATGAGAGGAACCCAGGAACATAAGGAAAGGTTGTAGGACGGTGTGCTAGGCTTGTTTCGATTACTTGTAAATCAGGAAAACTCAGTACTGCGACAGCTGCACGGCTAATGGTTCCATCAGCTTCAAAACCCATATCCACTCCAGCAACGTACTGGATAGGTTCTTGGAATTGATCCTCAGTAATTACTTGATCTCGCAGCTTTTCTTGGATAACTATGGCTTCTTCCAGCGTCGAGGGCCAAGCATGATCTCGATAAAACTTCATATTAAAAATTGTAATTAAACTGATTAATATTAATCTTGTTATGGCAAGCACAAAAACAAGAGTTTTTGATATTGATACAGGGAAAATCTATTTTTTGCAAAAGTCTGTGAATGACTATCTTTATCCTAGACATTTTAGCCCAGTTTAGCTGATATCTTGCATCATAATGTTACTTAACGCTGTGAAGAGGGAATCCTGAGAATATAAGTTTATTTTTTTAGATTTTCTCTTTTAGTGATTATGACACAGCCGAATATTCTGGAACTTGCAAAACACGGAGATACCCAGGCGATCGCATCTCTGATGAACCGCCACTTACGCCCCAAAGGGATCATTGCACAGGTTGCCTTCCAAGATACTTGCTTGGAGGTAATACTAGAATCTCCCCAAGTACTAAATCAGCAAATTTTAGTTCCATTTATCCGCAAAGGGTTAACCGCTTTAGGGGCTGAATCTATTGAAATAGTGAAAGTTTACGGGCAACAAACTGGAAAAGAGTTTCCAGCTTGGAGTAAAGAGTTTAATTTAGGCATAGCAGAAGCTGAACTAGAAGCAGTAGATAATGAAGACTCTTCTAGTAATCCTCAACCTCTAACTATTTGTATTAACTTAAGCGGCGATACTGCACAGGGACTTACGCATTGACATAAAAATCAAAATAAGAGGTATGATTTTCAGCGCTTCTAACTTAATTTTTCTATTATTAACCAAGCGATCGCAACCAAAAAAAGGGGTTTATAAAAGCCTGAAACAACGTCTTTACGTTGATACACCAGATGATTTCTTTGTACAGTGCATAAGTACTAATAAGCGTTAAATTTGACAAACCTAACAGCTATTAATTTAGCTGAAAGTACAAGCTAGATGCGATTAATGCATCTACCGACTTGCTATCAAGTGGCTGAGAGAAAATATATCCTTGTGCGTTGTTGCATTTTTTAATTTTAAGTTGAGTTAATTGCTCTATTGTTTCTATCCCCTCTGCTATCACATTTATGTTAAGACTTTGTGCTAAAGAAATAATCGCCTGAACAATTTCCAAGTTTTCTCCATTAGCACCAATGTTGATAACAAATGAACGATCAATCTTCAATGCACTAAAGGGAAAATGGTGCAGGTAGCTCAAGGATGAATAACCTGTGCCAAAATCATCTAGATGTAACTGAATATCCATCTGTTGTAATTCCAAAAGCATAGCAGTGGCTGAGTCAGAATTTTTCATCAGTACGGTTTCAGTGATCTCCAACTTTAAACTGCTGCCTTCTAAACCAGAATCGAGCAGAATTTGACGAATTTTCTCAATCAAATTGGGGTGGAAAAACTGTTTACTAGAAATATTGACACTGATGCTTAAGGGTGGGTTAGTAGGAAATTTCAATTGCCAAGCCCGCATCTGACGACAAGCTTCGCATAACACCCAATAACCAATCGGCACAATCAGCCCAGTTTCTTCTGCTAAGGGAATAAACTTTTCTGGAGAGATAATTCCATATTCAGGATGTTGCCAGCGTACAAGAGCCTCAAAGCCAATAATCTGATAAGTTTCTAACAAGACAATTGGCTGATAGTAAACCTGGAATTCTTGGTGTTCAATTGCTCGTCGTAGATCCATTTCTAACTGTAATAACTCGTCAGCTTGAGTGTACATACTAAAATCAAATATTTCGTAGCGTGCTTTTCCTAATGCTTTAGCACGGTACATTGCAATGTCAGCGTCACGGATGAGTTCTTCTGACAGATTATAAGTACTTGTGCCTAAAGCGATACCAATACTTACAGTAGTAATTACTTCATTTCCACCAAGATTAAAAGCTCCTGTCAAAGCTACATTTATTCTGTTCGCTACATTTTTTACATCATTTAAATCTTTGATATCATCTAATAGGATTGTGAACTCATCTCCACCCAAACGGGCAACTGTATCTCCTGCACGGAGGCACCTTTCTAATCTGCGTGCCAGTGCCGTTAGCAATTGATCCCCAATTATATGACCAAGGCTATCGTTGATAACTTTAAAGCGATCCACATCTAGGAACAGGACAGCGAATCTGTAGTCTGAATGACGTTTTGTTAGCGCCAGCGCCTGCTCCAATCTTTCGACAAATAAAGCACGGTTTGGCAGTCCAGTTAGCGAATCGTGAAAAACATCATGAATTAATTGCGCTTCGGTTTGTTTTTGCTCTGTAATATTCAACACCGTACCAATGAAGCGGAGCGGTTTTCCGTTTGCATCAAAGTAGGCTTGCCCTTTCGCCCTCAGCCAGCGTTCAACTTTGTCCTGAATGCCGATGGTTCGATACTCAGTGTCATAAGAGCCACCTGATGCTGGGTTAAACGCCTCTTGAATAATTTCCTGAAGACGATCGCGGTCATCGGGATGTAAGCCCTCAAAAAACGCCTCTATACAAATCTCGGCATCAGGCGGTAGCCCAAACATGGCTTTGCAGCCAGTATCCCATTTCAATTTTCCTGTAACCAGATTCCAATCCCAGGTTCCCAATTGGGCAGAGGCGATTGCCATCCGCAAGCGGTCTTCATTCTCCCGCAGGGCTATCTCAGACTGTTTGCGATCGCTAATATCTTTGAACAGGATGGCCACTTTGTGCATCTCTGGCTGCTCAATGCGAAATGCATAAACATCAAACCAGCGATTCAGCGCCTCAGAGCCATTTTCAAAGCGAACGGGTTCACCCGTTAGAGCCACTTTGCCATAAGTCTTGAACCAAAATTCTTCCATATTGGGAATGAGTTGGCGTAACGTTTTACCCTCTGCCTGTTGGAGTCCGGTTTGTTGCTCAAATGCAGGGTTAATTTCTAGGAAGCGATAATCAATCGGCGTATTGTTTGCATCAAACAACATTTCAATAACGCAAAAGCCGTCTTCCATCGTTTCAAACAACGTGCGATAGCGTTCTTCAGATCGCCGCAGGGCTTCTTCTGCCTGTTTGCGATCGGTGATATCAATAACTGAGCCGATGTAGCCCTTATACTGCCCATCTGTCTCAAACCAGGGACTTGCTGCATCAATTGCCCAACTATACTCACCATCCTGACGGCGTAAACGGTATTCTGCTCGAAAGGCTTTGTGATGGATATTAGCGCTTATAAATGTTTCTCGAGCAAATGCAAAATCCTCTGGATGCACTGCATTTAGCCAACCAAACCCCAACCCTGTTGCTTCGGTTTGCCCTGTGAATTCATACCAGCTTTGGCTGAGATAGGTACAGTATCCGGTGGCATCCGTCACCCAAACCATTACAGGTGCATTGTCTGCCATTGTGCGGAATCGTTCTTCACTCTGGCGCAGGGCATCATCGACTTGAATCTGCTCGGTAATCTCTTGACAAACGGTATTGATGCCAATTATCTGCTCGCCATCCTTTAATGGCAAAAAGCTCTCCAACCACACACGCTCTACTCCCGGTTGTGCCGGAGTTTCCCCCCGAATTTCGACGTTTAATAGCGGTTCTCCCGTTTCTAAGACATGGCGCAGCAAGTCTTCAGCAGTATCGGCAATGTTAGGCAGTAACTCTCGAATTGTTCGCCCAATGTGTTCCTCTACGGAAAATCCATTGATCTCTGCCAATCGCTGGTTAATCCTCACAAAGCGTAGGTTGGTATCGAGAACATTCAACCCGATTGGGGCAGACTGGTAGATGCTTTCAATCTCAGCCAGTTGCCGTTGCAGTATTGCTTTGCTTTCTTGTAACTCTGCTTCTACCTGCTTGCGATGCGTCATATTTTGGCTAAGTACCATGCCTGCAAAAATCTCACCTTGCTCACTGCGTACAGGCAAAATATGTACTTCATAAATCTGATTGGAGTAAAGCACTTCCTGGATTGAAATTTGGCCTACTAGTGCCGCACGATACATTGGTTCAATTTGCTCACAGGTTTCTGGAGGCAGGACTTCCCAAATAGTTTGCCCCACCAGTGCCGCTCCATCTAATTCTAATTTTTTGATTTCGCTACCTTCAATGAGCAAAAAGCGCAGGTCATGGTCAAACAGGTGAACCGCGCCATTAGGGATGTGTTGGGTCAGCGTTCTATATAAGGCTTCCCGTTCTGCCAGGACTGCATTTGCCTGTTCTAACTGGGCAGTCCGTTCGGCAACGCGCTGTTCTAGTTCCTGGTTGGCCTCTTGTAGGGCGGCTTCGGTCTCTTTTTGCTGGGTCATGTCACGGGCAACGCAGTATATCAATCCCCGGACAATCTGCGGTGATGCTGTCCATCCCAGCCATCGGTAGCAGCCATCTTTCGTCCGGTAACGATTCTCGAAATTGAGCGTTGGTATCCCGGTTTTTACCTTCTCCATTTCTGCTAACGTGGCGAAGTGGTCGTCTGGATGCACGAAGTCTAAAAAAGGACTGGCTAATAATTCTGCTTCTGAGTAGCCAAGGGTTTGGGTAAAGACAGGGTTGATCCGCTTAAAGTAGCCATCCAGACCAATGACCGACAGCAGATCGAGCGATCGCTCAAAGAAAAAGGCTTCTTCGGATAAAACCAATCCATTCACGGGTGAGGCAACAGGATCTTTCGAGGTCATAACAGAATTACGGAGCAAATAAAGCAGAATTAGAGCAAAGCAGACGAGATAAGTTGGGGTGAATTAGTACTCAAGTGCTAGCACTACTTAAAAGTTTGCACATCAGTATAGTTAAGATTTTTGGCTCTTCGGTTACTTTTATGGATGATTAATAGTAAAATGCCAGTTTAATAAACTGCGTAATCTAAAATTGCTAAAGTTACGGAAGCCATATCCAAGCCTTTTGATCAACTTGAGTTTATTATTAATTACTTCTACAGTACCACTTGTAGTTCTGCTGTCAAAATAACCGACTATTTCACCAAACCATCTAATTATTGTACCTATACTCTTTGGAAAATATGAAAGAGCATTATACATCCAATCTAGTAGTTTTATTATACTATCTCCCCAAGATTTAGTTGTTTCAAATATATCTCGAAATTCTTCTTTAAGTGCGTGCATTTTAGCAAGATTTGGTAACACCTCCTGCACGGACTTTAATTTTGATTTTTGCTTTTCATTTAGAGAATCTTCATTTTTGATTAAACTATATTTGCTTTTATTTAACGCCTCTAATATCCGCTCTTTTTCTGATTTATCATCTAGCGAAAGTGCTGTTTTTTTCTCAGTTTTACGCATAGTATCTAGTTCGTCATTTACTTGTTTCATTACATGAAACCTATCAGCAGTTACGTTAGCATTTGGCATTAACTATTCTACTAAATTTTTATAAGGCAACCAGAGATCAATGCTCACTTCTTCAATTTTATTAAGTACCTCAACTCCCCAATTTACAAGTACTTCACGGATATCTTCTATTCGTCTTGATGGCACCATTTCAATTGGTTTATGAGTATCTAAATCCACTAATACTGCTAAGTAGTTTCCTTGTCCTTTAACTAAAGCTATTTCATCTATACCTAACTTTTTTATCTGACTTAAGTTTATGCTTAATATTTGCGATACTTGTTTTTTTAACATTGATTCTACTTCTTCATCACTTAGTCCATTTCTTTCGGCAACACTCCGAATGTTACTATCTAATACTTGTTGCACTATATCCATCGCTAATCTTTTTGTATACTATTACTTTTATCTACAAAATCCAGTTGTTCGCTAAAGACTTTTTTACACTTGTGACATTTAAATTGGCGACGATTTATTTTTAATAGAACTGGTTTTTTATTCCAAGGTAAATCATGAATCATCCGCCAGTGATTTTGATGTATACTATGAGTACTTTGAGAACACCAGGGGCAAGTCGAGTAATTCACCCCTTTTTCTATTGTTATAATTATTTCTTCCCCTTCAAGACGCTTTAAAATCTAATACTTTCATATCGGGAAGATTCAAGATTTGCTCTACAGGAAACTTCATCGCGAACACCTAAAACTTGACAATTTTATAATTTATCTGATAACTTCGGTGTTTTTCAGCTATGCTTAATATCTCTTAAACACTTATCAAATCTATATTCTAGGCATTAACATCACTAAATTTTAATCATTATAATTCAGTAACTTTTAATAATCACCATAAAACTACCGGAAGAACCAGATTTTTTCCATTCGCAGTTAACAAAGGAAAATCATGAAATCTGGCTTTAGCAACAATCAGCTCGTCAAACGGGTATCTATGGAAGCCGCTTAATTGAGTTGAATCCTTACCTATTGGCAGAGACAAATTTAGTAGTTGTACCCGATAATAAGCTAAAGCAAATTCTAGCCCTCTATCAACGACCAAAGGTATAATTATTTTCTTTTTGTCTAACCATTTGGTTACTTTTTAGCAAGGAAGGATGCCAATTTATAAACATTCAGACTCGTAATTTTCTAAGAATTATCGCTGTTATTTGATTAGGCGTGAAGCTAGCCTTACTCAATCAGCAAAATCTCCAGAACAGTGATTGATTCCTGTCAGTCGTCAGGTTTTAATTGAAGCCGCTCAACTCCGTGCCAGTATTAACATCAAATTACCAGATGCTATCCATGCAGCAACAGCACTATTGACTCAATACTCTACTTTTTTAACCAATGATCAGCACTTTCGTAGTGTTTCTGAACTATCAGTAATTTTGCTTTCTGACATTAATTCCCCCTAGCTAAAACTTATAATAAAAGTAATTTCGCCCCCGGAGCCAATCATGACAGAAGGAAAAACGCGGCGTAATTTCCTAATAACCAGCATTGCTGTAACTGGAGGTATTGTGGCAACTAATGCTTTTGGGCAAAATCCTACCAACACCGCAACACCGCCAGCAAGTATGCCAGAACGGGTGCTGGGACGCACGGAAGTAAAACTCCCTATCTTCGGGTTAGGAGGAGCAGGGCAAACGCCGCTATCCTGGGAAGGAAAAGAGGATGATGCTGCGGCAATTATTCAAAGAGCGTTAGAACTTGGTATTCGTTATTTTGATACCGCAGCTAGTTATGGGCCAAGTGAAGATTATTTAGGTAAAGTGCTACCACCCCATCGCTCAAAGGTGTTTCTAGCAAGTAAGACTGATCAAAGAGATCGCGATGGTGCATGGCGAGAATTAGAGCGATCGCTTAAACGTCTCAATACAGATTATCTCGATTTGTGGCAGTTGCATCGCGTCTCTTTTTCTGAAGAACTCGACACCATCTTTAGTCCATCTGGTGCAATCAAAGCTTTAGAAGAAGCCATACAACAAAAATTGGTGCGCTTCGCAGGTATTACCGGACATCACGACCCTCAAGTGATTGCTGAAGGCTTGCGTCGCTATCCTTTCCACAGTACACTGATTCCTGTGAATGCCGCCGATGAACACCACCCACAGCCATTTATCCCGGTAGTTTTACCAGTTGCTCAAGAAAAAAATGTTGGTGTGATTGCGATGAAAGTTCCAGCTTATGGACGGCTGTTTAAAGCGGGTGGATTGACAGGTATGGAGCAAGCTTTAGGTTACACAATGTCTCAACCTGGAGTTCATTGTTGTGTAATTGCAGCAGAGACTGTTTCACAATTAGAGAATAATGTTAAGATAGCGCGGGCTTTTGTGCCTCTTAAAAAGGAAGAATTAACAGCGATCGCAGGGCAAACTGCTAATATTTGGGAAGATACTACATTCTTCCGTAGCTGGACTTAGCTCAACCTTGTACGTATTACAAAGTGTCTTGTTATCAGTCACGCTGATAATATTGTGCCGCTTGCGACATATTAAATTGTAGTAGCTTCTCCTCTCCCAACTTGTATTGAAAACTGGGCTTCAAAGGCGAAATATTTAAACTGCGAATAATTTCCGCCGCCACAGCCTTTGCTAGTAGCGGTGGCACAGAGTTACCTACTTGTCTAAATCCGTGCCATTTGGTTACATGAAATCTAAACCAATCGGGGTAAGAATGTAATCTCGCTGCTTCTCTGACAGTGATACAGCGCGGTGTAAATGGATGAATTGGTCTAGGAGATGTGAAAGAACCCCTGTACTTATCTGTTCCGGCTCTTAAAGTATTGCAAACGCCAGCCGGATGCAGCTTATAAAAACGACTAATTTTTTCTCTCTCGCCTTGTTGAGTTTCCTGAAAACGTTGAATAGTTTCTACAGAATGTTTTGTTCTTAAACTTGAAGAAAGTATTCGCAAATCATATTCACGTTTGTAAGAATAATCATCGTCTAGGAATTTTAATCCGCGAAGTATACGAGCGTAGTTACTAGGCTTTTCGTATTCTGCTACAACCCAATCTCTTATTAGTAACTCAGGATATTTCTGTATTTCAGGTAAATCTTTAATTGCATCCCATACTGTAGGGCTTAATGGAATATCAGATATTTTTTTAAAAGTTAAATTATTTGATAATGCTTGTTTAGTAATGGGCTGAGGATATTTTGCTAACTCTACATCTTCCCTTGCACCTATGAGAAATAATCTCTCACGGGACTGTGGTACTCCGTAATTTGCAGCATTGAGAACTTGGTAATTTTCTTCTACTTTATAGCCGTGAATTTTAAACTCGCTAATTAAAGATTGGAGAATTTGTTTATGTTTGCCAACTGTGATCCCCCGAACATTTTCCATCACAAAAAATTTTGGTTTTAGTTCAAAAACCAGCCGATGAAAGTGAAATACCAAAGAGTTTCGTGGGTCATCAACAACTCGTTTACCAATTAAAGAAAATCCTTGACATGGTGAGCCACAAATTACCACATCAATTTCGCGATCGCCAATTTTAGAACGACTCCTAATTTCTTCCCCGGTTGTATCCACAACACTTTTACATAACACTGAGCAATAAGGGAAGTTAAACTCATGTGTTGCACAGTGGATGGGGTCAATTTCCACAGCCGCTAGTACATCAAAACCAGCTTGCTCAAAGCCAAGAGTCATACCACCCGCACCAGCGAATAAGTCAACTGCGATCGCTCGTTGTTTTCTCATCTCATGAGCCATGACACCTCTAAAGGGATTGGGGATTGGGTATTGGGTATTGAGTATTAAATATACAAAATTTTCCTAGTCCCTAGTCCCCAATCCCTAATCCCTAATCCCCGCCACCATATGCAAAATTTCTTGAGCAGCCCGCTCGCACACGCCAACTTCTCCTAAACTTTGCCGCATTTCTTCATAATCTACCAAAGTTTGGTTTCTGCGGCTGGGATTGAGTAGCAGTTCCATCGCTGTTTGGATAATATTTTCTGCTGTGGCTTCCTCTTGTAAAAATTCTGGCACAATCGGCTTCATCACTACTAAGTTAGGCGGCGATGCAAATGTTACAGAACCTTTGAGGATTTTACGAGCTATCCAAGCAGTTAGGGGACTTAAGCGGTAAACTACAACTTGCGGTACATTTAACAGAGCAAGTTCTAGGTTGACAGTACCAGATTTGCTGATGGCTAAATCAGCCGCAGCAAAAACTTCCTTTTGTTGGCCTGATAGAACTGTAGCCTGCAAACCGTAACGCTTAATAGCCTCCTCAATTGGTTTTCTATAGACTTCCAAAGATAGGGGAATCCAGAAATGAACTTCAGGTAATTTAGCTTGAATAGTTTGGGCAGCTTGAAAAATAATTGGTAAAAGATATTTTAGTTCTTGGCGACGAGAAGCAGGGAGAAGTGCGATCGCAATTTGTTCTGGCGCAATCCCCAATTTTGCACGGGCTGCTTGGCGGCTGGGAGCGTCTTGCATTCGGTCAACCAAAGGATGCCCTACCCAACTAACTTCTGCCCCTTGCTGGCGAAAGTAACGGGCTTCTTGTGGGAAGATTGCCAACAGCTTATCTGTAAAACCAACAATCCGCTTAGTGTTACGCAAGCTGATTGACCAAGCCCACTCTTGGGGAGCGATGTAATACACCACAGGCACATCTGGTAACTCCCGTTTCATATAAGTCCCAATTCCCAGATTCGGACTCATATAATCGATCAGCACCACTAAGTCAGGTGGATTTTGTTTTAGGGAAGCGATCGCCTGACGTTGCACCTGGAGAGTCGGTAAAATATAAGGCAGCCCTTCTAAAATACCCATTGAGCCAATACTACTGGTATTGCCCAGCAGAATTGCTCCAGCCTCCACCATTTTTTCACCACCCAACGCCACAATCTCTAATTCCAACCCAATCGCCACAGCTTGACGCTTCAGCGCTGTAATTAGCAGCGACCCTTGTAAATCGCCAGATACTTCGCCAGTGCTGATAAATATCCGCATTTGATAATGGTAATTAGTAACAATCAAGAGTTATGAGTTATGAGTGAAAAATTTAATTCATCAACTCATAACTCATAATTATCATGTCTAGGCATCTTTGCCACCTGCACTCTTGCCCCCTCCTCGCTTGCGGGGAGGGGTGCTTTGATTATGGGTAATTCGACGGGATATATCTCACATCTCACGATTCATCACTCGCGCCTTTTTTCCCCTTACCGGGAATTAAACCACGCCTTCCTGGCATCTGAGAAAGTAGCAAAAAGCGACGCAGATGTTGCAATTCTTCGCTATTCCCTAACAGTTCTAGTTGTTCCAAGGCATCCTTAAAGGACAAATTAGAACGGTAGAGGATGCGGAAAGCTTTTTTCAGCATTTGCAAATCTGCTGAGTCCATACCAGAGCGTTTGAGTCCCACAAGGTTGAGGGTTCGCACCCGCGCCGGATTTCCCTCCACTAGCATATATGGGGCCACATCCCGGTCAATCCGTGCCATGCCTCCCACCATTGCCTGTCTACCAATATGCACAAATTGATGGACACCTAAAACCCCACTCAACCTAGCGCGTGACTCTATATGCACATGACCCGCCAACGCCACAGAGTTAGCAATCACCACCTGGTCTTCAATCACGCAGTTATGTGCTACATGAACATAAGCCATCAGCAAGTTCCCATCACCAATTACCGTCGCTTCACCAGCACCAGTAGCGCGGTTAATAGTAACATACTCACGAATTAAGTTGTTATCACCAATTTTGACCCAGGTTGGTTCTCCCACAAATTTGAGATCCTGGGGTTCCATGCCGATGGCTGCACCTGTAAAAATCTGATTTTGCGCCCCAATTTCACAAGGACCCTCTAACACAGCATGAGCGCCGATTATTGTTTCAGGGCCCACTTTGACATGCGCTCCAATCACAGCATAGGCACCGACTTGCACTGTATGGTGGAGTTCCGATTTCGGATGAATTACAGCAGTTGGATGAATTAGCGTTTTCAAGGGTGAATCTCCAGAACTGTCTTGATAAGCCAGCGCCGGGTGGGGTTTTTAAAGCAGTGCGTTACCCTGGTTAAGAGAGTTATACTGACTGCCATCCCATTTGAGGCGACTGGCATTGTTGAGCGTTAAGTATTTCAGTGAACGAAAGTGTCGGGCAAAGCAAGTTAAGTGTGTTTGTGAGTGCGTCTCGTAAAGAGGGCATCGAAAATCAAGAAATTATCAGATGCTGTTGTGGATTTTTTACTTTCATCCTTTTTCAGGATTCAGCAAGGGCATTTCACGGCTATGCCAATACCACGAAAGCAAACTTTTAGTTAACTAGAGAAAACATTAATTCCCCTTCACAAGCAAGTTGACCGTCAACTTCAGCACGACCTTGCATCTTACCGAAACGACGTTGTTTTACCCATAACAGTTCCACCGTCATGACTAGTTGATCTCCGGGTACAACTTGGCGGCGAAAGCGAACTTTATCGATACCAGCGAAGACGAAGAGTCCGCCTTCTACCGAAGACATTTGAGTTAAAACAATGCCTCCAACTTGTGCCATTGCTTCGACAATTAGCACCCCTGGCATCAGTGGTCGTTCAGGGAAATGTCCTGGGAAATGGGGTTCGTTAATAGTGACATTTTTAACGCCAACAGCTTTTTTACCTGGAATGTAGTCAATTATTTTGTCTACAAATAAAAATGGATAGCGATGGGGTAGCAATTTCTGAATTTCTTCAGATGTAAAACTTGTTTTAATCTCAGAGTTGATTGTAGTCTCATTTATAGCCTGTGGTTTGGTAGATGTAGTTGTATCGATGGTATTCACTTCAGTGAGGATTGACATTGGCCGTGTGGTTAATGTTTCATTTGATTGGGTAGGCAGGCGTATATCAAAAGCCTTAATAATCCTGGATTTTAACCTTTAGAGCAGATCCAAAATCTAAAATTTTCTGAGCCAGTTGAATGTGTAAATTGTGACTGGCTTTATACGCTAAGAAATGAGCAATAGGAAAAGTTGTTAGTAAACTTAAATCTCCTACTAAATCCAAGATTTTATGACGGACTGGCTCATTTGCAAATCTTAATGGTGGATTTAACCAGCCTTCTGGTCCACAAACGAGTGCATTATCCAAACTGCCACCTTTAATTAACCCTGTTTGTTGTAAATGTTCAATTTGATGCAGTAACCCAAAAGTGCGGGCAGGAGCGATTTCTGTCGCAAAGCTAGCAGAAGCGTTTTCAAGTTCACCAGTTAGTGACCAACTGTGCCATTGATTACCAATAGCGGGCAGGTCAAAATCAATACCGTAACTAAAGCGGGTTTCTGGTGCTGGGAGGGCACATACAAAGGCATCGCCTTGATAGACCCATATTGGTTCTGTAATAGCCTTGGGAGCTTCGTTGTTAAAGGGTTGTGATATTAAGCCAACTTGGGCAATATTGGCTGTCCATACACTTGCTGAACCATCTAAAAGTGGAACTTCTGGACCATCAATTTCAATCCGGGCATTATCTACACCCATACCCGCAAGGGCTGCCAACAAATGTTCTACCGTGCGAACATATGCCTCACCCTTACCCAACTGAGTTGAGAGAACAGTGTGACTAACTGCCGCAACTTGCGCTGGAATGATCGGCAAATCCGGTAAATCCACCCTCACAAAGTAGCGTCCACTTCCTGCCTCAGCCGGTAGTATCCGCACCTGGGTACTCACACCGCTATGCAATCCCACCCCTATTTGGGTGATTTGGGCAGTTAGGGTGTGCTGTTGCATGGTCTAAAAGTCAGTATATTTCTTTTAGTATTGTTCATGGTCTGTTTTGGTAAAATCCCTGATATTCCCTTATTAATGTCATTAATCCCTTTATCGGAACAGTATTGAGGTAAATGTAAAAATTAGCAAGCTAATCCAAAAAAGATAATTGTCATTTGTCCTTTGTCAGTTGTCCCTTGTCCTTTGTGATTCACTAATGACCAATGACAACTGACTAATGACAAGTTAAAATCTTTCGCCAATACCGAAATTAATCCGACTATCACCGTCATCGTTGATACCGTAGTCAATACGAATTGGCCCCAGTGGAGACTGGACGCGTACGCCGAGACCATAGCCGTAGCCACTGCCGTTCTTATTGAGCACTTCAGCGGACTGGGTACTAGTTCCCAAGTCACTGCCAATATCAAAAAATAGTGCGCCACTGACTACTGAAAAAACTGGGAACCGATACTCAACTGATGCTTGCACATAAGAGCGTCCACTAGCTAACGCTCCTTCTTCATAACCTCGGACGGAGTTGCTACCGCCAATGGTAAAGGCTTCGTAGGGAGGCAAGTCACCAAGGATAGTTCCCGCTTGCACATTAAATGCTAAGGTTTGCGCCCCTTTGCTGAGGTTAATCAATTGAACGGGTAAATATTTGCTGTAACTACCCCGCAATCTGGTCAGCAAAATGTTACCTTGTCCCACAGGTACTGACTGGTCTACTCCGAAGCGGAGATAAGAACCGCTAGTGGGTTGCAGAGGGTTATTACGGAGATCACGCTGTGCCCCTAGTTGCAATAGCAATAAATCGTCTTCACCTGAACCAGAGAAGCTAAGTGGAATTTCGCCGCTGATGCGGTTCCCATCGTCGTCAAACACTGCTCCTGTTCTTCTGATATCGCCATCGGCATCACGGGCGGAAACTCTTTGATACTGGAAACCGGCTGAGGCTGTCCATACCGAAGTTTTGTAAGGATTGGGGGAAAGGGGGCGGGTAAAGGTGACACCGCCACCGAGACGGAGGATGCGGGGGCGATCGCCATCATCTGTTTGTCCCTCTTGAAATGTCCTAATATCTTGATCTTTGCCATCAAAAATCAATGAAATAGAACTGCGGCGAAAAAGATTGGTTGTGTAGGAAGTCCGGTAGGGATCTCCGGCAATCCAGGGGTCTGTAAACCGCGCATCAAACAGGAATAACTCCTGCGCTCCTATTTGTACTTCTGCCCCCAGTTTTTGGTTCCTACCGTTCAGGTTTTGCTGTTGATAGCTAACTGTTCCAAAAAGTCCACTAGCAGAACTAAACCCTGCCCCGGCTGCAATAGAACCACTACTGCGTTCAGCTACATTCACGACCACATCCACCTTGCTGGGGTCAGTACCAGGGTCAAGGGAGACATTCACATCTTCAAACAGTCCTAGTCCATACACTCGCTGTAAGTCTCTTTGCACTGTGTTGCGATTGAATACTTGTCCTGGCTTCAACTCCACTTCTCGGGTAATGATGTAATCCTGTGTCCGTCCCCGAATTGGTTGTCCCTTCTCGTCTGTCTCCTGACCATCTTTATTGCGGAATCGGACTCGAATGTTTTCTACTACACCTTCTGCTATTTGCAAGGTAACAACCCCGTTTTCAGAGACTTGTGGCGCTCCAATCACGTTAGCTAGTACGTAACCTTGGTCTTGATACCGCTTGTTTAACTGCTTGATGCCTTCTTGCAAGTCACGTAAGTTGAGGATTCTGCCATACTGATCTTTAAAGACTTCATCCACAGTATTGGCTGGAAGTACAGAAGCAACACCAGTGCCAGGATTGGCTTGCACTTCTACCTTGCTTAAAACAGGGTTAGGCTGTACAACAAAGCTTACCCGGACTCCCAAGGGGGTATCTTCTGGCGCTGCTTGCACGTTGGAGAAGAAGCCAGTACCAAAGATGGCGTTAATATCTTCTTGCAGTTGGGTGCGGGTTGTCGTTCGTCCTGGTTGGGTACGAATTACTTTGTAAACTTGTTCTTCCAGTTCTGGTGATAGTTGGCCAGTTTGTGATCTAATTAATACTTCCGACACCAATACGCGGGGGTCATTGGCTTCTGGGGCTGTGTTGGGTTGAGTCTCTCCCGGAGTTGTCGGCGGGTTAACATTCTGCGGACTGGGAGTCGCACCTGGGGTTGGAGCAGGTGTTCGTTGTTGACTATCTGGGAATGGAACATCAGGAGCGGTAGATGGTTCTGGAGTAGTGGGTAATAAAGGTTCCGTTGTCGGTGGATTGACATTTTCTGGAACTGGAGCTGTCTCAGGAGTTGGGGAAAACGTTGGTTGTTGGATTTCTGGCGGTGGAATGTCTGGAGCGGGAGAGGGCTGCTGATTAGAATTAGGATCTATTGGAGGGGTTTGTGCAGTTTTTGGGGTTGTGGAGGTTGGCACTATTACCTTTGGTGCCACGTAGGCGTAGCCCGCCGCAGGCATCGCTCCTGGATTGGCAGGGTAAACTGCGACAATGCGGGATTTATCCGCCTCCATAACCTCTATGGGATTAGATCGAGATTCTAGACTTTTACTAGATTCAACCTGATCTGTGTCCTTTTCTGGCTGCTGATTTGTTTCTAGTGTCAAAACTTCTGTTGTCTGTTTTGAACTGTTGGCGGTTTCTGCACTTGCACTCAATGAACCGCCCCAAGGGGCTGCAATTGCTACTGCTGCCAGCAATAAGGGAGATAAACGCATTTTACTTTTGATTCCTCTTCACGACCACACATACCATCACAAATAGTCATTAGTCATTGATGAATAACAATAACAAAGTACAATCCACACGAGTTTAATTGATTTTTACCCACTTAATTATTACTCTCTACTGCTTTTAGCACTCTTTGTAAAACCTCCTGGTAGGCATCCTCTACATTTCCTAAGTCCCGGCGAAAGCGGTCTTTGTCCATTACCCGGCGGTTTGAGTCTTCTTGTGCGGTATCCCACAAACGGCAGGTGTCAGGGCTAATTTCGTCTGCCAAGAGCAACTGCTGTTGTGAGTCCAAACCAAACTCTAGTTTGAAGTCTACTAGGGTAATGCCACATTGTTGCCAAAATTTCTTGAGAAATTCGTTGATTTGCAATGCTAGATGTGTAATTGCGTCTACTTGTTCCGGGGTAGCTAGTTCTAGCAGGTACAGGCGATCGCGTGTCAACAAAGGATCTCCTAATTGATCGTTTTTGTAATAAAATTCAACCAAAGGCTGTTTCAGAATTGTACCCACTGGTAATCCTGTTTGCTGACACAAACTGCCAGCAGCAATATTTCTGATAACCACTTCTAAGGGTAAAATTTTTACTGCTCTCACCCGCATCTGATTCGGGGTAGGGCTGTCAATAAAGTGAGTTTTTATACCATTTGCTTCCAACTGTTTAAAAAGCTGGCTGGAAATGCTACAATTAATCTTTCCCTTTTCTTGGATACTGCCGCGCTTCTGGGCGTTAAACGCCGTGGCATCGTCTTTAAAATCGGCCAACAAGACTTCCGGATCGTCTGTTGTATAAAGAATTTTGGCTTTGCCTTCGTATAACTTGGAATTAACAGACATGGTGGCAGTAAAGTTCTAGGCGATGGACAAAATCTGTCCTTTGAGGCTTTACCATTTTATCTTTAGTTATTAACTATTAGCCATTGATGATTATTTAAGAGGGTGCGAGGAGAAGGGTAACTAGGCAGAGGTCTATACAGGAACCCTTAATGCCAGAAAAGGGCAGACGGGCACAGAGGAAAATTTTCTCACTTTAGCTATTTTCTCCTTTCCCTCTTTTTGTCCACTGGTCAGCAGAAAGTTGCTAAACATTCACCATGCCCGGAGGTTCGGTGTTGTCTTGCAATCTTGTAAGCCACACCAGGGCTGCTGAAAGCCCCCAGCTTCTAGCTGTGGGGTAGTTTACAACTGAATCTCTAACTTTTAACAGAGGACAATTCGCTTTCACGCATAGTATATTTACTTAAGCAGTTTTGCACTAAAAATCTGTAGTTATTTTTGCAAAAATGAGAATTACTATAAATACGGGTGTTTTTTAGCAAAATGTAACTCAGAGTTTTTACTGAAGTTAATTACAGTCAGAACTTCATAAATTAAGATAAGATAAATTTACAACTGGGACGGAAGTCAAATATTCTCTTTAGTTACTTTAGGAGAAATTTTTTTGTAACTTTTACAGTAAAAGTATTTCAGGCTTTATTTTCTAGTCTCAAAATCTAAATCAATTAATTCCCGCATCATTAAGTTAGAAAAGAAGTTCAATAGTTCGAGTTACCGCAGTCTGACCAAAGAAGCAAGGGAGTGGGGAGCATTTGGAAGTTTCCAGCAGTCAAGGGTTTCAGAGCAACTACATTTATGTATGGGTCTTCTACCCTGACTCTTTACTCTATTTATGACAAACAAAACGTAGATATCAGGGTAGCAAAGGATTCAGCTTTAGAGATTCAAACACAAGGGGAGTTGATAAATTGGAGAACAAAATAGTGAACAAGGATGATTTTCTTTACCCTCGCGGTCGCTACTACGGTCAGGTAAAGCCAGAAAACTTGGTTTTTAATGCTAATCTACAGGAATTTGCCCAACGAGTAAGCTACATCTGTAACTTAGAAACAAATGGAAAACTGCCTCCAGGTGAAGCTTACGAACAAATAAGGGATCTATGGCAACAGTTGAAACGCTCAAAAATAGAGCTAAGAATTGGCGAAGATCCGTTTAAGGATGATCAGGGGGAGGTTGAAGGTTGAATGGGGCATGGGGCATTGGGCAAATGACGAATGACGAATGACAAATGACTACTTAGTAACCATTGTCCAAACACCATCCCAAGACTTTGGAGGCGGCGTTTGTTGATAATTACGCGCCCGTTCTATGTGGATATCAACAGCTTGATCTTGGGGTTTGATGCATTTGGCAGCTTCAAAACAGGCGATCGCTTGTGAGAAGTTGCGCGATAAATAAGCTGATCGTCCAGTATGATAGTGAAATAAAAACTCTTGAGTGTTGGCATCTAGAGCGATGCTGCGATCGCCAATTAACTCGTAGATATTTACAGCCTGATGTTTCCCTTTGACTCGGATTTTATCTAACTGGCGCACCCAAATGCGATCGCTGCAAAGCTGGTAAGTAAATTCACTTAAAAGAATATCACAACCGTAATCCTTAGTTACCGTTTCCAAGCGCGAACTTAAATTTACGCCATCTCCAATTACGGTATAATCCATCCGTTTGCGGGAACCAATATTACCCGAAACCACTTCTCCAGAACTAATCCCAATGCCAATATGAATTTGTGGCTGCGCTTGAATAATTCGTCGATGGTTAAATTCTTCTAACCGTTGTCGCATATCTAACGCTGACTGCACAGCCCTCCAACCATGATTTTCAGTTAGCGGTATTGGCGCACCAAATACCGCCATTAAGGCATCACCAATAAACTTATCGAGAGTGCCTTCGTAGTTAAAAACCGCCTCCACCATCGTTTCAAAATACTCATTGAGCAGCAATACCACTTCAGCTGCACCGAGATTTTCTGTAAGTGTTGTGTAGCCACGGATATCAGAAAACAAAATGGTTACTTCCTTTCGCTCACCCACCATTAAAGCGTCTTCCCCCAAAGCCATAACTTGCTTGGCTACATGGGGCGTTAGGTAGCGGGACATAGTAGTTTTCATGCGTTTTTCCTGGCTGATGTCTTCCAACACCACCAAACCACCCCGGACACCGCCTTCTGGGTTAGTTAGGGGATTGACAGTCAGATTCGTGCTACGTTCTAATTTTTGCACCTCATCAGTGGTGAGAAATTCAGATTGGGGAGTAAGGGGTAGATTCCAGGGAATGAAAATATGGGGGTTAGTGCGATCGCAGACTGCTAAAATTGAGTCCAGAGTCCTGAATTTTGATTCTTGAGTCTCATTTTTAACTTCTAACTCCTCACTCTTAACTTGAAAAATTCCTACTATCAAACTTTGCTCTGGCACATAATGTTTAGCTCCAGTTTTTAAACTATCTTCTAGCCGCATTTGGAGATTTTCAATTGGCACAACTTCCCAAACTAGGCGACCAATCAAATTTTGTTCCCACGAAAGCTTGTTATTCTTACTATTAGCATCTTTTATAGGACAGCCCAGCAACTCTAGGGCCGCATCATTAATCGTAACAATGCGTCCTGCCATATCTGTAGAAATCACCGCATCTGATAAACTTTGTAAAATATCTTTTTGATACTGTTTTTCTAACAGCACATTTTCAAATAGGCGAGCATTTTCTAAAGCAACTCCTGCCTGAATATTAAAAGCCCGCATAAACTCTTCATCAGAAGCGGTAAAACTGCTTTGTTGCTTATTAATTAATTGTGTAACACCAATTAATTCATTTGCCGAATTAAATACTGGCAAACACAGAATATTGCGAGTTACATACCCAGTTCTTCTATCTATAGTCGGATCAAAACGCGGATCTTTATAGGCATCAGAAATATTTAATGCTTCACCAGTGGAGGCCACATAGCCAGCAATGCCACGGTTCGCAAAAATGCAAATTTCTATTAAATTTGTGCCATCTGCCGCCGCTGCAACTTTCGTCCAGAGTTCGCCCATATCTTTACGATATAAAAACAGTGTGCTGCGGTCTGCTTGCATTAAAATTCGAGCTTGCTCCATGACTATCTGCAAAGTTGCTTCTAAATCCAAACTTTGCCCCAGTGTTTGAGTTGCCCGCAACAGAGCCGTTGCGCCTCGTTGATTGCGAGCTGCTACATAAAAAGATTGGCAGCTTTCCAGAATAATCCCAATAGAAGCGGCGAAGTCTCGAAACCGTTCATCATCATCATAATTAAACGGAACATTCCCGGTTTTATTAGCCAGTTGCACTACCGCTACAGTCTGGTTTTTGCTACTGAGAACAGGCATACATAATATTTTATGTATTTTGTAGCCCATTTGTTTTTCAAGTTCTGGGCTAAATAGAGGGTGAGTATAAGTTTCAGATATATTTAAATATTGACCTGTACTAGCAACATGACCGGGAATACCTGCTGTAATGGGAGTCCGAATTTCTAAGAACTTTTGGGTATTATCTTGGGGAACTTTTGACCACAGTTGACCTTTATCATAATCAACTAAAAAAATAGCTGTATGTTCTGCTTGCAGGATTTGACCAATTTTGAGGGTGATAGCTTCTAGCACCTTCTCCAACATAATTTCTAGAGTTTCATTATTGATCAGTTCAATGGCTCTAAGAAATTGCTGGAACTCAGCCGTTATGAAGTCGAGTAAGCAAACAAATTCGTTAACAGATAAATCTTTAACACGACGCAGTAGGGCGTGAGTACGATTAACTTGAGTTAATTCAGTTAATGTAGCCAAGACGCTGCCAGAGTTAGGGAGTGTCACGTCGCTTTGCTCCGAATTCAAAATTCAAAATTCAAAATTCAAAATTCAAAATTAATAATCCCCATAAATGGCCTTGTATCATGAGTCTGTTTCGGTCATGGTAATTTTAGATTTTAGATTTTGGGCATTGGTTATTAAATCTTCTCCCTTTGCTCCCCCTGCTCCCTCATCTCCCTCATCTCCCCCATCTCCCCCATCTCCCTACTCCCTACTCCCTACTCCCTGATTTTGCCAACTTTTCAGAAAATATTACCTTTTGATAGTAATCTACTAGCTGTCTGGTAGCAGATTGCCAACCCCAAATTTCTGCTTCCCGGCGAGCATTTTGACGGATGATGTCTCGTTGTTGTTTTTGTTCTAAGAGGCGAACAGTAGCAGCGATCGCTCCTTGAACATCTGCTGTTGGCTCAAAAAGATATCCATTTACTCCATCTGTGACAATATCAGGAATCCCCCCGGAACGGGCTGCTACTACTGGACAGCCAGATGCCATTGCTTCTAGTAATACTAAACCTAGTGTTTCTGTACGAGAAGGAAAGATAAAGGCATCAGCACTCGCAAAGGCAGAACCTAATTCTTGCCCCATAAGATACCCAACAAAATAAGTGTTTGTGCCAGCAAAGTGTTTTTGCAATGCTTCACGGTGGGGGCCATCCCCAACCAATGCTAACCGCGCTTCAGGAATTGCTTCTAAAATTGGTTTGATGCGCTCAATTTCTTTTTCAGCCGAAAGCCGCCCCACGTAAAGTAGTAATGGACTTTGTGGATGATTTTTTGATAGGCGCGATCGCATCTCTACACTAGCCAAATCGGGATGAAATAATTCCGTATCCACCCCGCGTTGCCATAAATCTACACGTTCAATACCATGTGCTGTCAGTTCCTCCACCATTGCTGTGGAAGTACACAGATTTAAAGCTGCTTGATTATGAGCGCCTTTCAGGAGTTCCCAAAGAAAACCCTCCAGCATCCCTAAGCCGTAATGTTGGAGATATTGGGGTAAATGGGTGTGATAAGACGCTACTAAGGGGATTTTGAGGATTTTGCTATAAAATATCCCAGACAAACCTAAAACTGCTGGATTCACGACATGAATAATATCTGGCTTAAACTCTTCCAAAGCGTACCCAATGGCTGGGCGGGGAAGTGCCATTTTCAATTCTGGATACAATGGCAGAGGAAAGCCAGTAACGCCGTAAACTTTAGCGCCTTTGTGTTCTGTGATGCCTCCATCAGGGGCAATTACCAGCACTTGATTACCACTGCGCTGTAGATGGTCAACAGTATGGCGCAGACGCGTTACAATGCCGTCAACCTTGGGTAAAAAGGTTTCGGTGAATAGGGCAATTCTCATATAAAACTATTCAGTCCAGGCAGATAATCTCAGCTTAGAGTGCATTTTGCTATTAAATCCAGAGTAAACTGTCTCGCGTGCTGTAATCAATTCTGCACAGTCAAAATAACTATGGTAAACGCAAATTTAGTAATAGCTGGACGATACGTCTGATATATAACTGACTGGTCGTCATATTGTGCTAAGACATGACGACCAGTGTTAAACCCACGATCTACTGGGGTTTATCCTAATTTCTGTGCCAAGAGACTTTGGGCAGAATTTGTTTGTGATCAACTCGCGTCTGATACTTAATGGCAAAGTTTAACAGAGAATCGAGTAAAGAATCAGAAAGCAAGTGAGGCTGTAAACCTAAATCAAGCAATTTAGTGTTTTTAGCGTTGAAGTAATGTTCTTCTTTCTCGACTCTGGGATTATCTAAGTGATTGATTTCTACATTCAATCCCATAGCGTTACCAGCTTTTTTCACCATCAATGCCAAGTCGCCGACGCTGAATTGTTCGGTAAATTGGTTAAATACGCGGAATTCACCAGCTTCGGCAGGGTTAGCGATCGCTAATTCCACACATCTGACTGTATCCCGAATATCCAAAAATCCGCGAGTTTGTCCACCTTTACCGTAGACAGTTAACGGATGTCCAATCGCTGCTTGAATACAAAAGCGGTTTAGTGCAGTACCAAACACACCATCGTAATCTAGTCGATTAATCAATAGTTCGTCCATCCCCGTTTCTTCGGTTAAGACACCATAAACTACACCCTGATTTAAATCAGTTGCCCGCAATCCCCAAATCCGGCAAGCAAAGTGGATGTTATGACTATCATGGACTTTGCTTAAATGGTACATTGACCCAGGCTGCTTGGGATAAGGTAGGGTATCTTTGCGTCCATTGTGTTCAATGGTGATGTACCCTTCTTCTATGTCAATGTTGGGTGTACCGTATTCACCCATCGTCCCCAGCTTCACTAAATGACAGTCGGGAAAATCCTCCCGCATGGCATACAACAAGTTCAGCGTACCAACTACATTATTGACCTGGGTAACAACTGCATGTTCTCGGTCAATCATGGAAAATGGGGCCGAACGCTGTTCACCAAAATGCACCAGAGCATTTGGCTGAAATTGCTGTAATGTTTTATGGAGAAATTCGTAATTTGTAATATCGCCGATGAACAAATCGATAGATTTACCCGTCAAATCTTGCCAGCGCTGGAGACGTTGTTGAATTAGTGCGATCGGAGTAAGAGTTTCGACACCAAGTTCATTATCCCAATGCCGCCGCACCAAACTATCTAAAATTCCAACTTCATAACCTCGATTGGAAAGGTAAAGAGCAGTTGCCCAACCGCAATATCCATCACCACCAATAACCAGGACTTTCATCTTCACCAGTTTTTACTCGCTGATAGCTAAATCTATCAGGTTTCTGTCCCCTCTTAATCATCATTCTGGGAGAGATGTGGATTTAGGGAGCAGGGAGTGAGGGAAATGAGGGAGTTGGGGAGGCAGAGGGAGAAGAGGCAGGGGAGCAGGGAGCAGAGGGGAAAGAGGTAATTTTAATTCTCGCCTTTGCCCCTGTACTTCTTGTGCCCAATTTCCCATGCCCAAGGCCCAATTAAGACTTCGGAATTCGATACTGCTGGGCAATGTAATAGAACAAACGATAATAATCTTGAAAATCTTGGCTCTTGCTTCGTCCCTGCCAGTAGTATTTCACTTGACCCTGAGTTAGTGTCAGTGTCATCGAACCTACTTGTTGATTAACTTCTACAAGCAGCACTCCAGATATCCCTTGGGCAGTTTGAAAGTTGGGTTTGAGCTTTTTCACAGGCTCTTATTCTGTAACAATCGAATTTGGTAACTGCTGACTTGCCCAACCCCGAATTTCCACTGAGTTATCCTGTGGTGAAACAAACGCAGCTCCATCATCATTTGCTGGGGCTGCTAAAGATGTCCAGTTACTCGGATATAGAAATTCAAAGCCGTAACGGGAGTTACTGTAAGTTTTCCAGGTGATAGCCCCAGCGTTAAAATTATTTGCAGTACAACCCCATTAGGATTATTAACAGGGCAGTAACTCCGCTAACGCTGGCGGCAAACCTATAAATTCTTGGCCCCAAACTACAGATTTTATTAGCAGTAGCCATTTACATTACACATTTTGCCAAAGTCACTGATTTTATAGAAATACTAAAAACTCAGATCAATACCTTCGCCAATTTACGAGCTATTCTCGAATCCGTAAACTGTTGAATAAACTGCACTGAAAGAGCGCTTATTAAAAATTCAATATTTTTTCAGGATATTTACCATTCTCTTTTGAGATCCCGGTACCCGCTAACGCTCAAATATAGTTAAAAAGTAAGCCAAGCCAGGTAATCACTGCTTTATCGTTGAATTAGCGATCGCTAATTTCCATTGAGGTTTGAGGTTTTGATTAATTCCTGATTAATTCTGAGAGGTTTGTAATCAGCTATTTATCACTCAATAAACAGCATCTCAACCTCAAGTGTTAACAAATGTAACAATATTGGCGTCAAAACGTTTTACTGTCTTGACAACCAATAGAAGAACCGATAACTTGATATACATACCCGGGTAAGACCGTTAAAGAGTTATATGCAAACGCAAACTAAGCAAAAGGTCACTTTGTATTTATCGCCAGAGTTGCACAAAAAATTGAAGATTCGTTCAGCAGTCGATTCAGAACCAATGTCAGAACTTGCCGAACGTGCCCTCGTTTTTTACTTATCTAATTCAGAATTGGTCGACGAGGTAGAAGATTCTTCTTATGGGCGGACTCATAGAGTTTATTCATGCCCAACTTGTGATAGCTCACTAGTATTACGTGATGGGGAACTGGTTACTTTAGGCAATCAACCAGGAGTAGTTGGTCAACCACATCTTTCCATTGATGAAATGGATGAAGATGAAACCTATCCCAAGGGTGAGGAAGAGTTAGTTCCTTGCTAGATAGATATTAATGATTCGGTTGTCTTTACCAGAAGCAATGTCTCTACTGTCTCTATAAGGTCTCAAGTAGGTCGAAGTATGAACCAAGAGCTCAAGATCCTAATTCAAGCTCAATACCCTTTAATCTACCTTGTGACCTCCGAGGAAGAGCGGGCCGAGCAAGCAATTTCCACAATCGCCCAGTCAGAGTTAAAGCCACAGCGCCGAGTATTTGTTTGGACAGTAACACACGGGATTGTAGAGTATGGTCAGCCCCGGAATGTTACCCAACACAATACCGTGTCTCCAGAGGCGGCGATCGAGTGGATAATTCGCCAGAAAGAACCTAGTATATTTATTCTTAAAGATTTACATCCTTTTATTGATGCGCCTGCAACAAACAGATCGTTACGTGATGCGATCGCTAGCTTTAAAGGTACGCAAAAGAACATCATTTTGATGTCACCGATGCAACAAGTACCTATAGAGTTAGAAAAAGAAGTTGTTGTTATCGATTTTACACTGCCAGATATGGCAGAGTTAAATAAAGTACTGACTCAGCACGTAGACCAAAATCGTGGTCGGCGGTTGACAACAGAAGCCAGAGAGAAGCTTCTTAGAGCAGCTTTAGGTTTAACTAAAGATGAAGCTGAGAAAGTCTACCGAAAGGCACAGGTAACAACAGGGCGTCTGACGGAAGATGAAGTAGATATCGTTTTATCTGAGAAAAAGCAACTAATTCGGCGCAATGGAATCTTAGAATACATTGAAGAAGATGAAACCATTGATGCTGTAGGTGGCTTAGAAGAGTTAAAAAGATGGCTCAAGCAACGCTCTAACGCTTTTACAGAAAGAGCAAGAGAGTATGGTTTGCCTCAACCAAAAGGGATGTTAATTCTCGGAGTTCCCGGTTGTGGTAAGTCATTAATTGCCAAAACTACTTCCCGACTGTGGGGTTTACCACTGTTGCGGTTAGATATGGGGCGAGTCTACGACGGCTCAATGGTGGGACGAAGTGAAGCAAACTTGCGAAACGCCCTGAAAACAGCAGAATCTATTTCCCCAGCGATTTTGTTTATCGATGAATTGGATAAATCCTTTGCTGGTAGTGGAGGTTCTTCCGATTCCGATGGGGGGACTTCAAGTAGAATCTTCGGCTCCTTCCTCACATGGATGCAAGATAAGAAATCACCAGTGTTTGTGATGGCAACTGCTAACAGAGTAGAACGCTTACCTGGCGAGTTTCTGAGGAAAGGACGCTTTGATGAAATTTTCTTTGTGGATCTGCCAACACCAGGAGAACGGCAGGATATTTTTAATATCCACCTAACTAAGCGCCGTGAAGACATCTCTCGATTTGACCTTGAGCAACTAGCTAAGATGTCTGATGGCTTTTCTGGGGCAGAAATTGAGCAAGCGATCGTTGCGGCAATGTATGAAGCTTTTGCCCAAGATCGGGAGTTCACCCAACTAGATATTATTGCTGCACTGAAGGCAACATTGCCGCTGTCTCGAACGATGCAAGAACAAGTAACGGCTCTGAGAGATTGGGCCAGACAGCGCGCACGCCCCGCAGCGTCCTCCGTAGCTGAATATCAGCGAATGGAGTTCTAAAAGCTTTCCTCTGCCATCCCAGGGGGAAAGGCTAGCTCTGAATGCTAGCAGTTTAAAAAAAAGCCGCATCCTGCTAACGCGGCTTCGCCCAAAACAAACCGTTGTCGTTTTTCTCAATCTTCTCATTGGAGGAAACCCAAATGTCTCACTTTAGCACCCTGCGTACCAAAATCACCGATGCCGAAATCCTCAAGGCTTCCTTGCGCGACCTCGGTATCAGCGTAAAGACTGAAGCTGATGTCCGTGGTTATAACGGTCAGCGTGTCCGTTCTGACATCGTTGCTATGTTGGATGGCGAATATGACCTCGGCTGGTCTCGCAACAGCGATGGTTCTTTTGACCTAATTGCTGACCTGTGGGGCGTTGCTAAGAAGCACAACCAAACCGAGTTGATCAACTCCATCAACCAAAAGTATGCTGTTAACAAAACTTTGGCTGAAGTAAAACAACGCGGTCTGCAAAACGCCAATGTGAAGTTGGTATTGCAATAACAATTTCTCTGCGCGTTCCCAAAGCTGCACGGGTTAACCATATAAATAGCGGTTAGCCCGCTTTTTTATCGGGACTGAGATTTATTTCTCAGTCCCGATTTTTTCGGCTTCATTTTTTTGTAAGCATTGGCGAAGTTTATGAGGTAAAGCATTCACAAATACTAGAACACCGATTCAGTATTCAGAGTCATGACGAAAAACTCGGGTTTCTTTTAGGCACAAGAAAGAAACTGTGGTTGAAATGACCTAAAAATCCGGTTTTTCAACCTCGCCTTTTATTAGTGAATCGGTGTTCTAGTGCATCTCCATTCAGTGTCTTGGTTATTTAATACCTCAACCGCAATATTAGGACGATAAATAAAAACTCGGCATTGTTTTTTATCAATTAACCAACCAAGTTGCGTGCCATTATCAATATACTCTTGCATCTTGTCTTGCAAAATTTGCAAGCGATGCCTACGGCGGTAAACTACGCTCTGGGAACGCAATTCAATCACAAACTCAGAACAAATCGGTGCAAACTTTTTTCGCACTTCTAGTGGTATGGCTTCCCAGCGATCGCGTTTTATCCATTTGCAAGTGAGAATAGAGAGAAGTGTTTGCAAGAGCTATGAGTACCCAAATCATCATTACCCTGCCAGACGATATTTACCAACGTGCAGAACGCTTTGCCCGGTTGGCAAATCGTGATGTTGCCAGCATTTTAATAGATACTATTCAACTTTCAATTCCGCCTGTCAATGGGGATGTTAGTGATCTTGAGTCTGTCTCTGTCCTTTCTGATGAACAAGTCCTGGTGCTGACCGAACTGCAAATGGAAGCAGAACAGGATGCTCGGTTGAGCGAACTGCTTGATCGCCAACAATCAGGTACTCTTAATGAAGGCGATCGCTCAGAATTACAAACCCTGATGCAGGTATATCAAGAAGGACTTTTAAGAAAAGCCACTGCGTTAAGCGAAGCTGTCAAACGTGGGTTGATTGAACCCTTAAGCTAGTGAGCCAGATTTCTGAACAAGTCCGAGTGCAGATACGGATACAGGCGAATCATCAATGTGGTTATTGCCTTAGTCTCCAAAAGTATGTTTTGGGAATTTTAGAAATTGAACATATCATTCCCAGAGCAGCTGGCGGTACTGACGATGAGGAAAATCTGTGGCTTGCCTGTAGGTTATGCAATGCCTACAAAGGTATTCAGACTCATGCCAGAGATGGAGTAACAAACCGTAAAGTCAAACTCTTCAACCCTCGTCAACAAAAATGGTCACGTCATTTCACTTGGACAAACAACGGCACTCAAATTACAGGTTTGACTGCCTGTGGCCGTGCAACTGTATTAGCTTTGCAACTGAATAATCCTTATGCTGTAACCGTTAGGCAAGCTTGGGTGTCTGCTGGCTGGCATCCACCAACTGAAATTTGAGCAAAATTACTGCATTTTAACTGTTAAACACGATTAAATTATTGAATTTATTTCTTACCAAACCTGACTTAAATCTAAAATAAACCCAGGTAGTAATTGCTCATCACAAAGTATTTTAAGGTTATCTAATACCTCACTTGATCAAAATTTCCATTCCCAGTTTCTTTTGCCAGGATCAACTGTGTACCTACGTTAACAGGGTAGGCACACAGTTAGGTCAATCAAGCAGCAACCTGTTTGCATAATTCATCCCGTATTCATACGCCCACATCTTTAATTACGTTTCTGGAATCCCGTGCTACCATAATGTAGCTAGAATTAAACCTGAATACGCCTCAGATAGCTGAAATGAAGTAGTAGCAAAAACCCTTGCTCATAAGCAACAGGGACTGACAAAAGAATTTTTTGGTTTTAAGCAATGTCTCACCACTTTTGGGATGAGTGTTCCTTCGGGTTGGCTAATTTCCCTACGGCAGGAAACGCACCTGTAAGAATAGACTTACCGCCCGTCATAGCAAGGTGACAAATATTCACTTTACTAAATAGAAGCATGGATTGCCTTCATTCCCAACTCTTCTCTTACAGGGAAGGGAGAAGAAGTTTAGTAGTCTGTCGCATTAATTCAGGACTTACGCAACCTCAACGGTATTTTGAGGATTTCACATATTGCAGACCTCCCAACCCTCCACTAGATTGGGAAGCTATGCGTAAGCCTATAATCTTAAAGGAGTTTGGAAAGAATGCAGAAAAAATCAATATTGTTAGCTGAAAACTTAGGCTATCAACTTAGCTCCACTAGGGCTTTATTTAAAGGTGTTCATCTCAGCATTGCAGAGAACGATCGCATTGCTTTGGTTGGTTCTAATGGGGTAGGAAATCGAAACCGTTAATCAAATGGTAGAAGGTATCAATGAATATCAGGGTGCGCTTTGGGTAATTTCCCACGATTTAGATTTATTAAGTCGCATTGATATTAACAAGGCTTACAAGTTGAGCGAACAAACCTTGCAAATGACCACATATCTACCTAGCGAACCCAAACAATACTATCAGGAATTGTTGATTTAGCTTACCACTCGCAATGACCGCAATTTGCAACAATTCGCTACCAGTAAAGATGTATTGAGCCAAAAGTGTTGAATGTTAAGAAAAATCCGATAAAAACAGCCCAAAATATGTTAAATTTTGGGCGGAAGATTAAAGTATATCTATTTGATAGTGATTATAAATTCATTTCCCAAGATTGTCAAAGATATCTTGAGAGGACTGCCAAAAAACGATTATCCAGTATTGAACAGTCGTCTGTTCTTTGAGTGCTGGTTATCTTATGCTATGGATAACAGCTTAACAAGTATGCGAGATTTGTTTAA